>NZ_CP150269.1:1097500-1697500 GCF_037976825.1 Paenibacillus sp. FSL K6-1330
AATGACCCCGTAACTTCGGGAGAAGGGGTGCCTCGGTAGGGTGAATAGCCCGAGGGGGCCGCAGTGAAAAGGCCCAAGCGACTGTTTAGCAAAAACACAGGTCTGTGCGAAGCCGTAAGGCGAAGTATACGGGCTGACGCCTGCCCGGTGCTGGAAGGTTAAGGGGAGCGGTTAGGGAGTAATCCCGAAGCTGTGAACCGAAGCCCCAGTAAACGGCGGCCGTAACTATAACGGTCCTAAGGTAGCGAAATTCCTTGTCAGGTAAATTCTGACCCGCACGAATGGCGTAACGACTTGGGCGCTGTCTCAACGAGAGATCCGGTGAAATTTTAATACCTGTGAAGATGCAGGTTACCCGCGACAAGACGGAAAGACCCCATGGAGCTTTACTGCAGCTTGATATTGGATTTGGGTACGATCTGTACAGGATAGGTGGGAGCCTTTGAAGCATGAGCGCCAGCTTGTGTGGAGGCGACGTTGGGATACCACCCTGATCGTATCTAGGTTCTAACCTGGTACCGTAATCCGGTACGGGGACAGTGTCAGGCGGGCAGTTTGACTGGGGCGGTCGCCTCCTAAAGAGTAACGGAGGCGCCCCAAGGTTCCCTCAGAATGGTTGGAAATCATTCGAAGAGTGCAAAGGCATAAGGGAGCTTGACTGCGAGACCTACAAGTCGAGCAGGGACGAAAGTCGGGCTTAGTGATCCGGTGGTACCGCATGGAAGGGCCATCGCTCAACGGATAAAAGCTACCCTGGGGATAACAGGCTTATCTCCCCCAAGAGTCCACATCGACGGGGAGGTTTGGCACCTCGATGTCGGCTCATCGCATCCTGGGGCTGAAGTAGGTCCCAAGGGTTGGGCTGTTCGCCCATTAAAGCGGTACGCGAGCTGGGTTCAGAACGTCGTGAGACAGTTCGGTCCCTATCTGTCGTGGGCGTAGGAAATTTGAGAGGAGCTGTCCTTAGTACGAGAGGACCGGGATGGACGTACCGCTGGTGCACCAGTTGTTCCGCCAGGAGCATGGCTGGGTAGCTACGTACGGAAGGGATAAGCGCTGAAAGCATCTAAGCGTGAAGCCCCCCTCAAGATGAGATTTCCCAATTCGTAAGACCCCTTGAAGACCACGAGGTAGATAGGTTGGAGGTGGAAGTGCAGCAATGCATGGAGCTGACCAATACTAATCGGTCGAGGGCTTATCCAAAACATATTTCAATGTGCTGCAAATTCGTTTCGTATCTAGTTTTCAGGTGATCAAGCATCTGAACCGTTTGGTGGCGATGGCGGAAGGGTTCCACGCGTTCCCATACCGAACACGACCGTTAAGCCTTCCAGCGCCGATGGTACTTGGACCGAAGGGTCCCGGGAGAGTAGGACGTCGCCAAGCGAACAACCATAAAGACCGTTATCGAGTAATCGATAGCGGTCTTTTTTGTTATCCCCCGCATGAACTCGTGAAAAGAATCATGAAGCATCAGAAAGAAGGGCACCCACATAGCGGGTGCCCTTCTTTTCTTTACCTTAATATCTTTTTTATCTTAAATATCTTTATCTTAGTATCTTTCCAATATCAGCTGTGTCTTCAAGCCATCCATAGGAAGAAGCCAACCGTTAGACTCCAGGGTGTCCATTAGCTCTGATCGGAGTTGGGAAGCAACCGAGACATCGGACGTTTTAAAAGAGATTTCGATCAGATTCTCGGTTCCTGTGCCGTCTGCATTGCGGATCGGCCAAACTTCGAGGCTCATTTTCTGGCCTTTCCATGATCCTTCATAGCGGTAGAACGTCAGCGGTCCATGAATACGGGACTGTGAGAGCTTTTGTTGACCCCAATTCGGAGAGGACCATTTTTTGAGCTTACCTGGGAGTTTGTCCAGCAGTAAAGCCAAAGCGTCTTGTTCGGATGGAAGCGTTGTGCCGGTTGTATTCGTGCTTACTTTCTTGGTGTTGGAGAAGCTAAGCGTTTGTTTGCCGTAGCCCCAATCAATCTCGGCCTCGTAATTGTCATCCGAAGCATCAAAGCCTTCCTGGTTTGCCAAGCTGAGCGCCGCGTTAATATCTCCATTCACGATGGGATACCGTTTCTTATAGGTAAGCTCGTAGTTATCTTTATCCTCTTTTTTGCGAAAACGGACATTCCAGCCTTCGGCATCCAGTTCCAGATTGTTTGTATCATAATAAGCAACACCGATCGCTTGGGGAACAGAGGCTATTCCGAATGCTTGAATGACTTCGCTCCGCAGGCTCCCACCGGATTCCAGCACGGTTTCGGGTTTGGCAAGGAACTTCACTTCATACGAAGGCACGGCATTGGCGGCGGCCGAAACCTCCGACTGGAGACCGGTTAGTCCACTTCCTAAAGTCGCGAAACCTACCATGAAAGACAACGTCAGCTGTTTCCATTTTCTCAACACAATCACTCCCATAAGCTGGATTTAGGTACACAGCTTACTTTAAACGCTAAATAATTGTGAGTTGTTAACGGGGGAGGGCGATTGTATCAAATGTTTATAGAATTATTGAATAGCAGCATACATTTTTTGTTAATCCATCCACATAGCTTACAGAATATACTCACCTAGATCACAGGACCTGCTCCAATTGTTTGCCCACTTCACGCAAAACCTCTTGAAAACGCTGAATTTGGACGGAAGGAAGACGGTCCTTATTATGGACGCTGAATATGTGCCGGGATGCCCGATGGCCGGGAATCGGCATAATGTGCAGTAAACCTTGCTGCTGCTCCCGTTGTACCGCCATCCGTGACATAAAGGAAACATGGTCCCCCATCAACACAAGTTGCTTGATCGCTTCCAGCGAGTCGAGCTCTACCGGACTCCTCATATGCAAACCATGCTGCTCCAGCCACAGGTCCGTCAGCTGCCTTGTGCTGGATTCGGTTCCATGCAAGGCGAAGGGAGTCCGAATGATCTGCTCGGGCTGCAGCGAATCCGTTTTGGCTAGCGGATGGTCAGGCGAACATATTAGGGCCAGATCATCTTTGCACAAGGACTCGGCCTGCAGACTGGACCCCGTAAAGGGTTCGGATGAAATAATGCCCAGATCAATCTGGTGCCGCGCTAGCATCTCACGGATAACCGGAGAAGGCTTGACGGATAAGGAGATCCGTATGCCAGGAAACTCACGGGCAAAGGTATTCAATATCGCGGGCAGCAGATAGGTGGCAGGGACATAACTGGCTCCAATGTGCAGCGTTCCCCGATATAAGCTGTCGTATTCGCGGACGACCCGCTCCGACTCCTTGGCAAGCGCGTTTATTTTTACCGCATAATGCAGCAGAGCTTGTCCAGCCTCGGTGAGAAATGTTTTTCCGCTTCGGGACTCAAACAGCCGGACTTGCAGTTCTTCTTCCAGTGACTTCATATGAAAAGTAACTGTTGGCTGCTTAATGCCAAGTATTTCTGCCACGCTGGTCATATGATGATGGCGGTCGATCAGCTCCACAATTTGCAGCTTCATCAGATTCATTCATATATCTCTCCCTTGATGATTTCTTATTTATGCTCTCTATATAGATTTAATCTATGAGTATCAACAGAATTCAAACAAAAAGTTAATTCTGAGTTTACATTAGTCTAATACAACGCTTAAACGTAACCCTTACACTGGAAATAGCTTAAGAAGACAGGTTGGGATCGAAAGTGGATATTGAAATCAGGGGCATTCAAAAATCGTTTCAAGGTACACCCGCGTTACTTCCTACCGATTTAAAACTGCGTCATGGTCAATTCACCACATTGCTCGGGCCGTCAGGCTGCGGCAAAACGACACTGCTGCGGATGATAGCCGGGCTGGAACAACCGGACGGAGGAGAAATCTATGCGGAAGACCGGTGTATCTACTCCGTGCACAAGAAGATTGACGTTCCGGCGCACAAACGCAACTTCGGGATGGTATTTCAGGATTTTGCCCTCTGGCCGCATATGACGGTATACGAGAACGTTGCTTTCGGATTAAAAGCGGCCAAGCTTAAGACGGATCTCAGGCAAAAAGTAACCGAAGCGTTGGCTATGGTCCGTTTAGAAGGAATGGAAGATCGTTATCCGCATCAGCTGTCCGGTGGACAACAGCAGCGGGTTGCATTTGCCAGAGCAGTAGCGATCCGTCCGGCTCTAGTACTGTTCGATGAGCCTCTGAGTGCGCTGGATGCGGTGCTTAGGGAGGAAATGCGGATCGAAATGATGTCGCTTGTGAAGGATATGGGGTTGACTGCCCTTTATGTCACACACGATCAGGTGGAAGCCATGTCGATGTCGGATGAAATTGTGGTCATGCGGAAAGGGAAAGTCCTGCAGCGTGGAACCCCGGAGATGATATATGAAACACCCAGTCATCCCTTTGTGGCTTCGTTTATCGGCAAGTCCAATTGGGTGACGGTCGATCACTCCATGGTGAGGCCGGAGCATGTGAGCTGGAGCAGGACAAGCACGGAGGATGTATGCTATCAGGCAATCGTGCTAAGCGTGAGCTATGTAGGCGAGCGATACGAAATTCACTTACAGGTGGATGGTTTGGACAAGTGGACCGCTTACCTGGACAAGAGAATTCCGGTCGGAGAACGCGTGAATCTGTACGTGTCTCCGCATACGATCTGCCAGATGGGTGAAGGAACAAGTCATGATAAGAACGTGAGCATGCAACAGAATATAGCAAAACGCACACCTGCTGCTGCAGGCTAAGATGAAGGGGAGTTGGGGAGAAATGAGTCAATTGAAGTTCCGGAAAAAAAGCGCGGTACTGTTGTTGGCATCGGTTATGAGCCTAAGTCTGTTTGGATGCGGCAGTACGCCGAATGGGGATTCAGCTACTAAGCCGGCACAGGATACAGGCAAGCAAACTGCATCGGGGAGTGCGCAAACCGGAGGTAAGCTCGTCCTTTACAGCGCTGGCCCTCAAAAGCTTGCCGACAATATCGTGAGCGGTTTTGAAGCTAAGACCGGAGTGAAGGTAGAGATGTTCCAAGGCACAACGGGCAAAATTTTGGCACGGATGGAAGCGGAAAAATCGAATCCGGTCGCGGATGTTGTCATTCTGGCCTCCCTCCCATCCGCACAGGCGCTCAAGGCGGATGGTCTGACATTGCCTTATCCTGAAGCTGCCAATGCGGACAAGCTGAATAAGGATTGGTCCGACGCGGAAGGAAACTATTTCAGCACAAGCGCATCGGCGCTCGGGATTGTATACAACACCAATCTGGTCTCTGCGCCGCCTCAAAGCTGGGCGGACTTAGGCTTGCCAGAGTGGAAGGATGCGGTCAATATTCCGGATCCGACGCTGTCGGGATCGGCGCTGGATTTTATCACGGGCTATTTGAGCGTGAAGGGCGACGCAGGCTGGAAACTGTTCGAGGATTATAAAGCCAATGGGACTGCTATGGCAGGAGCGAACCAGGAAGCACTGGACCCTGTGATCACCGGTGCCAAGAGTTTGGTTGCTGCAGGCGTGGATTATATGGCGTATTCGGCTAAAGCCAAAGGCGAGCCGCTTGACATTGTATACCCGGAGGAAGGAACTGTCGTGAGTCCGAGACCGGCTGCGATTTTGAAATCCAGTCCGAACGTAGATAATGCCAAGGCTTTCATCGACTACTTGCTGTCTGACGAAGCGCAGAAACTGGTGGCGGATGCCTATCTGATTCCGGGTCGTGAGGATGTGGAGGCCGAAGGCCGGACCAATCTGAAGGATATTCCAGTGTTTAAAGTGGATTGGGCTTGGATGAATGACCATGGGGATGAGACGGCAGCACGTTTTTCCGAAGTATTCAAGTAAGTGCATAAGAGTGCGTGTTCAAAAAGGTCGGTTTTCAGCAACGAAGCTTATGCTTCCGATGTGCGTTTTTACAAAACGCTTCAGTTGGATGAAGCTAGGGAGTGAGGAGCGGAGCGTACGTAGTTTGTACGTGAGCACCGGAAGGCCCGGATGAATTCAAGATTCGATGCCGAGTTGCTTCTTGATTCACTTCGTGTTAGATATTAGTTATCTTGCTACGCTGATGAAATTCTGTATCGCAAGAAAACCTACCTTTAAATCGCGGTCGCTCGTCCTTGAATTGACCTCGATTGGTTTTCTTATCAAAATCGGACTTTTTGAACAACCTCTAGGAGTGAAGCACAGGAAGGCAATGTGAGGTGAACCGAAAAGTGAGACCTGTCATCATGGACAGTCAGCGATTTTTACGGAAAATGGGCGTTATTCTCGCCCTTTTTCTTCTTATTATAAGCATCGGTGTGCCATTGCTGCTTATTTTCTGGCAAAGTGTATACCCGGATCAGCACTTCGATTGGCTGGCGCCGATACGAACGATAGCCGGTCATGAGCTGTCCGGTATTTTGCTGCAAACCATCTGGCTAGGGGTATGCGTGGTGGCAGGATCGACACTGTTTGCGCTGCCGCTTGCCTGGATGATGGCCAAAACCCGGTTGGGACAGCATCGGTGGGTGGACGTGATTTTGATGATTCCGTTCATGACCCCGCCGTATATCGGTTCGATGGGCTGGATTCTATTTATGCAAAAGGGCGGATATTTACATCAGTGGCTGCCGGGAGCAGCGAGATGGAGCGATTCCTTCTTCAGCTTCGGAGGCATGGTGCTGATCATGAGTCTGCACTTGTTCCCGTTTCTCTACCTGCTGCTGCGGGACGCTCTGATCCGCATCGGCGGTAATCTGGAGGAGGCCGGAGCGGTTCATGGCGCAAGCGCAGGATACCGGTTTAGAAGAATCATAATGCCGTTGCTGTTATCCTCTTACGGCATGGGTGCGATGCTGGTGTTCGTAAAAACCATTGCGGAATTCGGCACGCCGGCAACGTTTGGTCGCCGCATCGGCTATTATGTGATGACCTCGGAAATCCACAAATATATTTCTAGCTGGCCCATCGATTTCGGTAAAGCGACCTCGCTGGCATCAGTCCTGCTGTCGGTTTGTCTGGTGATGTGGTACATGCAGTCTACGATCAGCCGGAGGTTTACCTACCGTCTTGTCGGCGGCAAAGGTCAGCGCTCCAAAAGATATTCGCTGCGCGGCAGCAAAGGCGCCGTCTGCGCTTTATACATCGGTTTGCTGCTGATATTGTCTGTCGGCATTCCTTATTTTTCAATCATTGCGGCATCCCTGATGAAGCTCCGCGGAGCCGGATTGTCCTTAGATAATCTGACGCTTGATCATTACAAGGAATTGCTGTCCTGGGGATCGGTCAGCCAGAAAGCGATTAGTAACAGTCTGGGTCTGTCGCTTGCAGCATCTACGGTTGCTGTTCTACTCGGTACCGGTTTTGCCCTAACGATCGGCAAGTCCCAGGCACGGATGCAGCGGGTCATCGATCTGTTAAGTCTTTTGCCGAATACGGTCCCCGGCATTGTGATGGTGGTCGGTTTGATCCTGCTCTGGAATGCGCCATGGATGCCGGTTACGCTCTACAATACCTATGGGATGGTGGTGCTGACGTACGTCGTGCTGTTCCTCCCATACACGGTGCAATATGTGAAGGCCAGCTTTACGCAGATTGACGGTACCCTGTTTCAGGCGGGGCAGGTATTTGGAGGCGGTCCTCTGCTTATATTGCGGCGGATTCTGCTCCCGCTGATTATGCCCGGCATGCTGGCAGGATGGATCATGACCTTCACGATTGCGTCACGGGAGCTGGTCGGGTCACTGCTCATTTTGCCTCCATCGATGCAGACATCAGCTACATATATCTTTGCGCAGTTTGAGCAGGGACAGGTGTCTCTCGGGATGGCGATGGCCGTCGTCTCCGTCGGTATGACGGTGCTGCTGTTACTGCTGGTCGAAGCTATGAATTCTAAAAGAAAGTGGAATGCATCATGATGAAACTGACGGTGTGGGGCGGTGCAGGCGAGCATGGCCGTTCCGCCTATTTACTAAGTGGCAGCCAGGTTCATTTACTCCTGGATTGTGGCGTCAAGAAGGAAGGATCGGGAGACTATCCCATGATCCAGCAAGAACAGGTGCCGAAGCTGGATGCCGTGTTTCTGTCGCATGCCCATGAGGATCACTCGGTGGCGATTCCGCTCCTGTACCGGCTTGGCTATCAAGGAGAGGTGTGGACCACTCGTGAGACGGCAGCGCAGTTAACGAACTACTTTGCCTCTTGGAGAGAGTACACGGCAAGGGCAGGCGTAGAGCTTCCTTATATGGAGGAGGATCAGCTGGCGATCCGCTACCGGTACCTGGAGGAAGAGGCTGAGAAGTTGACATGGTTTGAAGCGCTTCCCGGCGTAGAGGTCATGTGGGGGCGAAGCGGACATATGGTGGGGGCTGTCTGGTTTTTGGTACAGGCTGAAGGAAAACGGATCTTTTATTCAGGAGACTATACATCCGAATCGCTGCTGCTTGAGGATGACAGCCCTGCGCTGGTAGACAAGCCTTCTTCCATGCTGCTGGATCTGGCTATCGTGGATGCGGCTTACGGGACCGACGCTAATTCACAGGCCGATAAACTGAAGCAATTGGAACAAAAGATTGAGAGCACGCTGCAAACCGGCGGGAAGGTATTATTACCGGTGCCGGCTGCCGGCCGAGGGCAGGAAATGATCCTATGGGCACACAGGAACTGGGGAAACGTGCCGATCGTGATCGAAGCGCCGCTGATCGAGGGGATGAAGCGACTGCTCGAGCGTTCGGAGTGGCTTCGCAGCCAGGATTCGGATCAAGGAATGAGAGATCAGCTGGAGTTATTACTGAATCGGAACGATTGGATCATACCGGCTAGCGAGGTGGAACGCGAGTCCTTGCTCCAGAAGCACGGGGCATCGCTATGGTTCGTAACCGATGGGATGATGCAGTCGAATCTTGCGCAGTGGTATTATAGCCAGATGTCCAGCGATACCCGGAATCTGGTCCTGCTCACGGGTCATGTTTCCCAGGGGACTTTTGGACATCGTCTCCTTCAACATCCGGCGTCATACGGTGCCTGCTCAGTAACAAAAATCAGGTATAAGGTACACCAGGGCCTGACGGACGTGCGCCAGATGATAACCGGCGTTCCGGCACTGCATACCGTACTCGTCCATGCAGACAAACGAGAAACGGACCGGTTACGAGCCCGTCTGACAGAGGAAGCACCGAACCTCCACATTTATTCCATGTCGGTCGGTGAGGAAGTCTATTTCTAGTCGTGCTTAGAGAACCTTTATCGCTTTCGCGATAAAGGTTTTTTTGTGGAATGGCTGTTATGTGTTTAGATGTAGGTGAAGTTGGTGAAGGCTGTAATGAACATATATAAAAATAAATTAGTACCAAGTACTAGTACTTGGTGATATAATAGCTATAAACTTGGAGGTGTGAATGATGAGCCAATCAAAGTCAAGAATTACGGCAATCGGGACCTATGTTCCTGAACGGATATTAACCAATACGGATTTAGAGAAGATGGTTGAAACGAGTGATGAGTGGATTGTCCAGCGAACAGGCATGCGGGAACGCCGGATTGCCGCCCCACACGAGTACGTGTCGGATCTTGCCATTAAAGCTGTGGAGGATATGGTTGATCGGTACGGTGTTACCGTGCAGGATGCGGATATGATTCTTGTGGCTACAAGCACTCCGGAGTATTCTTTTCCAAGTACAGCCTCCCGGGTGCAATCGAAGCTGGGCATTGCGAGCACGGGTGCGCTAGATCTGAATGCCGCCTGTGCGGGATTTGTATATGCGCTCCAGATGGCTGACGGATTAATATCCGGGGGAGCCTACCGTAAGATCCTGGTTATCGGGGCGGAAACCTTATCGAAGATTACGGATTACACCGACCGGACGACATGCGTATTGTTTGGGGACGGCGCCGGTGCCGTATTGCTGGAGAAAGATGAGGATTCGCCAAGTGTCATAGCGTCTGTATCGGGAACCTTTGGCGAAGGCGGCATTCATCTGTATAAAACAGCGCTCTCCGAGCAAATGGACGGCACGGAATTAAAGAGCGGCTGTCTTGTTCAAAATGGCCGGGAAATTTATAAGTGGGCCATTCGGAACATTCCGGACGGCGTTCGCGCTCTTTTGGCTAAAGGGGGCATGACCCCAGCCGAAGTGGATTGGTTTGTCCCGCATAGCGCCAATCTTCGCATGATCGAAGCGATTAACGAGCGGGGGCCATTTACAATGGACCGCACCTTAACCAGCGTCGAGTACCGCGGGAATACGTCGGCAGCCTCCATTCCGCTTGCACTTCAGCTGGCGGTGGATGAAGGACGGCTAAAAGCGGGAGACCACGTCTTACTCTACGGGTTTGGCGGGGGAATGACCTATGCCGGCTCCATCGTAAAATGGACGATATAAATTCGTTACATGAAAACGATGGAACATCATGAAATCTATAAAACCGCTATCGACATTCGATATGCGGTTTTTTTGTGCTGCGTTTTTTGGATAAACGAACCTGAATCGTAATAAATTCAACTCAAATTCGAAAGTTTACCACCTCAAAATTTGACGCCGCTTTCATTAGACTAAAGAAGAAAAATACGTTTCATGGAAGAGGGGTAGAACGATGAAAAGGTTTAAGTCATGGAGCATGCTGCTCCTGAGTATCATCATGGTGTTCACGCTGGCCGCATGTGGAGGCGGAGGCGGTAACGGAAGCAGTACGGCTGAATCTCCGGGGGGAGGCAGCAGCAACGAAGAGACGGACAATACGAAAGAAGGAACCGAGTCCACAGAGAAAATCGAGCTCTCCTTCTGGTCGCTGGGAACGACCAACTATGAGGATCTGGCGAAGGAATATACGAAGGAGCATCCGAACATAACGTTCAAATTCCAGAATACGTCGGACCAAACCGCACATCACAACAATCTGACGACAGCGTTGTCCGCAGGTTCGGGTGCGCCTGACATTTTCCAATTAGAAATCGCCTTTATGGAGCGTTTTATCAACAACCAGGATAAATTCTACAATCTGTACGTTCTTGGCGCCAAAGACTTAGAAGGCAACTACCTGGAGTGGAAATGGAAGCAGGCCACATCGGTTGACGGCTCCTTCCAACTCGGTCTGCCTACAGACATCGGTCCTACGGTTGTATATTACCGTACGGATCTGGCTGAGCAAGCCAGATTGCCAACGGATCCGGACGGGTTTAGCGCAGCGATTGATTCATGGGATAAATTCGCCAGCGTAGCCAAGGACTTCACAAGCAAAACAGGAAAACCGTTCGCGGACTTGACGGACCTGGTATATAACGGGGTGCGCGACCAGTCCCCGGATCAAATCTACTTCAACAAAGAGGACGGCTCCTTTATCGGAGATACGAATCCGCAAGTGAGAAAAGCTTACGACTTTACGGTAAAAGGAATTCAGGAAGGCTGGATCGGCAACTGGATTCTGTGGTCTCCGGAATGGCAAAAAGCGATTAATGATGGAGACTTTGGCGTCATGCTCGGCCCGGCTTGGATTGCCGGCACGATCCGCAATGCCAAGGATACCGCAGGCAAATGGCAGATTGCCCAGCTTCCTGAAGGGGCAGGCAACTGGGGCGGTTCGTTCCTGACCTTGCCGAAGGAAGGCAAGCATTCTAAGGAAGCCTACGAATTTATCTCATGGGTGCTCAACAAGGAGAATCAGCTAAAATCGTTCAAGGACAGCGGCTTGTTCCCATCTATCCCGGCGGTTTACAGCGAGCCTTCATTCACGGAGGAGAAGGATGAATTCTTCGGCGGCCAGGTCATTTCCGAAGCATATGCCAAATCGGCGGAACGCATCAAGCCGGTTTACTACGGACCGCTTCACGACCAGACCGACACGATTATCAAGAACGCGCTCAAAAACGTGTTGGAGAAAAAGGCCGACCCGCAAAAAGAATGGGAAAGCGCAATGAAACAAATCAAGACGCTGGTTGATCGCAGCTAGGAAAAGGATCATTCCTCGCTAGCCCGTTCAGCCCGTAATCCGTCCGAATCTGAGTAGGGAGGAAGCTCTCTTCGCTCGGATTCGGATTTATCCTTACCTACCTGGAGGTGCATTCATGGCAGACACAGCTACAGCAGAGTCACCGCAACCGGTGCCCCCGAGGCGGCGTTTGTTGACGGAGACCGTGCGAAGCCGGTTTACGGCGTATACGTTCATATCGCCTTTCTTCATCTTGTTCGCAATTTTTGGACTGTATCCGATTCTTTTTACCATCTATTTGTCCTTCTTCAAATGGGACGCGCTCGGACCGATGAAATACGTCGGCTTCAAGAACTACGAGTTGATTACAAGCGACCCGACCTTCTGGATCGCTTTTAGCAACACACTCATTATGGCTTTGATGGGAACCGTGCCGCAGCTGATTGTGGCATTATTTGTTGCGGTTATGCTGAACTCGGCCTTGAACAAATTCAAGAACACATTCCGCATTCTGTATTTCATGCCGAACATCACCTCCATCGTTGCGGTGACGCTGGTGTTCAGTACGATGTTCGGAAACAACGGGATGGTCAACTGGCTGCTGAACACCTTCGGTGCGGAAAGCGTGCCGTTCAACTCCGGCTGGTGGGGAGTCAAAATCGCCATATCGTCCATGGTCATGTGGCGGTGGATGGGCTATAACGCCATTATTTTTCTGTCGGGGCTGCAGAGCATTCCGACCGATATTTATGAAGCGGCCAAAATCGACGGGGCCACCCGAGGCCAGCAGCTGCTCTATATCACGCTGCCGCTTCTTCGCCCATTCATTCTGTTCGTCACCTTGGTATCGACGATCGGCGCGCTCCAATTGTTTACGGAGGCTTATGTATTCCTCGGTCAGTCCGGCACGGGTTCTACGCGTCAGGAAGGGGTCACGATGGTCACTTATTTGTATAACGAAGCATTTAAGAACGGATTCTTCGGTACGGCTGCGGCAACGGCGGTTCTCTTGTTCATCGCCACCATTCTGTTCTCGGTATTAAATATGATATTGGGCCGCGAAGGCAAAGATTCGGGAGGTAAAAAAGCATGAGCACAGTCGCCATAAGCCGAAAAAAGCCGGATGAACCCGGTGTTGTCGCGAAATTCTTTTTCTATCTTTTCATGGTCCTTGGCGCGCTGGTCTCAGTCTTTCCGTTCTACTGGATGTTCGTCGTGGCCACCAATGACAAGGATGCGGCATTTCACATTCCGCCGCTGCTTACGCCCGGCACGCAGTTTTTCGATAACTTCGCGCGCGTGCTGGAGCGGACGGATTTTTTCAGGGCCTTGATGAACTCGGTGGTGGTGTCTACGGCCGTGACCTTGTCCGTTGTGTTCCTCTGCACGCTGGCGGGTTATGCTTTTGCCAAGTATGAGTTTCCTCTGAAAAAGACGCTGTTTGTTTTTGTCATTGCCACGATGCTGGTGCCTGCCCAGCTGGGCGTGCTTCCACAATACGTCATCATGGCCAAGCTGCACTGGATCGACAGCTACAAAGCGCTGATCGTGCCGGCCATGGTCAATGCCTTCGGCATCTTCTGGATGCGGCAGTACATCGCCTCTGCCGTTCATACCGAGCTGATCGAAGCGGGGCGGATCGACGGCGGCGGGCATTTCCGGATCTTCTGGAACATTGCCATTCCCGTTGTCACCCCGGCGATGGCCACGCTCGGGATTCTGAACTTCATGAACGTGTGGAACGATTTCTTCTGGCCGCTCGTCGTATTGAAAAACAGGGAGAATTACACCATTCAAATTGCGCTGCAGCAATTGTTCACCAATAAGGACGGCCTTGATTTCGGCATGATCATGTCGGCCACCTTCACGGCGACGCTGCCGCTTCTCATCGTATTTCTGTTGTTCAGCCGATGGGTGATCGCCGGATTGACATCAGGCGCCATAAAAAGTTAACAAGCAAGGTGAAGTCGACAAGGAATGCGGCCTGTCATGAAGAATAATAGACATAGTAGAGTGGAGGGAGGAAGGATCCATGAAACTCCGCCGAAAGATATTGCTGGCTATTATTCTTCTGGTCTTCATTCCGGTCATCGCGCTGGGCGGGGTATCCTATTACAGCTTTTCGGAAGCGATGGAGAAGAAGTCGAATGATTTCTACTGGATTTCGCTCCTGGAAACGGATCGGAAACTGAAGTTCGCCTTGAACGAAATCACGACGATTTCGAACTCGGCGATTACCCAGCAATCGGTTCAGCAGATGCTGAAACAGCCGGAATACGCGGTTACCTATGAACGGCGGCAGGAGATCAACAATCTGATCAATCATCCGATGATTGCGTCGTTTGCTTTTTATTCGAATGACCGGTTGATGTATAACACGAATGGCGGAATGGAGCTTCAGGAACTGAGGCAGCAGGCATGGTATGAAGCGGTGGAGAAGGCGGAGGGGCGTCCCGTATGGGTCGGACCCGGCGAGAACGGCTCTGCGGCTGACGGCGCTCCCGTTTTGATTCAATCCAGGGTCATCAAGGACTATTACTCGCTGGAGGATATCGGAACCGTGGTGATCTACGTGAAGCCGGATCTCCTTGATCAGGTGTTCTGGGAGGCGGCAACGCTGAAGCAGGGAGATATTTTGCTGGTCAACCAGCAGGGGCACATCGTGTTCAGCAAGTCAGGCGGGCATATCGGGGAGCGGACGGAATTCCCGTTTCTCTCGGATAGTTATAAGACGAATGGAAAAGGCTACTATATCGATCAATATGCAGGCGAAAAATCGCTGATCACATATTCACCTTCCCATAATAAAGATTGGTTTCTGGTCGCCATCACGCCAAGCAAACTGATTTCGGCCGAATCGGTCCCGATTCGCAACCTGGCCTTGATCCTGGGATTGATCTCGCTCGTGTCGGCGTTCCTGTTCGACCGTTTTTTTGTGCGCAGAATGGTGCGCAGCATCATTAGCGCGGTGAACGGGATGAAGCGCGTCAAGCAGGGCATCTTCGTTCCGATCCCGTCGCATAACGTGGCGGAGGACGAGACGGATTTGTTGATCGACGGCTTTAACCGGATGAGCACCCAGATCCAGGAGCTGATTGGGCAGGTCGAGACGGAGCAAGCACGAAAAAAGGAAGCGGAGCTGCAGGCGCTGGTCGCTCAGATCAATCCGCACTTCATCTATAATTCACTGGAATCGATCAATTCGATGGCCGTGCTTCAGGGCAATAAGGATATCAGCAAGATGGTGGTTTCGCTTGGAAAGCTGCTGCGTATCAGCATCAGCGAGCATCATGAGCTGATCCCCCTCAGCATGGAGCTGGAGCATGTCCAGCATTACATGCGGATACAGAAATTCAGGTTCGAGGAAAAATTCGATTACGGCATTGAGCTTCCGAATGAACTGAGGCACTACGTTACGCAAAAGCTGATCGTTCAGCCGATTGTTGAGAACGCTTTATATCACGGGATCGAGCCGATGGAGGAAAGCGGGCTCATCTCCATCAGGGTGTCCGAGAACGGCGAGGATATCGTGATTGACGTGGAGGACAACGGTCCGGGCTTCGATCCGGAAACGCTGATGAAGCTGTGGAATTCGGATCCGGGACAGCTCAAAAAGTATCGCGAGAACGGGGTCGGATTGAAGAATGTCCATGAAAGGCTGCGGATCCGGTTTGGCAGCCGTTACGGCCTGATGATCTGTTCCTCCCCGGGTTACGGCTCCTTGATACGAATTCGAATACCGAAAATACTGACATGACAGGGGGGCTGCAGGGTGAGATGGTTTTGGAATTGGGGCTGGATCGTCGGATATGCCGCTCTGTTGGCGTTGTCTGTCGTGTGGGTGACGGTACAGAATCAGGGACCGGCCCAGGAGGAACAGCCCGAGAAAATCACGCTAACGTTCCGGCATTTCTGGAACAAAGAGCATGACAAGCCGGTGCTGGCCGTATTCGAGAGCATCGTCCGCACTTATGAGAAAGCGCATCCAAACGTAAAGGTGAACTTCGAGAGCATCGATCAGACGATTCACCGGGAACAAAAGCTGAAGAGCGAGATGGTAACCGGTACGCCGCCGGATATGTTTGTTTTGTTCGGAGGGGCCGAGATCGTGCCTTATGCCAGATCCAACCGGTTGATGGATTTAACGGATTTTTTGCAGGATACCGGATTGAAGGAGCAGTTCAAGGATCTGCACCATTGGACCTTCGAGGACCGGATCTATGGCCTGCCCTTCGAGGGACACGCAGAGCCGATCTATTATAACCGGGCTTTATTCCGGCAGCTGAAGCTGGAGCCTCCGAAGACGCTGGGAGAGATGGACGAAGCTATTCGTATCCTTCGGGAGAACGACATCATCCCCTTTGCGGTCGGCAACGAAGACAGGTGGCCGGCGGGAATTTTTGCCCATTATTTCATGGATCGCTACGCCGGGCCGGAACTGATTGACCGCCTGGTTGAAGGCGATGATCAGGCCAGCTTTGTGCAAGAGTCGTATTTGGAGGCGTTTGAGCACTTGGAGCTGTGGATCGAAGAAGGGGCGTTCAGTCCGAACGCAAACGATCTTTCCACGGAAGAAGCGATTGCCCAGTTCACGGAAGGAAAAGCGGCGATGTATATGAACGGCAGCTGGGATATCACGCTGCTGCAGAATGAGGATTACCCGGATTTTCAGAATGAGATCGGCGTCATTCCCTTTCCGTCGCTTTTTCCCGGCGAAGAACGCTCCTTGGCAGGGGGATATACGATCGGCATCGGGCTGTCATCGGACTTGGATGAAACGAAAAAGCAATCGGCTCTGGAGCTGCTGGGCATGTTCTATACCCCGGAGGTGCAGACTCGGCTGGTGTATGAAGGGCTGCGCGTGCCTTCGATGAAGATTGACTATGATTCGAAGAAAACCGGGCCGGTTTTTGCCCAAGTCACGGAATTGATGGAGGAATCCGCGAGCACCTTTCTGCCTTACGACAACACGTTATCACCCGAGGTGAACAGTTCGTTCCTTAAGGTGATCGAGGATATGATTGGAGGACGGATCGATGCTGCCGGCGCATTGGAGCAAATTCAGAAGTCCTCGGTCCGGTATTGGAAGCTTAGGCGGAATACGGCAGCAGAGTAAACAGGAGACAGGGGGGAACGTCATGGGCGGATCGGAAGGCAAATTCAGAGTCATGCTGGTCGATGATGAGCCGATCATTCTGCGCAGCCTGAAGGCGGCTATTCCATGGGATGAGCTCGATCTGGAGGTCGTTGGGGAGGCCAAGAGCGGAGACGGCGCATTGAAGCTGGCGCGCGAAGCGTCGCCGCATATCATTATCAGCGATATTCGGATGCCGGGGATGGACGGCATTACGCTCATGAAGGAACTGAAGGCGGATCAGGCAAGACGAATCATTATTTTCATCAGCGGGTACGGCGAATTCGAATACGCGAGGGAAGCGCTGCGCGAAGGGGCTTTCGATTACTTGCTGAAGCCGATCGATCACGATGAGCTGACGGAAACGATAGCCAAGGCAGCCAGAACCCTGGAGAAGCAGATTGCGGATGACCACATGATGCACTCGGTCAAGGTTTTATCGCTGCTGGCCCGGGAGAGGATGCTGACGGAATTTATCGAGGGAAATCGAAGCCCCTTGCAGCATATGCAGTGGCTGGAAGACAGCGAGCTGGAGCATGGATACACGATGGCCGTCATTCAATTGGATCATTACTTGCGGCTTAACGAGTTGTGGAGCATGGATGAGAAGCGCCTGTGGCTCTTTGCAGTACGGAACGTCCTCGAGGAATGGTCTTTGCAGCATGGCGGACTGACGGTATTCCCTTTCCGCAGCGGTGAATGGGTGCTGCTGTTTCCGAACCTGACGAAAGAGCGGCAGGAGGATATCGGCAGGGATCTGGTGCAATTGATCAAGCGGAATACGAAGCTGTCCTGCTCGGTCGGCTTCAGCCCCAGCATGGCTGGGATTGACCGCTTGGGAACGGCTTACGAGACGGCCGTCCGCGCCTTATACCAGCGGTTCTATTCCGGGGAAGAGGGGGTGTTCCTCGGGACTCCCGATTCCATTATGGAAACGGCCAGCGAAGCAAAGTATCCGAAGCATCTCGAGTTGCTCATGGTGGAAAGCATCCGCACGCTTCACAAGGAACGGCTGCTGGAACTTTTTGATGAGACCAAGGCTTACATCGAGGAGCATGCCTTTAGCCGGGAGATGACCGAGCGGGTGCTGCTGGAGATGAGCGTTGTGCTGTATCGGCAGTTTGAGCATATGAAGGTGCTGTTTGAGTGGTCGCTGGAGGAACTGCTGCAGGAGCTTCATTCTTCCGGCACCCTTCAGCAGTTGATGGATGTCATCAAGAGCCATTTCAGCAAGTGGATTGCCGAGAGCCGGTCCGGGCAGGCCAAGGACAATGTCCTGGCCGTTATGGGTAAGGCCAAGGATTATATCGCGGAAAATTATCAGAAGGATCTCAGCATTGAAGAGGTTTCGGAGCTGGCGGATTTGAGCATCAGCCATTTCTGCACCCTGTTTAAGGCAACAACGGGATATACGTTTCTGGAGTACTTGACGGAATGCCGGATCGAGAAGGCCAAAAGCATTTTGCTGAATACGGATGTGAAGGTATACCAGGTAGCGCCACTGGTAGGGTATCAGGACCCTCGATATTTCACGCAAGTATTCAAGAAAATAACAGGGAAAACGCCCTCCGAGTATCGCGAGGAGGCGATATCCAATACATAAAGAGGCGATGATTCGTTCGTGGTGTTACTGGGCCAATCATGTGAGGATAGCTTTCAGCATAGCAGGGAATGAATAACAGATCTATTTTTTCCGGGTTTGATTAGGGAAAAAGGAGTTCTGTTATTTTTATTTTAAATATCTTAATATTAAGACTTGACGATTCCTGAGTTAAATACTAAACTGAGATTAAGCGCCAGATGCACACGATAAGTTGAAGAAGCAAGGGTTAAAGTGCTTTTGATTAAGGTGCTTTTTGAATAAGGCGTTTATCCAACAGGACAGGTGTCTGAGATCGTGTTTTGTTAATGAAGAATAAATCAAATATAGATGGAGGTTGAAGTCATGAAGTTTAAAGGAATTCATCACGTATCTGCGTTAACGGCTGCGGCTTCGCGGAACTTCGAATTTTATACGAAGGTTCTTGGCATGCGGCTGGTCAAGAAAACGGTGAACCAGGACGATGTATCGGTATACCATCTGTTTTATGGCGATGAAAAAGGAAACCCTGGGACGGAGCTGACCTTCTTCGAAATTCCGATGGCAGGCCGGACCCGCGAGGGAAACAACAGCATCTCGGCAACATCTCTCCGCGTACCTAGTGACCGCGCTTTGGAATATTGGGCCCAGCGGCTGGATGAACATGGGGTAGAACGCGAGGAGATCAAGGAACGTGCCGGCCGATTGACGCTTCTCTTCAGAGATTTCGAGGGCCAGCGCATCATTCTGGTCTCGGATGAACATAATGAGGGAGTTCCTGGGGGCATCCCTTGGGAAAAGGGACCGGTTCCTGCGGAATACGCTATCATCGGATTAGGTCCGGTGCAGCTGACTGTACCTAATCCAGTGCAGACCGTGAAGGTATTGACGGAGCTGATGGGCTTCCGTTACAAAGGTCAGTATGCCTCGCCAGTAGACGGGCAGGCGGACATCCTTGTTTTTGAAACAGGAGAAGGCGGCACGGGAGCGGAAGTGCACGTTGAAGAAAGAACGGACCTTCCGCAGGAGCGGCTTGGTCGGGGCGGCGTTCATCACGTTGCATTCCGCGTAGAGGACGAGGAGGAGCTCCGAGCATGGATCAACCGGATTGGCGATGTAGGATTTTCGAATTCGGGGTTTGTTGATCGTTTCTATTTCCGTTCCTTGTATTTCAGAGAGCCTAACGGTATTTTGTTCGAGGTAGCTACTGATGGCCCGGGTTTTGACACGGATGAGCATATCGATCATCTCGGCGAATCCCTTGCGCTGCCACCGTTCCTTGAGAAGAAGCGGGAACAGATTGAAGCCAACCTAAAGCCTCTCCATACCATTCAATAATGAGGGCGCATATATGCGCAGCAAAAAGCACCGGGCAAGCCTCCCTTTTGAGGCATTTGCCTGGTGCTTTTTTAGATAGCAGGAAGAAAGTATGTCGTTAGTCGTTTTACTTATAGATATCAGAAAGTATAAACTTTAAGCTTGTGACCTCCTGATATCGCAAGAAAAACTTCATCTAACTGCGGTCTGGCATCTGTGAAGGTACGTCGATAGGCGTTTTTCTTATGATCTATTCATATAGCCGTGAAATGGCTTTTGCGGCTGTGCTGACATGCTCACGCAGCTCCTGCGGGGCCATCACCTCGATTTCCGCTCCGCAGCTTAGAAGAAATGCTGAGGCCGATTCTAAGGTGTTGAATTCCAAATCGGCTGCTATCCATCCGTCGTGCTGGCTTTCCATGTCGCATCGGATTATTTTTACGTATCGCTCGCGCTCAAAGCGCTTGATCAGAGAGACGGTCATTCGAACCTGTGCCGGATACTGCGGAAGATTCTGCATGAACCGTGCCAGCGACTCCTCCCAATACTCGGATAGATTAAAATCAGCCGGGCGCTCGAAGGTATCCTCGGACATGACGGCATCCACGATTCTCGATACACGGTAGGTTCGCATATCGCCTTCGGATTCCGCGACCACATACCAGGTGCTGCGTTTGGCAACTAGGCCGAGCGGATGAATGATTCTTTCGACCCGCTCCTCTCCCTTCATATATTGAATACGGGTGATACGATCCAGCCATAGTGCCTCCTGAAGCACTGTAAGATACGGATGCGATTCACGGTAGGAGTGCCAGCCTGCGCCATCAATATGGATTTTCTCCCGAATGATTTCGGCGTCCTGCCGAATGGAGCGGGGGGAAGAGGCCAATAATTTCTGATAAGCCGCATCAAACTGTTTGCGGATTCCCAAATCTCCGATGAGCGGACTATGACTGGAGACCAGCAGGGAGATAAGCTCGTCAGGCGTCATTCCGGTCAGATTCGTTCGATAGCTCTCCTCCAGCACCCAACCGCCGAAGGAGCCTCTTTCCGCATAGACGGGAATACCGGCCGAGCTTAGACTTTCCATATCTCGTATGATTGTTCGTTCCGATACCTCGAGCTGCTCCGCTAAATAACGGGTGTTCTTCTTACCTCCGTTCTGGAGCATCAGCATAATGGACAATAGACGATCCGCCCTCAAGTCATGTCACCTCTTTAATATCTATAGAAGATAATAGTATTGTAGCACGGATATAAGACAAGGGATGTCATATATGACTGATACGATAAGGATGTTGAGAAAATTCAGTATACAGGTAGGAGGTTACGCTATGAATAAGAATGAGCACAAGCCATTACAAGGTAAAGTAGCCGTCGTTGCTGGAGCGACCCGAGGGGCTGGCCGCGCCATTGCGGTGATGCTGGGTGCCTCTGGGGCAACGGTGTATTGCACAGGACGGAGCGTACGGGGGCAGGTATCGGATATCAAGCGTACCGAGACTATTGATGACACGGCGGATATGGTCACGGCGCGAGGCGGGATCGGCATAGCCGTGCAATGTGACCATACCGTGGAAGAGCAAGTAAAATCATTGTTTGAACGGATTCGCGAGGACCAGCAAGGACGACTGGACATCCTCGTCAATGATATATGGGGGGGCGAGAACCTCACGCACTGGAACATCCCGTTCTGGGAGCAGTTTCTATCCGATGGATTGCTAATGCAGGAGCGAGCTGTCACCACACACATGATCACAAGTTATTACGGTGTTCCGCTGATGGTGGAGAACGGTAGGGGACTGGTTATTGAAGTTACGGATGGATCTACGTATCGGTATCGCGGGAACTTGTATTACAGCCTGGCAAAAATTTCGGCGATTCACCTTGCTGCAGCCATGGCGGAAGAGTTACGTCCATATCAGGTAACCGCGCTGTCCGTTACACCAGGATTTCTGCGTTCCGAACAAATGCTGGATCACTTTGGTGTTACGGAAGAGAATTGGCAGGATGCCACAGCGCAAGAGCCGCATTTCATCGAGTCGGAGACCCCCTATTTCCTGGCGCAGGGCATTGCGGCGCTTGCAGCCGACCCCAGTGTTGCCGACAAGAGCGGCAAGGCGCTAACCAGCTGGGATTTATCGGATGAATACGGGTTTAGCGACATCGACGGACGCAGGCCGCATTGGGGCAATTATGCGAAGAAGCAAGGACTTCCTCTTACTTAAAAAAGAAAGGGGAGCATGTAAAAACAGGGTGACCTACCGCCATGATGGCGAATAGGTCACCCTGTTTTGTTGTGGATTTTTATTCGTTCATTCGCGAATACCGCTGCGTAATCTGGATCGTGCAGTTGCCGGTGAGTCACACCATGAAATCCAAAAATCCACTTCAATTAAGTTAGTTTCAATCAAGTTAGGAACGGCCGCGTCTCATCGAACCCATGATCAGGCTGACGATAAAGACAAGCACGACGGCACCGATCAGAGCAGGCAGGATGTAGAATCCTCCCATTTCTGGTCCCCAAGACCCGAGTAGAAGTCCACCCAGCCAAGCACCGACAAAACCGGCAATGATGTTACCGATGATACCGCCGGGGATGTCTCTGCCCATAATCAAGCCTGCAATCCAACCAATGATACCACCAACGATTAATGACCAAAGAAAACTCATTGTTTATCACCTCGTATAAGTTATAGTTGTTTGTGCCTTACTATTAACCAAAGACGTGATTTTTAAACCGGATGATAACAAAATCACTTTTTTCCAGCAGACGAAATACCGTGTCATGCTTTGATAAACGCCGGGTATTTGATTATGCTTGAAATAGGGTTAGTCTGAACATAATAAAGGAGCTGGCATGGGACTTATGGTTGAACAATGGACAGAAGAATATACGATTCAATCGGTTGATGCAGATTTTAAAGGGGATTGCCGTTGGTCTTCGCTGCTCAGTATTTTGCAAAGAGCGGCTGACCGGCATATTGAGGCGCTCGGGATCAGTCGCGAGGAGATGATCGAGCGGGGCATGGGCTGGATGCTGATTACGCTGGAGCTTGATATGCGGCGCATGCCAAGGGATATGGAAACCGTATATGTGGACACCTGGAGCCGCGGGGCCAAAGGGGCGCTGTGGCATCGGGATTATCGGATAAAGAACGGCGATGGAGAATTGCTGGGCGAGGGCCGCTCGGTATGGGCGCTGGTGGATATTCATAAACGGAAAATTTTGCGTCCGTCCATGTTTCCATACGAGGTGCCGATCGGTCAGGAAACGGTTGGGGAACTGCCAAGCAAAGCCGTTTTACCGGAAGGGGTACAGCTGGATGAGGCGTATACGTACACGGTTCGGTACAGCGGAATCGATACGAATGGTCATTTGAATAATGCCCGTTATGCAGACCTGTGCTTTGACGTGTTAGATGAGCAGGAGCTTCGGGAAGGGCAAGTGACCGGCTTCAAGATTACATATCATCACGAGGCCAGACTGAAGGATACGATGCTGATCAAGCGTTCGGTCGAAGAGAACAATCGGGTGTATGTGCAGGGCGCATCGCCGGACGGAATCAACTTTTTTGAAGCGGCTATCGTTAGGGAGTCATAACCATCAGGCGAATTCTTTCGGAAGGGGAAAGAGCGGCCTGACGCTTCATGGAGGGTGAACGGATGTACAAAATCATGATTGTTGAGGATGACCCGAAGCTGGCGGGGATGCTGCAATCGCATATCGAACGGTACGGAAATGATGGGAAAATCATCGAGGATTTCGATCATGTGCTGGAGCAATTCCACGAGATAAAGCCGCATATCGTTCTGCTCGATGTGAATCTGCCAAGCTTTGATGGATATTATTGGTGTCGTCAGATCAGGTCGGTATCCACCTGTCCGATTATTTTCATATCCGCTCGGAACGGGACGCCCGATCAGTTAAGGGCACTGGAGAACGGAGCGGATGATTATATCACCAAGCCGTTTGCTTACGATATCGTCATCGCCAAAATCCACAGCCAGCTGCGTCGCGTATATGGCGATTATGCAGCAGCATCCGCCGAGCGTACGGTTGAGAAGGACGGGCTGGTCCTGTATCCCGAACGGATGGAGCTGATTCTCGAGGATCGGACATCCTTACTCACGAAAAAAGAAACAATCCTCCTGGAGACGCTGCTGAGCCGGAGCCCCCGGTTGGTCACACGCGAGACGATTCTGGAGAAGCTGTGGGATGATACTTTCGTTGACGATAATACGCTGAGCGTGAATATTAACCGGGTACGAAAACGGCTTGCGGAGTTAGGGATTGAGAATGCGCTGGAAACGATCCGTGGCTCCGGGTATCGGCTGCACACGGTTTGGAAGAGGTAAGGGAAAGCTATGAAAAAGCTGTTTTGGCGTGAGCAACTGCCCCTGATTCTATTTACGGTCGCCGAGTTGTTCGTCGTGCTGCTCGTATTCTGGTATGACGGTTATGATCATCCGGTGACAGCGGCTTATGCCGTTTTCCTCGGTCTAACCATTCTGGGCGGATACTTGGCATTCCGGTACTTCACGCACCGGGATTTCTACGAGCGGCTGTCACAGCCCATCAGGTCGCTGGAGGAATCGATCAAGCATAATGAATCGGCCCCGCTGCCTACGGCCCTTAGCGAGCTGATGGAAGAGCAATACCGTCAATACCGAACGGTCATGGAAGAATGGGAGCGCCGGCGGAAAGAGCATATGATCTTCATGAATCAATGGGTGCATCAGATGAAAACGCCGCTGTCCGTCATTGAGATGATCATGCAAGAGGATGATAACGACTCCTTCAAGAGTATATCCGAAGAGTCCGACCGGATTCGGCGCGGGCTGGAGATGGTGCTCTACATGTCCAGGCTCGAAACCTTTGAGCAGGATTTCAGTGTGGAGCCCGTGAAGCTGCATCAGGCGGCAGTCGATGCAGTTCACGAGAATAAGCGTTATTTTATTCACAGTCATGTGTATCCGGAAGTCCGGATCGATTCGATTCTCACCGTCCAGACGGATGCCAAGTGGCTTCGGTTCATCCTGCTGCAGCTGCTATCCAACGCCATCAAATATTCCGCCGGTACCGGACTTAAGGTGACGATCCAAGCCCACCGGAGCGAGGATCACCGCCATGTCGTGCTGGAGATCACGGACCGGGGGATGGGTATACCCAAATCCGATATGAAGCGGGTGTTTGACCCGTTTTATACCGGGGAAAACGGACGCAAACTGAAGGAATCCACCGGCATGGGCTTGTATCTCGTTAAGGAGGTCGTTCATAAAATGAACCACCAAATCGAGCTGGAATCCGAGCCGGGGAGAGGAACGACCGTGAGGTTGATATTCTCGGGGTGAGACTCGGGACAAGTAGTCCTGTTAGCGTCTGACTGGCGAGGCTTATGACGTTAAGTAAGGTTGTTGGCTGTTTAAAATTAAAATAACAGTATGGATTTAGGCGCCGAGTAGGGTCAATCAGACAATATTTAAGTCATTCTTAGATTATGGAGCGGTACAGTAATCCACATAAATACTTTATGATAGCACCTTATCTCGGATAAACGATGGTTATTGAAATCATCATGAAACCCTGAGATAAGGTTCTTTCTTTTGTTTTAAATAATGAGTAGGTATCGGCACGCACCAGCGAAAGAGGACGAAACGATTCCGAAGAAGCGAAGCGGTCGGCTTTGCACCCGAATTTTCACCACAGTGAATTCGTTCAGAAAATTTGGGGGCAACAGCGATCGTAGGAACGTTACGTAATCGGAGCGGTCTTGAGAAGCGCATAAGTGACGTTTTTGGTGCTCTTTTACTTTTAGTAAACATGAATCTTACACCGATGTAAGATTGGTGAAAGAGTGATCGATAGGAGAAGCTCCGGGGATGCTATACACTAACCTTACAAGATATGAGATAAAGAAGGTGAGGTTTACAAGATGGAAATACTAAACGTGCGCAATCTGGGCAAAGTCTACAAGGCCGCGGTGTCCCACGAGGCGCTTTCCAATATCAATTTGAGCATCAACGAAGGGGAATTCGTTGGCATTATGGGACCATCCGGCAGCGGAAAAACAACGCTGCTCAACATGATCTCCACCATCGACCGTCCCACATCCGGGGAGATCCACATTGGCGGGGAAGATCCGTTCCGTTTATCCCAGGATAAACTCGCGATGTTTCGCCGCCGTGAGCTCGGGTTTGTCTTTCAGTCATTCAACCTGCTGAATACGCTGACGGTGAAGGAGAACATCCTGCTGCCATTGGCACTGGATGGCGTGGATTTGGATGAGATGAACCGCAGGGTGGGCATATTGGCCGAGAAGCTAGGCATTACATCGATACTGAATAAGCGGACTTATGAAATATCGGGGGGACAGGCGCAGCGGACGGCCGTAGCACGGGCGATGATCCATGTACCGAAGCTGGTCCTGGCCGATGAACCGACGGGGAACCTGGACTCCAAATCGGCGCGCGACGTCATGGAGATGATGGACCGGAGAAACAGAGAAGACAAAGTGACGATGCTGCTGGTCACCCATGATCCGGTTGCCGCAAGCTACTGCAATCGGGTGGTGTTTATCAAGGACGGTCAATTGTACAACGAAATCACGTACGGTGAGAGCCAGTCGGCCTTTTATCAAAAAATCATCAATGTGTTATCGCTGCTGGGAGGTTCGGGACATGAATTTTCGCCAGTTCGCCATTAACAATGTCCTGCGCAGCAAGCGGACATATATCGCCCATTTTCTGAGCAGTGCCTTCTCGGTCATGATTTTCTTTACCTACGGGTTGCTCTCGTTTCACCCGCAGCTGAAGGACGGTCTGGTCTCCTCCAGCGATACCATGTCCTTGTTGGGTACGATGGGCATGACAGTATCCCAGTACATTGTGTTTGTCTTTTCGTTCTTTTTCCTTCTGTATTCGGTGGGAGCCTTTATCAAAGTCCGAAAGAAGGAATTCGGTATTCTCCTGATTCTCGGGATGTCTCGCAAGCAGCTGA
Source organism: Paenibacillus sp. FSL K6-1330 (assembly GCF_037976825.1). Classification (NCBI taxonomy): domain Bacteria; kingdom Bacillati; phylum Bacillota; class Bacilli; order Caryophanales; family Paenibacillaceae; genus Paenibacillus; species Paenibacillus sp. FSL K6-1330. The sequence goes on from NZ_CP150269.1 coordinate 1,124,383, forward strand.
ACCGGATGCTGTTTATCGAAAATATACTGATTGGCGTTGCGGCAATCGTAGCCGGGATCGGGACAGGTGTGCTGTTCTCGAAGCTGATTCTGTTAATCAGCGCGAAACTGCTGGCCGTGGAGAACGGACTTCCGTTTTATGTTCCGCTCAAAGCGCTGATCATCACGGCAGCGGCTTATGCCGTCCTGTTCCTGCTGATTGCCCTGTGCTCGTCGTTCATGCTGCGGAAGGGCACACTACTTGCGCTCGTGAAAGCGGAGGAAAGTCCCAAACCGCAGCCGAAAGCCTCGCCTTGGCTGGCCCTAATGGCTGTCCTGCTGATTGGTGCCGGATACGGCATGGTTATGGCTTTTGCGATTCTCCAAATCTTTAATTTTATTCTGCTGTTTGGAGGGGTTGTACTCGTTATCATGGGTACGTATTTTCTCTTCACCCAATTCAGCGTTTATTTTATGCGGTATTTGCAGAAGAAGGAGCGATTTTTCTTCCGTCGAACCAATCTGCTGACGGTATCGGAGCTGCTGTACAGAATCAAGGATAATGCGGTAATGTTCTTCCTCGTTTCAGTCATTTCAGCATCTGCCTTTACCGGGATCGGTACCACGCTCGCGATTGGGGATCCGGGCCTGTCGGCCATGGAGAACCCTTATGCTTATACGTATTCCTTGTATAACGAGGATGCGGACAAAGGCAATCGACATCTTGATATCATCAGGGAGGAGCTCAAAAAGGGCGGATTCAATTACAAGGAGGCGGAGGTGACCCCGATTTTCTCGGATAACGGGGTGATGCTAATTAAGCTTAGCGAATATAACAGTCTCATTCAGTCGCAGGGTTACCCGGCAGAAACATTGGGTGACCTTGAAGGGATCTTGACTCCGGGAACGGTCTCGGAGAAGAACAGCTACCGAATCGACGGTCCCTTGAATGATCAGTTCGAGATATTAAACGGCAAGAAATCGGAAACCGTAAAGGTGCTCAAAGCCGAAACGTTCATTGCTGTACCTGCAGCCTACGGCGAGACACTAGTCGTATCCGACCGCTTGTACGAGGATGCGTTCCAGGCACAACAGGATCAGGATTACGGTTATGCGGCATACCATACATTTTACGTAAAGGATTGGAAGAATACAGGGGATGTGTCTAGAGCGATTTCTGATCGTCTCAACGAGAATGAAGACTACAGCTATTATCTAAAATCATTGTACTTGGAGTGGAAAAGCGCCCAGCAGCAGAACGGCATTCTGCTTATGGTTAGCGGCCTGGTCGGCATTGTCTTCTTCACCTTCGCGGCAAGCTTTGTTTATTTCCGACTGTATGCGGATCTTGCTCGGGACGAACAGCAGTATCGCATGATTGCTAAGGTTGGCCTCAGTAAAAAAGAGCTTGGCACCATCATTACCAAGCAGCTTGTCATTATGTTTTTCCTGCCGATGCTGATCGCACTCATTCATAGCGGCGTTGCCTTCATAGCCCTGCAGCAGCTGGTAGACTTCTCGATTGTAGGACACAGTTTGAAGATCTTTATCTTCTTCCTGAGCATCCAGGTCGTTTATTTCTTTATCACTCGCTGGCGTTATCTGGATCGTCTTAACAAAATCATTCAGTAAAAAATCGCCATTTCTTCGTTGAAAAGTGCCAAAACGGGTATGTTATTACAAGAAGCACTTACAACGAGAAGTGGGGGCGATTCCATAATGAATGATCACAGCATGTTAAAGACGGGTGCCGTAGAGACTGAAGAGATTACGCCGGATATTCTATCTTTGCGTACTGTAATGGTGAACGTCCAGATGATCGGTACGCCTGGAACGGGAGATTGGGTACTGATTGATACGGGACTCGGAAATTTTGAAGGCTCCATTGTAGAAGAAGCGGAGAAAAGATTCGGAAAGCCGCCGGTTTGCATCGTGCTTACGCACGGCCATTTTGACCATGTCGGGAATGTGAAGGCATTGGCGGACCGCTGGAGCGTACCTGTCTACGCTCATCCGAGCGAACTGGCGTTTCTTACGGGAAAAGAAGACTATCCACCAGGAGATCCAAGCGTAGGCGGCGGATTGATGGCCCGCGTTGCTCCGATGTATCCGAACAAAGCCATCGATCTGGGCTCCAGGATACAACCTCTGCCGGAGGACGGCAGCGTGCCGGGTCTTCCTGAATTCAAATGGCTGCCGACACCGGGCCATAGTCCCGGTCACATCTCTCTGTTCCGCGAACGGGACCGAGTCCTCGTAGCGGGAGACGCTGTGATTACGGTGAAGCAAGAGTCGGCGCTAGCCGTCATCGGGCAGGAGAAGGAGCTGCATGGTCCGCCGATGTATTTTACGCCGGATTGGGATCTCGCGCGGGAATCGGTTCGCCACCTGGCAAGCCTGAATCCCGAGGTTCTGATCACGGGACACGGGGTTTCGATGCGGGGTAAGGAGCTTACGGCTTCACTTGCACGGCTGGCCCGGGACTTTGATCGTTTGGCCGTTCCCGAGCAAGGCCGATATGTGGATAAGGATATGAATTGAATGAGAACGGATCTAATTATCCGTTTCATGATATGAACGATTTATAAGCTAAACGAGACACCGTGAGGGCGATGGCCTTGCGGTGTTTTTTAATATGAGGCAGATTGTAATATGAAGTGTCTATATTAACTTGACACACATTAAATGAGTCCATATATATGAACTATTTTAATTCAACCACGGATACATGTCTTCCACTCCATCTTTAATGAATTCTGAGATGTTTACTGAGTTTTGCTCAGTTAGTAATCTCCCATTCATAATATCTGCCTTTATTCTCTCTGAAATTGTTGCGGTAACATTCACATCAGGATTAAACGTTTGCCTGACGCTACCCCTTAAAGAAAAACATTCTTGACAGCTTTTATTTTTTAAAGTTATTATAGACCTATAATGTCCATTATATAATCGTACTCATTTCACTAAGAGATCGTTGTAAGGAGGAAAGAACATGATGAATCGCAATACTTCAGAAGACCATGATGATATCTTCGATGTGGCGGTGGTAGGGGCAGGAGCTGCAGGGCTAAGTGCAGCACTGTTTCTCACTCGAGCTCGTCGCCGAACAGTCATTTATGACGGAGGACCCGTTCGTAATTCAATGATCTCTAAGATTCATGAATACCTTGGGTATGAAGGAAGTACACCGGTCGAATTCCTGGAACGTGGGCGTTCCGAGGTGGTAAGCTACGGCGGAGAAATTCGCAGTGAGACCGTATTGAAGATCGAAGCAAGGCCCGATGGGCTCTTTGATGTCTGGGGCAGCAAGATGAAGATCACGGCTCGGGCCGTAGTACTGGCCACAGGGCTAGTCGATGTGCTCCCCATGGTGCCTGGCTTAAAAGAGGGGTTGGGCAAGTACGTTCATCTGTGCCCATGCTTCAGCGGATATGAAGTTCGGGACAAACCTTTCGTAGCCTTTGGACTTCCGGAGCGCCTTGCCCAGCTTGGAAAGTTCCTGACCGCGTGGTCTTCAGACGTAACGGTCGTAAGCCCACACGAGTTCGACTCCGAAACGCTGACAAGGCTTGATGGATTCGGAGTTAAAACCGTTCAAGACGAGGTGACCGGTCTGGTAACGGAAGGGGACCAACTCGTCTCCATCGCCACAGCGAGCGGCACGGAAGTGCCATGTGAAGCAGTTTTTGTGGCGGCCCCTTTCAAAGCTGCGTCTGAACTGGCTGCCTCTCTCTGTGAAGTAGACGAAGCCGGTTTCGCAGTTACCGATACGTACGGAAGAACGAGCCGACCAGGAGTATGGGCGATCGGGAATGCTACGGATCAGCTTGCCCATCTCGTTCATTCAGCCGCCTCCGGTGCGAATATTGGACCTTGGGTCGTTGACTATTTGCTTGAAACATCCCTGAATCCGAAGAAGAAAGAATAGGCACGGATGACCGAAATTTCTTTTTCGCGCGCCCATGCGCTGACGGTGAATCGGCTGATGGCTGCGTATTTTGGAGACATGGACCACGCATCAATGGTGCAATTAATCGAGTCTCTAACTATGTGAGTACAGTGCTGCGACACAAACAAATAAAAAGATAAAAGCATCGCTTAAGCCTCTGTAAAAGCTTGAACGATGCTTTTTCTATATTAGGGTATTGCGAAATCAAATCTATTCCCGATTTTTCCTTTTAAAACCGTTTTCTATTACCGGAACTCATCCTTGTGTCCGCCAAACTGGAAACCGAATTGACCACTATAACCGGCTAAATGGCCCCCGGCATCGAAGCCAAAACCATGTCCCCCACCAAGATGTGCACCGGTATAACCACCGACACCATATTTTCCACCAAGATATCCACCTGCATGAACTCCCATCCCATGACCACCACCGAGTTGGCCGCCAGCATGAACTCCTACTCCATAGTCACCGCCGAGATGGCCCCCAGCATGAGCTCCTATTCCATGGCCACTCCCGAGATGACCACCGACAAACATACCTGCTCCATAATCACCCCCAAGCTGTCCACCAGCATGAACACCAATGCCATGTTCGAAATGATTGTTATTAGAAGGATAAACGGCATAATATGGTGCAGGATACGGATAATAAGATGGTTGAGGGGATCGACAATATGAGCATAAATATGGGTTAATTATCATTAATAAGCCTCCAATCTGATCGATGATTGTAGCTTATTCAGAACTAATAAAACATGATACTTGACCATTCCAATATAGGAAAAATACAGAATACAGGGTCTGCAAGGGCTTCATATTGTCGAGAATCCCTGTCTGTTTTCACCTCAGCCCAGTAGAATATCGAACGTAGGCTGTGGCTTAGAGGATTTTTTTAAATGTCTACTTGACGGGGGGAACTTCATTCAGCGGTAGCCTCTTGTTTATGGTTGTTGAGCTTTTAATCCTGGGCTGGATCCTCATCCATGCTGACGCCTGAATCAAATACACTGTCCTGCGGAACTTTCGTGAGATCTAGCTTTAGCTTCACTTGGTCATTAATATTCCCATACCAGGCCTCAAAGGAGTCATCCAACTGCTCCTCTCGATCACGATCCTCGTTCACATCTGAATCAACTTCGATTTTATTACCTAATACCTCGTAGTCGTCTTTGGGGTGGATCATACTTTACTTCAACTCCTTCGTATACGAATTGAATTAAAATTTCCTATAAAACTAATTTTATACATGGTTTTCTTTTACAGCTTAGGTGAACAAGCTGATAAAACAAAAAGAGGGTGTCCATCGTCATTTTTATGCTAATGACATTTGGGACACCCTTGATTACTTTTGTGATTTAATATTCATGAATCGTTTCGTACATGCTGACCGCTGATTATTAGGTTTAAATATATATCTATATAGACACATCTCTAATTACAATTCGACAGCTATTCCATTAATCTAACGGGCTGCAAGGATAATTCAGTAAGGAGTGAGACGCATTAAGGAGTTTATTTCTTTACAGTATAAGAAGTTTGGAAATCCTCTTGAGGTGTTGGAATTAGAACAACGAGTAGACGATATACAACTTCAGCACGACGAAATAGTGGTTCGAATGATTCTTAGTCCAATCAATCCTTCTGACCTAATTCCGATTCGAGGTGCCTATAAACATCGAATTCAGCTGCCAGCAGTACCAGGATATGAAGGGGTTGGCGTTGTTGAAGCTGTTGGTTCATCCGTAACCACATCCCTTTTAGGTAAACGGGTACTGCCTCTACGTGGTGAGGGAACTTGGCAACAGTACGTGAAAACAAAAGCCAATTTTGCAATTCGAGTTCCCGTTGAAATCAATAACGAAACAGCAAGCCAAATGTACATTAACCCTATGACAGCGTGGCTTATTTGTACAGAAGAATTGCGGTTAAAGTCTGATGATGTGTTAATTGTAAATGCTTGCGGTTCTGCAATAGGACGTATTTTTGCACAGTTTCCAAAGGTGTTTGGATACAGATTGATTGCGGTGGTAAGAAATGATAGACATACCCAGGAACTGCATTCGCTTGGTGCTTGGGCGGTAATTGACACGTCTAAAGAATGGCTTGTCCATCGAGTTTTGGAATTGACCTGTGGGATGGGGGCAACGGCCGGTATTGATAGCATTGGCGGGCAAGATGGACACGACCTGATTGAGTGTATCCGTCCAGGTGGCACAGTCTTAAGTATTGGTCTTATGTCAGGAACCCAAATGAATTGGGCTCAGATACACCAAAAACATTCTAATATCAGAGTGAAGCCATATTGGCTTAAAAGATGGATTGAAGGTATCTCCGATGTTCGGTGGCATGAAACTTTTGGTGATGTATTCAAATTGGTGATAGATGGGGAATTGACTATTCAAGCACCAAGAACGCGTTTTAGTCTACGGGAATATGAGAAAGCAATTATAGAAACCCAACAAAGTGGTCACACAGGGAAGGTGATTTTGGAACCATTTTTATTCAACTAACGCGCTAATGGTCTTCGTTCGCATTAAGAGTTATAACCGGCCTCGTAAATGTACTTGGCTGGAAGTCCGATCACGAAGCCTTCATGGAAGAATTGTCGCACTTTGATTGATAATGCGTCATGACGAATATTCAATATGGAAATGATGAACGGATTTGTGCGAAAATGAAGGTGATGGTAATCCGGCTTTTTTAAAAAAAATGATGAGCTGACGTGAACCTGAACACGTTCTGATGCATCTAACATATGTAAGGCCAAGAAAGTGTTGCAGAGGAGGTCTCCCAATGTGAATAAGAAATCAAATATAGAGCACGATGTTCAGCTTGCCAAGCATGGGGATCGGGAAGCCTTTAGCAGGCTGATCCACGCTTGCGAGCGTAATTTGTATGGCTTAGCCCGTTTGTACCTGAAGCGGGAAGAGGATTGTGCGGATGCTGTACAGGAAGCGATTTATAAATCCTTCGCAGCTATGCCTACCTTAAAGGAGCCTGCTTATTTCAAAACATGGCTGTCCCGTATTCTCATTCATGAATGCCTGCAACTGCTGCGTTCCCAGCAGCGGCTGCGCACGGTTGAACTTGCCAATGGCGGTGCCGATTCACTGCCGTATGAAGCGATCGAACTCAACGAAGCCGTGACTCACCTGGATGATGATTTACGCAAGGTCATTCAGCTTCACTATTACCGGGATATGCCGGTTAGCCGTATCGCCAAGATCGTAGGAATACCGCAAGGAACGGTGAAATCCCGGTTGTACCGAGCCCGCGCCATTTTGGCGGAAAGATTGGATCCCTCCACGGAAAGGAGCGTGAGCCATGACCCGATAGTAGGTAAGGAGTCGAGTCGGGATGACTTTGCTCCTATCCTACAGCCTGGTAGTGTTGTACTTCTGCCAGCCAAATCGATCTGGACGGCTAGGCTTGCCGGGGATTACGATATCATTCACAGATCATGGGGTGTGGCGGTTTAATGGGAACGAATCCGAACGTCAGATTGATGGACAAAACCGACCTTGGAGCATGCTCCGAGCTGATGCTCAAGGTCTTTAGCGGCGAACCCTGGTACGACCAGTGGGACTCCGTACAGCATGTGCAGCAATACCTCACGGAATTTATGGACAATCCGGTATTTCTGGGGTTTGTTATTGAACAGGATGGTAAGATCCTCGGTGCCTCTTTTGGTCATACGAAGAGCTGGTATAGCGGTAAGGAATATCATATCCAGGAATATTATATCGATACCGGTAGTCAGGGCAGCGGATTAGGCTCGGCATTAATGAATGGAATGAAGGCATACTTAAGTTTAATTCACATTCATTGCATGGTGCTGCTAACGGAAAAGGATCTTCCGGCGGAAGATTTTTATCGGAAACATGGTTTTGAAGTGAAGAAGGATATTATTTTTATGGCCAACAGATTTTAGTCGGCGGAATTTATATTGAAAAAATAGGGAGCTGTCTTGATGTCGGTGTGTGTTCTTAACTAACCAAATTTTATAGGACTCTGACTTGTGCATTGCGAAAAAACCCACTTTATGTGAGTTTTATTTGTCATGCGCGATGGTTCTGAGTCCACCTGGTTAAGAACACAACAGCCATCCCTTATATATTGACTGTACAGCCGTGCTCTGGGCACGGCTTCCCGCTTGGGGGACAGAAGATGGACGATGGTTCATGGACTTCTGTCCCTTTTTTTTCATTACTGCAGCACGTATGGGGGTTACGTGTGTTCTTTTCCAGGGGTAATAACAAACTCATATTCAGGAAAAGAGCGTGATTTCACATGATCCATTATATAGAAGAAGTGAAAACCAAGGTTCGTCTGCAGGAAGGCGTCCAGGTGATCGAACAGCTGCTGGTAGCGAGTTATATGCGGCCCGGTATATCAACCAAAGAGCTGGCACGTCATACGTATCTGCCGGTTCCGGTTGCTTCGGCGATCAAGAAGGAGCTCATCAAGGCAGGGGCTCTCATTCAGGACCGGGGGGTGCGCTGCACCGATTCCGGGAAGTCCTATATTGAACACGAGCTGGGGTATGGAGGCATCGATATAGATCTGTATCAGAAGCTTCTGGCCGGCGAAGCCGATTGGCAGGAGGAGCTTTCTGATGTACTAGCGAGGCTCACGGAGATTCTGGAGCAGCGCCCGCAGGTCGATGTACAGATTGACCAATCCCAATGCACGGTAGAGACGAGTCTGCGGAGGGCGATTCTGTGTCTGAGGGAACACAGTCTGATCGGGAAGAACATTCTGTGTGTTGGCGATGACGACCTGGTGAGCATCTCGCTTGGTCTGCTGCTTAAACGGCTGTTCCCGCACGCGAAGGACCAAAGAGCCGCCATTACGGTTATGGATATCGATGAGCGATTCCTGCGATTTATCCAGGGCGCGGCTGCAAAAGAAGGCTTATCGGTTACATGCAGGCATATCGATCTCAGGCAGCCTTTGCCTGAGGGCTTGAACGGGCAATATGATTGCTTTTTCACGGATCCGCCGTACACGCTACAAGGGCTGACTCTGTTCTTATCCAGAGGCATTAGCGCGCTGAAACGCCAGAAGGGATGCCCCATCTTTCTCTCCTTCGCCCACAAATCTCCCGATTTTACATGGTCCATGCAGCGTGAATTCGTCCGTATGGGTTTATCGGCAAAGCAGGTCCTGCTTCATTTCAATCAATATATTGGTGCGCAGATGATCGGTAATAGCGGTCAGATGATCGTGTTAACAACGACGGAATTTACGGCGCCGCGTGTTACAGATTCTTTCGAGGATGAGCTCTACACAGGCGAGGTTAGGCGAACCGTTCGAACCTACAGATGCATCCAATGTCAGGGTGAGCTGCAGGTGGGCGTGCAGGGTGATTTTTCCACGATCGAGGATTTGAAGAAGCAGGGCTGTCCGGTATGCGTCAATCATACGTTCACATGGCTGGCTAAGAAAACGATCTGACTTATCTTTGTGGAAACAATCGAGGGGAGGTTATAATAGGGGAATAGAGGAAGGGGAGGGCTATGAAAGTATTAGTATTGGCTGAGAAGCCGTCCGTTGCGAAGGAAATTGCGAGAGTAATGGGCAGCCGCGAGAAGCAGAAGAATTATTTTGAAGGACCAAAATATATTGTGACCTGGGCGCTTGGACATTTGGTAGGACTTGCCGAACCCGAGGACTATGATAAGAAGTACCAGACCTGGGTTCTGGAGGATTTGCCGATCCTGCCGGATAACACAAGGCTTAAGGTGTTGAAGGAAACAAGTCACCAGTTCAAGACGGTCCAGCATCTGATGAAGCGCCCGGATGTCGGCGAGATGATTATTGCCACCGATGCTGCCCGTGAAGGGGAGCTGCTTGCGCGCTGGATCCTCAAAATGGCGAAGTGGAACAAGCCGTTCAAACGGCTGTGGATTTCTTCCCAGACGGATAAGGCGATCAAGGAAGGTTTTGCATCACTCAAGCCGGGGCAGCAGTTCGACAGGCTGTATGAGTCCGCACGCTGCCGAGCGGAAGCGGATTGGATGGTTGGGCTGAATGTGACGCGTGCGCTGACGACCAAATTTAATGCACAGCTGTCGGCAGGCCGGGTTCAGACGCCAACGCTCGGGATGATCATGGACCGGGAGAAGGAGATTGTGAATTTCCGCTCCCAGGAATATGAGACGCTGCAGGCGGATCTGGGGAGCTTTGAGGTATCGTGGCGTCCGGCCGGCGGAGACGGTCGTCTATTCGAGAAGGATAAGGCGGCCAAGCTGAAGCAGAAGCTGGAGGGCAGCACCGGAAAAATCGTCAGCGTGAAAAAGAGCGAAAAAACCGAACCGCATCCGCTGGCATACGATTTGACCGAACTGCAGCGGGATGCCAACCGCCGATTCGGGTTCTCGGCCAAGCAGACCTCGAATGTGCTGCAGCGCCTGTATGAGCAGCATAAGCTGGTCACCTATCCGCGTACGGACAGCCGTTACCTGACATCCGATATGGTCGGAACGTTGAAGGAAAGGCTGTCGAGCATTGCCATCGGGCCTTATGCGTCCATTGCTCGTCCGTTGCTGCGTAAGAACTTATCGCCAGGCAAACGGGTCGTGGATGACAGTAAGGTTACGGATCATCATGCCATCATTCCAACCGAACAAACCGTGCTGCTGAATCAGTTATCTGTCGATGAACGCAAGCTGTACGATCTTATCGTACGCCGGTTCATCAGCTTGTTCTATCCTCCTGCCCGTTACGATAACGTATCGGTTACAGTTCAGATTGAGGGGGAGCAGCTTTACGCGAAAGGGACTACGATCAAGGATAGCGGCTGGCGTGAGGTATACGGCGGCGATTATGATGATGACGCTGACGACGAGCAGGATGATGCTCCGGGTCAGTCTTCAGGCAAGCTCCTGCCGGAGCTGCGAGAAGGAGAGTCGGTGAAGGTGGTATGCTGCGTGCTGAAACCGGGACGTACCCAGCCGCCAAAGCGTTATAACGAAGCGGCGCTGCTCTCCCAGATGGAGAAGCACGGACTTGGAACCCCCGCGACCCGGGCTGATATCATCGAGAAGCTGGTTAGCTCGGACACGATTGAACGGCAGGGGCAATCCCTCCATCCGACAGGCAAAGGCAAGCAGCTGATTGAGCTTGTCGCTCCAGAGCTGAGAACACCGGAACTCACGGCGCGCTGGGAGGCCGAGCTCGAACGGATCGCGAAGGGGCAAGGCAAGCCGGAACCATTCTTGCGCGGAATACGGGACATGACCAAGAAGCTGGTCACGGATGTGAAGGGAAGCGATGCGGAGTATAAACCGCATAATGTCTCGAACAGCCACTGTCCGGATTGCGGGACAAGACTGCTGGAGAAGAAGACCAAGCGCGGCAAGCTGCTAGTCTGCCCGAGTGACGACTGCGGATATAAGCGTTCAGGCGAGAAGCGTCTGTCCAACCGCCGCTGCCCGCAGTGCCACAAGAAGATGGAGATGAAAGAAGGCAAGGCGGGGCTGTTCGTGCAGTGCCTGGGCTGCGGCATTACGGAAACGCTGAAGAAGGACGCCAAGCATGTGAACAAACGCGAGGAGCGGAAGCTCGTGCAGCAATACAGCAAGCCGGAGTCGATTGGTTCGAACCTGGGCGACCTGTTGAAGGCGGCCCTTGAGCAGAAGGGGAAGGAATAATCTGCAATGGTGAATCTGCCGAGGGGTGCTGCTGTAGTCCCACGATGTGCATCTTCCAAGGCTTGAAATGCGTTTTTCTTGCCGGTGTTAGCATAACCTCGGGTGCAATGGCTCATTCTACGGACAGGGGGTGAATTGCATGCCGAATCATAAAGCAAGAAAAACCGAAAACCAGCAGAACAAATCAAGCATTCTTGAGGAGAGCAAGACCCTCAAACCGAAAAAGGCTGCAGACTATGTTCCGAGCCTGAACGAAATATCCAAGAATGAATCATAAGTTTTCGTAGTGGTTGAGTATGGTCTGGTTGTCATTATGCCGGACACGGGTCCGCTCCGATTTATGACGTCGGCCGTGTCCTAATAATGGCGTTCATAGATGGCTTGCCTATGGGCTAAGATTGTTTAGCTGGCATTGTCTTCATTAGCCTGCAGTTCTATAATAACAGTAGAACGCAAAGCAAATGGCTGATTGGGCAAGATCGATCAGTTGGAATGGGGGTGCGTGAACCAACGTGAGACCTGCACTGATCGTTTGGTTTATTTTTATCAATGCGGTAGCCTATCTGGTCATGTCCGAGGATAAACGGCGTGCCAGAATGGGACGGGATCGGGTTCCGGAGCGAACACTATTTCTGCTAGCTGCCATCGGCGGGGCCTTGGGTGTATGGATTGCCATGTACCGCAAACGTCATAAAACGAGGCATTTATCTTTTAAACTGGGCGTGCCGCTGTTGTTAGTCGTGAATGTCGCGCTATACACGTACTTCTGGGGATAAGTCGGATTCATCTGAATTACATAGGAACATCACAGCAAGTCAGCAAGCTCGTTTCATATCGGTATGAAGTTGTTTAATAATAAGTAGTAGGTCTTTTAACTATAGAAAGAGGTGGCCTGTATGCTTTTTACTAAAATTCTTCTAGCTTACGACGGCTCCAAAGCAGCGAATAAAGCGCTCGGACGTGCGGTTGAACTTGCTAAGGTAACACCGGGAGCTACGCTGGATGTCATTCATGCTTACGATTTTCCGCGTTTCTTCGTTGGGGAAGGGCTTGCCCCGATTCCAGCTTCACTTAATAAAGATGTCTACGATCTTGCCGTGCAGACGACAGAGGAAATCCGCGAGCGGATTGAGAACTCAGGCGTTACCGGTCAAGTGGAGATGATCCAGGGTCCTCCGGCTGAAGTTATTCTGGAGTACGCGAATCAGAACGGCAGTGATCTTATTGTCATCGGCAGCCGCGGTCTTGGCGGAATTCGCGAGTTTGTACTCGGCAGTGTCAGCCATAACGTAGTGCAGCATGCAAAGATCCCGGTACTGGTAGTGAAATAATGTTGTTGGGGACGCTGAGGCGTCCCTTTTTTCTGAGAAAGTACGTCGATGACGTTTTTCTGGGATTCAAACGTTGTTCGGTTTTGCATCCGCAGGTACCGCTTCATTCTTATCGTAATCGATAGGGTCTGCGTCTTCGAACTAACAGCGGTCTGTTAGGGTGATAGTTTTTTTATAAGCGGAGGTTCATATGGAAATTATTCTACTTATAGTCTTGGTTGTTTTGGTCTGTTTTATGGTTTCCAGTCGAATGTCGGCAATGGAGAAGCGAATGAAACTGCAGCAGAACACGTTAAAACAAATTGCAAACCAATTAGGCATACCCGAGCCGCCGGTACATGAGGAAGCCAAAAGGCTGCTGGAGGAAGGGCAGGAGATTAAAGCGATTAAAATCGTACGAGAAGAATTAGGTTTGTCTTTGGTGGAAGCCAAACAATATGTAGATGCCATGAAGCATGGTGAGCAGTAGAACGGGCGTGAGATGAAACGCAGTTTTTTTCAGTTATAGATGAGGTGTTGCATTCTCCAGGGTAAGCTCCCAACGTCCGTCGCGGTATTCGATCTTGTGCAGCCCAGTGTTCGCCACGGGAAAGAACGGATTCTTATTGCTCCATGTTATATCCTTCATCAGATGATAAATGATATTGATAACTCCACCGTGAGTGACAACCAATACGTTCTCATGATGATTCGCCGATACCTGATCTTGGCATAGTTTGGTGAAGGTATCCTTAATCCGCACAAAATTCTCCTGGGGGCTCTCACCGCCAGGGTATTTTTCGTCCATCCGTAAACTGGAAAAATACAAACCTGGATACCTCTCCTCTGCTATGGGGTTGGGCATTCCGGCGAGCAGACCATTATTCATCTCCCGCCAATCCTCGAAAGCTTGAAAGGGAAGGCCAAGCTTATCGGCAATGATGGCCGCAGTCTGATAAGCCCTCTGCAGATCGCTACACACGATCCGGTGGATATTATAAACATGCTTGTGTTCATTCAAGTATTGCCCCAGCTTCTCCGCTTGCCCGATCCCTTCGTTTATGAGCCCGCGCTGGCTCCACCCTCCGCGGTACCCTTCTTCATCTTGACCATGCCTAACGAGATAAATAGCCATAGGCGCCTCCTAAGAATAGATTCTGTTTGTAGCATTTAAACAGACCAACCCAACTGGTATAAATGTCGGATTAGTTGTTTTGTTGTATTTAATACTAGTGCAGCTGTTAAGAATTCGACATTCGCCTTTATCTTCCTTGTAAGTAATTACAGTAAAGAGCAGAATACGGTCTTATTTAATTCTGCGATAACACTTTTCCCTTACCCTCTATGCAGCAGCAAAAAAATTCTTCATTGAAGATGCTCCAGCGGAGCGGACGAATCGTGGATGGAGAAGCGCCAGCGTTCGCCTTTAAACACGGGAAACATCCCTATTTAGTTCAATCCAGTTTCCCGTGTTTAACAGCCGATCGGAATCACGATGCGTCAGCGCAGCGGCTGCCAATGCTCCACATGTACTGCTCACGGCTTTTCCAGTCCGACATTGCCCACGCCTTTTATTTAGCCCGCAGCCTCCTGGAAGTTTTTGCTGCTGCATTGCTCACTTGCCAGATACGAACATTATATTTTCTATAAATCCGATTGTTCGTGTTTAGGTTGACATGAGGTGTCAGAAATTGATAAACTGAGGATGTTGAGGTTCAAAATAACTTATGAAGCATGATTGATGAAATTTAATATTTCTCGTATAAAGCCGGGGATATGGCCCGGAAGTCTCTACCCGGAAACCGTAAATTTTCGGACTACGAGGGAATACAAACGGTGCGGCTACGACGGGGCTTGATTTCGTGTTTGCCTCTTAGGCGAGCGGATGCGCAAGATTCTTCTGCTTGACGCAGGCAGCAGCGTTCGTAATCCTTGTATGTCCGAGACCTGCACAGACTTTGTGTTTACGGGATCGGACTTTTTTTTCAGCAGTTAACCAGGATATTGTCGAATTTCGAAGAAAGCGGGGGTAACTCATGACAGCACAAGTAGGAGTCATTATGGGAAGCCAATCAGATTGGGATACGATGTCCCATGCATGCCAGGTGCTAGACGAGCTTGAAATTCCTTATGAGAAAAAAGTCGTATCCGCTCACCGGACGCCGGACTTGATGTTCCGGTATGCCGAGGAAGCGGAAGGCCGGGGGCTTCGCGTCATTATTGCTGGAGCCGGCGGAGCCGCTCATCTGCCCGGGATGGTCGCTTCGAAGACGGTATTGCCGGTCATTGGCGTTCCGGTGAAATCGAAAGCGCTGAAGGGATTGGATTCATTGCTGTCGATCGTGCAGATGCCAGGGGGCATTCCGGTAGCGACTGTAGCGATCGGCAAAGCGGGAGCCACGAACGCCGGATTGCTCGCAGCCCAGATTTTAGGCACTTCGGATGCAGGGATTCGCGAAAGAGTTCAAGCGCGCCGAGACCGTATCCGTGATGAAGTGCTGGAAAGCAGCGATAACTTATGATGGAGAACGGAGCACAGCAGACGCGCGTATCTGGCAAAAAGCTACTGCCTGGTTCCGTCATTGGCGTACTTGGCGGGGGACAGCTCGGACGGATGATCGCGCTGGACGGGATCCGGATGGGATATTCGTTCGTCACCCTCGATCCGACGCCGAACTCCCCGCTCGGCCAGATGGCCGAGCAGGTTACGGCCCGGTATGACGATGTGGAGGCTGCCCGGCAGCTCGCCGTCAAGGCTGATGTCATTACGTACGAATTCGAAAATGTCGATGCGGGCGTGGCCCAGCTTCTGGAGGAGCAGTCTTATGTTCCGCAAGGAAGCAAGCTGTTGTACACCACGCAGCACCGGCTGCGCGAGAAGGCCGCGATTGAAGCGGCTGGCGTACCGGTTGCACCGTATCGTGAAATAACAAGCTTGGAAGATTTACGATCCGCTGCCTCTGAACTTGGACTTCCCTGCGTGCTTAAGACCGCCATGGGAGGTTATGATGGTAAAGGGCAAGCGGTTCTCCGCAGCGAAGATGAGCTGGAATCAGCCTACAGGGAGCTGGCTGCCAGCGGGACTGAGCTGGTGTTGGAGAAGTTTGTGAAGTTTGCGTGCGAGATCTCTGTGATCGCGGCGCGCACCCCCAGCGGCATCGTGAAGAGCTTCCCTCCGGCAGAGAACGTGCATGTCAACAATATTTTGCACTTGTCGATTGTGCCTGCTCGCGTGACGAGTGAAGTAAAGCGCAAAGCATGCCAGCTCGCGGAACGTGTGGCAGAAGGAATGGGAGCTGTTGGCCTGCTGGCTGTCGAGATGTTTGTGACCGAGGATGGGGAGCTGTACGTGAATGAGCTTGCACCTCGTCCGCATAACTCGGGTCACTATACGATGGAGGCATGCTCAACCTCCCAATTCGAGCAGCATGTGAGAGCGATCTGCGATTTGCCGCTCGGGGACACAACGCTGCTGAGCCCGGTCGTCATGGTGAACCTCCTGGGGCAGCATCTGGAGGAAGCGGTACGGCGTTTTGGAGAGCACGACGCGCTTGCAGAGTCTCTCGGCGTTGTGCCTAAGCTTCATCTATACGGCAAGAGCGAGTCGAAGTTTAACCGCAAGATGGGACATATCAACCTCTTGTGCGGGGATGTCGATGCAGCGCTTGAATGGGTAGAGAAAACTAATATTTGGAGGCAGGATTAAACGATGATTGAACGTTATAGCAGACCGGAAATGCGGGCGATTTGGACCGAGGAGAACAAATTCAGAGCATGGCTGGAAGTGGAATTGTGCGCATGCGAGGCATGGGCCGATCTAGGTGTCATTCCGAAGGAAGATACCGTTAAGCTTCGCCAGAATGCGACCTTTAATATGGACCGGATTTATGAAATCGAGCAGGAAACCCGCCATGATGTCATCGCTTTTACACGCGCGGTATCGGAAAGTCTTGGCGAGGAGCGCAAATGGGTCCACTACGGATTGACTTCGACGGATGTCGTTGATACCGCGATGGGATATCTGCTCAAACAAGCCAACGATATTTTGGAGCAGGACATCCTGCGTTTTATCGGTATTTTGAAAGAGAAGGCACTGGCCTACAAGCATACCCCGATGATGGGCAGAACGCATGGCGTGCACGCAGAGCCGACAACCTTCGGTTTGAAAATGGCGCTGTGGCATGAGGAGATGATCCGCAACCTGGAGCGTTTCCGTCATGCGGCTGACGGCGTGCAGTACGGTAAAATTTCCGGCGCAGTTGGAACGTATGCCAACATCGATCCTTCGGTTGAAGAATTCGTCTGCCGCAAGCTCGGTACGAAGCCGGCGCCGATCTCGACCCAGACGCTGCAGCGTGACCGTCATGCGGAATACATGGCAACACTTGCGCTGATCGGTACTTCGCTTGAGAAGTTCGCTACTGAAGTACGCGCGCTCCAGAAGAGTGAGGTTCGCGAGGTCGAAGAGGCATTCGCCAAAGGACAAAAAGGCTCCTCCGCGATGCCGCATAAACGGAATCCGATCGGTTCCGAGAACATCTCGGGTCTGGCGCGCGTCATTCGCGGCCACATGGTTTCCGCTTACGAGAACGTGTCGCTCTGGCATGAGCGGGATATTTCCCACTCCTCGGTAGAGCGTATCATCCTGCCGGACGCTACGATGCTGCTGAACTACATGCTGAACCGCTTCGGCAACATCGTGAAGAACCTGACAGTCTTCCCGGAGAACATGAAGCGCAACATGGCTCGCACATACGGCGTTCCTTTCTCCGGCCGGATCATGACGAAGCTGATCGACAAGGGCTTCAGCCGCGAGCAAGCTTACGACACCGTTCAACCTCGAGCCATGCAGGCATGGGAAGAGCAGCGTCAATTCCGCGAGATCGTGGAATCCACGCCTGAGATCACCGGTGTGCTCAGCGCCGAAGAGATCGAAGATGCCTTCAATCCAAGCTGGCATCTGAAGCATGTGGATACCATTTTTGCCAAGCTGGGGTTGGAGTAGTTAGCTGGCATAGGAAGTTTCTACAACGGAGAAGGCGGAATTGTTTTGTAGAAGCGCAGCGGTCCCCTTTGTCCCCGGATTTCAACCTTTAAATCATATTTATGGAAATCTGGGGGCAACAGGGATCGGAAAAATAATCCGCATTCGTAGTGATGAACAAGCTAAAGATCTTTAGTTCACCTTTAGTCCATATGATATTGAGCATTCTATTTTTCATCCGTTAGAAATATAGGGAGCGACGGTTACTCCTGCGTGAGCCACACGTCGCCCCAAGGGGAGGAACACATGACATTACCGGCATTATCGACCGCCACTCATCTGGTCAACGTACCGCTGCTGTATAAGGGCAAGGTTCGTGAATTGTACGACCTGGGCGAGCATGTACTCATTGTAGTAACCGACCGTATTTCCGCTTTTGACTATGTGCTGGAGCCTCCTGTACCGGCCAAAGGAACCGTGCTGAACAAACTGAGCGCCTTCTGGTTCGAACAAACGGAGCAGCTTATCCGCAATCATGTCGTGCATACCGACGTGAACCTGCTGGGCGATGCCGTCAAGGACAAGGATCTGCTGGATGGACGCATCATGGTGTGCCGGAGGGCCGAGCGCATCGATATCGAATGCGTGGTGCGCGGATACATCACCGGCGGAGGCTGGAGGCAGTATCAATCCTCGGGAGAGGTCAACGGCATTAAGCTGCCGGAGGGCCTGCGTAAGAATGAGGCTTTTCCGGAACCGATCTTCACGCCTGCTGCCAAGAACGATGTCGGTCATGACGAGGACATCCCGCTATCCCGCATGAAGGAGCTTGTCGGCGAAGAGCTGGCATTGCAGCTGCAGGACAAAAGCCTGATGCTGTACAAGTTTGCCCGCGATTACTGCCGCAAGCACGGCATTATTTTGGCCGATTGCAAGTTTGAGTTCGGATTGATCGACGGAGAGATCATTCTGATCGATGAGATCTTCACGCCGGATTCCTCCCGTTTCTGGGATGAGAAGAATTATGCGCTCGACATTGAGATTGACAGTATGGATAAGGAGCCTGTACGCACGTATCTCGCTTCGTCCGATTGGGATAAGAACAGTGAGCCGGATCCCCTGCCGCAGGCCGTGGTGGAGGAGACGACGCGCCGCTACACCGACATTTACAGCCGAATCACGGGCGCAAGTCTGTAAAGCTTTTATAAACCATTTCATTCATATATACCGAGGAGGAACAGGATACAATGTTGAAAGCAAAGGTCTACGTCACGATTAAGCAGAGCGTATTGGACCCTCAAGGGGTAGCGGTGCAAGGTGCACTTCATTCGATTGGGTACAAGGAAGTGGAGAGTCTGCGGATCGGTAAATATATGGAACTTGAGCTGGGTACGGACAACCGTGAGGAAGCCGAACAGCGAGTGAAAGAAATGTGTGAAAAGCTTCTGGCTAATACGGTGGTTGAGAACTACCGTTATGAATTGGAGGGCTAAACCAATGAGATTTGCAGTGCTGGTCTTTCCTGGCTCCAATTGTGATATTGACTGTTATAAGGCGGTAGAGGAGGCAATCTCGCAGCCGGTGGATTATGTGTGGCATACGGCTACGGACCTTTCCCCATACGATTGCATTTTGGTACCCGGCGGATTCTCCTATGGAGATTATCTGCGGTGTGGTGCGATTTCCCGATTCGCCCCGGTTATGAGCGAAGTGGCGAAGGCGGCAGAAGAGGGCAAGTATATTCTTGGCATCTGCAACGGATTTCAGATTTTGACGGAAGCCGGACTCCTTCCGGGAGCACTGCGCCGTAATGATTCAATGAAATTCCGCTGCCATGACACGGTGCTCAAAGTGAACAATAATACAACGCCGTTTACGCGCGATTACGCGGAGGGGCAAGAGATTGTCATTCCCATTGCGCATGGCGAGGGCAACTATTACTGTGATGAAGAAACACTTCAAAAGCTCCGGGACAACCGGCAAATCGTATTTACGTATCAAAACAATCCGAACGGCTCGATCGAGGATATCGCAGGCATCTGCAACGAGCGCGGCAATGTGATCGGCATGATGCCGCATCCGGAGCGCGCGGTCAGCAGCTTGCTCGGCTCGGATGACGGTAAAGCAATGTTTACATCCATATTACAGGCATGGAGGGATACTCATGGCGCAGCAAACGTCCGTTAAGGAACCGACAGCAGAACAGATCGCAGAGCATCAGATTTACAAGCAAATGGGAGTTTCGGACAGCGAGTATGAGCTGATCTGTTCCTTCATGGGACGCAAGCCGAATTACACGGAAATCGGCGTATTCAGTGTTATGTGGTCCGAGCATTGTGCCTACAAAAATTCCAAGCCGCTGCTTCGTCGTTTCCCGACAAGCGGCCCGCGCGTCCTGATGGGACCGGGCGAGGGCGCTGGGATCGTCGATATCGGCGACAACCAGGCGGTTGTATTCAAAATCGAAAGTCATAACCATCCGTCCGCTGTAGAGCCTTATCAAGGTGCAGCCACGGGCGTTGGCGGCATTATCCGCGATATTTTCTCCATGGGGGCAAGACCGGTAGCGATTCTCAACTCGCTTCGGTTCGGCAAGCTGGAGAGCGATCGCGTTAAATATTTGTTTGAACACGTGGTATCCGGTATTGCCGGTTACGGCAACTGCATCGGGATCCCGACGGTAGGCGGCGAGGTTGTATTCGACGAAAGTTATGAAGGCAATCCGCTGGTCAATGCGATGTGCGTCGGCGTTATCGACCATGATAAGATTCAGCGCGGCGTTGCAAAAGGGGTAGGCAATCCGGTCTTCTATGTCGGCCCTCCAACTGGCCGCGATGGCATCCACGGGGCGACCTTCGCTTCCGTAGAGCTGACGGAGGAATCCGAAGCGAACCGTACGGCCGTTCAGGTTGGCGATCCCTTCATGGAGAAACTCGTGATGGAATCCTGCCTTGAGCTGATTGATTCCGGCATCGTGCTGGGCATTCAGGATATGGGCGCGGCTGGGTTGACTTGCTCCAGTGCGGAAATGGCAAGTAAAGCAGGCAACGGTCTTGAGTTGTACCTGGACCAAGTGCCTCAGCGCGAAGAGGGCATGACGCCTTATGAAATGATGCTATCGGAATCCCAGGAACGGATGCTGTTCGTGGTTGAGCCGAAGCATGAAGCGCAAGCGCGCGAAATCTTCGAACGCTGGGGCGTTATCTGCGCTAAAGTCGGCAAAGTGACGGACGATGGCCGCCTGAAGCTGATCCACCACGGTGAGGTGGTAGGCGACATGCCGGTTAAAGCGCTCGTAGACGAATGCCCGATCTATAACAAACCATCCCAGGAACCGGCTTATTACAAAGAGCAGGCTGCGGTGGATACGCTTCGTTATGAAGAAGTGAAGGATTTGGGCGGTGCCCTTAAGAAGGTGCTCGGTTCGCCAAGCCTTGCAAGCAAAGCATGGGTATACAACCAATACGATTATATGGTTCGCACCAGCACGGCCGTTCGTCCGGGTTCGGATGCTGCTGTCGTAACGGTGCATGGAACGCGCAAAGCCCTGGCGATGACAACGGACTGTAACGGACGTTACGTCTACCTCGACCCTGAGCTTGGCGGCAGAATCGCCGTTAGCGAAGCAGCGCGCAATATCGTGTGCTCCGGTGCCGAGCCGCTGGCGATTACGGATAACCTGAACTTCGGAAGCCCGGAGAAACCAGAAATTTTCTGGCAGATGGAAAAAGCCGTGGACGGCATGGCGGAAGCTTGTCGTGAGCTTGAAACGCCGGTCATCGGCGGTAATGTCAGCCTCTACAACGAGAATGCCAAAGGCGCGATTTATCCGACGCCGGTTGTCGGCATGGTCGGCCTGATCCATGATACGGATCATATTACAACACAAGGCTTCAAGGCGGAAGGCGATGCCATCTATGTGCTGGGTGATACCCGTGCGGAACTTGGCGGCAGCGAGTTCCAAGCGATCATTCACGGGGTGTCGGAAGGCAGACCGCCTGAACTGAACCTGGATACTGAGAAGAAATTGCTCGGCGGCGTACTGAAGGCCATCCAATCCGGTCTGGTACAATCCGCGCATGATGTGTCGGAGGGGGGACTTGCAGCCGCGCTGGCGGAGAGCTGTATCAGCGGCAACGTTGGGGCGAGCGTACAATGGTCAACCGATCTGCGTAACGACGTAGCGCTCTTTAGCGAGAGCCAATCCCGGATCGTGTTGTCGGTGTCCCCAGATCATAAGAATGCGCTGGAGAAGCTCCTGCAAGAAGCGGGTGTTCCATTTACCGCGCTTGGCGTAGTCGGCGGGAATAAGCTTAGCATTAACATTAACGGTGCTTCTGCGCTGGAAGAATCCGTGGAGGCTTTGAAATCCGTCTGGGAGGATGCCATTCCATGTCTCATGAACTGATACCCGAAGGACTGTGGACAGGGGATTACTACAATGAGGGAACAGGTCAGAGCGATATTTTCGATACATTAAAAGAAGAGTGCGGCGTATTCGGGGTGTTTGGGCATCCCGATGCCGCCTCCCTTTCCTATTACGGGCTTCACGCCCTCCAGCACCGCGGCGAGGAAAGCGCAGGAATCTGCGTGGCCGATGGCGAGAACTTCAATTATCATCGCGGTATGGGACTGGTAAAAGAAGTGTTTGATAAAGACAAGCTGGAATCGCTGAAGGGCAGCATGTCGATCGGGCATGTTCGTTATTCAACCAGCGGGGACAGCGGGCTGACGAATGCGCAGCCGCTCGTCTTTAAATACCGCGAAGGCAATCTGGCAATCGCAACGAACGGCAACATCGTCAATGAGCCGAAGCTTCGGCGCGAGCTGGAGATGGAGGGTTCCATATTCCAGACGACCAGCGATACGGAGGTCATTGCGCATCTGATTGCACGGTCGCCGAAGGACTTTGTCGAGGCTGCCAAGGATGCCTTGCGGCGTCTGGTGGGCGGGTTTGCCTTTCTGCTCATGACCAATGACAAGCTGCTCGTCGCCTCGGACCCGAACGGACTCCGTCCGCTGACGATGGGCCGTCTGGGCGATGCGTACATCTTAACCTCCGAGACCTGTGCACTTGAAGTCATCGGGGCGGAAGCGATCCGCGATGTCGCTCCCGGGGAGCTGCTGATTCTCGATCGGAACGGGCTTCGGGAAGAGCGGTATACGGAAGCGGGACGCAAAGCGCTGTGTGCGATGGAATATATTTATTTCTCCCGTCCGGACAGCGATCTGAACGGCTCCAACCTGCATTCGGCCCGCAAACGGATGGGCAGCAAGATGGCCCTGGAATCGTTCGTGGATGCGGATGTGGTTACGGGCGTACCGGATTCCAGCATCTCGGCCGCTATCGGTTATGCCGAGCAAACGGGCATTCCTTATGAGCTGGGATTGATCAAGAATAAATACACGGGCCGGACGTTCATTCAACCGAGCCAGGAGCTGCGCGAGCAGGGCGTGAAGATGAAGCTGAGCGCGGTACGGCGTGTGGTCGAAGGCAAACGGGTGGTCATGATTGATGACTCCATTGTACGGGGAACCACGTCCCGTCGGATCGTCAATCTGCTTCGCGAAGCGGGCGCGACCGAAGTGCATGTACGGATTACGTCGCCGCCGTTCAAGAATCCTTGCTTCTACGGCATCGATACGCCGGACCGCAGGGAGCTGATCGCCTCCGAGAAAAGCATCGAGGAAATCTGCCGGGAGATCAACGCGGATTCCTTATCGTTCCTGAGCCCGGAAGGACTCATATCCGCCATTGGCGGTTATGATGAGCACAGCCATAAAGGCGGCTTGTGCATGGCCTGCTTTGACAATGATTACCCGACGCAGATTGATTTTAACGGGGAAGAGAAGATGGGCTGCAGCTGCTGATTCTGCAGTGGACAGCCATTTTTTCTAGGTTTTATCCTTTAAGTGCGTGTTCAAAAAGGTCGGTTTTCAGCACCGAGAAGGTTGGATGAAGCAGGGACGTCAGGAGCGGAGCGTACGTCTGGTACGTGAGCACCAGAAGGCCTGGCTGAATTCAAGATTCGATGCTGAGTGGCTTCCTGATTCACTTCGTGTTAGATATAGAATTTATTCGTTATCAGCAGAGCTGATGAAATTCTATATCGCAAGAAAACCTACCTTTGAATCGCGGTCGCTCATCCTTGATTGGCCTCGATTGGTTTTCTTATCAAAAGAGAGCTTTTTGAACAACCTCTTTAAGCTGATTATTGATTAAGCCCATAAATGATATGTGAACGGATACTTTCGTCATAACGAAAAAGGAGTGTTGAGCGCGTGTCGGATACTTACAAACAAGCAGGCGTAGATATCGCTGCAGGCAACGAAGCGGTAGAGCGGATGAAAAAGCATGTCAAAACGACTTTCAGACCGGAAGTCATGACCGACCTCGGGGGTTTTGGCGCACTGTTCAAGCTGAATAAAGACCAATATGAAGAGCCGGTACTCGTCTCAGGCACGGATGGCGTCGGCACAAAGCTGAAGCTCGCATTCGCGATGGACCAACATGATACCATCGGCATCGATGCAGTAGCGATGTGCGTGAACGATATTGTGGTGCAAGGCGCAGAACCGCTCTTTTTTCTCGACTATTTAGCGTGTGATAAGGTCATTCCCGCCAAAATCGAGTCCATTGTCAAAGGGATCGCTGACGGATGCAATCAAGCAGGCTGTTCCTTGATCGGCGGAGAGACGGCGGAAATGCCAGGCATGTACAGCGAAGGCGAGTATGACATCGCGGGCTTTACCGTAGGCATTGTCGACAAAAGCAAAATGATCAACGGGTCGAATATCGCGGCAGGCGACACGGTGATTGGTCTAGCATCCAGCGGTGTGCACAGCAATGGCTTCTCGCTTGTCCGCAAGCTGCTTCTGGAGGACGCCGGCTACTCCCTGCAGCAAGAGCTTCCGGAACTGGGCGGACGTCTTGGGGACGTGCTGCTCGCACCAACAAAAATTTATGTCAAGCCGCTGCTCGGACTGTTGAAAGAGATCGAAGTAAAGGGCATGGCGCATATTACGGGCGGCGGATTCATCGAGAACATTCCGCGCATGCTGCCGGATGGCGTCAATGTCGACATCGAATACGGCTCTTGGCCGATTCTGCCGATCTTTAAGCTGATGCAGGAAAAAGGCAACATTTCGAACAAGGATATGTTTACGACATTTAATATGGGAATCGGCATGGTGCTTGTCGTTAAGGAACAGGATGCAGACGGGGTGCTTCAATACCTCCACTCCGCAGGCGAAGAGGCTTATGTGATCGGCCGCGTAACCGAAGGCGAGCGTCTCGTAACCTTCACGGGAGCTGAGGTGTAATGAGACCGTTTCGGATTGCGGTTTTCGCTTCCGGCAGAGGCAGCAACTTTCAGGCTTTGGCAGACGCGCAGCACAGGGGGGCTTTGGGCGGCGTAATCAGCATTCTGGTATGCGATAAGCCGCAGGCTCCCGTCGTGGAGCTGGCTCAAGCGGCGAATGTGGATGTATTCGCGTTTCAGCCGAAGGAATATGCCACGAAGGAAGATTACGAACGTGAAATTGCGGTAGAGCTTCAGCAGCGCGGTGTCGAATTAATTGTCCTTGCAGGATATATGCGGTTGTTGAGTCCGTCCTTTGTCGAGTTCTATAGCGGCCGGATTATTAACATTCATCCTTCGCTGCTGCCTGCTTTTCCTGGTAAAGACGCGATTGGCCAAGCGCTGGATTATGGCGTGAAGATGACCGGTGTCACGGTTCATTTCGTTGATGGCGGCATGGATACCGGACCGGTTATTGCTCAGAAAGCTGTAGAGATCAAGGAAGGCGATACGGCGGAATTGCTGGCACAGCGTATTCACGCGGTGGAGCAGAAGTTATACTCCGAAGTCGTTTCCTGGTTTGCCCAGGGGCGGATTTCGCTGAACGGGCGGAATGTGACGATTACCGAATAGGCTTTTGTAATAAAAGCGGACAAGGTCTTTCTGTTAATCGACATGTTCGATATTTCTCGGGAAATAATTTGCAATTATGGATCTTCGACAGCATATACGGAATCAAGACAGGTCTACTTAGTTGATTTTCATTCAAAATAGGGGGTATGAACGTGGGTATCAAAAGAGCTTTGGTCAGCGTTTCGGATAAAACCGGCATCGTGGAATTTTGCCGCGAGTTGTCTTCATTGGGTGTAGAGATCATTTCGACAGGGGGAACCAAGAACCTTCTCGCCAAGGAAGGAGTTCCTGTCATCGGCATTTCCGATGTGACCGGATTCCCGGAGATTCTGGACGGACGCGTCAAAACCCTTCATCCAGCCGTGCACAGCGGTCTGCTTGCCATTCGTGACAGCGAAGAGCATCAGCGTCAGATGCAGGAGCTGGGCCTCGATTATATCGATATGGTCGTGGTTAACCTGTACCCATTCCAGGAAACGATTGCGAAGCCGGATGTCGAGTATGAAGATGCAATCGAAAATATCGACATTGGCGGTCCAACGATGCTGCGTTCGGCTGCGAAAAACCATGCTTTTGTGAGCGTGGTTGTCGATGCGGCGGATTATGGCAGCGTGATTGAGGAAATCCGCGGCGGCGGCGACACGACCTTGGAAACCCGTAAACGTCTTGCAGCCAAGGTGTTCCGTCATACGGCTGCCTACGATACGTTGATTTCCGACTATTTGTCGAATGTAACGGGCGATCCGCTTCCTGAGCGCTTTAGCGTGACCTACGAGAAGATTCAGGACCTTCGTTACGGCGAGAATCCGCATCAAAAAGCGGCCTTTTACCGTAAACCGCTGGCACCTGCGGGTACCTTGACGACAGCGGAGCAGCTGCATGGCAAAGAGCTCTCCTACAACAATATCAATGACGCGAATGCAGCCCTGCAGATCGTGAAGGAGTTTGACGAGCCGACCGTGGTGGCCGTGAAGCATATGAACCCTTGCGGCGTTGGCATCGGGACGAATGTGCTGGAAGCTTATCAAAAGGCTTATAACGCCGACCCGACATCCATCTTTGGCGGCATCGTGGCAGCGAACCGGACGATTGATGCTCCGACGGCGGATCTGCTGAAGGATATCTTCCTTGAAATTATCCTGGCACCGGACTTCACGCCGGAGGCGCTGGAGATTCTGACGAAGAAGAAGAACATCCGTCTTCTGAAGATGGGCGAGTTCGGCTCGGCCAAGGAGCGCCAAAGCACTCTTGCCGTGACAACTATCGAAGGCGGCATGATTGTGCAGGAAAGCGATGTGCATTCTCTGGATACCGCAGACCTGCAAGTTGCAACAGATCGCAAACCAACGGAAGAGGAGCTGAAGCAGCTGCTCTTCGGCTGGAAGGTTGTAAAGCATGTGAAGTCCAATGCGATCGTATTGGCAGCAGACGACATGACCGTTGGCGTTGGCGCAGGTCAGATGAACCGTGTCGGCTCGGCGCGCATAGCGGTGGAACAGGCAGGAGAGAAAGCCAAGGGCGCCGTTCTTGCTTCCGATGCGTTCTTCCCGATGGGAGATACCGTGGAGCTTGCAGCGAAAGCCGGCATTACCGCCATCATTCAGCCGGGCGGCTCCATTAAGGATGAGGAATCCATCAAGGCTGCCAACGAATACGGTATTGCCATGGTGTTCACTGGCGTGAGACATTTTAAGCACTAATTCATAAGCATAAAATGGGAGCTTCGCTGCATCCGTCAGGCTGCAGCTGAAGGATCACCTTTCATCCAGCAACATATAGAGGCGACGCCGCTCTTTCGAGCGCGCCGCCTTTAAGTTTAAGGGGGACAAGAAGGTAAAGGCTACCTCACGCTTCGCCCTGTAAATCATTCATGTTATGAAATTTTATTGGTAAATTGAAATGAATCGGGAGGCAAAACCATGGATATTTTAGTTATCGGAGGCGGCGGAAGAGAGCATGCCATCGTATGGGCACTGGCAAAGAGCCCAAAAGCGGATAAGATTTACTGTGCACCTGGCAATGCTGGCATTGGACAACTGGCCGAGTGCGTGCCGATTGCGGTATCGGAATTTGATAAGCTGGCAGCATTCGCCGTGGAGAAGCAAGTGGGGCTCATTGTCGTCGGTCCGGATGATCCGCTGGCTGACGGTATCGTAGACACGTTTGACGCTACAGGCATCCCGGTATTTGGTCCGCGTAAAAATGCAGCCGAAATTGAGGGCAGCAAAACCTTCATGAAGGATCTGCTCCATAAATACGGCATTCCGACGGCAGCTTACGCGAAGTTCGACAATTATGAGGAGGCGCTTGCTTACTTGCGTGAGCAAGGCGCGCCGATTGTCGTGAAAGCGGACGGGCTCGCAGCCGGCAAAGGCGTTACCGTTGCAAGAACGATCGAGGAAGCCGAGCAGGCGCTTAGCGACATTATGCAATCGAAGGTGTTTGGCGATGCCGGAAGCCGGGTGGTCATCGAGGAGTTCCTGGAAGGCCAGGAAATGTCGATCCTCGCCTTTGTGGATGGTGAAACCGTGAAGCCGATGTCGGCGGCACAGGATCATAAACCGGCTTATGATGGAGATCTGGGGCCGAATACGGGAGGAATGGGAACTTATTCGCCATTGCCTCATATTCAGCCATCCATCATCGAAGAGGCGATTGAGACGATCATCAAGCCTACGGCAAAAGCGATGGTAGCCGAAGGGCGTCCGTTCCGGGGCGTTCTGTTCGCCGGATTGATGATCACACCGGACGGCAAACCGAAGACCATCGAATTTAACGCCAGATTCGGCGACCCAGAAACGCAGGTTGTATTGCCGCGTCTGAAGACCGACCTGCTTGACGTTTTCCTTGCTGCCGTAAATGGAAACCTGGCTGATCTTGAGCTGGAGTGGAGTGACGAAGCGGCTGTATGTGTCATTCTGGCTTCTGGCGGTTATCCTGCATCGTATCCGAAAGGAATTGCGATCACTGGGCTGGAGAATGAGCAGGACGGGACGATTGTATTTCATGCGGGCACTTCTCGCGATGCTGATGGGACGTGGAGAACGAATGGGGGACGTGTCCTGGGCATTGTCGGTTTAGGAGCAGATATCGCTTCAGCACGTACGAAAGCCTATGAACGGGCAGAAGCGATTGCATTTGAAGGCAAGCAAAACCGGACGGATATTGCGCTGAAGGCGCTTGTTTAGCTGTCTTTTATGGTTACTTAAAGCAGAATAATATAGCAGGATCAAGAAAGGAGTCTTCGCAGATGAAGACTCCTTTTTGCCGTTTTCGAAGAATTGGAGAAGACACTTCCCTATTTAATTAACGCGTTGTTCAGCTCCCGTTTACCTAATATTAACTTTGAACAGTTACGATTATTTATAATATGGGAAATTAACCCTATTTATTCTATAAATCCCAAAGTAAAGGAGGGATTATGAAAGCATAAGCATATAATCCCAATCGTTATGCTCTGCCTCTCCGACGCTGACGAGTGTAGCAGCAATTCCTGCAGCTCCTTCAAGAAGCCCGGCTTTTGTAAGCCATCGCATCGTATTTGCCGCTCCTGGTTCCGCATCCTTATAGCCAAGAGGAGTGCTGGAGTCGAATCGTTGAAGCAACCTGGTCATAAGTTGATCGATTAATGGCTTGATTGCCGGATCTTTAGTGAAGTTCCACATTCTCCAGCTCATAAGGAGAAGACCGGACAGACCATGACATAACGAAGGGGAATCCATACGATTCCTGTCGCATTCGTATGAAACCGCTTTTATAAAAGATTGGAGGGCGGTCTGGGCTACGGTTGTGTTGTTTAGGCTTATTGAGGAAATATATAAAGCACAGGCTACACCAGGTGTTCCATAGCACCAGGCTTCTCTTTGGCGAAGCAGTTTATTTTTAGTCATGAGCTCTTCGAAAGGAATGATATGCGGCCAATAGCTTCCCAATTCGTCCTCTTCTTGCGAATCCAGTAACCATTCGGTTATATATTCGATTGCTCTGTATTGTCCTGGAACTTCAATTCCGCTGTTGTAAGCGGCGGATAATAAGGCAAGAGGTCCCGGGATCCCATGCGCCATCCCACAATTGAAGCTGCCTACGGGAAAATTGCTCTTATCACCGGCAGTGGAGTGGAATTTACTTGGCGTAAACCAGCCTGGAACCATCTTATCATTTATACATATGGGTTCCGTAAGATCGACAAGGAAGCGAAGGATTGGTTCTATTAACGGAGCGATAAGAGGATCAGTTGCATTTTTCAACAAGTATCTTCCTACGCCGCTCGCACCTGATATTGTATCGTATAGCTCCATGGGTACTCCGTTCTTCTGACGCAGTATTTCCGTGCTTGCTTGCAGCCATTGCTCAACCATGGGTGACATCCAGCGATGGATCTGATTCAGGAATTGATTATAAAATTCTCCCTGGTTCGAAGCAGCGTATACAGCAGATGCGATTCCTGCCCAACCGCTATATAGGGAAATATCCCCTGTTCCGTACCTGGCAAGGCATGACTGGACTTCAACCATATTTGAATGTATTGCATGGTTCCAATTTATAGATTCATCGATTCTACGCCATAGCGATAAAAGGTGAATATTGCCCGGGTAGCCGTGAGACAAAGAAATGTCCCCCCAAGGGAAGTGGTCGGTCTCCGTCATGACGTTGTCTAACGTATGGACAGAATCAAACACGAATTTGGGATCACTCAAGCGAATCGCAATTTCTTTGCTGATCTCCAGTCCCTTTTCATATATGTATGTTGAGCTTTGCTCTTTGACAAATAACATATCCTTTTTCACGCTGTCTCCTCCTTTTTGTTGCCTATCTAAATTATCGTAGAAAGTTCAATTTTCTGTCCTTAAAACCTATTTAATTATTCATTAACAAATCGTTAAGGAGGGTTCAAAAATAAAGTTATATTTAAGATTAATATAAAGATTATTTAATATATGGAGTAATATTATTTAATTGTAAAATAAAGGAGGTGAAATTTAATGAACAACCAATTCGATTTAGACCTTCAAGTTGCACAAAATGAGGTTGCTCCAAATGAAGTACAACCTGCAAGCGGCCTTATTTGCACTCCATCATGCCTGACGGGAACATTGAATTGCAAAATCAGCTTGTCTTTTTGCAGAACGTGTTAATAATAGCATGCGGGCAACAAAAGACACGGTTACTTTAAACCGTGTCTTTTCTCGCGTTTTAATATTTTGAAGGGAGAAGGAAGCGATGTGAGGACAAGCTGTTTAAAGGAACAGTCCATTAGTATTAGTAAATTAATTGCCGAACGACTGGTTGATCTTCCATATATAGAAAACATTGCGGTGAGTCCCACAAATCGTTCTCCTTCCAGGGGAACTGCTCCCTGGAATCCGATTTCATTAGCCGATGGTATTCCTGGCATATGGGTATTATTCGCTGAATGGGATCGGCTTGAACCGGATCGGGGCTGGAAGGAGTCCATTCATCAGCATTTATTATCTTTATATAGAGCCATGCCGCTTCGAATTCCTGACATTTCACTTTATTCGGGAGTAACAGGGATAGCCTACGGGCTATTCATAGCATCGGATGATCGAACGAATTATAAACAAGCACTCTCTCAATTAAATCAATATATAGCAAGCCAATTTACGGAAGGCAGAAAAATTCCAGGCCTGGATTCACTCGATGTTGTCAGTGGCTTATGCGGTGTTGCCAGATATGTGCTGGAGGCAAGCAGGTATGATGATAGAATGCGCGAAATTGCCGTTCCTCTAATAACGAATATCATCGGGGAATCCCAATCTATGATAGATGCTGTTCTCTGCGGAATGGATCGACAGGTTCAACACGGCATTGCTCATGGGCTTGCCGGCATTCTTGCCTTATTGGTTACAGCTCTTCACAAACAAGTTGAGGTTGAGAACCTGCAACATACGATTCATAGAATTGCCGATTATTTGGCACTGCAAATTCGAGAGGACCGATATGGACGATTCTGGCCGATATCTTCCAAACCTAGCTGCTCATATCGAAGTGAAGAGGAAGAGACGAGACAAATCGAAGGTTGGTGTCACGGCACTTTAGGAGTCTCGCTTACATTATTGCGGGCAGGAATCTATTGTAGCAATGAAGGGTGGAAGAAGGTTGCTGCTGAAGCTGCGGGATCTACGTTCAGGCTCGGAGAGAATGAGCTCGGTTCCATGACGCCTTCATTTTGCCATGGATTAGCTGGTTTATTGCATTTGGCCAACCATTTGCATGCGCTATGTGATATTCATGAAGCTTCTTTGTTTGCAGACAGAGTGGCATCGAGATTGATGAAAATGTTTGATGAATCAAGCCCTTTTGGTTATCGAGATCAAGAAGATACGGTTTGTACTGACAATCCCGGCTTACTGCAAGGGGCAGTCGGAATTGCTTTGAGCTTGCTTGATTATGGAAAACGGGATGATCCGATTTATCTGGGAAAATGGAGGGAGTTATTTCTCATGTCATAGCTTGAGTAAAGCAGGACTATTACTAACAGGGGGTTTATATGAAAAAAACAATTGTGGCTGTTTCACCAGATAGTCCCATTAAGGTGTTTTTAAACCGGATTACTGATTCTAGCAACATTGAAGTATTATCCTGTGATTCCTTTAACCAAATTGAAATGATAACCGATCATCGATGTATGGGAGTACTTGTGTGTCAGAAGAATATAACTTTGAAGGACCTGTCAATCTGGCACGGGCTTCGAGAGAAGAGAGCTGTTCCTTTTATATTTATCACGCCGGCAAATAATGAACAACTAGAATATGAGATTTTAAGTCAGTTATTTTCTCTTTCCGCCCAACCTGATCTAAAGAAAGCAGGACCGGAGCGTGAGGTCATTTATTTATCACCCAATGTCATATTTGATCCGAGCTGTAAGGTGATTTGGAAGCAGGGAGAGGGGCAAATGCTTACATTGATGGAATATAGGCTGCTTGAATATTTTCTGAAATCCGGAGACTGGGTGATAGATATTGATCATATTATCAATAAGGTTTGGGGAGTTGATACATTTACCTCTTCGAATACGGTATATGTCCATATTCGAAAACTGAGGGAGAAAATAGAGGAGGATCCTAGCAATCCCAAAATATTAGTGACCTGCCATGGGCTAGGATACAGAATGAATATCATGAATAATATGTTGGAGGTTGATCAACATGAAAGAACATTCCAGCTTAAATGATGGGGTAACCAATGAAATGCATGAAGGGAAAAAACAATCGGAACGATGGTTTAAGCCATGTGATTTTTTTATAGTGAGAACCCCGCTGCTTTCACTTGATACCTATTTACAAGTTATGTCCCAACACAATTTTCAATCCGAGAAGGTTGAGCTTGAGACGATAGGGCGTTTAAAAGAAGAGGCCTCTAGATCCATAGTCAAGGAAGCAATCAGTGTTGCCTCTCCGTCACTAAGGTCCTTCTATGAGTTTTTGAATACCTCAACGGACGAAGCTGACAAAAAAACCATTCAAAAATATGAAAAGACACTGGTCAGCCTGTTCCGTTATTTTATTCGTATGTCGACACGAACAACGCCTTTCGGTCTCTTTTCAAGGGTCGGTCAAGGATATTTCGGAGACCGGAGCGACTTGGAGGTATGTTCGTTCCTGGAAAATGAAAAAAGGGCGAGGCCTGATATGGAATGGATCTTTCATTTAATTAAATTAATTGAGTCCGATCCCGTTATATTTGATGAATTAAAGGTTCGAATGAATCGAACACTGATGATCAAAGGAGATCGGGTCAAATTACCGTTTCGGCCTCAATACGGGATATTGAATCTTGATGCTATTCCCGAAGGAGTCAATTCGATTGGATTGACAGAGGTTGTTGGTTTCACGCTTCAGGCAGCAAAAGAACCTGTTGATGTGAAAACGCTAAAGAGAGCAATTCTAGAAGCATTCCCGGAATCCAATTTAAACATCATTCATAATTATTTGCACCAGCTGTTAGAACAGGAATTTATATTAAGCGAGCTTCGGCCTCCGCTCATGGATGTACCGCCGCTAGAACATATACTAACGGTTTTGTCCGGAAAATCGGGATCTGATAAGTGGTTGGAAATTCTAAGCGAAGTTCAGGCTTTGTTACTCCAATATGAAACCAGCGAGATTGGTAACGGTGAGCACATCTATCGCCGACTTACGGAGAAGATGCTTGATGTCGTTAAGACCAGTAATCTGGTTCAGGTTGATGTGAGGCTGGAGAAGGATGTCACTCTTCCACGATCCATAACTAACGATGTTGTCTTGGGAGCAGAGTTGATGTGCAAATTGCATGTGCCAGAAGGTCATGAATTAAATGAGTATTTAAACCGCTTTCTCGAGAAATATGGGGTCTATCAGGAAATTCCAATCAATGAGCTTTTTGATAGCGATTGGGGTTTAGGTATCCCTAAAGCCTATCAACCGGATTTTAATCCAGGAACCCAACAGGTCTCCTATACTCGCAACTCGATTCTATTTCAACTGGTAACCGAGGCAATTGCGGAGGGCTCCGCTGAGTGTGTACTGACGGATGAACATATTCAAGAACTTGCCCTGAATGATGATCCACAGAACGCCCCGGAATCTTTGGAAATTTATTATTCTCTGGTAGCTGATTCCCAAGAGCATGTCGATCAAGGCGATTATAAGTTAGTTCTGGGGGCGAGTGCTGGATCGAGCGGAGCAGGAAAAACTTTCGGGCGTTTTTTGGATATGTTTGATCAAGCGTTTATACAGAACTTCGAACAGATTCATTCACATGTTCAGAAATTGCATCCAAAGGCAGCCATAGTGGAGATGGTGTTTATGCCCTCCAGCGGAAGGATATCAAATATTATGATAGGGAAAAATTTATTGGAATATGAGATCGTTTCGGGTACGACTTCATCTAAGAATGAGTTAAATACACTTCATATCGACGATCTTCTAGTTGGAGCAACCTATGATCGTTTTTATATCAAATCCAAGAAGCTGGGAAGGGAGATCATTCCGCTTCAGACTCATATGTTCAATCACAGAATTTCCCCTCCGATCTTCAGGTTCCTTAGTGATATAACGAGAAAGCTCACCAAAACTTGGTCCTATTTTAACTGGGGGCCGGTAGAACACTCTCCCTTTTTGCCAAGACTCCGGTATAAGAACATTATACTTAGTTCGGCTCAGTGGAGATTGGGAAAGTATATCTTGGGGGGAGAGCAGTCCGGGGGAAGTAAAGAATGGCTTGATAAATTTCATTCATGGAAGGAGAGATGGAAGGTACCTCGGTATATTTATTTGGCAATGGGGGATAACAGACTGCTGTTGGATTTACATAATCCGTTAGGTGTAGAAGAATTGAGACGCGAGATGGGGAAACTTCAAAATGGTCAAGAGTTGCTTCTAACGGAATGTATGAATCATCCAAGCTGTTCGCCTCTACACTCTAAAGGAGAAACATATATTGGCGAATTTGTTTTTCCACTATTAAATATCAAGAGCGTGCCTCAATCATCTCCTGAGCGCGGCCTATTAGACGATCCGAATTATGTACCGGTTGCATCCAGAGGCGTTCTACCGGGTGAAGACTGGCTCTATATAAAATTATATGGAACTTCTGAGCGAGAGGTTGAATTGCTGGGCTTGCATTTGGCAGATTTATGGAGACAACCTGAATTTAATAATTGGAGCAGAAGGTTCTACTTCGTACGCTACAAAGATCAGGAAAGCCACATAAGATTAAGGTTTAATGGAGATCCGAAAGAGCTCTGGTCTACGGGGATCGGCCAAATTAGTCAATGGATGCAGAGAATGCGTAATTCAGGTCTCGCGGTTTCCATGACGATAGACACCTATGTTCCCGAATTCGAGAGATATGGTGGAACAGGGTTGATCGAGATGGCAGAAGATATATTTGCTACAGATAGTAAGCTTGTAAGTCTTTATCTTGGGGAGGCTCGGCGTAAACGATTAAACCTTGCTTCAGAAGTAATAGCAGTAGTCAATATACTAGATATTCTAGCTAGTTTTGGACTTACTTTAGAAGGGCAAAAGAAATGGCTGGAGGAAAGAGTTGACGGGAAGGAACATATGAAAGCATACAGAGAGATGAAAAAGACATTAATTGAAGCCGCAGATTCTAAGCCTTCATGGCTCTACCAGGCTGACGCTTCAAATGTCATGATTGCAGCAATTGATGAGAGGCGATCCTTGATTAGAACGTACTCCGAATCCATAGAGACTGCCAAACAACGGGGGTTAACGAATCATCCGCACGATATTTTAGCCAGTTTGGTGCATATGCATTTAAACCGTTTGCTCGGTGTTGACAGGGAGCTTGAGATTAAATGTATGGCCTTAGCCAAATATACCGCATCTCATTTTTATTATGCGAAAGGAGCTCTACATGTTATCTCCTGATACAAATATGAAGGACGAGTATGTGTCGTTTTCCTCCAAAAATATATTTCGGACATTTCTCTTTTGGCCCCGCATATTCAAGCTTCTGTGGGAAACACATGCCGGTTATTTAATCGGCATCTTAATTTCAAACCTGTTTAAAGGGATTTTACCTGCGATTGCCTTGCTTGCAACAAGAGAATTGATAAATAGCGTAGTAGCAAGTGTGCCTCAAGGAGAGTTCAGGCCCATTCTTCTAGCCTTTGGCTTTTTAATGTTGCTGAACATTCTATCAGACTTCGTTGGTATCGTTGACGGGTATTTCCGGAAAATGTTTCAAAGCCTTCTATCCAATCGGGTCAATTTAAAATTAATCGAGAAGGCTCATCAGATGACGCTCCAGTCTTTTGAAGACGCCGATGTGCAGAACAAGCTGCAGCGTGCGCAAGGAGAAGCCAACTACAGGCCCTTTGAAATATTTGTCCAAATGCTCGGAATCATTAGCGGTGTAGTAACATTAGTTTCGGCTTCCGCCATTCTTATCGCTTGGAAGTGGTGGGTTATTTTCGTGATTATCCTTATCCCTTGTCTGTCGTTTTATTCTTTCCTGAAGATCGGCCAGAGAGAATTCTACACCTACTATCAGAGAGCTGGAAAGCAGCGCGAATCCTGGTATCTGTCATTTCTGGTTACTCGAGACAACAGCTTTAAAGAAATCAAAATATTCCAACTGGGGAATTATCTGCGGGAAAGGTATTTATCGATACTCAATGGCTTCCATCTTGAGGACAAGAAACTGGCTTCACGCAGGTCGTATACCTCACTAATCTTTCAGGTGATCAATCAGATCGCCTGCGGATTCATTATTTTCCTGGCTGTCCGGAGCGCGTATATCGGCCAAATCATGTTGGGGAATTTAATCAGCTTCATTCAGGCTATCAATCTTACCCAATCGACGTCGCAAAATATCGTTCAGGGAATTTTGAGCCTATGCCAAAATAACTTATATGTAAAGCAGCTCTTTGATTTCTTGGATATGCCCGAGGAAGAAGAGGTGCAAGAAATTGAGCAAAGGATATCCCAAATTCACAGCATTGAATTTCGCAACGTATCCTTCAAATACCCAAATACCAATAAAAATGCAATTTCCAATATTAGTTTTATGCTAAATAGCAATGAGAAATTAGCCATTGTAGGCAAGAACGGTTCTGGCAAATCTACAATTGTTAAGCTGATCACACAATTATATTCCAATTTTGAAGGTGACATTCTGATTAATGGTCAATCGATACGTGATTTGAATAAAGAGAGCTTCCGTGAAAAAATGGGGGTGGTGTTTCAGGACTTCGTCCAATATGAAATGACGGTCAAGGATAATGTCGGGTTTGGGGATGTGAATCAGAAGGAGAATGAACAGTTAGTATGGAAAGCCATTGAACAATCC
Source organism: Paenibacillus sp. FSL K6-1330 (assembly GCF_037976825.1). Taxonomy (NCBI): domain Bacteria; kingdom Bacillati; phylum Bacillota; class Bacilli; order Caryophanales; family Paenibacillaceae; genus Paenibacillus; species Paenibacillus sp. FSL K6-1330. Next base: position 1,162,012 of record NZ_CP150269.1, read on the forward strand.
GGTATTACGAAATTAATCAACACGCTGCCCAACAAATTAAATACGATGCTTGGAAAATGGTTTGATGATGGCCAGCAGCTATCGGGTGGACAATGGCAGCGCGTTGCGATCGCCAGAGCCTTTATGAGGAATGCAGATGTTTATATTTTGGACGAACCAAGCTCATATCTGGACCCTCATTCAGAGAAAGAAGTTTTTAACAAGTTTGAGCAGCTGACACATCAAAAAATCGGGGTTTTTATCTCTCATAGATTATCTTCTGCCAAAAAAGCTGATAACATTATATTGTTGGAAGAGGGCCGAATTATTGAGGCCGGCAACCACGATAGCTTGATGAGATTAAATGGAATGTATTCGGAAATGTTTGAAATTCAAGCTTCCTCCTATCTCTCATCAAATGATGAAGAGACTTTGGAAGAGAATGCGTTTATATCTTCTTTTGTTAGCACTTCGGCCGAATAATATATGGTACAGCCAAAGTACAGGCAAGCCCATTCTGGATTCTGTTGTAAGGGGTGGTCGGTGAATTCCTCCCTTTATTAACAAGAATCCAGAAATGGGCTTATTATATTGTCTCTCTGTTATATAATACAGTTAACAGTTTGTAGAATTATGAAAGTAATGGGGAAAAATGCTATGGATAATATTTCTGTACTGCTTGTGGATGATGAACAAGGGTTATGCGATATGTTGACTACCGTGTTGAAGAAGGAAGGCTTACGGCATATTCGAAGTGTGGGTACAGGGCAGGAAGCGGTGCGAATATTAACGGAGTTTAATCCGGACGTGATCATACTGGATGTCATGCTCCCGGATGAAGACGGCTTTGAGGTGTGCCGAAAAATTCGCAAAATGACCGAAACGCCGATTCTTTTTCTTACCGCCCGGGACTCTGACTTGGACAAGCTCATGGGGTTTGGGATTGGGGGGGACGATTATATTACGAAACCATTCAATCCATTGGAAGTTGTTGCCCGCATTAAAGCTCGCGTGAAATATAAAGTACAGCGGGAAAAATTGGTCCTGTCACGGTTATCCGAACTGGATTTTGGTTACTTTCGGGTAGACCTCGCAGCGGGGGAGTTGATCGTAAATGGAAACCACGTGGAGTGCCCGGCACGCGAATGGGAGCTGCTTGTGTTCCTATGCCGAAATCCAAATCGTATATTTAGTACGCGCCAATTATACGAATCAGTTTGGAACGAGCCCTACCTTGGGGATGAGAAGACGGTTGTAATCCATATCTTCAGGCTGCGAAAAAGGATGGAGCCCGACCCTAGAAATCCCCGGTTTCTTGTTAATGTAAGAGGACTTGGCTACAAAATGTTGGCTCCAAGGAAGGAGCAACTATGAACCCAATGGTCAAAATGGCTTTTCGCTTTATGAAGCTAACCATCCTTTGGTTGATGACTTTTATCTTCATATTTATTATATGCGCAGTTATATTTATATATCTTCAGGAGTGGTTGAAGTCCTGGGACACGATTTCCATGAAGAGTTTTTTAGCTGTTACAGGATTCCTACTAACGGTCATTTTTATTATTGCTTACGGCTGGTGCGTGGGCAAACCACTCACTTATTTAATCCGTTGGATCAACCGATTATCCGAGGGGAATTATAGCCAGCCGCGGGAGCATTTCCGTCAGCCAAACGAAGTCTCCGACGCCTCATTACACCATAACCACTATCGTTATCCGTATGTCTTATATAAAGAATTATTTGATCAAATGACTCAATTATCGAATCAACTGCTGCAAAGCGAGAACGATCGATTACATATGGAAGTCAAGAAGCAGGAATGGATTGCGGCAATTGGCCACGATCTCAAAACGCCATTGTCCTATATTGAAGGTTATGCTCATATGCTCGCGGCTACCGATTATCATTGGACCGATGAAGAGAAACAAGATTTTAGCAGGCAGATCAGCAGCAAGACAGCGGAGTTGAAGCATCTCATCCATGACTTAAATCATACGGGCCGGTGGTCAGTCGAACAGTTCCCGATGAATAGAAAATGTGATGATGTAGTGAATTTTCTGCGCGATATGATAATAGATATCGCCAACCACCCGTTAGCCGAGCAAACCTCCTTTATGTTTAATACGGAAGAGATCGGGTTCATGATGGAGTTTGACAGCAGTCTGTTGGGCCGAGCCCTTCAAAATGTAATCATGAACGCGGTTATCCATAATCCGCCCGGCACCAAGGTTCAATGCGATATCTCTGTAAAGGAGAACCATTGTTACATTGTGATAGAGGATGATGGAAACGGGATCGAGGATACGATATTAAGACAGGTTTTAGATCAATCGGGTAAAGGAATAGCTATAGCCAATGCCTTTGTTGAAGCTCATTCTGGCAGCATGAGCATTCTACCGGCGGATAGTAAGGGTACCCGGGTTGAATTTGTATTGCCGATCAGCCCCTAAATTATCCTGTCGTTCATTTCATGTTTACCTCCTGTTTATTTCCCATTGCTAAACTTTAAATGTTAGTTAAGCCATGCAGGAGGAATAAGAGATGAACGAATATGCGATCGATACACATCAACTGACCCGAAGATTCGGGCAGCGGGAAACAGTAAAGCAGATTAATTTGAAGGTTCCCAAGCGGGAGGTCTATGGATTTTTGGGGCCAAATGGAGCGGGTAAGACAACAACGATTCGGATGCTCCTAGGACTCATCCGCTCGTCATCCGGGGAGATTCGCATACTTGGCAAAGATCTGAAGAAGAACCGAATGGACATTCTGAAAGATGTGGGTTCTCTCGTAGAATCTCCTTCGTACTATGCTCATCTTTCAGGATACAATAATTTGAAAATCATGGCGCTAATCCACGGCATACAAGATTCCAGGATTCTGGAGGTTCTGGAATGGGTGAGACTTAATCATGCAGCTCATCAGTCGGTCAGGAGTTATTCACTTGGCATGAAGCAGCGGCTCGGGATAGCGATGGCGCTCATTACGAACCCCAAATTATTGATTCTGGATGAGCCGACGAATGGACTTGATCCATCAGGAATTCAGGAAATTCGAGAGTTGATTACCAGACTTCCTCGTGATTTTGATATAACGGTTTTGCTCTCAAGCCATTTATTGAGCGAAATTGAGCAGGTTGCAACCTGGGTGGGAATTATTAACCAGGGGGAAATGATTTTTCAAGGACCGCTTCAGGAATTAACCGACCGAAGTAAGCCTTATGTATGGATTGAGATGGATCGGCCTGTGGAAGCAGCAGCTGCTCTGAACGATCATGGATGGGATGCGGAACATGAAATAACAACGGGTCAGATCAAAACTTCCATGATCACCAGGCCGCAATCGGCGGAAATGATTCGCTTTCTTGTGAATCGGCAATATGATGTATACCGAGTAACAGAGAAGAAGAAGACCCTGGAGGAAATCTTTCTGGAATTGACCGGTCAGGAGAACAGCTTATGATACTGGAACTGATGCGTGCAGAGGGATTAAAGCTGAAGCGATTATGCCGGTGGATGCCTCTCATACAAGGCATCATTTTAATCAGCATGACGGCTCTTGAGTGGTATCTTTATTTTCGCCAAGGCCCCGGGGGGATCTATGCTGGCTTTGCCGTAATGTATATGTTTTTATCTTTCATTTTTTTATTGGGAATTACACTCCTAGCCAGTATCATGGCAGGTACCGAGCACGAAACCAAGGCATGGAAGCAGCTTCTCGCGATGCCTGTTCCCAAAGGCTCCGTATTCCTGGCGAAATTGGCTTGGATATTTATTTTGCAGTTATGTACCGTAATCATTACTATTGCTGGCATGTGCATGATCTGGGTCCTATACTCGGATGAACCGATACCATGGGGAATTATGATATTGCAGCCTCTATTCGCATGTTTGGCAACACTGCCGATGATGGCCATTCAGCTCTGGTTGTCCACGGTATTTTCCAACCAGGCATTACCGCTGGCTATAGGGATATTTGGATCTATCTCCAGCCTGTTTTTAGCTCGAAGCCATTCTTTTGTGATTCAGATCCTTCCCTGGTCGTATCCGTCGTTATCGAGTCCGCTTGTCCCCGGTCATATGCAGTGGATTGGCATCTCACTCGGAATAGGGGCAATGCTGTCGGTTCTGGGAGCTCTCCTGTTTGCCAGGCGAGAATTTGAATAGGAGGTTGCCGGATCATGAGAATGCTGTTACGTGCTGAAGGAATGAAACTTCAATGGAAAATTATATTTTTACTCATCGTATTGGATACGCTGATCAACTCAGCGATGGGGGCGATGCAGCTTCAGAGTTTAAGGGACTTTTTTCCGCCTAGCTGGTCTACGCTTTATATACACAGCGTCAATCTTCATTCTATGTTTTTCTATCCTCTGTATAGCGGGATTATAGCATCTTTATTGTGTTTATATGAGCATAAAGATGGGGGCTGGAAGATCACGATGAGTTTGCCGGTCCCCCGGTACAAGGTCTTTTACGCGAAATATATTTTGTTGGTCGGGATTCTGGCGTTGGTACAGATCGTATTTTTGCTTGGTTACCTTGGAACGGGTTATCTTGTCAAGGCTCCTGAAAGGATTCCGTGGGAAACATTACTGTATTCAGTCATAGGGGGATGGATAGGAGTTTTACCACTCGCTGCTTTACAACTTATGGTTTCGATAAGAGTTCGTAATTTCGGAGCCTCGCTGGCCATGTCCATAGGTTATGTGGTACCGAATATCGTGCTGACAGGTTTTCATTCTGCGATCGGGGCCTGGCTTCCGTTTACCATTCCCTACTATGTTATGATGCCACAGGCAGCGCTCTACGCGCCGCGAGTCGAACCTTATAGCTTGTGGTCAATTGTGATATTTACGGGAATGGTGTATTTGTTGATGGGGCAGAGGTTCGTTGAAAAAAGAGATTGGTTGTAGCCCGATCGCTAAACAGGTGGTCAATAGGTTTTCTTACCCTGGTGTACTAACACCAGGGTTTGTTATATCATGGGCCAGGGCGTAGCTAGGCTAATTTCTGAAAAGAGAAACGTCCATCCTATGGAGCTTCAACGGTACGTCGATCGGTGGAAGTCAAAGTGTTTATTATTGTGCAAACGTTTGTTCAACATTCGAGCATTTTGCAGTCGTTCTTGTCCGATTTAGAGGGGAGAATGACTGAATTGCACAGCATATGCACAACTATTTTTACGATAACTTACGAAATAGAGTGAATAGTGAAGGTAATAAGAGATTATATGCTTAAAACGGGTAAAAATGATCTGTGCAAACGTTTTTACATTCGATATTAAATGTTGTATGATGTTTTCAGTGAATGAAGCGCTTTCTCAATGGGATTTTTCCTAAGTATCTCGTCAGATGCTACATAGAAAAAGAGACGCTGAAAATTTCTGAAATCGTTTGCGCAGATTTCCAACATTTTCTGATCATTTATTGAGAGGGGTAATCATGGAATGAAGATGAAGAAACTACTTACGCTAGCTGCAACCTTCACGTTGGCGTTCTCCATTACAGCGTGCGGAGGAAATTCACCTGCTCCTGCTGCTGAGGCACCTGCTGAGAATCCACCGGCACAGGAGACGCCGGCCGAAAATACAGAAGCACCGGAACTTAAGCCAGAGGAAGGCGCTAAATTGATCGTATGGGAAAGTAGAGACGAAAGAGCCTACACGGATGCGGTTGCTAAAGAATTTACCGAAAAATACGGTGTTGAAGTAACCATCGAAGAATTGTCTCCAACCGACCAAGTGACCAAGCTTCAACAAGACGGACCATCCGGATTGGGTGCTGACGTTGTATTGTTCCCTCACGATAACCTGGGTAAAGCCGTAGCTACAAACCTGGTTCTGCCAAATGATTACTTCGAAGAAAAAACGAAGAGCAGCAACACGGAAGCCGCTATCCAAGGCGTAAGTTATGACGGCGTTCTGTATGGATACCCGCGCGCTGCTGAAACATACCTGATGTACTACAACAAAGACTTGGTAAAAGAAGTTCCAACAACGATGGAAGAAGTTATTGAGTTCAGCAAAACCTTCACAGACAAATCCAAGAACAAGTATGGATTCATGTTCGAAACAGGTAACCTGTACTTCGCCTATCCATTCCTTGCTTCCAATGGCGGCTACATCTTCGGTAACGGCGGCGCAGATGTCAACGATATCGGCCTCAACAATGAAGGCGCAGTCAAGAGTATGGAAGTTTACGCAAGCCTGAAAGAAATCCTTCCGGTTAAATCCGGCGACATTACGCCTGATATTAAACGCGGACTGTTCACATCCGGCGATCTGGCTATGGACATTAACGGACCTTGGGAGCTTGGCGGATACAAAGAAGCGCTCGGCGACAAGCTTGGCGTTGCTCCAATCCCAACCATCGGCGGCCAGCCTGCTGTATCGTTCTCCGGTATCAAAGCTTGGTACGTAAGCTCGTTCACGAAATACCCGCAAGCCGCTCGCTTGTTCGCGGACTTTGCAACAAGCAAAGAAGCTCAATTGAAACTGAGCGCATTGGTTGGATCGGTTCCGACAAACAATGAAGCTCAAGAAGACGATCAAATCAAGAATGACGAGTATGTATCCGCATTCACAGAGCAATTCAAATCTTCCCAACCGATGCCATCCGTTCCTGAAATGGCTAACGTATGGTCTCCTGTAGGTGCTGCATTGGCTGAGATCTGGGATAACAACAAAGACGTAAAAGAAACGCTTGATAAAGCTGTAAATCAAGTGAAAGATCTCAACAGTGGTGGAGCTAGCGAGTAATTACGTTCTTATATAATACGAGAAAGATGAAGAAGTTCACCCGCCGAACAACCGGCGGGTGATTCCTCGATTATATGGAGAGGAGAATGGAGGGAGCATGCGTCAACATCGTACGACAGCAGCCGTATTATCAGCCATCTGTATGGGTCTGGGTCAGCTTTACAACCGACAATGGATCAAAGGCGTTCTTTTACTTATCGTAGGTATATTCAGTCTGTATTACTTCATCAACAACCTGGGTGATGCCATCTGGGGAATGACAACTTTGGGGGAACAGGGAAGCCATTTAGAGAAAGTCAACGGTTTAACCCAAATGGTAGCAGGTGACCATTCCATCAATCTCCTGATTGAAGGACTTATCACCATGATTATGTTTGCGATTTTTCTTATCGGATATTATGCCAATATCAAAAACGCATATAACGCTGGAAAACTAAGGGAACAGGGTGTAAAACCCAACAATTTCAGACAGACCCTTTATTATATTTTTGAATGGAAATTCGCGCAATCATTCCTGACACTGCCGGCGATTGGTATTTTGTTTTTTACGGTCATGCCGATTATCTTCATGGTCATGCTGGCGTTTACCAACTATTCCGCTCCAAACAATCTGCCGCCGGCGAATCTGGTTGACTGGGTTGGTTTCAAAACCTTTACCAATCTCGTTGCATTGAAATCCTGGAGCCACACCTTCTTCGGCGTCCTGACCTGGACGATCATCTGGGCGGTGCTGGCAACAGTAACGACGTATTTTGGCGGTGTGCTTGTTGCACTGCTTATTCAACAAAAGGGAATTCGTTTCAAAGGCGTATGGCGTGTCATTTTGATCATTCCATATGCGATTCCGCAGCTGATTTCTTTGCTAGTGATGCGTAATATGTTTAACGGGCAATTCGGACCGATCAACCAGTATTTAAGATATTTCGGTTTGGAAGGCCTGCCATGGCTGACCGATCCGGTCTGGGCCAAAGTGACCGTTATTATCGTCAATATGTGGGTAGGTATCCCGGTATCCATGCTTCTTGTCATGAGTGTCCTGACTACGATTCCGAAGGATCTCTATGAAGCGGCCGATGTGGATGGGGCGACCGGATTCCAGAAATTCAAGATCATCACCCTGCCGATGATTATGTTCTCGACGGCACCGGTACTGATTACGCAATTTGCCGGTAATATCAATAACTTTAACTTGATTTTCCTCCTGACGAACGGTAACCCGGTTGTGGGTGACTATCAATACGCGGGCGCGACGGACCTGCTGGTAACCTGGCTCTATAAACTGACGCTGGATCAGCAGCGCTACAGCATGGCATCGGCCATCGGTATTATCATCTTCATGATTATTGCGACCTTCTCGATTTACAATTATCGCAGAACCAGATCCTTTAAAGAGGAGGATATGATCCAATAATGGGAATTAAAATGAGAAATGCGATTCGTCTGACGGCAAGTTATATTACGCTTGTCATCATCGCGATCGGTTGTATTTACCCGGCGCTCTGGATTATTCTGGCCTCTTTCCGTCCCGGAAAGTCGTTGTACAGCAAATCCTTGATTCCAGAATCTTTTACGCTCAGTCATTATAAAGAATTGTTTACGTCCCAAAGCTTTCTGTTTGGCACGTGGTACATGAATACATTGAAAATTGCGATATTCTCCATGATTATCGGGACCATTCTTGTTCTGCTTACAAGTTATGCGGTATCCCGGTTCCGGTTTAAAGGCCGGCAGAATGCGCTATCGGTCATTCTCGTGCTGGGGATGTTCCCAGGCTTCATGAGTATGATCGCCTTGTATATCCTGCTGAACTCCCTGGATCTGCTGAATACGCATGCGGCAATGATTATCGTGTATGCGGCAGGGGCGCCGCTAGGCGGAACTCTGATCATGAAGGGCTTTCTGGATACGATACCGCGAAGTTTGGATGAAGCGGCGAAGATCGACGGAGCCACCAATTTCCAGATTTTCCGCAAAATCATTCTGCCGTTGTCGAAGCCGATGATCACGTATATGGGCTTGACCCTGTTCGTTGGTCCGTGGGTAGACTTTATCTTTGCCAGACTCGTGCTCCGGACAAAAGAAAACTGGACGCTCGCCGTCGGTCTATGGGATCTCGTCAACTCGACTCAAGACAGTAACTTTACGCTGTTCGCAGCGGCATCGGTGCTGATCGCACTGCCGATCACCCTGCTGTTTGTGTTCCTGCAGCGTTTGCTGGTCGATGGCATGACGGCTGGTGCAAGCAAAGGGTAATGAACGGATAGCTAATCGTATGGATTCATCATAAGACAGATAGATAGAGAGAACAGCGAAGAGACACAGCCAGTAACCGCTAGCTGTGTCTTTTTGCATTCAAACATGCGATGCAGGGGGACATATACATATGAACATGATGAGACGTTTTCAATTCAAAGCAGTTGGGATGAAGCTGTTTGTTATCTTTTTTACCACGATCGTGCTGTTATCTTCGGCGTTGGGGTTATTATCGTATTTCATCTCCAAGGACACGGTAATGGATCAGGTGTCAGAAGCGACTTCGGGGCAGATGATGCAGGCGACGGACAAGCTGGATTTTCTGCTGGCCCAATATGAAGCCGCTTCCCGGCAATGGGCGCTGGATACGGTGCTTCGCGAGGACCTCGTTACGGTGAGTAGTGCGGGTATCGGCATTCGGGACAAAACGCAGGCTGAGAACCGAATCCGAGAGAAATTGAATGGGACGGCTTCTTCGGATAAACGTCTGCAGGGCATGCGTCTGGTTGCGCCCAATCTTCAAGCTCAAAGCTCTTATAACTCAACAGGCTTATCGGGAATGTCATCCGCGGATGGCGTGAAGGCGAAGATGGACCGGATTATACAGGCCGATGGTGAACCGGTATGGTTCCCCACTGAGGTTCAAGGTTTTATGGAGAACGAGAAAACCGCCACCATGTCGATGGGGAGATTGCTGAAAAACCTGAAGAATCCGAATGCGCAGTATATCCTGCTGATCGATATCAAGAACGAGGCGGTCGGAGAGGTGCTGACCAATCTAAAAATAGGGAACAATGGCCGGATGCGAATTGTTGCCGAGGATAACCGGATCGTACACGACATGGACACGGCCCAGCTGATGCAGCCGTCCACCATTACGGTCCCTCAAGATGCCGAGGAAGCAGGGATTTATTACACCGCCGATGAGCAGATGGTAGTGTATACGCCACTGAAGACGGCTCCTTGGCATATGGTTGGATTTGCTCCCGTTAGCGATTTCGTGCAAGCCACAGACAAACTATTGTTTGTAACGCTTGCGGTCATTGTGGCCGCGGTGCTGGTCGCTATATTAATAGGCTATTATATGATGCGTTCCATTGGCCGCCCGCTGAATCAGATGTGCCGTCTGATGGAAGAGGGAGAGCAGGGGAACCTGAGGGTTCGGACCGAGTTCCAGCGTACGGATGAAATTGGTCGTCTCGGACACAGCTTCAACCGGATGATGGGGCAAATCTCGGCTTTGGTCGATCAGACGAATGCTTCCGCAAAGGAAGTGCTGGCAACGGCGGAGGAATTGGCAGAAGCATCGAAGAGAACCTCGCTGACGGCTGGTGAGATTGCATCGGCTATGGAGCAGATTGCACAGGGAAGCGCAAGCTTGGCGATGGAAGCCGAACGGGAGAATCAGCTGGCTGAGAACATTGGCGTCCAGATGAGCAAGGTTTCGGATTCGAATCAAGTGATGGAGGCAGCGGCTGATCGGGTGCTTGTGGTGACGGGAGAGGGCGCGCGGCATATGGACAATCTGGTGGAGAAATCCACGCGGATTAATCAGGTAAACCGGGCCATCGTCCAGAATGCGGAGAAGCTGAAGGAGAATACCTCGTCGATCCACAAAATATTGGAGCTGATGTCGGAGATCACGCATCAAACCAACGTGCTGTCCATTAACGCGACGATTGAAGCGGCCCGTGCGGGGGTAGCAGGCAGCGGCTTCATGGTCGTAGCCAATGAAGTGCGGAGCTTGGCGGATCGTTCCAAAGAATCGATCCAGACCGTAGGCGCGATGATCAAGGATATCCGCTCTGAAGTGCAAGGTTCCGTGGATGCCTTGACGTCGGCATCGCCGCTCTTTGACGAGCAGCTGCATTCGGTGCAGGAAGCCCAGGGCGTATTTGATCATGTTCGCCACGAGATGGATGCTCTTCTGGCCGAGATCCGTGAATCGACCCGTTCGGTCGAGGTACTGATCGGTTCCCAGTTTACCCTGACCGACTCGATCTCGGAGGCGAGCTCGATCGTGCAAGAGACCAGCGCCGCCACGGAGGAGGTCGCTTCGATGTCATCCGAGCAGTTCAAGGTGAGCGAGAAGCTGGTTGCCCTGTCTTCACGCTTGGAGGAGCTGTCGGAGGGTTTGCGCAAGTCATTGGTGATGTTTAGGACGTAAATGGTTACTATTACTACACGAAGATGTGATGGCTATGCAGCACTCCGCATGCGGATCATGCTTCCAATCCCTGTTACCCCCGGATTTCTATTGGAATGATATTTATGGTTGAAATCCGGGGATAAAGGGGAGCACTTCGTTTCTCCACCATGATTCCGCCTGCTCCGTTGAAGCTTGTGGTGAATCGATTCGTCCTCTTTCGCTACTGCGTGCTATGCACACAACCACTTACGCTAAGGTGTGGGGATGGAAAAGAGCCGATGAAGGGGAACATCTTCATCGGCTTTTTGTTGAGGGAGTGCTGCTCGGGAGTGCTGGGATTGAGCGCCAGACCGTTGAACTACCTCGTACGCTTGTTGAGTTACTACCTGCTGAGCACGCTCTCCCTTTGGGAATCGCTTCATGTAGCACGGGGAACGTTGGGGTACTTCGTGCGTAACGGGCTATTGCCTGCTAGATTATGAACTGCATGAATAAAACCAGCTCTGGGAATCGTCCCGGAGCTGGTTTTGTTTAGGGGCCACTCCTTCGCATAAAATAGGGGCGTTTCTGCTGGCCGGAGCGGTGAAGGAATGATACGTTCCTGCGGGCTTACGGCTGCCAGTTCACATTAATGGTGGCCGTGCCTCGCTGGAGCGATGAAGGAATAGTACGTTCTTACGGGCTTACGGCTGCCAGTTCACGTTGATGGTGGCTGTGCCGCTTGCTGGAGCGGTGAAGGTATGGTTCGATCCGCCCTCCCATGTTACCGTCGAGCCTTGTTTTTTCAGGAATTTGAATTCGATGGTTTTACCGGCCGGCACGCTGACGTCGTAGTACCAGGTTGGGTATTGGTAGATGACTTGGTTGTACAACGGCCCGACAGCTTTGGCAGGGTCCCAATTGCCAAGCTCGCTTACGCTGCCTGCCAGGTACACGTTTTGTCCAAGTGCGGTGGTGGCATTGTTTACCACAAACCGGACGCTGACTTGATCCCCGGTCAGCACTTCGAAGTTGTCGTGCACATTGCTTGAAGTGCCAGCGCTATTGGCGACTTTGATGTTATATACGCCACCGGCAACCGTAGGGATTTTCACTTTGATCTGCGTGTCCTCCCATGCTGTAACGTTAGCACCCGTTACGGCCGTTGAGCCGAAGTATACCGTGCCTTTGGTTGCGCCGAAGCCGCGGCCGTCAATGGTGATGGTTGCGCCCGGTTTGGCCATCATCGGGCCTACGTGCCCGATCGTTGGCGAAGTCACGGCCGTGGTATATTGCCATACGGCCGTACCGCCGGCAGCCAGCGTAAAGTTGGAAGCTGCTCCGCCTGTGCCAACGGTCAAGCTGTTGCCGTTTAGAAGTCCGCCCAGCACGTCGGTATAGCTGCCGGCAGGCAATGAAGTCGCCAATCCCGTAATGGAAACCGGTGTGTTCACGTTGCGGTTGACAGCGATAAGCGCCACGTTGTTGCCGAATTTACGTTCATAGATCAGGACATCATTGTTGATCCAGCGCTCCTGCGTCGTTCCATAGGCGATGGCCGGATTGGACTTGCGCAATGGGGCCAGCTTTTTAATTACTTGGTAAGCTGTAGTCGTCGTAGAGAAAGAAGGAATCCGTGCCCGGTTGTCTGGGTCGTTGCCACCGGACATGTATTGTTCGGTTCCGTAATAGATCGCTGGCACCCCGCGCGAGGTGAGCGTGAAGGCCAAAGCCTGTTCCAGCTTGCGGCGGTTGTCGCTGCTGTTGTGGAACCGCTCCATATCATGGTTATCGATGAACGTGACCTGATCCTCCACTTGGGCATAATCGGTGGCCGAGCCCTCCAGTATGGACTTCAGACCGTACATATTGTCGGTGTTGTCCCTGAACACTTGGCGTACCTTTTGTGCGAAACGGAAGTCCAGCAGGCTCATGCCGGATTCGTTGGCGAACTTATGATTCTCGGCACTCACTTCGTTCACGCCGAGGAACCATTCGCCGAAGGTGAAGACAGGCTTGTAGTTGTTGACGGTAGCCATGAAACTCTTCTGCCAGCCAAACGGCATATGTTTCACCGCGTCCATTCGAATGCCGTCAATGCCCAGATCGAGCCACATTTTGATGGCATCTTTCAGGTAGGTATCCACGGTGCTGTTGTTGTGGTTCAGGTCGGCAAGGTCATACAGGTTTTTGTAAATTCCGTTCTCTGTCGTTGAGAAATCGGTGCCCCCGTTATGATGGAATAAATTCTGCGTATCGTTTGTGTATCCGCCGAGCAGGGTGCCGTTGTTGTACAGCTTGCCGTTCTCCGCGAACGACGGCTGGTCCGAGGAAGCGGGAGAGGTGTGGTTCGGTGCGAAGTCGATGATGACTTTAATATTCTTGGCATGAGCGGCAGCGATGAGATTCTGGAAATCGGCGATCGTGCCGTAAGCCGGATTCGTTTTCTTGAAGTCTCTGGCCCAATAGCCATGATAAGCGGTGTTGTTCACGCCGGAATAGTTGATGACGCTGTAGATGTTCTCGACAGGCTGGGAGATCCAGATGGCGGTAACGCCCATGCCGGTCAGGTAGCCGTCATTGATTTTGTTAATGATCCCTTGCCAGTCACCGCCGCAGTACAGCCTCAGATTGGTACAGGTACCGTCAAAGGCAGGTCCGGTCGGGTTGTTGGCAGCATTGCCGTCGGAGAAACGGTCCGTAAAGATTTGATAAATGACATCCGTGCTGAAATTTTGCTTGTTGGATACCGAGGTATCCGGGGCTGCATGGGCTGGGCCAAGCAAGCTCAGGACCAGGGACAAGCTAAGGGCAAGAGCAGTTGTCAGTTTGTAAAACTTTTTCATCGTAATTCCTCCTATGTAGTTGATAAAGAGAAGGCTGGTTTTACTAGCTTATCGGCTGCTTGAGCATCACCTCCCATACAAAATCGGGCAACAAAAAACCCCGGAATCTCCTGTAGAGAAACCGGGGTTGTTCCATACCGGGTGTGCGGTTACGGAATGCATGGCCCTTAAATTATGCGAGTGTTTGATTTCAACAATATTGTAAATGAAAGCGAATTCAAGTGTCAATACGTAATATCCAAATAAAAGGAAAATTCATGTCGGGTATGTTGAAATTAAATTTTATAATTATTAAATATTATTGAAACAAAATTTTATGGGTCATATAATAGGTTTAGGAAACGTTTACATTTTTCGAAGAAGCTGTTGATGCGGATGGCATGTTTGTTTTTCAGTTGATCCGACACAAGGACTTGATGTAAAGGAGGGAATAACAATGGAGCATCATGCGGAGGCTGGTGCAGAGCAGCTTGGATTGGGAATCAAGGGAGTGAAGTCGGCTTGCGCCGCCATTGAACGCGAGATTGCCGCAGGTACGACACCGGGAGCCGTACTGGGTGTTATGCATGAAGGCAAGCAGTGGTCCTATAGTGCCGGTTATGCCAACCCCAAGCCGAAGCAGGGCCAGCCTGTGCCGGCCAGCAAGGATACGTTATACGATTGTGCGTCCTTAACGAAGGTGGTGGTTACGCTCCCGTTGATTCTGCAATTGATTGATGAGGGAGTCTTGACCCTAAGCACAAAAGTGAGTGACATTCTGCCTTCATTCGGAACGGCAGGAAAAGAAGAGATTACGGTAGGCCAGCTGCTGACGCATACTTCCGGGCTCCAGGCGGATATGAACCTGCACTCGCAGGGCTGGGATAGGGAGCAGATGTGGGATGTCGTTCTTACCGCGCCGCTCGCGACTAAGCCGGATACCGAAGTGATTTACAGCGATTTGGGATATTTGGCGCTTGGCCGCATTATTGAGAAGTCGCTGGAAATTCCATTAGACCAAGCAGTAAAGGGACGGGTGTTAGATCCACTCGGCATGCGTCATGCCACGCTGACTCCTGCGCTGGAACAGCCCGGCCGCTATGCCGCAACGGAGTATGAGAATACCATCCAGGATCATCTGTGCGGGATCGTACATGACGAGAAGGCGCGGGCCTTGGGTGGTGTATGCGGCCATGCCGGCTTGTTTGCCACCGCAGGAGATCTGCTGCACTATGCCCGAATGTGGCTGGAACAAGGGGCGATCCCGGCAACGGCGGGTTCAGAGTCGGGGGGCGGCGACTCCCGCATCTTATCTCGGGCTGCGGCCATTGCGGCCACTCGTACCCATACGGGACATATTGATGGCACCAACCGTGGTCTGGGGTGGGTACTGAAAGGGGATAAGATGGATGCTTCCGGTGATTGGATGGGTCCTGGCTGTTACGGACATACCGGCTTTACCGGAACCAGCATGTGGATCGATCCCGAGTTGGATCTTGCGGTCGTTCTGCTGACAAACCGCGTATACGGGGGGCGGGGCAGCAGCGTGGCTCAGCTGCGGGCCCAGGTTCATAACGCTTTGACAGGAGCCGTGGCATGGTAAGACGAGGCTCCAGCATAGGGCGACAGCCATCCAAGCATGCCCCCGGACAACGCACCGTGTGCAGGGAGCAGTGCGCACGATGTATAAATAGCGGTTTTCGTTTCGGCAGCAACGCGGGGGCGATATAACGCCGGATGAACTTAAGGAATGGCCAATTGAGCCGATACATTTAGGGGAGCTCGTACATTGATGTCCCGTATAGCCATATGGAAGTCTTCCTTAATTAAGATCAACCGGTTGCATTCCGTTCGCGGCAATTGAAGCGAATCCAAGCGAATCCAAGCGAATCCTATGAATTACGATTATAAGGAGGGAATACGTAATGACGAGTGTAACCTACAGACCTTACCGGCCTGGAGACGAAGACGCTATCACTACTCTGTGGAATGCCTGCTTACCGGGAGATCTCATGACTCGGCTTCGCTTTCGGAATTTGGTGCTGCTCGATCCGAATTTTGATCCGCAAGGACTGCGGATTGCGGAGCAGGAGGGCCGCATGGTTGGCGTCCTGTATGCGGTACGCCGGAGGCTGCCGATGATCGGAACCGAACTGGAGCTGGATCACGGCTGGATTACCTTCTTCTATACCGATCCATCGGTTCGAAGACAGGGGGTGGCATCGCGGCTGCTGCAGGACGGCGAAGACTATCTTCGCGATCATGGACGCAGCAAAGTCTTTTTCTCCTCGTATGCCCCGAATTATATCGTTCCGGGAATCGATGGCGAGCGCTATCCAGAGGGCTTGGCGTGGCTTGCGGCAAGCGGCTTTACCCGCAATTACACGGCGGTTGCGATGGATCGCTCCCTGGTCGATTTTCATATGCCGCCGGAGGTTGTGGAGCTAAAGCGGCAGCGAGAGCAAGAAGGCTTCACTTTCATGCTGGCTCAGGACAGCGATCTGGTGGAGCTGATCGATTTTGCGACGGACGTGTTTAACCCGGATTGGGGCCGGGCGATTCGTGAGGGACTGCTGCAGCGATTAAGTACGGATCAGATCCTGATCGCGCGCGATCAAGGAAAGCTGGTGGGATTCTGCCTGCATAACGGATATGAAGGTGTGGCTGAACGCTTTGGTCCGTTTGGCGTGGACCCGTCGATGCAAGGGAAGGGCCTTGGCAAAATTCTGTTATATGATTGCCTCGCCCTCATGCGGGCGCAGGGGCTCCATGGAGCCTGGTTCCTCTGGACGGGCGAACAAAGCCCGGCAGGGCATTTGTACCGCAAAGCCGGATTTCACGTGACGCGCCGGTTCGATATTATGAGCAAAACGCTTCGATAGATATTACCACTTTTCATACAAAGGGGAGATCCGATGTGACGGAAGCAAAGCAGCATCATATATTGGCGATTGGCGGACATGCGGGCGATATGGATCTTACGGCAGGAGCCGTGATCGCCAAATACACGCAGGCTGGCCACAAAGCAACGTTTCTTCACTTAACGCCAGGGGAGAAGGGACACCCTCGTCTGACGCCGGAGGAGTACGCGAAGCAGAAGATTGACGAAGCTCACCGGTTTGCCGATATCGTTGGCGCGGATGTCCGGTTCCTTGCTTACAAGGATGCCGAGCTGCCACTCGATGAGGAAGTGAAATATCAGGTAGCGGACGTCATACGGGAAGTGAAACCCGATATCATCATTACGCATTGGAAGGAGAGCATCCATAAGGATCACTCCAATACCCATTACATTGTAGAGGACGCCCGCTTCTATGCGGGGCTCAAGACGATTGAACGCGAGCTTCCGGCCCATTATGCCCAGCATTTATACTATGCGGACAATTGGGAGGACCCGTATGATTTTCACCCCGAGGTGTTTATCGATATTCCGGACGAAGCCTATGAAACGTGGGTAAGAGCTATGAACGTATATGCTTATGCACGCGGGGAAACCTACGGCTTCCCGTTCATTGAATATTACAAGGCGCTTACGATTGTGAGGGGAGCTCCGGTGAACTTCAAGCGCGCCCAGGCCTTCGCTGTTCCGAGAGGCGCGTTGACCAAACGGTTACAATTTTTCTGAATATATGGTTTTTAATCCAATTAACTGGAATAATCGCTAACAATATCACAAAAAAATTGTGAGAAATACCAAAACATCCACTGACATTATACATAACTTTTGATATAATGAGTGATGTTACGGGGGAACACGTACGGAATCATATAGAGAATACAAACAGGAGAGGAAGTCTTCCATATGGAGGCTTCCTCTCTTTTCGTTTGTCAATGGTTGAGGAAAATGGCGACAAAGCGTTTCCGATTGCAGCCCTGGCGGAGATGCGGAAAGGTGGTTGCATTTTTTTAATTCCGTGGTATTATGTATTTAAAGAATCTTAAATTAAAGATATTAAGGCGAATTTTAGGGCAGCCTACGATGTGATTGCGGCCTAGTTTATGATGTGATTTTCAGGGCAGTCTTTAGTCCTATCGGGGTATTCCAGGGCATTCTACATTCATGTTGTAAAACGGAATCTAACCATATAAGAAATCGAAAGGAGACAATGCAAATGGAACATACGCATATTTATCGCCAGGGAACTTCTCCCGAGGCACCAACCTTACTATTGCTGCACGGTACGGGGGGGAACGAGGAGGATTTGCTGCCGCTGGCCGAGATGGTCTCGCCCGCATCGAATGTGCTCGGTGTCCGCGGGAACGTGCTGGAGAACGGCATGCCGAGATTTTTCCGTCGTCTGGCTGAAGGCGTGTTTGACGTAGAAGATCTCGTAAAACGTACGCAGGATCTGAATGAATTCCTGAACTGGGCAGCTGACGAATATGGTTTTGACCGCAGCCGTATTGTAGCGGTTGGGTATTCGAACGGCGCCAATATTGCCGCCAGCCTGCTGTTCCACGAAGGAGATGCGCTGCAAGGGGCCATTCTCCACCATCCGATGGTTCCGCTGCGGGATAAGACCTTACCGGATTTGACTGGCGTTCCCGTCTTCATCGCCGCCGGTCGGCGTGATCCAATGTGCACCCCTCAGGAGAGTGAGGATCTGAATGAACTTCTTAGCGCGGCAGGTGCGGACGTGAAGCTTCATTGGGAGAACGGGGGGCATCAGCTCAGCCGCGCAGAGGTTGGGATGGCTGCGGCTTGGTTTAAGGAGAAGTTCCAATAATATAAAGACGGATACTTTTCTCGGCACTGCTCCAAAAAGTAAAAATGAAAACCAATATGATCAAAATACCGTCAAAACGTTGGCGGTATTTTTTTATATACTTAACCCAATCGAAAAATAAACAATCGAGGGGGGCCGACATGGCAAACGATGGAGATGAAGAAACCTGCTCCGCAAACGACGGGCAGGCACAAGCCCCGAGGTTTTTTGCAGGCGAGCGAGAATGCATGGGAAATCGCATTTGTAAGCCCGATGCTGATCGGGGTCATCATTTTGGTGCTGTTCCCGATATTGGCTACGCTTGTGCTGGGGTTTGCCGATTCATGATTCCGAGGGAAGGTCCGATCCTTCATAGCCATATACGGGTGTCAGCTGTGCATCCCGGCTAATGCTTGTTGCGAAAATGACTCTTTTACGAAAGCTTGCCAGAAAAGGGCGAGATATTTTCATGAAAAGTGATACAATGATAGAAATACGTAAATAAGGGTAGCGGAAGGATCAACGTTTACCTGGCAGCGAAGTGGGAGTGTGATCGAGAGAATGGAAGAGACGTATACGGCAAAACGGGCAGTCAGCATGGAGGACATCGTACGCGCACACCACGTGCTTCGTGAAGTGATCGTGCGGACACCGCTGCAGCGGGACGCTGTGCTATCGGCAAAGTATGACTGCGAAGTGTATTTGAAACGCGAGGACTTGCAGGTGGTTCGCTCCTTCAAGATCCGTGGCGCTTACAATATGATTCGCAGCTTGTCGGATGAGGAACGGGGCAACGGAATTGTGTGCGCCAGTGCGGGAAACCATGCGCAGGGGGTAGCTTTCTCCTGTAATGCGCTGAATATTAAAGGCAAGATTTATATGCCAAGTACGACCCCGAATCAGAAGGTGAAGCAGGTGAAGCGTTTTGGCGGGGGCAGTGTTGAGGTCATTCTGATAGGGGATACCTTTGACGATGCTTATGCTGAAGCGATCAAGGCCTGCGATGAGTATGGCATGACCTTTATTCACCCGTTTGATGAAGCGAAGATTATCGCGGGCAATGGCACGATCGGGATGGAGGTTATGGAGGAGCTGGACGCACCGGATTATATGTTTGTTACTATTGGCGGTGGGGGTCTTGCCGCAGGCGTGGCAACGTATGTCAAAACCGTCAGCCCAGCGACACAAGTCATTGGCGTTGAACCGCTTGGGGCCGCATCCATGATCGAATCCAAGAAGCAGGGCGAGGTCGTCACGATGCATGAGATCGACAAATTCGTGGATGGCGCCGCCGTGAAGCGTGTCGGACAGCTGACTTATGATATATGTTGCGAGTTGGTCGATGACATCGTGACGGTTCCGGAAGGAAAAGCCTGCACCACCATTCTGGAACTGTATAACGAGAATGCGATCGTTGTCGAGCCTGCCGGGTCGCTGGCCGTGGCTGCGCTGGATATGAATCGGGACCGGATTCGCGGAAAAACGGTGGTATGCATCATCAGCGGCGGCAATAACGATATCGACCGGATGCAGGAAATCAAGGAGCGCTCCTTAATATATGAAGGGCTGAAGCATTACTTCATGATTAACTTCCCGCAGCGTGCGGGAGCACTCCGCGAGTTTCTGGAAGAAGTGCTAGGTCCAGACGACGATATCGCACGCTTTGAATACACGAAGAAGCATAACAAGGAAGACGGACCTGCCCTGGTGGGCATCGAGCTGTTAAGGCCCGAGGATTACGGTCCGCTGGTAGAGCGGATGCAGCGCAAGGGTCTGGATTATACGGAGCTTAACAAGAACATGAACCTGTTCAATCTGCTGATTTAAGAGGCACAGACCACGATCAAAAGCCGGATTCTCCTATAAACGGGAATCCGGCTTTTTTTCATACCTATTCATTAGGTTGGTGATCCTGCTGAACATAGGGAATGGTTTGTAGTTCGTTCGTCTAGTCGAGCGGAACCGCCTTCGCACGATACTGCTCAACCTCCTGGGTCAACTTGTCCTTGTTGCTCTCAAGTACTTCAGACCAGGACTTCAGCTTTTTCAGAAGAGCGCTTTTGGAGACGGCGTCGCTGTCCTTAAGGACGTTATCGAAGGCTTGCCCCACTTCCGGATCGAGCAGATTGTCCTCGTACTTGAACAGTGGCGTATTGTTGTAGCCATAGAATAAGCTTAGCTCGGTAAAACGAAGCTTCAGCTTCACATCAGCGGCCCGGTTTGATTTGGGATATGCCGTGATAAAAGCCTCCTGCGAAAGTCCGCGTTCAATGACCTCGGACCAAGGGATGACCAAGGCCGCATCACTGACCGCAGGCTTCTCGGACTCCACGATCATGATGTCGATATAGGCTTGAAGATCCTTATTAATGTAAGGCTTGTATGGTTTCAGTGTCGTATAGTCAATAATCGGGAAGATGACGCCTTCGGTCGTATACAGTCTGTAGCCGCTGTCTCGCAGGTTGATGAGCACCTTGCGCAGCGTGTCGTCCTTGGCTTTGTTAATGGTGGTGTTAATCGGCTCCCCGTATTTGTACAGGTTCATCAGTTTATCCTGAATGCCGATTTCATACACCTTGTCGGTTTTTGCCGGGAGCGCATCATTCATCGCGTTCTCCAGTTTGAGCACCAGCATGGTCGCCTGATACGTGGTTACGCTGCGGATATGCTTGGTGATGTAAGACTTGGCATAAGCCACATCGGATTCCTTCAGCAGTTTACTGGCTTTGTTGTACACCGCATTGCCGAAGGCGGTAGCTATGCTTGAGACGGCGGTTGAACTAGCTTGGGATACGGATGCAGTTGCTGCGTTAGCGATGACGCCGGTCTGGATCGATAGAATAAGTGCAAGGATGGCAGCAATCGCGGATTTTTTGGATTTTGACATATATATTCCTCCCTTACCACACATTACTCTTATCCTATCATCTTCTATAGAACATTAGTTTACATTGATCGAAAAAATATTAAAGATTTTGTTAAGCTCCGGCCGCAAATCCATGACGAGTTTGTATTATTTGCTCGAAAAAAGCAGTTTCGTCCCGGCGATTCCGACCAGGAATATGACGAGACTGATCCATGGCGCTATTGTCAGAACCGGCAGCAGCCGTCCCAGCCACACGCCGGCTACCAGAATCAATACGGTGATGGCGACATAAATTCCCATATTGCGAACATTAATCTTGCGCTTGTCCTCCTCCGGCTTGAAGGTGTCGCTCTTCATCCATCTTAACAATGCGTGGATAAGCACATAGGAACCGCCTGCTATCAAAATCAGGGTGGAAATACGTACCTGCGTCATGCGCTCAACCGGCCCTCCGGCCCACATCGTGATGAATCCGACCAGCGCTTGGACGAAGAAAAACCAGGTTAAGGCAATCCAAGGGATCATGAAATGGTATTGGAGACTGCTCAGGCCTTTTATTTTTGGCAGCTGCTCCACGAGCTCCTTGCAGTAGGATTCGGGATCGCTTCCGAACACATCCTCGGCGCTCCTGCCCTTGGCTTGGGCATCCAGCAGGTGCTGGGCGATTTCAAGCAGCAGTTCCTCGCCTTTTTGCTCCTGCACGAAGCTGCTGCGGATATAGACCACCATGTCTTGGTAATAGCTAAGATTGTCAGGCGTCATGGCATCCTGGAGTCGGTTGTTCTCTTTGATCATCTGTTTGGTATTCATCTTCACTGTCCTCCACGGGTAAGAATATGGTCCACACTATCTTTAAGCGTTCCCCAATGTTCCTTGAATTGTTGAAGAACATGCAGACCTTTATCGGTCAGATTGTAATATTTACGGGGCGGTCCCCCGGCACCGGGCGCAGGCCGCAGTGTCCCTTCGATAAGCTGGTCTTTCTGCATACGAAGCAGCAGGGGATAAATGCTGCCTTCGCTTACAAACGTTAGTCCGCTGTCTTCCAGCAGCGTGCTAATCTCATAACCATATACCTCCCGATGCTCCATAAGCGAGAGAATGCAGCCTTCGAGAATGCCTTTTAGCATTTGACTTTGGGTGGTCATGAATGGGGTTATCCTCCTTCAAGTATATTGCTATGCAAGGTAGAGGGGCGCATTTAGGCTGGGCTGCAAATGAGAATGATAAATGCCGAGTGACGAATTGACAGTGATGTCGGATGAGAATGACAATGGCAACGGCAATAGTGAATGGCAATTTGCAATGACAATGGCGAATTACAATTGTGAATAACGAATAGCAAAACCTTGATCCCTACAAAACGGACGTCCCTTTCAGCTACCTTGTTATGCAATATATCATACCAGCAGCATACTTGCAATGCAAGGTAGCGTAAATAATCCATGTCGTATTCGTGAACCAGGTATAATTCTGCCGTTCCTATTTCACAATAATAAGCATTCTGAAGCAATAGACGACCCTCTAAACATTTAGGGGTAAGAAGGAGGAGTTCTTTAGGTGAGTGCTAACTTTTATGACGATGAATTGCATGGTGGAGACGCTGTGCCGGCCAATGGGCAAGAGGTTGTCGCAGGCAGCAGTACAGCGGATGGGATATTTGGCCAGCCTGAAGGGGGATACACCTCCGGGGATGATGAAACGGATCTTTCCGCATCAAGCTTATGGGAGAACGACCCCATTGGGAAGACCTGGATGAATGATTGGAGCGGACGAGAAGAGACCCATGCGATGTTTCGCCAGAGCTATGAGTAAGGCTGAAGGTGCGGTGTGAAAGCTGATGAAGATTGAAGTGGACAAAATAAGACGCATGCTGGGGTTTGCAAAGCCGTGAGTGGAGGTTGAATGGTTCGGAGAACTGGGCGGAACTATAGTTTAGGAGAACGATGTCACGTTTGTCTATTGTATAAGTAGAGGTTGAATGGTCTGTGCTTCATAACCGATGGAGCTTTAGTAGAAGGCTGAATTACTGAATACAGCCGATTTCTACATGCATCTCACATTGCATTGTAGCTCACCGTCTGCCATTTGCGTTGACAATCCATAATCACGATGCTAAGATAGGTTTATCTAATTCATATTAAACTTATCGGAATTGTTAATATTATGATTAAGGCGTGTTATCGCAAGGAGGAATCGGCATGGAGCGGCAAATTACAATCCGGCATAATCAAGAAGAACTTACGGCAACCATCCATTACCCGTTGAAGGAAGCGGCCCAAGGAGGCAGGTGCAATCGGGTACCGTTGGTCATCATCTGCCACGGCTTTGTTGGAAGCCGGATCGGCGTGGACCGGCTGTTTGTCAAAACGGCGCGTGAGTTTGCCGATGACGGGTACATGGTAATCCGGTTCGATTATATCGGATGCGGGGAGAGCTCTGGCAATTACGGAAGCGAGGGGCTCGACTCGATGATTGCCCAGACGCGTTCCGTTCTCGATTATGGACTCAGCTGTGCCGATGTCGATCCGACGCGCATCACACTCATCGGACATAGCTTGGGTGGCGCTGTCGCCCTGCAGACCGCCGTTCGTGACCGGCGGGTGAAGAATCTGATTCTGTGGTCTGCGGTAGGTTATCCGTTCAACGATATTGTCAAAATCACTGGTCGCGATGTGTACGACACCTCTGTTAAGTCGGGAACCGCTGATTATTTGGGATACTCGTTTACCCCGGTCTTTTTCGATTCGTTGGCACAGGGTCAGCCTTTCCAGGAAGCGATCAAGTTTACGGGCAATGTGCTGGTGATACATGGTACCTCAGATGAAGTCATTCCGGTCGATTACGCATTTTTGTATCAAAAAGTGTTCTGGATGCGCCAGGAAGGCCGCTGTGATAAGGAGATCATCTTCCAAGCCGATCACACGTATTCCGCCGGGCCTCAGCGCGAGCTGCTCCTAGAGCGGACACGGGATTGGTTGAACGAACAGGAGAACATTCAGCAGGAGTGGCAGCACTGGATGATTTAAGGGAGTTATTTGGCATATTGGGCGATTTAACGGTACAATAGAGTTGTCCCTTGATTTTGAAGCTGGAGGTGGCATCGATGACGTTACCTGCTTTATTTATTGCCCATGGTTCGCCGATGATGGCCCTGGAGGACAACGAGTACACCCGCTTCCTTGAGCAATTGGGGCGGGAGCTGCCTGTACCTAGAGGCATAGCGGTATTTTCTGCCCATTGGGACGATCCGGATCAGCGGCTGACTGAAGATGCAGTGCATGGCACGATGCATGATTTTTACGGATTTCCGGAGGAAATGTACCAGATCACGTATCCTGCCCCAGGCAGTGCGGAGCTGGCTGCTCAGATTCGTCAGCGTTTTGAGGCAAGTAATCTGCATGCCAAAGCCGTGACTGGCCGTGGACTGGACCATGGGGTATGGGTCATTCTGCGCAAAATGTACCCCGATGCGAATATTCCTGTGGTGGCCTTGTCTGTGGACTCCAAGCGCTCGCCACACGAACAATATTCCATCGGTACGATGCTGTCCGATTTGCGTGAGGAAGGCATCCTGATTATCGGGAGCGGCGGTTTGGTGCACAATCTGCGGATGGTGCATGAGAGCGATGAGCCTGATGAATGGGCGGCTGCATTCGATGAATGGATCGCGAAGCAGCTGACGGAATGGAATCTGAATAATTTGTTTGCGTTTGACAAAAAAGCGCCTCATGCCAGCGATGCGGTCCCATCTTATGGACGGGAGCATTTTGTCCCTTTGTTCTATGCAATGGGTGCTGCCGATACCGGCCGCAAGGCAAAACGATTGTTTCAATCTTACCAATATGGCAGTTTGAGTCTGAACTGCTGGTCATTCGAATAATGAGATGCCGGGCTTGGATCACAAGCTCGGCTTTTGTTGTGTTAGAGGGGATTGTGTGTGGGATTTTCGTTGGCAGCGAGTCGGGGCAGATGTCTGTGGGGAGAAGCAGAAGATAGTGGGGGGCGTTATTGGGTAACCAGTGTACTTAGTCAGTCCGTCGGCGGCCCGGCAAATATCGGACCTCAGATCCGCTATTTTCGTAATCGGCATGATATTGCGAGGTTTATCGGACACAGAATCCGTTAAGTTGCAGATCAGTGCACTTGCTCAGACCGTAGGAGCGGCAGTATTGGACCTCAGATCCGCTATTTTTGCTATACGCACGGTATTGCGGGAGTTATCGGACACACGATCCGTTAAGTTGCAGATCAGTGCACTTGCTCAGACCGTAGGGGCGGCAGTATCGGACCTCAGATCCGTTATTTTCGCTATCGGCACGATATTGCGGGGGTTATCGGACACACGATCCGTTAAGTTGCGGATAATCGGCAAAATGATGGCCTATTTCGGTGAATAACGGATCTCTGGTCCGTTAGTGTCAAAGAAATGGTGCTTTTGGTCAAAATAAAGTCCGCTGAGTCCGCTAAAATTGTAAGTCGTTAAGCAGCGTCACATGTACGTCGCTCGAACGTAAGCACAAGCTCAAATGTATGCAAAGCTCAAACGTATGACGGCGTTCGAATGAGTACAACGCTCTTTGGACCTCTGATCCGCTATTTTTGCTATACGCACGATATTGCGGGGGTTATCGGACACACGATCCGTTAAGTTGCGGATAATCCGTAAAATGATGGCCTATTTCGGTGAATAACGGATCTCTGGTCCGTTAGTGTTAAAGAAATGGTGCTTTTGGTCAAAATAAGGTCCGCTGAGTCCGCTAAAATTGTAAGTCGTTAACAGTTTCGCATGTACTCGTTAAGCAATGTTGTATAAACTCGCTAAGCAGTGTCCCAATGCACTCGTTAAGCAATGCATGTAACAACGCTCGAACGCTGCCATAACAAAAAACAACCCGGCTTGATTGCTCAAGCCAGGCTGTCTAATCAATAGGGTAGAATTTTTTAACTACAGTTACCTACTATGTTATGCCGTTTGTTTTTTGAATGGTGTGTGCGTGGTTCCGTCGCCTTTGGTTGTTTTATGGGTCATTTTGTTCCACAACCCGCGGAGGTAAGGGAGTACCCAATGGTCGAAACCGATTTTACCGGCGTTGGCAGCAGCGACGATGATCAGCACTTCAAGCAGTAACATTTGGGCGTTGGTGCTCACGGTGCCCGAGAAGAGGAACGCGGCGTTCATAACCAGTCCCATCAGAGCGGCGAAGGTGGTGAAGGTACCGAGAATGAGTCCGAGACCTACCAGGAATTCACCGAGCGGGATGATAACGTTGAAGAGCTTCACGCCTGGCAGTGCTCCGTGTTCGAGGAACGCTGCCCACCAGCCTTGTACGGCGGGGTGATCGCCGGCTGCCTTCGCAATCGCGCCTTGCAAGAAGCCGCCTGCGTCAAATCCGCCTGTCAATTTACCCCAACCTGCTGTCATCCATTCATAACCGATGTAGACACGAATGATAGTCAGCAGCCACATTGCAAATTTGTTTGTTCTCAGCCAGTTGTTAAACATATAAACCACTCCTTAAAAGTATGAATTTTCTTTTTATGAAAGCTTCCTTGCAAATTCTCAGGTGCGTTGAAGTTCTGCGTTGTTGTTGTTTCAGGAAGATGATCATCTCTTTCATGTCTTTATTATAAGTGAAATAAATCACAATATATGTGATTAAAATCACATTTGTGATAAACATCATAAAAAATTTTACGGGTTGACGCAGTTAACGTACAGCAAAAGACGGATGATCGGGATTGAGGCCGCGATCACCCGTCGGTTGAAGTTAAGAGGTACAGTTAAAGTTACAGTAATGGTGTAGTGTTGTAGTAGAGTAGTTGCAGCAATAAGTAGTTTGCAGGAGCGGGGAGTAGTTGTAGAGGTAGTAGTCGTAGAAGCAGTAGCTGTGGTAAGTAGCACTATAATCTCAGTAGTAGTTGCAGCAACAGTAATTGCAGGAGCCGTGTAGAAGTAATTGCCGCAACCAGTAGTAGCACTCGCATAGCTGTAGTAGTGGCAGTTTCCGCGATGAGTAACAATGCAGCAGGAAGTAGCAGCGATAGTATTAGTAATTTGCGGCAGCAACACTAGGAGTAGCAGTGCAGTAGTGTGGTAGCCGCAGCAGTTGCAGCGACAGGAATTACAGGAGCGATGGTAGAAGCAATCGCGGCAATCAGTATTAGCACTAGCATAGCTGTAGTAGTGGCAGTTTCCGCAATGAGTAACAATGCAGCAGGAAGTAGTAGCACAGCATAGCTGCAGGAGCGGCAGTTTCAGCAATGGAAGTGACAATGCAGCAGTGAGCAGCAGTGAGTAGCAGGAAGTAGCAGCGATAGTAGTAGTAATTTGCTGCAGCAGCAATAGGAGTAGCAGTGCAGTAGTGTGGTAGCCGCAGCAGTTGCAGCAACAGGAATTACAGTAGCCGTGGTATAAGCGGCAATAGCGGCAATCAGTAGTAGCACTAGCATACTGTAGCTGTGGCAGTTTCAGCAATGAGTAAAAAAATGCAGCAGCAAGTAGTAGCGATAGTAGTAATTGCGGCAGCAGCCATACGAGTAGCAGTAGCAGTAGCAGTGCAGTAGTCGCAGCAATAGGAACAGTGCAGTAGTAGCATTTGCACTAAACAAAACTAGTTGCAGCAGCGTGTCACAAGGCAATAACAGCCAACAGAAGTAGTGACGTACAGGCTTGCAGCAGTTGCACTAACAGAAACAGCAGCAGTTTCCCGAACCAGCACCAACAGCACCATCAGCCAGGCGGCAGCAGTATGCAGTTGTGCAGAGAAGCAACAGTAATAGCACCAACAGTAACCTGCAGTTTGCATGAAAAAGCTCAAAGAGGAGATAAGCAGTCAATCGGATTAAGCGGTGAGAATGAGTCAGTCTCCACTTTTTGAGAGGAGGGAAGTCAAGCGGCAGCTTACAGAAGAGGAAGCAAGCCGCTTTTGATTCTAGTTATAGCAACCAGCTAATGTTCATCGGTGTTGATTTAGCTTTAAAGCCCTTCAGACTGCCTGATTCTGTAGAGAGGAGGGGTCACTGCTGATTTTTGCTTTGCGGGTGAATTTATCTTGGAGGTAGGACATGAGCCAGCGGTCGATCCCAATCTTTCCGGCATTTGCAGCCGAGAGGATGATCAGAAATTCGAGCAGTAGGAGCTGACCATTGATGCTGATGGAACCGGAGAAGAGATACGCGGTGTTCATCACGAGCCCCATTAGGGCGGCGAACACAGTGAATGTGCCGAGAATGAGGCCAAGTCCGACGAGGAATTCGCCTAGCGGAATGATGACGTTGAACCATTTTACGCCCGGCAGCGCGGCATGCTTCAGGAATACGGCCCACCAATCCTGAACTGCGGGATGCTCACCAGTGGATTTGGCGATGGCTCCCTGCATAAATCCGCTTGCATCGAAGCCTCCCGTTAACTTGCTCCAGCCTGCCGTCAACCATTTATACCCGACATACACCCGAATGACCGTCAGCAGCCACATTGCGATTTTGCTTGATTGCAACCATTGAATTAACACCAGCATCACTCCTCCATGAATAATCATTCTCTTTTTCTGTTTTCAGATTTTTGCAAATTTGAAATTCGTAAGCGCGATGGAAGCCGAAAAAAACAGCAACGATCTATTTAATGTCGCATCCTAACAAATTATTCATATTTGCAAAAATCTGTATTTAAATACAGTATTCGCAAAGGTCGGAACTTGGCATGGGTTCTTGGCATGAAAAAAAGACGATGGAGAACCGAATGGTTCTCCATCATCCCATGTTTGTTGCTTTACCTTTACGCGGTGCGTTTTTTAAGCGGGGTTGGCGCGATACCTTCATCTTGGTTTGTTTTGTGGGTCATTTTATTCCACAGGCCACGAAGGTAAGGGAGTACCCAACGGTCGAGACCGATTTTACCGGCGTTGGCAGCAGCGACGATGATCAGCACTTCAAGCAGTAACATTTGGGCGTTGGTGCTCACGGTGCCCGAGAAGAGGAACGCAGCGTTCATAACCAGTCCCATCAGGGCGGCGAAGGTTGTGAAGGTACCGAGAATGAGTCCGAGACCTACCAGGAATTCACCGAGCGGGATGATGACGTTGAAGAGCTTCACGCCCGGTAATGCCGCGTGCTCGAGGAACGCTGCCCACCAGCCTTGTACCGCTGGGTGATCGCCGGTTGCATTGGCAATGGCCCCTTGGAGGAAGCCCCCTGCGTCAAATCCGCCGCCAGTCAATTTACCCCAACCTGCTGTCAGCCATTCATAACCGATGTATACCCGTATGATAGTCAGCAGCCACATTGCAAATTTGTTTGTTCTCAGCCAGTTGTTAAACATATAAACCACTCCTTAAGTGAGTTTTGATTTTTTGGATTAATGGGTCATTACGTTGTTTCTGATGTCGTTGTTGTTGGTTCTTGTTGCCTTGGGAAGTGATCACCTTCTCTATGTCTTTATTATAAGTGAAAATATTCACAATACACGTGATAAATATCACAAAGTTGTGAACATTTCAAAATGAGCGATACTCAGAGGGGGTTATATCCAATGTGGGCACCGATTTCCGGGTGCGCGATGCCTAGTTAGGAGCACGCTTGGATGGCTGTCAGGCTACCATTTACCTGCTTTCCGCTTAGAGCCATAAAGTACTGCTATATCTATGTCATCATGGTTATCCATTATCTGTTTGTTACGTTTAACGATCATTGTCGGGGGTTGTTGACTCCAACATTATCAGCGATGCGATCAAGACGAAGCTTTTTGTCCAAAATGTTTTAGCACATCATTTCATGATGGATTTCATAAAACCTAAACCTATAAAGTAACGGGAAGCACAGGAAAAAGGATTAAAGATTGTCCTCGATTGTTTCCGAGAAGCCTGTTGTTTGAATCAAGCGATATAGAAAATAGAGAGCTCGGGCCTGAAGTTTGATCGTTTTGTGCAGGTAAGCTCGAATACTTTCAGAAAGCTTCATCGCTTGCTCGATGTTCTCTAGCTCTAAGCGTGCAATGGATTGTTTTAAGTTCACGGTTTCCTCGGAATAAACAGAGCTCTGCAGTACCTGAATCATCCTAATTTTAAAGAGATGCGATTCATTATAAAGACGGTAACCGTTATCAGGGTCTCGCTTAGCAGTGAACAGGCCGCTCTGCTCCCAGTAACGGATTGCCGATTTAGGAGCCCCCGTTCGTCTGGAAACCTCGTGGATGCTGAAATATTGGTTAGAGTCGTTAGCTCGACTACCTTCAGAACATGATTTCAACTCCCTTACCAGTTGATCTAAACTTACTTTTTCCCGATGCAGCATGACCTCTCGATCCCTGACGATCCACAATGCGTCATCCAACTCATTTCGCCCAAGACAATGCATTACCTCGCTCGTTACTTCCATACCGAATGCGGCAGCCATGGCTTGAATACATGCCAGATAAGCTTCATGCCGTTCTGTGAACATACGATATCCATTTGAAGATCGATCTGCAGGAGGTATTAACCCCTTCGCTTCGTAGTTCCTCAGAGTGCTGCTACTTAACCCGTATTTCTCTGCAAGTCTTTTTGGTCGAAAGCTCATGTTATCCCACCTTCGTAAAAAATGCACAACATTAGAACCATTGTAATGTTATTCTGGACTTTTTATTGATTTCCTTCATATGTACCTCCTAAACCTTCCAATTGGCTTTTATGTTATATGATGAAAATAATCCAATTCAAGGAGGAGTTTATATGACAGTAAAACCAGTATTGCGTTCCGACATGACCATTGAGGAGATTTGTGTAGCAGGTAATCAATATATCG
The DNA here is from genome assembly GCF_037976825.1 of Paenibacillus sp. FSL K6-1330. Classification (NCBI taxonomy): domain Bacteria; kingdom Bacillati; phylum Bacillota; class Bacilli; order Caryophanales; family Paenibacillaceae; genus Paenibacillus; species Paenibacillus sp. FSL K6-1330. The sequence goes on from NZ_CP150269.1 coordinate 1,193,308, forward strand.
AATCGGTATGGAAAACACTATACGATTCGATGTTTGATGAGTTAACGATCGCTTTTCGTGAAATCGAGGATGCTGCCTATGGGCTCTATTTGGATCAGTTGATGCCCGCACTATTTTGAGACCTTGAAGGCGCCGGGTTCGAAGCAACGGAGCCCCTCAAGGAACAAGATTTCATAATCGGGAAATGTCTGCTATTTCGAAATTCGCTTGAAAAATGGGGAACCGAGGAAAATAGGTCTAGAATATTCTGGAACGTTATACGTAGTAAGAATGGTCAACAGCCCATCGGAACGTTATTGACGGAAATCCCTCATTCTCATCTGAAGTTCGATATTCCTAGGGCACCTGTACTATATTCGCTGAGCGAGCATGAGAGGGAACAAATCGCGCGAGGGATTCGACGGATTAAGGAATAAGAATTTATGGTAGGGGACTATTCCAATTACGATGCATTGAACGGTGAGCCGTTCGAAGATCAAGTATTGTATCATTATGAGGTCATCGGTACAAACTGCAGCTCTCTGGAAGGCCGGCGATGAGAAATCGAAGGAACCGTCACGATCGGTGACCTCTTGGCTTTAACAAGCCTTGTCATTGATGTGTGGTTGCTCCTAAAATATTAGGAGTTATCTTTGCCCAAAAAAGGCGCCCTGGCTATGGGCGCCTTTTTTTATATTTTTCGTTCATTTCCATGAAAGATAATTCTTCTCTTAATCTTCGTGCATAGTGAATGGGTTACCATCTGAAAATCCAAGGCCTCCGTAGCTATCAGCCAATTCACGCAAAGCATAGTTGGCATTGTTTTCGTGTCTATCATAAGTTTTTCCAAAAATTTCAAAGGAGCCCTTATCACCTATAAGACCATAAACAGTAATTCTTGCTTCAACTCCAATACTGCTACGTTTACTGAGGTCAGAAGTCTGGGCATTAATGAGACCATTAAAAGATCCTCCAAAAGGGTGGTGTTATATTTGATAAATCCAAATTCACCTAGAACACCAAGTGAATCAGAAAAAGTTTTATTACCTTATGCCATAGGCTGGGCTGTACACTCTTTTTAGAGACCGAAGTAGCATGCTCCTTCACAAAACTCGCATCCTCCTCACTAAACTCTTCTCCGACCTCATAACGATCGTTAATTTCATCCAACTTTTCTCGAATTTGAATTTCGGATAATCCTTCTTCAGGGGCTGCGAATGTCATACCAACTGCGCTAAGAGTAAGTGCCATAACAAGTAATGGTGTCAAAGCCAGCCTCATGATTTTCTTTAACATAATAAACCCTCGCATTGTTATATTTTGAACCTTATTAATTGTGGCTCTATATAGTTTAAACACCTAGAAACAGGAAAAGGTTATGGAAAATATTTTAAAAATAGACCGATCTATGGAAGACCTTAATTTAAATGTCGGGTGACAAAAACATAGTAACATTAGAAGCCGCTGATTATGCGGCTTTTTATATTTATGTTATCAAGTTCTTGTGAAAATACAATGACAAGAACTTGATTACATTCCCGACTGATGACAAGAACTTGGTTACATTCCCGATATGATTTCATCGACGACGGCAGACGCCCTTTTATTAAACTAACGGGCAGAATAGTTTAACAAAATGAAGGAGCATTCTGCTTGTGGCATCTGCTCCTTCTTCATGTTGCCGTTCAGGATCAAGCTGTCTACATTTCAGGAGGCAGCTCGTCTAATATTCCGATAATGCCTGTTTTTGGTACGAGTTTCATATTTCGGAACCCAATTATGATAATATATGAAAAAGTATGGAACGAGGAGTGGGATAATTGGCTTGACGATGAAGCAACCTGGAGGTTTGTCAATGCGATTGGTTCGGGTTCTGCATTTTTTAATACTATGTAGAGAGAGTGATGTTACTTGAAAAGAAACGTATTATACATTGAAGATAATGAGAAAATAGGCAGTTGGGTAAAGGAAGAATTGGAACAGCGAGGGTTTTCAGTTCAGTGGCTGCTAACTGGTGAAGGAGCCGAAAGAGAAGTCAATCAGCATGAAATCGTTATTTTGGATATCATGTTACCCGGTTTAGACGGATTTACTGTGGGAAGACGATTAAAGAAGGCAGCTCCTGCTGTTCCTATTTTGCTGTTAACTGCTCGAACATCGATAGATGATAAAGTAGATGGTTTACAATTTGCTGATGACTACTTAACGAAACCATTCCATACAGATGAATTAGTTGCAAGATTAGAAGTATTAATCCGTCGTAATGGTGGAACAAAATCCGAACGCATTTCATTAGGAAATCTGATTGAAGTAGATCCAGAAGGTCAAATGATATTTGACAAACGCACAGGAGAAGAAATTATATTAACAGGGAAACAGCATCAAATCTTAATGTACTTCTTACGCCACCCTAATCAAGTTTTAACAAAAGAACAAATTTATGAAGCTATTTGGGAAGAAGCTTATATAACTGGTGATAAAACATTAATGGTGCATATCCATCGACTGCGACAAAAATTAGAACGTCATCCGGATTCCTCAGAGATTATTGAAACGTTGAAGGGAATAGGCTATCGGGTGAAACTATGAAACAGAATAGATCATTATTTCATCGTTTTCTAAAAGTGCATTTTCTATTTATCTTTTTTCCTCCCATTTCACTTATTTTCTTCAGTGCGTTTTTTGGGATTTCTGATATGAATGAAAAAGTTCTGAACACGTTAAATCTATTTTACGTTACCATACTTTTGTTTGGTTTTATTATTGTAGCATTTGTTATATTATCTTGGCTGTTCTTCTTGAAACTTCAAAAACGTCTCGCCCGCTTACAGGAAGTCATGTCATTTTCAGCTAAAAATAATTCATTTCCTAAACCCATATCTGTTCAATCGGATCGCATGGATGAGATAGACCAGTTAGGAATTTCTTTTAATTGGATGATTCAGCAGCTTGAAGACAGTCGCAAGCGAGCATTTGAAGAGGAATTATTACGACATCGACTCATTGCGAATTTATCTCACGACTTACGAACGCCACTTACCATTTTGAGAGGACATGTCACCAGTTTAAATAAAGAATCCATGAGTTTCGAAGGACAAAACTCGTTAACAGAGATTAACCATACGATTACAAGAGTCGGAGATCTAATGGATGATTTACTGTCCTATACATTGCTTACATCAGGGAAACATCCTTTTGGGCCCGTTTCAACAGATATTGTACGTTTAGTAAGAGCATCTGTTGCTGCGTGGTATCCTGTGTTTGAAGATAAAGAAATTCAGCTCGATGTTGATTTACCGGCAGAGGATACTTTTTATTGGGAAGCAGATCCTAATTGGATGACACGGGTTTTGGATAATTTATTTCAGAATATTCTTCGCCATGCAGCAGAGGGAAAATATGCAAACATTGTGGTTGATGTAGAAAAAGAACAGATCATTATTGCAGACAGAGGTCCAGGTTTGGATAACTCTTCCTATGAGCGTGGGGCGGGGATTGGTTTATCGACTTGTCATTATATGTTGAAAAAAATGAATCTGAAAGCGAACTTTACATCAAATGAAAAGGGCACAAGTGTAGCTATTGCAAGGGCTTAACCTAAAGGTAATCCAGAAGTAAACCACATGATAGCTGTGATGTAACTTTGCTTCTATATAATTGGAACCATAACGGAAAGGAAGTGTTATGGTTGCTTACCATTAATAACTTAGTCAAATATCGCGGAACTCAACAAATCTTATCAGGTATCAGTTTTAAAGCGAGACCTGGTAGAGTGACTGGTTTTTTAGGTCCGAATGGGGCAGGGAAAAGTTCTACACTACGCATCCTGCTTGGATTAGATCGTGCCACCTCAGGGAGTGCACTCATTAATGGCAAGCCATTCGCAGAATTACATAATCCTCTAGCAACAGTAGGTGCCGCACTGGATGGATCTGGAGCTCATCGTAGGCGAACAGGAAGGGCCCATTTAAGTTGGATTGCTCGTGCCGCAGGATTACCTAGTTCACGTGTCGAGGAAGTTCTGGAAATAGTGGGTCTTACTAATGCAGCTGACAAAAGAGTTGGGAATTATTCGCTTGGCATGGGGAGAAGACTTGGAATGGCGGCTGCACTACTGGGTAATCCCCAAATATTGGTTCTAGATGAACCAGTAAATGGGCTCGACCCGGAAGGAATTCGTTGGATTCGGACATTTTTACGTGAACGTGCTGATTCTGGAAACACGGTGTTACTGTCCAGTCATCTAATGGGAGAGCTTGCAGAGACTGTTGATGATGTGGTGATTATTAAGCATGGAAAAATCGTTGCAGATGGAACATTGGAAGAAGTAATAGGTAACCATTCCACGCTGGAGGAAGCCTTTTTTGCCCTGACATCTGAAAATGCAGGTGAGGTTGGATGAGAGCATTCAACGCAGAACTATCTAAATTGTTCTCCCTGCCGGGCATCTGGCTTGCCTTTCTTATTGGAGCATTTGCCCCAGCGGTCATTGCTGCCTTGGACAGTATAGCTCAAAAAGAGGAGATTATAGCTGGAGTTAGCACACGGCTAACGGAAGTTGGATATATTGGCTTAGCTCTTGGTGTGCAAGGTGTCATTATTATTGGGGTGCTTGCTGTCAGCAGTGAGTATTTGACAGAGAGCAGTGAATCTGGTGGAGGACAACAGATTACAACAAGTTTAACTGTTGTTACATCCCGATTTCTTTTTTTGCTGGCAAAAGCAGGCGCTGTGACAGTGATCAGCATACTGCTATGTATTGTTGCTATTATGACAACTGTGTCTGCAACGCATCTTATTCTCGGTGAATATGCCCCTGCATTTGAATGGTCCAGACTTATCGGTGCAGTTTGTTACTGGACATTCACTGCTCTTTTAGCACTTGGGATTACTTTGCTAACTAAGAATGGCATCATCCCGCTTGCTGTGCTCATAATAAATTCTTCCGTTGTATCATTTAGTGTCCTGCTTTCTAAGGTTACAAAGTTGGCGTTTTACTTACCAGATAGGGCTGGCGCTGAAATGTTTATGTTTACAAGCGACAGACTTCACACCCCGTCCACAGGCAGTTTATTCGACAGATTTCACACCCCCTTCACAGGCGGTTTAGTCATGTTTGCCTGGGTAGTCGTTTTTTTCATTGTTGCAGCTATTGTATTCCATAGGAGGGACGTTGCAGCATGAGTGTCTCATCTAGTAGAAAGATAACACAAATCCTTGGTGCTGAACTGGGTAAATTAGTTACATTACCATTGATATGGCTCACTCTTATGGGTACATTCATTCTTAGTTTAGTTTTAGCCGCAGCTTTTACTTCTGTTGGTCTACAAGGGGCAGCAGGAACGCAAAATATACTGAATATAGGTCTTGCTTCTATGGGATATCTTCAAGCAGGCTTCATTATTCTTGGTATATTAGCTACTTGTTCGGAGTATACAGGTGGACAGATTCGAACTACTTTAACTACGATACCTTGGCGCGGGTTCCAATTATCCACGAAGCATTTGGCATTGGCAATTATAACTATTCCTGCTGCGTTTATTATTACTGCATCAGGTGTACTATATACCTTTATCATGATGAAAGACACAGCAGTAGTGATTGAAATAGACGCAATGATAGAATCATTAGTAGGTGCAACAGGCTATCTAACATTAACCACACTTCTCAGTGCAGCTATAGGTGCTTTACTGAGACGAACCACTCCTGCTTTAGTGATACTGCTTGGTTATTATTTCATTGTCAGTCCATTGTCAAGAGATTTTCTACCTAGTATTACAAATTATTTTCCGGATACGGCAGGATATTATATGTATATGCCGCCTTCCTCTGATGAGATAAATGTCCTTACACCCATGCAAGGGACAGGTATTTCAATGTTATGGACACTGATTTTTTTTACAGCAGCTATTGTATTTTACCGTAAACGAGATGCCTAAGTGTTTCATCATTTATACACACCATCTGGCAGTTTGTATAATCTACCATATGGTGATGTTTGGTTAAAAGATGTTTTTGAGCAATCCAATGAATAAATATTTCATCTAAGAACGGATTCTTACCTTTTTGCAGGCTGTCGAAAGCGAGAATTCATGGTTCGTGCTGGATGTGTAGTAAAAAAGTCGAACGCTTGACTTCCCAAATCTGAGGAATCCAGAATTGAAGGGCTTCGGCATCAGATAACGAATTACCATGAAAGAGATCAGAGACAAAGCGAAGAGAGGGATTCCATCATCGGAATGCCCTCTTATTTCCATTTGTATCATTCAACAAGTTAATCGATATTTTGCCCGTGAATTCATTAAGCTAACGGGCAGATTAGTTCAATCAAGCCACTGTAACCTTGGAACACTTAACCTTAAGTTTACGTATAAAGGAAAAGAAGTCGAGGGGAGTGGGAAATGATGAAAGTGGTCATTATCGTTATTGTATTTGGACTGATATTTGCAGCATGTAGTAGTTCAGAGGAAACAAGTAAAATCATCACTGATTCCATAACGAAACCAACGATTAATACAGTAACCAAAAATGAGTTAGATTCCAAGCAGGTCATCTACAATCATAACTATGACAACATGGATCGTGGGAATCATGATTTAGAAGGCCAGGTTGTGATTGATTTGAAGTATTACAATGAGCATGCGATTAGCCGCGGTGATATCGTATACTTTACAAATCCTGAAACTAAAAAGAATCTTGGTGAGTACAGTATTTCTAGAGTAATCGGGTTACCTGGCGAAAAAGTAAAGATTGAAAAAGGACAGATCTATATTAACGGGAAAATGCTTGATGCCTTTTACGGAAGAGCACATCGACTGGGTGCTGATCTCGATAGTTTGAAAAAAGCTTTAGAGCGTGTTGACTTAGAAGATTACATAAGAAAAAACATCGAAAATATAGCGAATTATTTTGAGGAATTAACTATGAAGGAAATTGAGATCCCTGAAGACAGCATTTATATTGTAGGTGATGATTGGTTTCGCAGTAATGATAGCAGATTCTTTGGGCCATTACCCACAGATAAAATTGAGGGAAAAGTGGTTGGGGTGATCGGTAGCCCGTAAAGCTAACGGGAAACGTTAGTTCAATAAAAGACAAGAAGGCAGCCATTAACGAGATCGGCTGCCTTTGTTCAACTAACGGGCAGGATAACGTAATTGCCACATAGAACATGTACTATATTTAAGATGGAAGAAGTTGCTGGAAAGGTGGATATAGATTGGACCCTCGTCAAATTGAGATTCTATGTAATGAATTAGGGCTAGGTGATATAGCCGTTGCCCCTATTGCGTTATCAGGCGGTTTATTACATCGTATGTATGCAGTACAAACCACATCAGGTAGATATGTAGTCAAAGCGTTAAACCCAGAAATTATGGCCAGACCAACGGCCATGCAAAACTTCATCAGATCAGAACTTATTGCTAATCGTGCTGCAAACTATATACCTGCTCTTCCGGCTAAGAAGTTTAATGGTGCTTCTATCCAACAAGTGGGTGAGCAATTCTGTCTCGTATTTGAATGGATGGATGGCAAAAGCCTTAAGCCCAGCGACATAAATACGGGTCATTGCAAAATAATGGGTAGCATTCTTTCATCTCTACATATTGGGGATTTCTCAGACCTTGGAATAGTTAATAATTCTTCTGAAGATCGGAGACTAACTGATTGGAACTTCTATTTGAAAAAAGGGCAAGAGAGTAATGCCGAATGGACAAGTATATTATTTGAAAACAGTGAAATGCTTAACGATTGGAATGCCGAAGCTATAAATTCAGCGAAGCAAATTTCAACAGATATGGTCATCAGTCATGGCGACCTAGACCCTAAGAATGTTTTGTGGGATGTTAAACCAATTCTGATTGATTGGGAATGTGCAGGATATAGAAACTCTAAGCAAGATTTAGTTGAAACGGCTATTTATTGGTCTGAAAATGATTCGGGCGAGATTGACAAAGACAAATTCTTATCTTTCATAGATGGCTATAAGGGAACAACACAAAACCAAATCCATGCAAACTGGAGGATGATACTGGCAAGTGGATTTTTAGGGAAGTTGGACTGGCTAGAATATTGTCTAAAGCGGTCTTTATGGATTGATTGCACGGATCACGATGAACAGAAAGCCGGGACCGAACAGGTTGCTGGAACCATACTAGCTATTAAGCGTTATGCAGAGAAAATTAATGAAATTGAAGGATGGCTGAAAGAGATCTAAATTGCCTGATCGATTACGCTAACGGGAAACGTTAGCTCAATAAAAACCAAAAGCAGCCTCGATCAACTTGATCGGCTGCTTTTGTTCATCTAACGGGCAGGATAATTTAAGTTTTTTAGAATATAACAGTATATGACTATCAATATATTTATTCCTGTCCGACGACAAGAACGTATAGACTTACAGGCAGCAATTCAACATAGAGCAGCCGTTTGATGCAATATTGCCGCTCATTGTCAGAAATTAGATAATCATTCTTACCAAATCCAGCATAAGCTCAATCGCCCTTTATTCCTGTCTTCCAACAATCTGCTATACTGATAGTTGGCTTACACGGAACGCTTTGAGGAGGAATCGCATTGTACCGGATTTATATTGTGGAGGACGATAGCAAAATTAGCGCCGTCCTAAAGAGAAATATGGAGAAATACGGATTTGATGCAGCTTGCGCATCAGAGTTTCGAGACATCGTGCCGGAACTTGAGGTGTATGAACCGCATTTGGTCATGCTTGATATAAACCTGCCGTACTTTGACGGCTATTATTGGTGCAGGCAAATACGTAAAAAATCCAACGTACCGATCATTTTCATATCCGCTCGTGCGGGTGAGATGGATCAGGTGCTGGCCATAGATAACGGCGGTGATGATTACATCACGAAGCCGATTCATTTAGATCTTTTAATCGCGAAGATAAAAAGTGTATTAAGGAGAGTTTACGGGGATTATTCGGCATCGACCGGTCATGCCCCGTCGCCTGAAAACGAGTTGAACGTACAAGGCTTGCGACTGAACCTTAGCCGTAATGAACTTATATGGCAAACACAAAGAACCCAGATTACGAAGAATGAACAGTTGTTAGCTGAATGCTTCATACAGCAGTACGGAAGAACCGTCTCGAGGGATCAGCTCTTGGGGACGTTATGGGACAATGCGCAGTTTGTCGATGACAATACGTTGACCGTCAATGTTGCAAGATTGCGCAAGAAACTGGAGGAGCTGGGGCTGCCGAATGCGATCGCGACAGTACGAGGTATGGGTTATAAACTGATTCTGGGCGAAGAGCAGGGGGAGACGAGTTTATGAGAGTGCTCCCGGTAGTGGTGTTCCTTCGTGACCGGCTAATTTATGTGTTATCCGGATTCCTTATGATTAGTACCGGCGTCTGTTTAATGCTTCTGGAAAACGCGCGTTATCTTGGATGGATGGATACGAGTACGATTTATTATTTTGTTGTTGCAGCCGCGTTCTTTTTGATTCTTGGACTAGTTGTTGACTATATTCGGCAGCGTGAGTATTACAACCAGCTTAAAAATGCGATTGAAAGGTCTGATGAATTACACGTTGAAGCCATCGTACAATCTGCAGTAACGAAGGAGCAGCAGCTTGTCGCTAGATTGCTTGAGCAACAAATGAGCGCTTATTTGAATAAGCTGGGCGCATACCGCCGTCAGCAGGAGCTTCATAATCATTTTGTGCTGCAGTGGGTGCATCATATGAAGACGCCCTTATCGGTTATCGATCTGCTCTTGCAAGAGACAGCGAAGCAGCTGCCGTCTTCAGAGAAGGAACAACAAGAGCTCGCCTTCAGCCTGCATGAAGAAGCGGATCGAATGTCGAGAGGTCTGGAAATGCTGCTCCATACGGCACGCCTTGAGAAGTTCGAAATGGATCTTCATCTCAAAAAAACGCCTCTTCACGACGTGATACGAGACGTTCTGATCGCACACAAACGTCTTTGTATTCGGCATAACGTCATACCGCAAATACATGGCGAGGCATGGACGGAAACGGATGAGAAGTGGATGACCGTCGTACTCAATCAAATTGTCAGCAACGCTATTAAATACAGTAAGAACAAGAAAGGCCTAAAAAAACTAATTTTCCTCTTGGATCAGAGTACAGACACTGGCAGCAAACTTAGCATAACCGATGAAGGAAGTGGTATCGCACCTCACGATATACCACGAATATTTGATCCTTTCTTCACTGGCGAGAACGGACGATCTGCAGAGGAATCGACGGGAATGGGACTCTATTTAGCGAAGCAAGTGTGCAGCAAACTCGGTCATGAACTTTCCGTATCGTCGGAGTTGGGTGTTGGTACGACGATTACGATCACTTTTCACCCCCATGGCATACACCTCCTTCTTGGCAGCAAAGCGAACAAGGACATGCACGCTTTGTGACAACTTTGTCATGTTCGAAGCGTGTTTTTTGTTATGTAAATCGATGGGTTCGATACTCATTGCCCGCTATACTAAACCTTGTTAAGACACACAGACTAAAAACGGGAGGAGGGAAATCGAACGATGAGTATACTTAAGGCACAGGGACTTAATAAAATTTACAGTTCCAAAGGGAATGTCGTATGCACAGCACTACATGACATTGACCTGCAAGTAGAACATGGCGAATTTGTCGGTGTCATGGGGCCGTCGGGAAGCGGAAAGACGACGCTGCTTAATCTTCTCGCGGCAATGGAACGTCCGACATCCGGCCATATCGAAATTAACGGAATTTATCCAAATAAGCTCAGCGATAAAAAATTGGCGCTTTTCAGAAGGCGCGAACTTGGCTACATCTTTCAGGATTTTAACCTGCTGGATGCCCTGACCATCAAAGAAAACATTATTTTGCCGCTGGTGTTGGAAGGGACGGCTCCCAAGTTGATCGAGGAAAAACTGAAGTCCCTTGCAGAATGGCTGCAAATTACTAATCTCTTGAACAAGCGCACCTATGAAGTGTCAGGCGGTCAGAAGCAGCGTGCGGCCATTGCGCGCGCCCTTATTCATGAGCCGTCGTTACTGCTCGCCGATGAACTGACGGGAAACCTGGATTCGAAGTCGGCGAAGGATGTGATGGAGTCGCTAAAAGAGTTGAACGAAAGATTCAGGGCAACGGTTTTAATGGTGACTCACGATCCATTTTCGGCGAGTTATTGCCAGCGCATCGTGTTCATCAAAGATGGAAGAATCTTTTCGGAAATTCGGCGCGGCTCCAACCGGCAAGCGTTTTTCCAACAAATATTAGACGTGCTGAGCGTATTGGGAGGGAATTTTAATGACGCTCCGTTCGCTCGCGCTTAGCAACATCCGCGGCAATTGGCGGTCATACGGCGCGTTTTTTATGAGCAGCGTATTGTCCGTCATGATCTTTTATATCTATGCGGCGTTTGTTGCGCATCCGGCTTTGACAAGCGGTCAGTTGATCGGAACTGCGAAAGTAAGATTGGGCATGGTGCTTTGCCAATACATCATCGTCATTTTCTCGTTTTTGTTCGTGCTTTACTCCAATTCGGCTTTTCTGAAGTCCAGAAAGAAGGAATTCGGCCTTCTATACATGTTCGGAATAACCCGTATTCAGCTTCGCAGACTTATCGTGTATGAGAACACGGTGATTGCCGTTTTGGCCATCGCAGCCGGCATCGGGCTGGGGATACTATTCAGCAAGCCGTTTTTTATGGCGCTCGCAGTGCTGCTTGGCATGAAAGAATCCATTGCCGCTCTTGTACCGCTTCGCGCGCTGTGGATGACGACCGGCGGCTTTTTTATGCTGTTCACGTTCATTTCCGTGGTAACGGCATGGCGTGTGGGGAGTACGGAAATTGCAGGATTGCTTAATGCAGCGGGAAGGCCGAAGGAACGGTCCGTTTATTCGCCATGGTTTGCTCTGCTTGCAGTCTTGTGTTTGGCATCCTCGTATGGGATGGCTTTGAGGTTAAATATGGCGAATTTTAGCATGCTTGCACCGATGATTCTGCTTACGGCAGTTCTTGGAACTTATCTTTTATTCACGCAGTTCAGTAGATTGCTGCTGCGAATCATTAAAGGTTCTGCAAGAGTCTACTATAATCGAACGAATTTGATCGTATTCGCTCAGCTTGGTCTGAAGTTGAAGGAAAACGCGAGAATGTTGTTTATCGTGTCGATTTTGAGCGCGGTTATTTTAACGGCATCCGGAACGATATACATGTTGGGACTTGCCGTACAGTTGGACAATGTAAAGACGCAATATGAGGATGCCCAAGGGGTCATTTCTCTTACGATGTTCATTGGCGTGTTCATTAGTTTACTGTTCTTTATCGCATCCGGCAGTATGATTTATTTCAAATTGTTCACGGAACTGCAGGAGGATCAGGCGCAGTATAAAGCACTGACCCGTATCGGTATGACGCAAACCGAACTTCGAAAAATCGTCTTTATGCAGGTCGGCATTCTTTTCTTCGCGCCATGCCTCGTCGGTATCGTACATGCGTTGGTCGCGCTTAAAGCATTAAATAACCTGCTTATGGTATCCAATTGGATCTATTCGTTCGTCATCATCGGTATTTACATGGCCATGCAAACGATTTATTTCCTTGTGGCCTGCAATAGCTACATGAAAAGCATAAATTTAAAGGGGAAACGGTTATGAAACCATCAGTAAAAATGTGTTTGTTCATGATTCTTATGATTCTAACGGTTAGTAGTCTCACACCCAATATAACTAACGCCGACTCAAGCGAAAAAATTAAGAAGATCGAACAGTATGTTGAAGAGCAAAAAGAGATCAGCAAAATTCCAGGGATATCGTTAGTAATTGTAGAGGAGGGGAAAACGGTTTATCAAAAAGGCTTCGGGTACGCTGATGTAAAGGCCAAAACACCCGTGACCGCTAATACATTATTTGAAATCGGATCCACAACGAAAGCATTTACGGGTCTTGCCATTCTGCAATTGGAAAAGGAAGGGCTGTTAAAACGGACGGATGACGTTCGAAAGTATATCCCATGGCTAGAGTTAAAATATAATGGAGAGCCGCAAACGATTACTATAAATCAGCTGCTTTATCATACCAGCGGGATCGCTTCTAGAACTATAGCTCATATTCCTGAGAGCAATGCAGATAACGCCCTCGAAATGAACGTAAGAACATTGCTGAACCAGCAATTAAACCGGAAGCCAGGCAGCTCTCATGAATACGCAACGCTCAATTATGATGTCTTGGGACTCGTTATCGAGATCGTAACAAAGCAACCCTATGATATGTATATAAAGCAGCAGATATTAGAGCCGATCGGCATGAAAGACTCGTTTGTTGGGCTGCATCAAGTTCAGTCCAACGAGATGGCAGCCGGCTATAAAATAGGATTCATGAAAGAGCAAGCCTACACGCCGCCCATCTATCGGGGGAATGTACCCGCCGGATACGTTATCAGCAACACGAAAGATATAGCGAAATGGATGAATCTACAGTTAGGAAGAGATCCGAGCCATGCGTTCGACAAACAGATCATTCAAGAATCGCAAATCCCTGATTTGTCGGTGGAACCTTTTGATAAAGACACCTACTATGCCAGCGGATGGGCAGTTATGAAAAAAAACGAAAAACAATATATTTTCCATGCCGGACAGAACCCGACTTTTACCTCGTATTTCATCATGCAGCCCGATGAACAATTAGGGGTAGCCATTCTATCCAATTTGAATACGAGCTTTACGACAGCCATAGGTCAAGGCGTGATGGATCTGTGGGAGGGGAACGACGTTGCGAATACTCATTCCTCCGGCGATCAAAAGTTGGATCGAATCGTGACCATCCTGTGTATCGTCGTCGGCTGTTTCGGAGTAATGTTCATCCTGCTATCGCTAAGAACCGTGAGCAAGTTTGTTCGAAAACAAAGAATACGGACAAAATTAAACGTAAAAAGGATCTTGTTATTATCCGTACATACGTTGGTTGCAGCTGCAATTTTGACACTCACGCTCATGTTTCCGAAAATTTTCTTTCAAGGATTGCCTTTGGCATTTATTAAAGTATGGGCCCCAACGACAATCTCGGTGTTTCTTTATAGTGTCATAGTGGTAAATATCATTTATTATCTGATTGGACTATTGCTTATTTTTACTAAAAAGACGAAATTGAATTGAAGAAGAAACGTAATCTCGACATGAATAAAACTATTGCAATGCAGGTCTATGTGTACCCTAATGATATATGATACTAATAAATATATTGCAATACGTTGATGAAATGTATCAGTTTAGAATTCTGATTATAATTTAATCATCCAAAAGACCCCGTCTAGATTAGACGGGTTTTTGTGTCATTTATAATGGTCTTGTTTAACTTTTACTGCTTCAGATGGCCACTGCCAAGAGAAGATGTAATTGCTTGTGTATACGTTTACCTATTACGAACCAGAAAGATTCGGGGAATTAAGGAGCCATCCAAAAGTGACCAAAATGGCAAGAACTTATACTCAGAGACGATTAGATGGTTGACTAAGGTCAATCGATCTTGGAAGCCCATTAAACTAACGGGCAGGATAGTTGAAAAAGGAACTTAAATTTAAATCTCGAATATCTAATGTAATCGGATAGCTAAAAATTTGATGACAGACAGGAGTTAGATACAATGATAAAAGGTTTTTGAGGAATATTTTGGAGAACTAAGAATCTTAAAGTTGTAAAAAAACGGTACAGTGAAGTGTTGAAGATTGAAAGAACTGTGATAAAACCCCAATTAGGAAATGAGACTATCTTTTCTTTCTTTACTGAGAATGACAGTTATTTTCCAACAGAACAACAAGTGATGTTGAATTTCCAAGTACACTAAACGAGACTATTAAGCATCTTGAACATATTGGTGTACCTCTTGCAAAGAAAGAAGAGATTGTCGGGAGTAGTTCAAGTTCTTGTTAAAATCGGAAATGGGATAAACTTCTGTCAATTTCAGAAAAGTATATAAGTTCTTGATATTGAGTTAGGACAAGAACTTATATAGGTCGATAAGCTGTAATCTAAACTTACTGACCAACATCATTACCTTAATCCTTAAAGGCAAGCCAGAACAAGATCGAGTGGTCATCGACAGGCGTTCTTATCATATGAAAAGGGAGCTTTGACAACCAAGCGACGAATTTGAAACAGGTTTGGAAGTTAAGCTAGTAATCCGAGAAAGGCTGATGAAATGGCCCCTTCTTTATGTTGTCAATTGGGACAAACGATTTTACAGGCACACTGCGTCAGGCCCGATGCGTGAATATGATGTTATTGTAGTAACTTTCATCATTGAATTTTTATTCAAATTATACTCCATGATACCAATTGGAATCGAAATCCAACTTCAATAATTGTCCAAATCTCTCACCGAATTCAATAAACCCTCTTCCTCTTGCAGTCAGTATCTTCCCATCTTGGACTACAAGATCATTACAATAATTCTCTTCTTTAAAAAAACCTGTTTCCTTTCTCTGTTCTTCATACATGCCAATTGTGTATTTACGATCTTCTAACAATCCTGCTTTTGCTAATAGATATGGAGAACTTGAGATTGCTGCAATTACAAGATCCTTATTATAAAGGGAACATTTATTTATAAAGTCTATCAGATCTTCATTATCATACAGCGTTGAAATATCCATACATCCTGGAAGTAATAGACTATCTAGCGTATTGATATCGACATCATAGATCGTTGTATCAGAAATGCAAGTTAGGTCCGATTCACCTATTATTGGTGCTGAAGTAATCCCTATCGTCTTTATCGGGTGATCTCCCTGCTTAAGAATGGAAAGGGCAACGGTTAATTCATATTCACTAAACAAAGGGTATAAAATCACACCTGTTATTTTTGTTTTCATTTCATATAATCCTTCCATAAATATTTACTATTGTGGATGCCTTTTATCAAAAACAGGCACTTATGTGTGTCCACTTGTTTTTATCAATAGGTTCATGGCTTTCTGTGTAAGTGGCATAAAGTATTAAGAATTAAACCGCCCAGACATACGGTTAGTAGAGTTCCAATACCAATTGGCCCATTGAAAATAATTGCGGCTATCAAGAAAAACAGATATATGATTGTGCGCGTAAATAGTATATTGAGCCCAGTAATCGTTTGTAAGACTAATGTTAGTCTGTCCACTGGAATTGGCGCGAAATTCGCTTGCAAATAAATAGAAGTACCTAACCCAATTAATATTAAACCTAAACCCAAAAAAGCAAGTTTACTGATCCACAATTTAGGCTCGATCAGATCCTTTAACAAAAAAATCCATATGTCGATACCGAGACCTGTTATCAATGCAGTTACCAACCCTAATAATTCCGGTCGATGTCTGGATAAACATGAATTACATCCAATCAATAGTATTGCGATAAGCACTTCCCAACTTCCCACTGTAAGACCTACATTTTTGGATAGACCGACTAAAAGTGCATCAAAAGGTGAAGCTCCAAGGTCGGAGAGTATTGTTAGTGAATCCCCAAGGGCTAATATGAATATCCCACAGCTGAAAAGGGAAAATGTCGTTACGCCAAACTTCTTCATTATTGTGAAAGAATATCTTTAATCATTACAATATGAGGGATACCATCCTCAATAAATTCAGCTGATGAAGTCTGATAGCCAAGTTTTCTATAAAACCCCTCTGCCTGAGTTTGCCCGTGCAATTTAACTTGATGATTTCCTTTTTCAACAGCGATTTCTTCTAATGCGGAAATGATTTTTTTCCCAATCCCAAATTTCCGGTATGGCTCTAAAATACAGATTCGTTCTAATTTACCTATTCCATCAAGAATGCGAATCCTTCCTGTGCCAATTGGTTGCCCATTGTAATAGGCGAGTATATATTCACATTGTCCATTCAGCGCATCAAATTCATCAAATTCATCTTTAAGTGGTACGCCCTGTTCATCAACAAATACTTTCTTTCTAATTAAGAATGCATTTTCTAATTCCTCAGGTCGTGTGATTCTTTTTGTGTTCACGTTTTTATTCCTCTCTGGATTTATTTTTTCAAAAAAAATCGTCATAATGAATTTAGCATCAATAACAGGTATATAATAAAATAATATTGTTGTAAATGCAACAAAAAATCTATTGGTAGGTGTTCGAATGAGGGAAATACTTCGCGAAGTTGGAATGATCGCTAGAGCTTTGGATTCCATAAGCAATATTGAGTTCAAGGAATTAGATCTTACAAAAGGGCAGTACTTATATCTGGTTCGTATATGTGAGAACCCGGGAATTATTCAAGAAAAGCTAGCGGAAATGATAAAGGTGGACCGAACAACTGCAGCACGTGCGATACAAAAACTCGAAATCTCTGGGTTTGTTGAAAAGAAAGACGATGAAACAAACAAAAAAATTAAAAGGCTATTTTCAACTGAAAAGGGTAAGCAAGCATACCCCTTTCTAAAGAGAGAAGGGGATTATTCTAACTCGGTTGCGTTAGCGGGACTTTCTGAAGAAGAATCCGAAACATTGTTTCATCTTCTGCATAGAGTTAGACAAAATATTGAGATCGAGTGGGAATTCGTAAAGAAGGGAAATAAAAGAGAGTACTGAGATTAGAAATTGTTGTTCGACCAACGGGAAACGATCACAGCCGCGGCCACTAGTAGAAAACGTGTACTAAAGTTTCCAGGTGGAATATGTACACACAAATGGCACCTGATCGGGTGCCCTTAATTCTGACTTTACTGACTACGCAGAGAATCGTAGCACAATTCATTGAGCTAACGGGGAACGCTAGCTCAATAAAAACAAGAAGGCAGCCGATCAATGTAATCGGCTGCTTTTGTTCAACTAACGGGCAGTTTAGTTATATCTGTTAAGTACCATTTTGTCCCATTTGGAAGTAATGTATAATTAGGTAGAACTAACTCAATCAAGGAGAGTGCAAACCATGATATATGGCAGTACAAAATGTGCAATTGAATATGCCCAACGTGGTGCAATTGATGAGTGGATTCAGTTATTTCTTAGAAATGACGGAGGAAATGTTGCATTGGCAGACGGGTTATTGGAGAAGAAGAGGTACTATATCGGTCCTGTTGTAACGGATATATCGGAGTTTGGAATTGAAGAAGGTGCTCCATCGTATCTGACTAAAGAGAATGATATAGCATGGTTTTTCCATGTCGTCGATAAAATGAAGAATGCATATGGTGATTGGGATTTTCCGCCACTAATCGTCTTTTATTCCGCTGGCAAATATGAAATCGCTGATGGGCGTCACCGTAATGAAGCATTTCGACAAATGAAAATAAAACAAGTACCGGTTATTTTTTGGACCGATACTGAGGGAGATTTTCATTATATGATAGAGCATATTTCATCTATGAAAATGAACTTTGGATGACCCGAATGAGTTAATCTAACGGGAAACGATAGCTCAATAAAAACAAGAAGGCAGCCGATCAACGTGGATCGGCTGCTTTTGTTCAACTAACGGGCAGGATAGTTAAATGAAACGTTTGAATTATGGGTACATACTTTTCCAAAAAAATGGTGAGGTTATCCATAGGTGATGAAAATTGAAGAAAACGAAACTAACTGTGTTCCTTTTGCTTATTGGAATAATTTCCTCAACACATTTATTAGCAGAAGCTAGTGACGGAACAAATTTAATAAAACTAACTGATAGTGAAGTTTCGTCAATACAAGTAATTCGTTTAAAGGGAACAGTTAATTCAAGGATTTTCAGAATGACAGATGGATATGACGAAAGGATTATTCGAAGGGTTATTAATTGGATCAATACTTCAAGTCCAAGCGAACAGGCAACTGAGTTAGAAGCTGATAAAGTTCCATTACTTTTAAAAATAAACATGATTCAACGGTGATCTAATAACTTTAGAGCCAGCGTATAAATGTAAGGGTCATCTTATCAAGAGATGCACTGCCGTTGATGGTGAAATTGTACTTACAAAGAACAAAAATAAAATCCGATTAACTTCGCAAGAGCTTTATGATTGGATCATTGTAGGCTGGAAGTATGAACCTGTTGGACCAACTAAAGAAGAACTTCTGGAGGAAACATTGTATACAAGATACTTTTCTGTAATCGAGAAGGACTTTCCGGATTTTATAATGTGTCCAAGGATAGATAGCGTTGAGCGAATTAACCGCAATACACGAAGACATTTAGTTATTGCAAGTGCATTAAACTATTCAGGACATCACGCTCCTTCATATGAAAGAATCACTTTCACATTAATCGATACACCTGAGAACGGAATAAAAATCATTAAAGTTAGAAAAAAAAGTAATGTACCAGAAAGGGAAAGCCTAAAGCAATGTAGATGGTAATACGAATAGTGAAAACAAAATCGCATTA
This sequence comes from Paenibacillus sp. FSL K6-1330, assembly GCF_037976825.1. Taxonomy (NCBI): domain Bacteria; kingdom Bacillati; phylum Bacillota; class Bacilli; order Caryophanales; family Paenibacillaceae; genus Paenibacillus; species Paenibacillus sp. FSL K6-1330. The sequence continues at coordinate 1,212,614 of NZ_CP150269.1, forward strand.
GTGTATTTAAACTAACGGGACACGATAGCTCAATAAAAACAAGAAGGCAGCCGACCAACGTGGATCGGCTGCTTTTGTTCAACTAACAGGCAGGATAGTTTAATTTCCTTGTGAAAACAAGTGGAACAAAATGTAATCATTTTACGTCTGCGTTATTAAAGGGAGGGATTCGATGCTTCGAAAAATACTGCCGATTGTTTTCTCTATCGTAATGTTATTGAGTGCTTAGCTCAATAAAAACAAGAAGGCAGCCGATCAAAGTGATCGGCTGCTTTGTACGTATTTCTCCGCCGATACGAGAAAAACATCGAGAAACCAATTGTTCTCCATGCTACAATGAACGCCATGGAGGGGCAATACCAGCGTAGCTGACACCACCCGCAAACACATAGATAAAAATGTAAGAAACCTCCCCGTTAGCTGAATGACCTGTCTGTAAACTATGTACGGTTCACCGTACCGCTAAAGCCGCGAAGTCCCTGAAACCTTAAAGAACGCAGTAGGAGATTCGATGATATGAGAAAAATATTATCTTTCATGGATTGGGGTATATTCGCTCTTCGTTTATACCATTATATTTTGCTGTTCTCCCGGGTTTTGGCAGTAAATGAGTTTTCGAACCGAACGTTATTAAACGTGATCTGGCTGAGCATAGCTCTTGTCGTCCCGTTGCTGTTCTGGTTTCCTGGGCGCCGAATGAACAAAGTCTGGTTTTGCATACTGGAGCTATTGCTTGGCGGTTCTTATTATGTGAATTCTGTCATTCATCCGGATCTGACTTCAAAAGCGGACTATTTACTGCCGAGTCTTACAATGGGGTACTTATTGACTAAGCAAACCCTTTGGATCATTCCCGTCGTTGTTTTCATTCCTTTTTCCTTTCAGTCTTCTCTAAGATTATCTTGGGAGAAAACCCTAGGTATTGGAACAGACAATCTGCTGTTCTGCTTCATCGGCATGTGGGCAAGCTTCGTAGCCAATGCGTATGATCAGAAGAATAAACTGGTAGCCGAAGTGGAGCATCAAAATAAGCTCTTAACTCACTACTCGGCCGAGATCGAGAAAATGACTTTGCTTGAAGAACGCAACCGCATGTCCAAGGAGCTTCATGATACACTGGGGCATTCCTTTATCTCACTCATCCTGAGCCTTGATGCTTCTATTGCCCTTATGGATAGCAAGCCTGCCGAGGCCAAAGATCGGTTAATTCGCTTAAGAACATTGGCTGAGAAAAATCTGGACGAAATGAGGAACGTCGTACACGAAATGGGGGAAGAAGAGGACTCAAGTCTGATCCGACAGGTTGAATCCCTTGTGGTCCGTTTCCGGGAGCACACGGGTACGGCCCTGACTTTGAGTCTGCCGGAGACAGAGCGGTCCATACGTTTTGAAGTACGGCAAGCGGTCCTTCGGGTCATCCAGGAATCCTTTACAAACGCACTAAAACATGGACAGGCAACTCAACTGCATTTGGAGCTTAGATTTTCTGAGAGCCATCTGCAATTGTCCGTTCGAAATGACGGCAAACCGATCGACAAGCTAAATTATGGCTTCGGCTTGACCACGATGAATCATCGGGTCGAGCGGTTGGGAGGCAGCCTACACCTAACATCTGGAGAGGGAACTCCAGCGATAACCGAAGTCAGATGCGAAATCCCGCTGAAAGGAGTGATTCCACATGGTGAAAATTAAAGTGCTGCTTGCTGATGATCAAGAGTTAATTCTCGAGAGCTTACATATCGTCCTGTCCATGGAAGAGGATTTGGAAATTGTCGGTTTAGCCAAGAATGGGGAAGAAGCAATGAAGGGCTGCGAGCAGTTTATGCCGGATATTGTGTTGATGGATGTCAACATGCCAGTCATGGACGGCGTTGCCGCAACGGCCCTGATTAAAGAACGAATACCTGCAACCAAAATCATCATGCTGACTTCCTATAAGGAAGTAGAATATGTGTTAGCGGCGTTAAGCTATGGAGCAGAAGGTTATCTGCTCAAAGCTCTTCATCCCAAAGACCTGGCTGCAGGCATACGGGTGGTTCAGGCGGGAGGGACTTTAATCTCGCAGGAAATGGCGAGTAAAATGATCAAGAGCATCAACAATACCACCCCTGCGAAAAATAATGAATTCGGGCTCACTGCCCGTGAAATAGAAGTGCTGCATAAGCTGGCTTCTGGCCTGCGTAATCAAGACATTGCCGAGGCGCTGTATCTTAGTGAAGGGACGGTTAAAAATTATATATCAACGATTTATTCGAAGCTGAATGTGAAAGGAAGGCGGGAGGCCGCCCGTAAAGCCCGAGATTCGGGAATTATGGATCATTAAAAAGCCGATCCCCAAGAAGCTGGTAACTTATTAGGGTTACCGGCTTTTTTTGAATATAGTCATAGAATAAATTATGACAAAAGTGCACTGTCTCTTTATGACTTTTTCAGCCTATACTCATAGCATCAAACAATAGAGGAAGCGATATAAGACATGAAGAAAAAAATGTCTGAAAATAAAGAGATGCTGCAGAATGGCAGGAATTTAAGTGCTCGGAGTTCATTTTGGCGCTTTCCAATCGTCTGGATGATTGTGGGGGCTATCGGTATTGTTCTCATTGATACGTTATTCCGGCAGCTGACAGAGCGAGTAGAGGGGATGATTTCCCTTGTCCTTACACTAGTGACGGGGCTCTTGGCCATCTTGGTTTATAAGCTCACCCTGACATACTTGGCCCGGCGTTCCACTCCAGAGATAGCTAGACAACGCGCAGGGATTGAAGCCTTGCTGGGCGTACTTACCGGGACAATCTTTATCGCAGGCTCCGTCATTATTATTATGGCTCTGGGAGGTTACTCCTTTCAGTGGGCAAGTTCTGCGAATGCGGGTTCTGTTCTAATATCCTCCATTGGAGCAGCTTTAGGAGCAGCCATTGTCGAGGAACTTATCTTTCGTGGACTTATGTTTCAAGCCATTGATAGATTGGGGGGGAAATCGCTCGCACTCGCTGTGACCTCACTATTCTTTGGAGTTGCCCATCTTGGCAATCCAGGGGCAACATTATATAGCGCGTTCGCTATAGCCCTGGAAGCAGGTGTTCTGCTCGGAGCCGCCTTCTTGTGGCGGCGGAACTTGTGGTTTACCATAGGCTTGCATTTTGCTTGGAATGCCATTGAAGGCTTGCTTGGCATTCCTGTTTCTGGGCACTCTGCTGCCGGTCTATTTACTGTAAAGGTGAACGGAGCCGCTCTTCTCACAGGTGGCGATTTTGGACTTGAGGGCTCTATTGTTCCGGTTGTGGTCAGTCTTCTGATCTCCATACCTATGCTAATTTGGACTGAACGGAATCGAGGAGTTGAGGCCCGGAACCTTCCTGTATCAAAGTAAACGGCAGATGAATGAATGCAAACCTCATTGCGGTTGATTGATTTGGTGATTTCGGGTAGATGCCTGAACCTGTCTATACGAAAGACATTCCGTGTGAGTCACTTGTAGCATTGGCCGGCTTCTCTATGTCACATTTTTTGCGCGTGTTTGAGGCGTACACCGGCTTCACCTTCAGATGAGGATAAACGCGTGATGAGTTTACGGTTTGATCAAGGTTTACAGATCGACTCTCCAGTTGCCCATCATCTTGGCGACTTCCGGATCGCGGTACGATAAGAAAAGACTTTCCCGCGTATCGAGAGTGGAAATTTGTTCGATATCGTCCGTGCTCAACTCAAAATCGAAAATGTCGAAGTTTTCGACGATCCGCTCTTTGCGCACCGATTTTGGAATAGCAACGACTCCACGCTGAACAAGCCAGCGCAGGACTACCTGGGCGACGGGCTTGTTGTGTTTTTCTGCGATCGAGGCCAGCACTTCGTTGCCGAACATGTTGTTAAGTCCTTCAGCGAACGGGGCCCACGACTGGTGTTGAACACCCTGCTTTTTCATAAAAGCGGCGCTCTCGATCTGCTGGTAGAACGGGTGCGTTTCGATCTGGTTGACGGCGGGCACGATTTCGTTATGCACGATGAGGTCCATCAGACGGTCGGGCAGGAAGTTGCTGACACCGATCGCCTTGATCTTGCCTTCACGGTACAGGTCTTCCATCGCACGACAAGCGCCGTAGTAATCGCCGAACGGCTGATGAATAAGGTATAGATTGAGATAGTCGAGCTGCAGCTTCTTCATGGATTTAGCAAACGCCAGCTTGGCACTCTCGTAGCCGGCATCCTGAACCCAAAGCTTGGTCGTGATGAACAACTCCTCACGCGGCACACCGCTGCGCTTAATCGCGTCTCCGACCGCTTCCTCGTTCAGATAACCGGCGGCGGTGTCGATCAGGCGGTAACCGGCCATCAGCGCTTCATATACCGCGTTCTCGCATTCTTCAGCATCCGGAACTTGATAGACACCAAAGCCGATGATCGGCATTTTTACACCATTGTTCAATGTTACGGAATGCATTGTAATTCCTCCTAGTCAAGAAAATACTTGGTTTTAAATTGAACAACGGATAATGTGTGGGAAAAGTGGTGGGGGTGATCGGTAGCCCGTTAAAACGGGAAACGATAGCTCAATCAAGACATGTAGACAGCTACCTAGTAAGACTTTAAAACGAAGGGATATACGTAGTGAATATTGTAAAAAAAATGAAAGCGCATGGTCCTCACATTCGTTTTGAACTAGGACTCGACAACTTGATGGTTGAAGCATATCGAAGGAAGAGTCTTCGTCGTGCGCTAGCCATTTATCGTTCAATCTTTGGTTCTGAAGACGATGTGATTTTTATTCATCGCACTAGCCATTGTAAGAGTGACCCGTTGATGATTAGTTCCAACGGGTTTTTATTTTTTGTTAAAACGATTATGGAAGAAATTAAAAAGAGAAAGGGCATGTTACGGCAAAGGGTACAAGTTCTTGTCCTCCGACATCAACCGTCCTTGAGTGGGGCGGTCTTTTTTTGTATAGACATATGTACAAAATACGGCTTTTTGATGTGATTGGATAAGGCTCGTCCTCATGCTTCCATTCTGGCAGTCCTAGCAATGAGCGAACGGCTTGATCTCCACAGTATGGCTGATGGTATGTCATATCGGTCAGTAACATTCGGTCACTTCTTTGGGAAGGTGTGTCATATGACATTTTGACACTGTTGCACATGACAACGAGTGCAGTAGGATACGGAAGAGAGTTTGGGGAACAAGAATATCTCTTATCAAACCAAATCATAAAGTATTTAAGGAGAGGATTTTATGAAAAAGAAAATGGTTATCGCAATTGCTGCTTCGATGATCACACTGACTAGTTTTACAGGAGGTACTAATGCGACTTTGAAAGCAGAAGCTTCTGTTACAGCTCCCTACAACACAAATCAAATAGCCGAACAGATTAAATGGTTAGAAAAGCATGCAATGCCATTAAAGACAACGGATCCAACAGCATCTCTTCATGATTTAACTCCACTTAAGAATATGGTAGGATCAGCTACAATTGTTGGTTTAGGTGAAGCGACGCATGGAGCTCACGAAGTTTTTACCATGAAACATCGCATTGTTAATTATTTGGTACATGGAATGGGCTTTAACGCCTTAGTGTTAGAAGAGGGATGGGACAGAGCATTGGGACTCGATCGCTATGTTCTTACGGGTAAAGGGGACCCAAGCCAATATCTATCGCCAGTATTTAACACGAAAGAAATCATAGATCTACTTCAATGGATACGCCAATATAATGCTGATCCAAAGCATAAATCCAAAATACGGATCATTGGGATGGATGTACAAACAGTAAACAAGAATGTTTACAACAATATCATAGAGTATGTAAAGAAACATGATCCAAAACTTGTAACCCGTTTCGAAAAAAAGATGGAAGGCCTTATTCCTGTAACAAAGGATATAGATACCTTTGGCAACCTTAAGAAAGAAAGAAAAGAGCAATATGTTTCAGATGCGAAACAAATCAGTGCTTTATTAGAACAAAATAAAAGTAAGCTGAATGGAAAATCCCAAGAGTTCGCATGGATCAAACAAAATGCTCGTATTATCGAGCAATTTACGACAATGGCAGCTTCATATCCTGATAACCAGGAAGACTTTTATTTGAAACATGATATTGCCATGTATGAAAATGCGAAGTGGACAGAAGAACATGTAGGAAAAACAATCGTGTGGGGCCATAATGGACACGTTTCGAAAACAAACATGATCCCTTTCGTGTACCCTAAAGTAGCTGGGCAGCATTTAGCAGAACATTATGGAAAACGGTATGTATCCATTGGAACATCTGTCTATGAGGGACGTTACAATGTTTATAACAGTAACCAAGAATATGGGCCGTATGGAACATTAAAATTAGATGACCCGAATAGTTATAACTATTCGTTTGGACAAGTCAATTACGATCAGTATTTTGTTGATTTACGTAAGGCCAGCGGAGTGACAAAAACTTGGCTAAACGAGCAACATCCCGTTTTCGCTGGAATAACTACGGTAGGTCCGGATATCCCAACAACTGTTGATTTATCATTAGGTAAAACATTTGACATCATCGTTCAAATTCAGAAAGTGAATCCATCTCAACTGAATCCATAAAATCTTAATTAAAGTACAAATGGATGAGTTTTGAAGAAGCAAAAGAAAAAGTCTAGTCAATGATGAAGTCCTTGGATGACAAGAACATGTATGCTTAAAAGTCGCTTAGTTGCGGCTTTTTTTTGTTTTAACGATTTATGTTCTTGTCAAAAACCAATAGACTTGAAGTTTTTTAGTGGGATATGGATTACATGGCGCTTTGCTGCTAGAGAGCAATACTAGAATCATGTCGGGTGACAAAAACATAGTAACATTAGAAGCCGCTGATTATGCGGCTTTTTATATTTATGTTATCAAGTTCTTATCAAAATAGAATGACAAGAACTTGATAACATTCCCGACTGATGACAAGAACATTGTTACATTCCCGATATGATTTCATCAGCGGCGTGTCGCGGGACAAGATCTTGTTCCCATTGAGAGTCGCTATTTTAGCGGCTTTTTTGTTTTATCGGTACAAGTTCTTGTCCCGAGTCGAGGACAAGAACTTGTACCGATTGCCGTAATGGACAAGAACATTAGCCGATTCCCGATTAGATAAGTATCTTACTATGCTCCCACGCAATTTCATTAAGCTAACGGGCAGGATAGTTTGATAACTGTATGGGCAAAATAGCCAAAAGGAATGGAGGATATTTCTCATGTGGTGGAGATGTATTATTTTGATTTGGGCCATAGGGGTAATCAACTTTACAATATTGGATGGTGTTGATGCATACAGCGATGAGTCACCAACTTTGAATAATGTCGACATTCAACATAAGTGCTTAGAAGAAGTCCTTATTTTTGAACTTCGTCCTAAGATCATGGACGTACTTAGGAAAGAGTATGGTAGTAACTTTCTCATCGCTAGACAGCATATCTTACCTTTGAGAAAATCGAACTATTATCCTCAAGATGAGTTTATACTAGAGGGGCAAGTTACGACAAATTCTTACTCGGATATAGTTCAATTTACTTTTAAAGCTAATTTTGACGGATACAAAGTGAGTGGTTTTCATGCTGTTAGTCATTCATTGAACTAACAGGAAACGATAGAAAAATAAATATAGAAAAGCAGCTGGCCATAATCAGCTGCTTTTTGTTTAACTAACGGGCAGGATAGCGCAACAACGATTTTGTCCCCGGATGAGTTCAGCAATTCTCCGTGACGGGTAGCAGTTAGCAGTGGCAATGGTTGGTACGCTTAATTGCTACCCGGCTTTGTGCTGAGAAGTTTATAAAAAGCCGTGAACAACGGTAATCCAAAAGAGAGTGATAAGGGATATCAAGGGTTAAGATATTATTAAAATACAGAAAAAGAGCCGCAACCGCGGCTCAAATAAACTAGAAATTAAGATGTAGTAATGGCTTAATATGATCAGCAGCAGCACTAAATTGATCAGAAAATGCCTTAGAATGCTCATATTCTTTTGGCAAGTTATTCAGGAATAATTTGATCTGTTTAATCACTTTTATGTGTACATCTGAATCTACACGATTACCTTCTAATTGATCTTTTACAAGATAACCATATTCATCTCTAAATATTAAAAAGTCATTGATGAGAACATTTATATCAGGGAAACTTTTAGTATTTTCTTTAAGAAGTGTTAATCGGTCATTCACTAAAATAATGGAAGTATACACATCAAACATTTGCTCAATTTCTCTATTAGAGTCTATCTCACTGCTTTGAGCAAGTGTATCATCCAATTTCTGTACTCTTGAAACAAAACCAGTATAGTAACTCGAATTAACCTCAGCTTCTTTCTTACTGATTCGATAGAAGACCAAAGAATCTTAGTAGCGAAGAATATTTCAAAGAAGGATTCTGAAAATAAGACCTTTGCGGACCTCAAAAAGAATAACATCGAATTAAAAGGTATTGGATTTTAGGTTAAGGCGCTTCATACATTCGGTGGCTGTGATTGATCCGGACTTCCATTCCCCATACAACTGAATGAACTCTGCATTAATCTCGTGCTTACGTCGTCCGAATTTCACTCCGTTATTTTTGGCAACTTCTATTCCTTCCGCCTGCCGTTGCTTATTTTTTTTTCGTTCCTGTTCAGCTACGTAGGAAAGAAGGCTTAAAAATTGATCCTCCATTAACTTTCTGTGATTTTCTTCCATTCTCTAATGATACCATCATAATCCCGTCCTAATCGGGCGATAAGCCGTCATATGACAGTAAAAACGCATCATGGTGACATAATGGCATCTTGGCAGTATGACAATTACTTTGCAATCATAATCCCGTCCTAATCGGGCGATAGGCCGTCATATGACAGTAAAAGCGCATCATGGTGACATAATGGCATCTTGGCAGTATGACAATTACTTTGCAATACTCGGGGAGACAAATCGCTTCGCAACGAATGTCAAACAATAACCCTGGGGAGGAAAAAAATGAACAAGAAATTATTAACGAGGCTGGCACTTACTACAATATGTAGTATAAGTTTGGCCGGTTGTTCCACAGAAGAAATCCCATCAACACCATCCAGTTCGGGCAATACGCGCCTGCATCTAAACTTGAAACTGCCATGAAGGACAACCAGACTCCATTACAGTGGCTGGAGAAGAATGCAAGCAAATTAACAACAACAGAGCCTCGTGCTTCTTTGGAAGATTTACAACCACTTAAAGAGATGATAGGATCTGCTTCTATTGTTGGTTTAGGCGAAGCTTCTCATGGCATGCATGAAATATTCACGATGAAACACCGTATCGTACAGTATATGGTTACGGAATTGGGGTTTACAAACCTTGTCTTAGAGGAGAACTGGGGGAAAGGATTGATGCTTGATCAATATGTTCTTACAGGTAAAGGGCATCCAGACAAAATTCTTAGCCCCGTGTTTAACAATAAAGAAATGACGCAAATGTTGGAATGGATTCGTGACTACAATGCCAATCCCAAACATCCCAACAAAGTACGTGTAATCGGGATGGATCAAAAAAAATTAGATGAACATGTGTTTAACAAAATTTCGGACTATATCCAACAATATCATCCGGATTTGATTTCTCAATTAAATGACAAAATGAAAGAGCTTATTTCCGCAACAAAAGATGAAGGAAGTTTTGAGAAACTGCCGAAAGATGAGAAAGAAAAGCATCTTTCCAATGCCCGGTCTATTATTGAGCTGCTAGAAAAAAATAAAGCTAATGCCGGCAAGCAAAAAGAAGCTTACGCATGGGCATTGCATAGCGCCCGTATTATCGAGCAATTTATTCATATGCTTTCAGCTGAACAACAGCCGGAGTTCTTCTTAAGACATGATATTGCAATGTATGAAAATGCGAAGTGGACACAAGAACAATGGGGGAAAACCATTGTATGGGGTCATAACGGACATATATCCAAAACCAATACTCTTCCATTCGTATATCCGGAGATGTCAGGACAACATTTGGCTAAACATTACGGCGACAAATACGTATCCATCGGGACTTCAATCCATTCAGGTTCATGTAACGTTGTTAATGAAAGCGGCAAATTCGGTCCTTACGGAACGGTTAGAATCGATGACCCCAATAGCATTAACTATACCGTCGGACAAGTCAAACATGATCAATTTTTTGTAGACTTGCGCAAAGCAAGCGGTTCGGTGAAAACTTGGTTAGATGTAACCCGTCCTCTATTTGCCGGAATAACAAAATTGAGACCTGAAGTACCTTTGTTTGTAGACGCTGCATTCGGCAAGACATTTGACATCTTTTTCTATATCAAAAAGGTCACTCCATCACAAATGAATGAATAATACGATTCCTTAATCAAAAGGAGAAACGAAATGAACAAAATTTCTATGCTCACTGTATCGACAATGATTACCGCGACTCTATTACTGCCATTACTGCCATTACAAGGAACTGGTTTTGCAAAGCAGGCGGATCCCTACAGTCAAGATTCGCAGACCAAAGCCAAGCAACTTATCGATGAAGCTGCTAACCATCAAAATATACCGGGCATAATTGTAGCTTCCTCAAACAAAGGATCAAAATGGGCATATGCTTCCGGTGAAGCAAGCATTTACGGTACTGACCCGGTTAAGACGAACTTTACTTTCCGGATCGGTAGTCTAACAAAGACGTTTACTGCAATGGTCGTTCTTCAGCTTGTTGATGAACAAAAACTGAACCTGGATGACACGATAGAAAAATGGCTGCCTGATGTTGTTAAGGGTACTGAATATGAAGGGGATCATATCACGATTCGGCAACTATTAAACCAAACAAGCGGTATTCCTGACTATTCAGAACACAAGGATATTCTCGATAAATTACTCCCAAACCCGTTACATTCCTTTACTGCTGACGAATTAGTTCGTACTGGACTGAACATGAAGGCAACCTCTAAGCCTGGAGAGAAATGGGTTTATTCCAATACGAATACGGTACTGGCAGGGATGATTATTAAGAAGGCTACTGGAGAAACATACGGGGAACATATTAGGAAACGTTTCATAGCTCCCCTTAAGCTAACGAGCACTTATGTACCCGACGACTACTCGTTTATTCCAGGTGAACATGCACGAGGATACTTCGTACTCGACGGTCAATTCATAGACAGAACCGAAATGAATCCCTCTTGGGCAGATGCTGCGGGATCTATGATCTCCACAGCGGATGATATGAATACATTCTTCAGTGCTATACTTAGTGGCAAGCTATTAAAACCAGCTACTTTAGATCAGATGTTAACTGGGGTTGAAACTCCAGTAGGTGAATACGGCTTGGGGATCGTTGGAACAAAGCTGACGAATGGTATTACGATTTGGGGGCATGGCGGCAACTTTCCAGGATTCGCAACGTTCGCAGGTGGAACTCGCGGCGGGGATTATGTACAAACCCTTAATATCAATGCGATGCCTTCTGAAATTAATACGTTGCCTCTTTCCAAAAGCATTGCCGAGCAACTCATTGGCTCTTCATCACATTAAGAACACCAGCAAGCTGGCACCGGAAATTTCCTATTCCGGTGCCAGCTTGCTGCCATCTCGGCCCCGACCGTTTCCTCTGCCCGCGACGGAATGTCCGAGATAAACAGTTTCAATTTACGTTATAACTCACACCTGCGCGAACGCATGGGACATTTTCCTGATCGGATTACCGATGGATACGGGTGCAATCTTGGGCCAGCCCAAACATCCAAACATATGCGAAGTTTAGTTACACCCCATATGCTCTCAATTGTAAACCGCCGACATGTAACTGCCCAGAAGATCGATGCAGCCATACGTGACATTCTGAATCAATACAATACACTAAGCCTGCCTAAACTATGGGGAGACGGGAAGACAGCTGCTGCAGACGGAACGAAGTTCGATTTGTACGAAGAAAATTTGTTATCTGAATATCATATTTGTTATGGTGGGTATGGCGGAATTGCTTATCATCATATTTCAGATACCTACATTGCTTTATTTAGTCACTTCATTCCCTGCGGAGTATGGGAAGCTGTCTACATAATAGATGGCCTACTAAAGAACAAATCAGACATCCAACCTGATACGTTGCACGCTGATACCCAAGGACAATCTACTCCTGTTTTCGCATTAGCGTACCTGTTAGGGATCAACCTAATGCCTAGAATTCGAAATTGGAAGGATCTCATATTTTTCAGGCCAAGTGAAGACACCGTATACGAACACATAGATCCACTATTCAGTGATACTGTGGATTGGGATTTACTTGAAACCCATAGGAAAGATCTCTTACAGGTAGTTCTGTCAATCAAGGAGGGTAAAATTCTACCGTCAACCTTACTTCGGAAACTTAGTAACGAGAGTAAGAAAAATCGGCTCTATCAAGCATTTAGGGAATTAGGACGCGTTGTTCGGACCGTTTTCCTCCTGAAATACATTTCAGATATTACGTTACGTGAGCAAATAACGGCCAGTACAAATAAAGTGGAAGCATACAATGGATTTTCCAAGTGGCTCTTTTTTGGGGGAGATGGCGTGATCGCTGAGAATGATCCAGAAGAACAGGAAAAACGCATCAAGTACAACGATCTTGTAGCGAATGCAGTCATCTTTCAGAATGTTATAGATATCACCCTGATTTTACGGGACTTGATTAAAGAAGGGCAGACACTATTTAGGAATGATGTTGAAGCTCTGAGTCCTTATTTAACCAAGCATGTCAAACGATTTGGGGACTATATACTTGATTTAGAAAACATTCCGCAGGCACTTGAAGGAGCAATGTCAGTACCTATTTAATTGATGGGGTCATAGAAATGGTATTTTTTACCATGCTATGGCCCATTTTTACACGCATCTCGGCTGTACCCCAGATGCGTTCCATGAGCAGAGCTATTCTGCCGCGGGGAAGAAAACGACACAGGGCTCAAGCGGTTAAAAGAGAACCAGAAACATTCTGCGTGGACTGCTTTTGTTGTAAGGGAGAATGCTACCTTAGTAGGAAGCGTTATGACATGGATAGATGGAGATGGAGATGGAATCATTGAAGATGTATTTATCAGAGCACCTTGGCGGAAACAAGGAATTGCAAAGCATTTACTCTCTCAGGCGCTCACCTATCTCAAAGATCATAGATGCGCGCTCGCAGAACTACAAGTTGAGACGGCCAATAAATCCGCGCTATCTTTATATCACTCGGTAGGCTTCAATGAAGTATCGGAAGAAGTGCGGTATCTTCGAGAGCAATAAATCGTTCAACTAACGGGAAACGTTAGTTCAATAAAACTTAAGTTGAGCAGGCTGCAGGAGCCTGCTCATATTATTAAGCTAACGGGCAGTATAGTTCAATTATAATTGTTTTCTCAATCCTGTTGATACTTAGAAACAGTTAAACTGTATTTATACTTAACTAATTGGGGTTTAATAGTGAGCAAAGGTGATGAGAGAGGTTGACAAGAGAAAAAATATCGTTTTTTGAATATGACTTACAGTTCAGGGATAAGACAATTGCAAATGAGTTGATACAACGGGTTGTTATTTCAATTTATTATGATGAGGATATAAATCATGGAGAATAGCATAAACAGTAAAGTGTACCGATTAATTTCTTTGATATCTACGGACGCGGGGAACTATGTTAAAAATGCTCATATTAATCAAACGTTAACCCTTGTTTACTATGAAGAATCAGATCAAAATCATGGTGCATTTTGTATCGTTGAGAACGAAAATTATATCATCGCATTTGCGGCTTTTACTGATTACAGCCATGATGAAACATTACTAAATCTTATGGAGAAGCAGATTAGTAAACATTTTCAGCCGAATGAGACAAGAGCAATCTGTTTTAACGTATACGGAAAAAATAAAGAGTTAGTTCATTTTGTTAAAGAACTTGGTTTTGCGACCGATATGGAGGGTTTTCAGCTTCAATATGATTTCAGCAAAGAAATAAAAATGCCGGAGACGTTTCCGCTAGTAGAAAAGGGATTTACACCAGACATGCTTAGAAATTTTATTCAACTATTTGAGAAAGCTTATTATAACTTGAATGTTGAAAATGGCTGGAACACAAATACATACCAACAAAATCAAGATAATTTCTTGAATTTACTACAAAAAAACGAATTAGAAGAATGGGTAAGATCTTTTTGGATTGATGACAAATTGATTGGGGCCTATATTCTAGCAGGTGATTACATTCGAGACTTTGTTATACATCCCGAATATCAGAACCGCGGGTATGGAAGCCTTATTCTGAAAAATTGTATTCATCGAATGTCGAATGTAATGGGGATTAAAAATATATTATTGCGTGTTGCGCAATCGAATAGCGGAGCCAAGAGGTTTTACGAAAGGAATAATTTTATTGAAATCTCCAATTTTGCTGAGCATACGCTTGTGTCAAATCGTCTTAACTGATCAATTTTCAATATTATTAAGAAGGAAACTGTCTATATATATGTAAATTGATCGTTCAGAGGCTGAAAAAATTATGCAGCTAACGCCTATGCAGTAGGAATAAAAGAATTGAAGCCAGGCAAGTGATGAATTTGAAACAAAATGAGGTTCTATTCAGCTAACGGGAAACGATAGTTCAATAAGAACAAGAAGGGAGCCGATCAACGGGATCGGCTGCTTTTGTTCAACTAACGGGCAGTTTTCTTGAGCAAGTTGTTGACTAAGGTGACGGGAAAGAGTAATATTTAACCAATATCCGTAAATCAATGATGGAACAAAAGTAAATCATTAAACTCTTCACAGGAAAGGGTTTCATGACTGAGAAAACCCTAGAGTACTGATTGAAAATGCCAGTTCCAGAGTATGGCTAATACCCATCGGTTTGACCCGTTATAGTCAATTAAGGTGGCTGTGTGAAAATACAGCAACCTGGGTGGTACCGCGATTAATATCGTCCCAGAGCATTTTGCTTTGGGGCGTTTTTTTTTATGAAAATGAGTCTTTGCCCGAATGCTCTGCAGGCACGACGAAGCAGGGCTGCCGCGGGGCAGACCTTGGGCTGGAGGTGAGGGATTAGGCTGGTCGAGAGACTGTAAAGCCTTTGGCTTCAAGCTGGCGAATGACTTCTGCTTCGCGTCGCTTCTCACGTTCTTGCCGGAAATGTTCCAGATAGTCAGCACCAAGTTCTTTATAAGGGGTTTTGGTTGCGAGCATGTGGTAGACGATTCGCAGTAGGGTATGACCTAAAAAGCGACCAGCGCCTTTTTCTTGCCAAGACGCTTCACCCAGTTCCAGTACCTTGCGGAAAGTCTGGTATTGCGGGTCATGGAAGCAGCCCACGCACATTCACTCAACACGGCCTTCAAGTGGTTGTTTCCGGATCTGGCCCTTGTCCTTTTTTTACCGGCGCTCTGGTGATTGCCTGGAGTGACGCCAGCCCATGCCGCAAGATGGTGATCGTCCTTGAACGCGGACATGTCCGTACCGATTTCCGCGACGATGATGGAGGCAGCCTGTTCGTTAATGCCGGGAATCGATGTGAGAAGATCCATGGCTTCTTGCTTGTTGGCAAGACGGCCCCGGATATCCTGCTCTACCTGCTCGATTTGTTGTTCCAGATACATGAGGTGGTTCCAGGAAAAACGGATCATGTCGCGGTGATGCTTGCGCAGGCGTCCATTGAGGGACTGCAACAGTTTGGGCGACTTGTGTTTGAGTGCACCTCTCATATGGGTTTCAAGAAACTCCATGGTGATGACCTCGCCGTCCACGATCTTCTGGAGCAACAGCCGTCCCGATGCGCCAAAAATGTCGGACATGTGCGTCGTAAGCTTTATGTTCGCATCCTGTAGCGATTTATGGATGCGGTTCTTCTCCGAGGTGGCATCATGCACCAGCTTCTTGCGGTAACGGGTCAGATCTCGAAGATCACGGATGTCTTCGGTGGGAACGAAGCTTCCTTCAATGAGCCCGCAGCGCAGCAGCTTGGCGATCCACTCGGCGTCTTTCATGTCGGTCTTGCGTCCGGGAAGGTTCTTGACGTGATGCGCATTAGCCAGCAAAAGGTCCAGGTCGAATGCCTCGAGCACGTTCCACACGGATTTCCAGTAGATGCCGGTGCTCTCCATGGCAACGTGCGTGCAGCCTTCATTAACCAGCCACTCGCCAAGCTCCATGAGCTCGTGTGTCATGGTGCCGAACGTGCGCATCTCCAATTTCGGCGCGCGGTCAAGCGGTCCGGTGAGTACGCAGGCCACAACGGTTTCCTGGTGAACGTCAAGTCCGGCGCAGCGTTCAAGAATGGCTTCCAACATGGCAAATCCCCCCCGACATGAATAATGGAACCGGAAAGACAACCGAAACAAACGAAGATTTTTTTATCCGGACTCGCAGTCCGATAGCCTGTGCTTCAAGGTTGTTTGAGCAGTTTATTTTACGGGGTCGAACCACCGCAAAAAACCACGAACTGGCCGGTTCATCTCAAGTATGAAGGAAATGAAAGATAGAAAAAAGACTATGATTACATTTTCATCATAGCCTGTGACCCGGCTGGGTCATGAAAGTTTATTTTGGGAGGAGTCTATATGATATTAGAAAAAGTTATAAATAGAATTGTAATACAAAGTGAATATAAGGATTTTGTTGATAAGTATATAGATAATATACTTACCGAATTTAAAGGTAAGATTCATAGCATTTATATGTGTGGCTCGATTCCAAAAGGAACTGCTAAACCTTTTAAGTCAGATGCAGACTTTACTATTGTATGTGTAAATCCCAAAGATATTGATTACGAAAGATTGTCAAATATTAAAGACAGGCTTTTGGAAGAATATCCAGTAGTAACTAAGATTGATACCACAATTTGCTCGATTGACGATGTATTAAGTAAACCAAATGATTGGGGTTTTTGGGTAAAGATAATTAGTGTTTGCATATATGGTCATGACGTTGGTGAAAAAGTACCACCGATAATTATTTCTCCAGAGTTCATTTTAGACTTAAATGCAGAGACCAAGAAGGAAGTAGATCGTAGACATAGTTTACTTTCTAATGCTAGTGATAACACAATGAAAACTAGATTAATTAAAGGTTACTCTAAGAGATTAATTCGTGCATTATACTCTTTGGTTTTAGAAGATACAGGTGTATGGCAAGATGACATTATTAAGATGAAGAATGCCATATTAAACTATTGTGAGATTGACTCCGCTTTAATTGATTATCTGTATGCTTGTTACTTGGATAGTAATGTACTTGTTGAAGAGTTTCTGGGAATTGCAGATGAAGTATATAGCTATTTTGAGAACTCCTTAAATGCAATGGCTGTCCGGGTCACACTGAGAAGCGAGTGACCACATCCAGCCCCCTAAGCCCGTCGGGACGTCACTGCATTAGGTGTTCGGCAAGCCTCACAACTATAAGCAGCGACTCTAATTAAAACATAAGACTATTGAGCTAACGGGACACGATAGCTCAATAAAACAATGGAGGCAGCCGACCAACGTGATCGGCTGCCTTTGTTCATTTGCTTAATAATAGTATTGTCGAGAAATAAGAACATGGTACCATTCAGGGAAATACATTTACTAAATCTAAGAGGGAAAAGGGAGTACGGCAAAGGGTACAAGTTCTTGTCCTCCGAGAACAACTGATGATTAATCATGAACATTCCAGCCACCAGATACTTTGATCAATTACATATGTCCCAAATACAGCCTTTGACTAAGCAAAGAAGAAAAGGACCTGCGGTGTCAGGTCTTTTTCTTCAGTGAACATCGAAGACTTGCTTTAAGAAATCGGGTTACCTTTGATATTCATCTGGATGTATCCCCTTCTATATACAGACAAAGCACGATACAGACAAAGCACGGATTTTGTGATTAAATGTAAACTAAAGTTGATTGTTGGTTGGGAATTTTGGGCAAATAGGTTGGAAATTTAGGGTAATAAGTAATGGGAGCGTTCATAGGGGGAAACAATATGCATAGCAAAGGGTCTTTCAGGAAATTCGCATGGAGGACAAGCTTGCTGTCGATGGCGGCAGTATTGCTGCTGTCCGGATGTGGTGGTAAGCAGCAGGCAGAGTCTGTCCCGGCGCCGGTGGTGGAGGCTCCGATCGAGCAGCCAGTGGAAGTGCCTCAGGAGAATGCATCTTCTCCATATAAGGCACCTCTGACCGGATTGCCGTTAGAAGCGTCACTGACGCAGCGGCCGCTGGCCGTTATGATCAATAACGCCCCGGCGGCAAGGCCGCAGTCGGGTCTGGGACAAGCGGACATGGTGTATGAAGTGCTGGCGGAGGGAGGGATCACGCGTTTGATCGGCATTTTCCAAAGCCAGAGCGGCATTGAGAAGATCGGGCCGATTCGCAGCATTCGTCCTTATCTGATCAATCTAGGCGAGAGCTACGGCGGCGTTCTTGTGCATGCTGGTGGCAGCCCTGAAGCTTATAGCATCATCCAAAAGCAAGGCAAGCAGGATATGGACGAGATCGGAAATGCAGGCTCTTTCTTCTGGAGAGACAAGGAACGCAAAGCGCCGCATAATCTGTATTCCAGCGACGAGAAGCTCCGTGAAGGAGCAGCCAAGCTTAATTATGGCAACGACGTGAAAGTGCCGCAATATTCGTTCTATATGGAGCCGGCGGCTGCAAGCGGCGATGGTGCAGAGGGAACGGCGCCTGTGGAGGTTGTTTCCGGTGAACCCGGGGAGAAGGTAGAAATCAAATTTTTACTGGATAGTTATGTGGTGGCTTATGAGTATGACGGTTCGACCAATACGTACAAACGGTGGGTCAACGGATCGCCGCATGTGGATCTCAACGATAACGTTCAGTTGGAGGCCGCGAATGTAATTGTGCTGGGGGCGGATCATAAAGTGCTGGATGATGTGGGCCGGCTTGCCGTGAATGTGGAAACGGGCGGGAAAGCGATGCTGTTCCAGCGCGGAGAAGTCATCGAGGGGCAGTGGGTACGCGCAGCGGGCGATGCGATCCGTTTCGTGAAGGACGGCAAGGAAGTGCCGTTGGTGCCGGGAACGACGTATTTCAACATTGTGCCGAATTCGCCTTCTTTTGAAAGCCATGTGACCATTACGAATCCTTGATGCATAAGATGTGGATGGAAGATGCTCTGTCGGGATAATTTGCACTCATACGGAGATGTTAATAGGCAGGAGAATTGAAGCGATATCCATGCATCTTCTTTTTTGTTAGTTCCTTACATTTCTGAGTGTTACTTTTCTATACACACCCTGCCATGGATGTGATAAGATAGTCAAGGTTGTCTATCTTTTGAGGGCGTTCGCGGCAATTTATCGAAAAAAGGGGTTAAGAGTATGAAATTGAAGAAGAAGGATATATTCTTCCAAACGCTGGAGAATATGGCCGATACGGTGGTACAAGCCGCAGATTATTTTTCGCAGCACGTTTCCAATCTTCAAGATGTGCTTGAATTTGCCAATGAAATGAAAAAATACGAGTCCCAGTGTGATACCTATACACATACCATCATTACTGAACTCAACAAAACGTTTATCACGCCAATCGAACGCGATGATATTATGGACCTGACAACCAGCATGGACGATGTGATGGACGGATTGGAAGCAACCGCATCCCGGTTCTATATGTACAATTTGGGGAAACCTGACGAGTACATGGTACAGTTTGCTGAAATTCTGCGTCAATCGGCTTACGAAATTCAGAAAGCCATTCATTTGCTCTCTCAAAAGAAACTTCTGGCTATTCGTGAGTACACGATCCGCTTGAACGATCTGGAGAACCAAGGCGACGAGCTGCTGCGCATCTGCATCAAGGATCTGTTCGCCACCGTCTCTGACCCGATTCTGCTGATCAAGAAAAAAGAGATTTACGAACGTCTTGAAACGACCACGGACACCTGCGAAGACGTGGCTAATATGCTGGAATCCATCATTATGCGCAACTCGTAAGGGAGTCCTGAACAATGGATACAACGATGTTAGTATTAGTAATTGTTGTTTTTTTGGCGCTTGCATTTGACTTCATCAACGGGTTCCACGATACGGCGAATGCCATTGCAACGTCGGTATCAACCCGGGCCTTGAAGCCGCGGGTAGCCATATTGCTTGCAGCCAGCATGAACTTCATCGGTGCGATGATGTTCACGGGGGTTGCCAAAACCATCGGCGGCAGCGTCGCGGATCCGACCAAGCTGGATAACGGGATCGAGGTTGTTATTGCAACATTGCTTGCAGCCATCATCTGGAACCTGGTTACCTGGTGGTTCGGATTGCCATCATCCTCTTCCCATGCTCTAATCGGGGCATTGGCCGGTGCGGTATTTGTCGGCGCGGGAAGCGACATGCTGAATTACGCCGGATTTAAGGATATCGTCTTGGCGTTGATCCTATCGCCAATCATTGCCTTTGTGATCGGTTATCTGGTTATGCAGCTGCTCAAGGTTATCTTTGCTAAACACAGCCCGCATACGGTGAATAAAGGCTTCCGTACGATGCAAATTTTTACGGCAGCACTTCAATCCTTCACGCACGGCACCAACGATGCACAGAAGGCGATGGGGATTATCACCTTTGCTCTGGTCACCTCCGGTCAATTGACAGAGATGGAAGTTCCGCTCTGGGTTAAAATTTCTGCAGCGACAGCGATGGCGCTCGGGACCTCGATCGGTGGCTGGAAGATCATCAAGACCATGGGTACGAAAATTTTCAAAATCGAGCCGATCAACGGGTTCGCAGCTGACTTCTCGGCCGCATCCGTCATTTTCTCGGCTACGCTGCTTCATCTGCCGATCAGTACAACCCATGCGATCACCTCGGCAATTCTCGGTGTAGGCTCAGCGAAACGCTTCTCCGCCGTGAAATGGTCTCTGGCAGGACGCATTATTGTGACTTGGTTTATTACGATTCCGATTACGGCTGTACTGGCAGGAATCATATTTAAAATTCTTTTCTAAAACGTAATTACACATAGATAATGGATAGTAGTGGGCCAATCAGGAAGCGATTGGCTTTTTTTGTCTAACGAAACCGAAGGTGCAGGGAAAGGAGAGCTTATCATGATTCGCACGTTCGCTATTACGCCAAGTTATGAAGCGGTAATCGGCCTTCCACTTGAAGAGATCCATATTGAGGATTACGCCTGGGTCTGGGTCGATTTCAGTGAGCCCACGCCGGAGGAGGCCCGGATGCTGGAGAGCTACTTTCACTTTCATCCGCTGGCGGTGGAGGACTGCCTGCACATCCTGCAGCGGCCGAAGCTGGATTATTACGAACAGATGCAGTTTTTTGTTCTGCATGCCCTTCAGCCGGATACTCTGGAAGCTGTCGAGGTGGATCTGTTTCTTGCACCTTCGTTTATTGTCTCCTTCCACGAAAAGGCGCTGCCCGAAATGAATGACGCTTGGGAACGCGTGACCTCGGTCGCCGGTAAGGGTCGGCTGGGTCAGGACGGTCCGAGCTTCACGGCCTATACGATCATGGATAAGCTGGTGGATCAGTACTTCCCCAGCTTGTTTGCCATCGAGGACGAGCTGGCCGAGCTGGAAAGCCGAGGCGAGAAGGATTCGGTCGAGGAGCTAATGAATCAGGTGTTTGCGCTGCGTTCGAGGCTGCTTCGCCTGCGGCGGACGGTTGTGCCGATGCGGGATTTGCTGTACCGGATCGTGAACTCGCAGCATTTGGAGCACCACGCGCACCATGCTTATTTTTCCGACATCTACGACCATCTGCTGAAGCTGGCGGACATGATCGAGGCCGACCGCGAAATGACGGCGGATCTTCGGGACAGCTACATATCGGTGAATTCGAACCGGATGAATACCATCATGAAGACATTAACGGTGATCACGACCATCTTCATGCCGCTCACCCTGATTGCCGGGATTTATGGGATGAATTTTCAGAATATGCCGGAGCTGGAGTGGCATTACGGTTACTTCTTCGTGCTGATTCTCATGTTTGTGCTTGGCGGGGGCATGGTGATGTGGTTTATGCGCAGAGGCTGGTTTAAATAAAAAGGTTTATTATGACGTGGACATCGTGATGCCATTCGGAAATAGAGGCATGTTAGTCAGAGTATCGGTGGTCCAAGTCCTTGCTGGGGAAGTTATCGGATAGGCGGGAAAGGTTGTCCTGCATCATAAGGCGAATGCTAAATCGCTGGGGTTTCTTGTTTCTCCGTAAGGGGTAAAGGCTTGCAGAGGAGGGACTGCATATGAAACTCAGGCTCAAACCACATCCCAAGAAGCGTTCATCGCGTCAACCAGATGAGCCTTTGCGTTCCCGGCTGCTGCGCCGGATGCTTCGCTTGGCTTGGAAGCGAAAACGAAAGCTGGCCGTTACGAACCGCTATGAGGTGGGCATGGTCATCAGTGAGATTGCGACCGGCCTGTTGTTCATTGCAGGCAGCATCATGATGTTCTATCCCCATATGAAGCGAATCCCGACCGTACTGTACCTGCTGGGCAGTATTATGATGCTGCTGCGTTCCGGTTTGCGCGGCTCCTATTGGTTTCGGTTAAAATCACTCGAAAGCGTCGAGAATAAAGAAGCCAGCCCCGAAGGGGACTGGACGCGCTGATGAGGATATATAGGTTGATAAAAGGATATGGCTCCGGTCTAGAGTAACAGACTGGAGCCTGCTGCATGATGTATGATGTTCGGATGATCCCGCCTATGGCGACCTTCAAACGTTTCTGCTAAACCAATTGTGTCAAATATCCTTCAATGATCAAGGATACGGTGTTTCTGTGACTGAGACGGTACGGTTTAAAGTCTACCGAGCTACATAGATCAACGGCGACGTCTACTTTTGCCGGATGGTCTGCGCGAGCCGGAGCGGCGCCGGCTTCCCGAGGAACGGCGGCGTCTTCTCGGTCTGTATTCGTAGGCGTCCTCATTCTGGTCCGTAAATGTGTTTGGAGAGGATCCGCTTTTGCCTTTCTTCTTAAGTGCGCCTGCCAGCACGGAGAATATGGGGGCAAGCTGCTGGAAGCCCTGCATGAGCTTTTGTACCTTGCCAATGTTGTTGACGATGCCGTCGATGCCGCCCATCCGGTCGATGAGTCCCTTAACGTCGCTCATATTGTTGACCCCGAGCCCGCCGAGGAGCTTGCTTAATCCGCCTCCACTGCCGCTGCCGCTGCTGCCTCCTCCGCCAAGGAGACCTGCCAGGCCACCGCCGCCGGAATTCGTGGATGGAGCCAGAGCCGAAGCCGAAGCCTCCATGTCCGTTACACCGTCAGTATATGGATATAACGCGGTTTCGCCCACTTCCGGATAATCGCTGTATGGAGAGATGCCAGGGTATGGCGATGGCGCCTGGGGCAGTGATTCATTTTCAATGAGGGAGCGCTGGTTGGTCGGTCGACGGTGATAATAGTGAGAATGACGCGTCATGATATCACTTTCCTTTTTGAGTTAAGATACAATACTGTATGATGCGGGCGGGCGATGGGTTTAGGCGGATGTCCCGATTTTCGGGATAGGAGCGGAATCGGGCGATAGCCTAGGAAGATTTTGGCGAGCACTGGAGATGCGAAATGTGAGCGTGTATAAGGGATGCTGCCTCTGGCTAATGGTTGTCCTGTAGTGCGTGAAATCGTTAATGCTTGAAAATACTATATCCGCTCGGGTACAATGGGAGTGCGAGTGTTATACACAGTAACAATAGGGGATGATCATCCAGTGCAATTAAAGAAGCTAAATGATAAAAGCATCGATCAATTATTCGAAGCGATATTAACCCTGGGCAGTGTGGAAGAGTGCTATGTATTCTTCGATGATCTCTGCACCGTTAACGAAATTCAGTCCTTGTCGCAGCGGCTGGAAGTGGCGCGCATGCTGGGCAAGGGATGCACATACAACCAGATTGAAGCAGAAACGGGAGCCAGCACCGCAACGATTTCGCGTGTGAAGCGTTGCCTGAACTACGGCAATGACGGTTATAAAATGACGCTGGAGCGTTTAGGACGTTAAACTTATGACGAAGCCGGGTGTGCTGGTTATTAGTCATGGTTCACGTGAACAGAAATGGGTGTCGCTGGTGGACGAAGCCGTCCAGAAGCTGGCCTCTCATATGGATATACCGGTCGTATCTTCGTACCTGGAATTGGTAGAGGGCCGTCTGATTCAGGACGGCATTACGGACTTGGAAGACCAGGGTGTCACCGACATTGTGGTCATTCCTCTATTTGTCTCGTCCGGCAGCACACATGTCGACGAAATAGCTTATGCTATAGGAGCGAAGGCCGTTCCGGACATGGAGACGGACCTGGCGCCGTTTCGGGTCCAGTCCCGGGTTCATTTTGGCACACCGATGGACGACGACCCCGAGATGGCGGCCATGGTATGGGATAAGGTGAAAGAGCTGTCCGTTAACCCTGCGAAGGAGGTTATTCTTCTCGTCGGACACGGCAGCCGGCATGATCTGTTTCGCAGCCGCTGGGAAAAGGGTATTAACTCTTTGGCACAGCGAGTTAGCGAGGTAAGCGGAACAAGCGCGGATTATGCCTTACTCAGTCCCGGCGATGTTCGGGACAAGGTGACAGCATGGATGGAGCGCGGCTGCGATGTGATCGTAGCTCCGCTTTTTTTAAGTGAGGGGTATTTTACGGAGAAGGTGATACCTAATCGGCTCGAGGGGCTTGAATGCCGATATTCAGGCAGAACCTTGCTTCCGCATCCGCTGCTGCCGCAGTGGATGGAGTCGCAGGCTAAACTTCTTCTTCTATCCTTGAAATCATAAGTAGGTGGCGTATCGTTAATGAGAAATGCAAGGTTAATCTATAATCCAACCTCCGGCCGGGAGGAAATGAAGCGTCGGCTTGCTGATATATTGAACCGTCTGGACAGTGCTGGCATCGAAACCTCCTGTCATGCAACAACCGGAGAGGGGGATGCGACCCGTGAAGCGGCAGATGCCGTCGAACGCGGCTACGATCTTGTGATCGCAGCCGGCGGAGACGGTACGCTCAATGAGGTCATTAACGGGATGGCTGGCAGGGATAACCTTCCGCCGCTCGGTATTTTCCCGCTGGGCACCACGAACGATTTTGCGCGGGCGCTCGGCATCTCGAAGAACTGGGAGGAGTATTGCGATCTAGTGATTCGGGGCGAGACGCGTCCGATTGACGTGGGCAAAGCGAATGATCGTTACTTTATCAATATCGCGGGCGGCGGTACGCTGACCGAGCTCACCTACGAGGTGCCAAGCAAGCTGAAGACGATGATCGGGCAGTTGGCGTATTATTTGAAGGGGATCGAGAAAATGGTCAGCCTCACGCCGCAGGAGCTCATCATCAACGCCAGCGGTCATCCGGCGATCCATGACGAATTCATGGTGTTCCTCATCGCCAACAGCAACTCGGTCGGCGGCTTCGACAAAATCGCGCCGGGCGCAAGCATTGACGACGGCTTGTTCGACGTCATTGCCCTGCGCAAGTGCAATCTGGCGGAGTTCGTGCGCGTAGCTACGCTCGCCCTGCGCGGCGAGCACATCAACGACAAGCGGGTCGTGCATTTCCGCACCGACTATATGGAGGTCGTCTCTCCGGGACCGGTTCAGCTGAACCTGGACGGCGAGTTCGGCGGCGTCCTGCCGGGGACGTTCCGCGTCCTGCCGCAGCATTTAAGGATTTTTGGCTGAGATGGGGCAGGTACAGAGGCGGAGGGCATCTGGGCGCGTAAGATGTGATGGTTGCTGCCGATGGCTCAGCATGGACTGATAGCATTAGTGAAGGATTGGCGATTGGGGCGATGGGCCATTGAACGAGATGGATCGTGCCGATATCGCCGCTTAGGCTTCAGGCTCTTGTAAGTAAATGATTGGATTTGCAGGCTGAATGGATTGAATAACATACGAGGCTCCCGTATAATGATGGACGTGAGCTTGTGCGCTAAGCTCCCTTGGGGGAGCTTTTTGTTGTTTAAGCGAATGAAGGATAACGGAAGATCATCCGCTTTTATTATGGATAGGTCTCCGATAGGGAATATAGAGTAGTAGTAAGGGACAAGTTGAACGGAAAGAAGTGAACAGCACATCATGAAGAAGAACCGCAAGGGAAGCGACACGCGACGCAGCGGCAAGCCGGCGGCTTCGGCGGCCCTCCTGGACCTGCCGGTGGCCAAGAATGACGAGGTCGTGATCGATATTATAGGAATGAACCATGACGGGGAAGGAGTTGGCCGTGCAGACGGCTACACCCTGTTCGTTCAGGGCGCCCTGCCGGGCGAGAAGGCCCGGGTGAAGGTGCTCAAGACCAAGAAGCAGTATGGCTACGCCAAGCTGCTGGAGCTGGTCCAGCAGAGCCCGAACCGCATCGCGGCCCCGTGCCCGATCTACGACCAATGCGGCGGCTGCCAGCTGCAGCATATGAGTTATGCCGGTCAGCTGGAATGGAAGCGCCAGCTGGTGGTGGACAATCTGGAGCGGATCGGGAAGCTGCGGGTGGTGCGTGAGGCGGAAGGTGCCGGAGAGACGCGTGTGGGCAACGAGCGGAATGGCACAGATGGTGGAGGGGACATTGAGAATTCTGAAACCAATGGGGCGTATCCTGCCGTGTCCGGCGATGATTCAGATCAAGAGGGGATCCTCGTGCGGCCGACACTCGGTATGAGCGAGCCTTGGCGCTATCGCAACAAGTCCCAGGTGCCGATCGGCGTAACGGAAGGCGGCCTGGTTGGCGGCTTCTACGCCCGGGGCAGCCACCGGATCGTGGACATGGAGACGTGCCTCATCCAGCATGAGCAGAACGACGAGGTCGTCAGCCGCGTCAAAGCCATTGGACGGAAGTTAGGCATCACCGCTTACAATGAAGAGACAGGCCAAGGCCTGCTTCGCCATGTCGTGGTCAAGATTGGTTTTGCTACCCGCGAGATGATGATTGTGCTCGTCACGAACGGCGAGCGGATACCGCGCGTGAACGAGTGGATCTCTGCGATCCGTGAAGAGCTCCCTGCCGTGGTAAGCGTTTGTCAGAACGTGAACACACGCAAAACGAACGTTATTTTCGGGGATGTGACCCGCGTCCTGTGGGGGCGCGAGGTCATCCATGATTATATCGGCGATGTGAAGTTCGCGATTTCAGCGCGGTCCTTCTACCAAGTGAACCCGGTTCAGACGGAAGTACTGTACGATAAAACGGTGGAGTATGCGGGATTAACCGGGGAAGAGACCGTGATCGATGCCTATTGTGGTATCGGTACGATATCTCTGTTCCTGGCCCAGCATGCCAAGAAGGTATATGGGGTCGAGATCGTGAAGGAAGCGATCGAGGATGCGCGTGCGAATGCGGAGCTCAATGGCATGAAGCATGTGGAGTTTGAAGTCGGCGCGTCTGAGGATGTAATTCCACGCTGGAAAGAGCAGGGTATTGAGGCGGATGTCATCGTGGTCGATCCTCCGCGTAAAGGGTGCGATCCGCGTTTGCTAGAGACAATTCTTGAGATGAAGCCGGTGCGGGTGGTGTACGTGAGCTGTAACCCGTCTACGCTGGCGAGAGATTTGAGGGTGCTGGAGGATGGTGGGTATCGGACGGTGGAGGTAACGCCGGTGGATATGTTTCCGCATACGGTGCATGTGGAGAGTGTCTGTTCCTTGATTTATAAGGGTTTTGAGTGAGTGAATAGGGGAGTTGGGGACCAAATGGGGACGCTTAGTGATTTCGCGTCCCCATTTGTTTTTGCGGTGTTAGAATTGTCAGTAGTGTAGCACTTGACTAAGTGAGGCCGTTTAAGATTATTCGCGGGGAACCGTACCATAAGTGACGGCGTAAAATTTGTGGAATGCAAGGCAGGTATTAATAGGATAAAAAAAAATAAGCTCCTTCCACAAAATTAGTGGAGGAGCTAGATAGTTCAGCTTAATGTGCTTGTTTAGTTCTTTGGAGAAACTAATTCAGGTCTATTTTTTAGCTCTTCAGTCAAATGATCACTAAAAGTGATGTTTTTTGCAATGTTTATTAACTCTTGTTGTGAGCTCGTTTTTTGATAATCAGAGAGAATCTCTTTTAGAATAGAAAAAGCGATAGTAATATTTTCTTCGTTGACATTATCAGTATCAATTCCAGCAAACTCTCGATCATTATAATCTGCATTATTAAGTATTACTGACACCAAAATTCTTCCAACGTGGAAAGGATAGTTAGTCGCAATTGCATCCTCTTGAGCAGTAGTTGTAACCATGCTCCTTAATGTACGCTCAACCTGTTTCATAACTTCAATGCTTATTAAGTAAATTTCTGGTTGTCTGGTTACAGGAAAAAGACGTCTATAGTCTTTTTCGTTTTTTGTAAGAGTGGTGGGATTAGATCTTGCTTTCGATGGATTTTTTTGTACAAGTGCGGTTAAGCATTGGGATAAATATTTAATTGATATTATTTTATTTCTTGGCTTTCCTTGATTCTTGTAAAAATTTTTCCTTCT
The DNA here is from genome assembly GCF_037976825.1 of Paenibacillus sp. FSL K6-1330. Lineage (NCBI taxonomy): Bacteria > Bacillati > Bacillota > Bacilli > Caryophanales > Paenibacillaceae > Paenibacillus > Paenibacillus sp. FSL K6-1330. Next base: position 1,240,981 of record NZ_CP150269.1, read on the forward strand.
ATCATAGTAGAAACCTTTAGATAGTAAGTACTCCTCAATATTCCTCTGTACTGTGTCAGTTGCTCTTAAAGTAGAAGGAGGAACATAATTTTGTGAGTTAGTGGATTTAATTATTGCGTCTGAAGTTTCCTTTTTTCCTGTGATAACTATTTTAAGTAGTAGTGACCTTTTATCGTCCTCGAAGGAGCCGTTTGATAATGCATTAAATATAGTGTAAGAAGTTTGTAGACCATTAACGATCTGAATGTTGTCTAAGTGGAGTGTTTTTCCGGCCAAGGTGCCTTTTTCAGCAATAATTGTTACCCCATTATTAAGCCACCAGAAATCAAACTCAGGTTTTTCAGTAACTGTTTCTCCAATTTCTTGATTTACATCAGTATTGTTTTGATAATCCCTTACGTTTGATTCAAATAAATATTTACGAAGTGTTCCGTCTGAGTCAGAGAGGAATTTATAATACTCAAAAAGTGTTGTCGATGCTATATATCCACCTTGTTCTTGCTGGTAATCGATTGTAATCGGTGTTTCATTTAATTTTAATGGTAAAGAGTATGTTGGATTTTTTCGAGATAATTCCATCAAAGACTCGGCATCTACAATATGGTATGAGTACTCAATAATGTTTCCACCAGTGTTTTTAACTTTTTGCGATAGCAGAACCATTTTTCTTAGATATGCATCGTTCTGTGTGTCAGGACCTAATGTTTTGGTTTTATTGCCCTTACATACGTGATAATAGTTCACGAGAATCTTTGGATGTCGTCCAGCAATCTTCATCCATGTACTGTGAAATAGTTTTATTTTTTCAATTAGTGCAGGATTGAAAATTTCACTAAGAGTATCAAAATCGGTACCGAGTTGAAAAATATGCTCTGCTGATGCGATAAAGCGGTCTACGACAAGTTCTTCCACGGAATTAGAATTTTTATATTGCATAAGGTGAAGTTCAAGCGTTGGTTGATTAGTAGCTTTAATTTCATCTGGATCATAGATGAATTCACCGTTCAAGAATACAAAAAAGCCATCAACTCCACCATCTCGTGAAGCCCCGATAAGACCAGACTCGATTTCCTCGGAACCAATATCTTTATCCTTTAGTATTTGCTCGGCAGAGAAAAATTCAAATGCTATATCAATGCTTTTGAAGGCTCCAGTATTCTTATATTCTTCTATTATACTATTTAAAAGATACAACTGCGTACTCGTGGTAATCACGCTACTTCCCAAATATGATAGTTATATATTAACAAAAATTAAATGGTTGGTGAATACTGGATTTAACCTTGCCGTTACAGACAACGCGGAGAATCTTACCATAGACAACGAAAAATTGATACGTTACGGCTTATAGATAGATTATTTTGCCATACATTTACCCTGTTCCTTTCATAAGTGATCGAAGATAATTAGATCATACAGCCACCTTTAAAGGTGGAAAGTTAGATACGAGTGAAATCAAGTAATGGGAGTACCTGTTAATTCCTTATAGATTGGAGTGCTGATTATGGGGGAGACTCAACTATTATTTTGGAAACCAACAATTAAAAGACATCAAGAAGAGCTAACGATAGTTTTAGATTACTATAATAAAACCAAAGATTACTTTAGCAATATAGAAGAGGAATCAAAGGAATATGGAAATAAACTATTCCGAGAGTATCCAGGAGGGGAAGATACTGATACTGCCTCAGTAGCAGAATGGGCACAAGAGGAAAGCGTTGAAATGTATCTATCGTTATTGACTATGAAGTCCAATCACTTACTGATGACAATTTCTCTTTTATATCATACTTGGGAACAGCAGCTTATTCGCTTTACAATTAATGAGTTGAGCCATGACCTTACATTTATTAAAAAGGCATTGGAGTTCAAAGAAGTTCAAACAATATTCAGGTTGCACGGGATAAATATCCCGGATACTATTTCATGGACAAAAATTCGAGAACTAAAGTTTCTTACAAATACAATTAAGCATGGCAATGGTGAGTCTGCGGATAAGTTGAGAAAGATAAGACCAGATTTCTTTCGTAGTGATCTATCTGGTGATTCATTTGATACTCTGGAATTGCATGGCGCAGTTCTGCTAAATGGGCACACATTAAGAGTCACAGAAAAAGACCTTGAAGCCTATGTATCTGCTGTTACTTCATTTTGGGACGAGATGCCAGAAAGAGCATATTGTGATGTTGATACATTACTCAGAGAGGCAGAGAAATAGTTTTTTTCAGTGTGGCTTTGGCCCGGGCGCGTTCTTCGGAACGGTTGGAAATTGTCCAGTTAATATTGCTGATATAACTTCAGGGCTTGGTTTCACCCAAAGGGGACTCATTAATGAACTGGAAGTTAAAGAGGCTGTCTCCTATGAATTAAAAGAAAGTCTTGTTAGAATACAACAAAAGTTGGCTTTGTTATTGGATTTAAATGTTGTGGCGGAACAAAGGAACATTGTAACTGAAAACGTTGACGAGTCAGTTGTAGATCTTGTGGTTTATAACGCTCCTATTGCGGGGAAGGTCTCGGCGCTGGACATTAATCCAGAAGGAAGTATTCTATTGAGGGAAATAAAAACGACTGAGGTTGATCTGCTGTGCCTTGATAGAGCGATGAGAATAGTAAAGCCTGGGGGCTATGTGTTAACGCTGCTTTCAGCGGGATTTCTTTTCAAAGGGGGAAGTACGCAAAAAGTTAGAGAGTCTCTTCTAAAGGAAGCACATGTTAAAGCGATTATAACGATGCCATCCAATTCGCTTATGCCTTATGCAGGGGTATCAACATGTATGATATTACTGCAAAAAAAAGCAGCGGAATTAGTTAAGCCAAAGGAAGTTATAATGGCCGATTTCAGTCATGTCAAGCTAGACCGGAAACTGAAAACTAGCCCTGTGGATATCGATGAATTTAATGAACTATGCCAATTGATCGCTGGAGGGATGAACAGTGGGAATTAAATTAGTCGAATACGATAAGTTGCAAGAAAGATGGGAGCCTATATTTTACCTTAAGCAACCATCTGAGAGGATTTATGATGAAACAAGGCTGCTAGAAGAGGTGTGTGATATTTTACCGGACAGTCGCAGGGTGAAATTTGATCAGAGGGAGGAGTATTTGCAATACGTAGATGGGAGTTGTATCGATAAAAGGACCGGAATGATAACGGAATGTAAAGAGGTAACTGAGGAAGTTTCCAAAAGGCTGCGTTATCGTATGACGGCAGGAGATATGTTGATCCCGCTAGTAGAAGTTGGGGTAATGGTACCGACTATTGTTTCCTCACCTCAGGACCGGTTTATCCTGGTATCAGACATTTTTGCAGTTGTTACTCCAAAGGTAGACCCGCTTTATCTTTATTGTGCTCTAACGACTGAATATGTTAGGGATCAATTCGAGGCAAGAAGCAAAGGTGCAGTTATCCGTAGAATCAGCTTGTCAGACCTGAAGGAAATAACTATACCTTGGCTAACTGAAGAAGAGAGGAAAGAAAAAATCCAAATGATTAAGCTGCAACTTAGCCATTTGGAAAATGAAGACAAGGAAACTATCTTAGAAAAAATCGATAAAATTGTTAGTAGTCATTATAGCATAAAAGTTCCTAATGATGCTATTGGGGCAGTAGTTAAATTACCGTATTCAGAACTGATTGAAAATCCACTATGGACATATGCGGCACTTAATCCCCAAATTTCTGAGTTTCAAGAGAAGATTCGGGGATGTGGGAATGTATATACATTGGAAGAGGTCTGCTTAACTATTGATTCCGGGGTTAATCCAACAAAGGAAAAGAACGGAGAGATTGAAATTGGGATAGTGAAATCGAAGAACATAGAAGTACTTACGCTTAAGGATGAGTTTGACACTATTTTGGTCGAACACCCCCGAGATAAGGAAACCCTCAACGTGGATGATGTATTATTTCGGCATAAAGGTACTATAGGCCCAGCTTCAATTGTAGAGCGGGAAAACCAAGGACTTCTTTTTCATGACCACTTATTGAGATTAAAGGTAGACCCAGAAATTATCGACCCGAGCTATCTTGTGATTTTGCTAAATTCTTTTGTAATCAGGGAACAAGTTAAACAATATGTAACCAGTAGTACCATTAGCTTTATATCCAAACAAAACTTTGGCAAGTTATTAATTCCGATACCCACCATTAACGAGCAAAAATCGCTTGTTGATCAGATACATCAACACTAAAGGGAGCCCCCTGAGATATCCATATTCAATAAATCCATCTCAGGGGACTACCTTCTTAATAATAATCCAAAGGAACTACTTGTAAGTATGATATTATAGGAACTAGGAACATCATGTCGAATTGATAATTATGAGTATTCTTGCGCTTTAACGAACATTCGTTTCCTGACAGCATAATAACATCATCACATGATTGAATGTTGTAAGTGCATATTCAGCCTGTTAATGATGAGGTGGATATATAAACACAAGTAACGTTGCCTTTCTAGCAGGAAAGTGGCCAATCCTAGCATTACTTGGTCAATTAACTGAGGAATACCTTCATAAAGACCCCAATACAGCAATGGTCAAGATTCGTCAGTTTGGGGAGACGTTTTAATGAATTTCGAAGAACTATAATTTAGTTAGAAATACCATATGAGAAAGGGAGTGATAATTCGTGATCAACAAAAAGCAGATGACTGAAGAAGACATCAAGCTCCGCTATATCACTCCGGCTATTACTACAAAATGGAGCGTTGATCATATTACGATGGAAACCAAGATCACAGACGGTAAAATCAACCTGAAAGGTAATCTTGTGTTCCGTGAAAAGCCGAAGAAGGCAGACTATGTTCTTTATATCCATGCGAATAATCCCATTGCTATCGTTGAGGCAAAGGACAACAATCACTCTGTATCCTTCGGATTGCAGCAAGCGATGACCTATGCGCAGATGCTTGATGTGCCGTTTGCGTACAGCTCCAACGGTGACGCTTTTTATGAGCATGACTTTCTGACCGGACAAGAACGGCAGATTCCTATGTCTGAGTTTCCCTCTCCCGATGAGCTGATGGCCCGTTATCAGGCTGCAAAGGGTCTGTCCGATAAAGAGAAGCACGTCATCTCTCAGCCTTACTACACGAGCCAGACCACACACGCACCGCGTTATTATCAGCGTAATGCAGTCAACCGCACTGTAGACGCTATTGCAAAGGGGCAGCAGCGACTTCTGCTTGTCATGGCTACTGGTACTGGTAAAACCTACACGGCATTTCAAATCGTCTATCGCTTGTTGAAAAGCGGCACTAAGAAAAAAGTGCTATATCTTGCAGACCGCAATATTCTTGTTGACCAGTCCATACAGCAGGATTTCGCTCCGCTCGAAAAGACTATCCATAAAATCAATTTTGCAAAAGATGACCCCATCACCATCACTTCTCATGAAGTTTATTTCTCGTTGTACCAGCAGCTTGCTGGAAATGATGATAGTGATGACGGCACGTCGGATGACGATTCCGTCATGCGCTTTGCGTCTTTGTTCCAGAAAGATTTCTTCGACCTCATCATCGTGGATGAGTGTCATAGGGGTTCAGCAAAGAAGGACAGCAACTGGCGTAAGATACTCGATTACTTCTCTTCGGCTACGCAGATCGGTATGACCGCCACGCCGAAGGAATCAAAATACATTTCAAACATCGATTATTTTGGTGAGCCAATTTACAGCTATAGTTTGCGCGAAGGTATCGAGGATGGTTTCCTTGCACCATTCAAGGTAATCAACATCCGTACCAATATAGGCGAAGGCTGGCGTCCGTATACAGGTCAGCTGGATAAGCACGGTCGGGAAATCGAAGATCGTATTTACACCAACAGCGACTTTGACTACAACATCATCCTCGAAGACCGCACATACGAGGTCGCCAAGGAAATCACGGAATACTTAAAAAATACGGATAGAATGCAGAAAACGATTGTGTTCTGTGCAACCGAGGATCATGCCGAGCGGATGAGAATCGCGCTGGTCAACCTTAACTCGGATATGGTGAAGAACAACCCGGATTATGTGGTTCGCATAACAGGCAGTGATGTGTACGGCAAGAGCAAACTCGATTATTTTATTTCCGTGTCTGCTCCGTACCCTGTGATAGCAACGACGTCGAAACTTCTCTCCACCGGTGCGGACTGCAAGATGACGAAGTTGATTGTCCTCGACCAAATGATCGGCTCTATGACCGAATTTAAGCAGATTATCGGTCGCGGTACTCGGCTCCGTGAGAAGGAAGGGAAAACACACTTTATTGTCATGGATTTCCGCAATGTAACACGACTGTTTGCCGACCCTGAGTGGGATGGCCCCATTGAGCAGGATGATGATTACGGCCAAGGTGGCACTAAACCTGGTGGTTCTGGCCCTATAACACCTCCCGGCCCTGGCCCTAATCCAATAGAAAAACCTATTGTTGATGAACAAGGTTGTACGGTCAAGGTAATTGGCAAGACTGTTTCTGTGTATGACGCCAACGGCAAGCTGCTCCGACAGGAAAGTATCATCGATTACACCAAATCCAACATTCTAGGCACATACGCTTCACTTGATAACTTCATCCACCAGTGGTCTGCCGAGGAGAAGAAAGAACACATCCGTGATTTGCTCTTGGAGCGCGGTATTGATTTAGAAAGTATGAAAGCTGACCAGAGTTTGTCCGATGTGGATGACTTCGATTTCATCTGTCATGTTGCATTCGACCAGAAACCGTTGACGCGGCGGGAACGTGCTAACGGCGTAAAAAAACGTGATTTTCTCAGTAGATTCCAAGGGGCGGCTCGTGACATACTAGAGGCCCTCCTTGAAAAGTATATGAATGCTGGCATTTATGAGATTGAGAAAACGGAAATATTGAAGCTTGACCCGTTCTTGAAATTCGGAAAGCCATCAAAGATTGCACAGTTTTTTGGCGGCAAGGATGGATATCTGAAAGCCGTCAAGGAACTGGAAAAAGAACTATATGAGGTAGGTTAATTCTATGAGCATATCAAATTTCATTAAAAGAATTCGTGACATCATGCGCAATGACTCAGGTATTAACGGTGACGCCCAGCGAATTGAGCAAATTGCATGGATGTTGTTTTTAAAGGTATATGACGCCAAGGAACAGGACTGGGATATGGACGAAGATGATTATCAGTCTATTATCCCAGAAGACTGCCGTTGGAACTGTTGGGCTGTGGATGACAAGAGCGGTAACGCCATGACAGGTGATACTTTACTGAACTTTGTTAACAACACGCTATTTCCAACGCTCAAGGAGCTGAATGTCACACCTGACACGCCTATTAAAAAATCCATTGTCAAGACGACCTTTGAAGACGCCAATAACTATATGAAAGACGGTGTCCTTCTTCGTCAGGTCATCAACGTCATTGACGAACTGGATCTGAGTGATTATGAGGAAAGTCATGCTTTCGGTGAAATCTATGAATCCATCCTGCGTGAATTGCAGAGTGCAGGTTCTGCTGGTGAGTTTTACACGCCACGTGCGGTAACAGAATTCATGGCGAGAGCCATACAACCGAAAATCGGTGATAGGATGGCGGACTTTGCCTGCGGCACCGGAGGCTTCATTACAAGCTGGCTGAAAGAACTCTCTCCGCGGATTCAGAACACGGATGACCAGGCTGAATATGATAACTCGATCTATGGTGTTGAGAAAAAGCAGTTCCCGTATATGTTGTGTATTACCAACATGCTTCTTCATGGCCTTGACATCCCCAAGATCTATCATGACAACTCTCTATTGCGGAATGTGCTGGACTATACGGAGGAAGAACAGTTCGATGTTATTTTGATGAATCCTCCGTACGGTGGGAGTGAAAAAGCAGACGTCAAGAAGCACTTCCCGGCCGACCTCGCTAGCAGTGAAACGGCAGACCTTTTCATGTCTGTCATCATGTATCGACTGAAGAAAAACGGTCGTGCAGCGGTCATCCTGCCGGACGGTTTCTTGTTCGGCACGGACAATGCGAAGGTTTCCATCAAGAAGAAACTCTTATCTGAATTCAATCTGCATACCATTATCCGTATGCCGGGAAGTGTGTTCTCGCCTTATACACCGATTACAACCAATATTCTGTTCTTCGACCGTACAAAACCGACCACAGAGACCTGGTTCTATCGTTTGGATAAGCCAGAGGGATATAAGAACTTCTCCAAAACAAAGCCTATGAAACTTGAGCATTTCGCACCGGTTGTCGATTGGTGGGTTAATCGGCAGGAACTAAGTGTAGACGGTTTTAACAAGGCAAAAAAATACACAGTCCAGCAACTTTCCGAGGAGTTAGGGTATAACCTCGACCAGTGTGGCTATCCAAATAAGGAAGAAGAGGTTCTAGACCCGATGGATTTAATTCTGCGGTACGAGGAGCAGCGGGCTTCGCTGAACGCCGAGATTGACCGGGTGTTGGCCGATATTACTTCTCTTCTTGGTGGTGCGAAGCAATGACCCCACAAGAACTGAAAAACAGTATTCTTCAATTAGCAATTCAAGGTAGACTGGTGGAACAGCGCCAGGAGGAAGGCACTGGAGAGGAACTGTTTCAGCAAATTCAAACTGAAAAGCAGAAACGCATCAAAGCTGGGACAATCAAGAAAGAAAAGCCTCTTCCAGAAATTACAGAGCATGAAAAACCATTTGACATTCCAGAGGGGTGGCTATGGACTCGATTTGGCTCCATCATGCAGCTTTTGTCAGGGCAGGATATGACTCCAACAGAATACAATGATATTGCGAAGGGTATTCCATACATTACAGGTGCAAGCAACATTGAAAACTCAGCCATTATTATCAATCGTTGGACAGAGTCTCCAAAGGCTATTGCCCACAAAGGTGATTTGCTGTTGACGTGTAAAGGGACTGTTGGTAAAACTGCGATTCTAACCGAAGACGAGGTTCACATTGCCCGACAGATAATGGCTATTACTCCATACGGAGTTGAAACAAAGTATATAATGTACTTTATTGATACCCAAATTAAGGCACTTAAGTCACAGGCAAAAAGCATGATCCCCGGAATTGAACGAAACAATGTTTTGAAACTCACTTTTCCGCTCCCGCCCCTTGCCGAGCAGAAACGGATTGTTGCCAAAATCGAAGAACTGCTACTGTACATCGACCGCTATGAACAGGCGTGGAGCAAGCTTGAAGATTTCAATAAGCGTTTCCCTGGCGATATGCAGAAATCAATCCTGCAGATGGCCATTCAAGGCAAGCTTGTCGAGCAAAACCCGGAGGAAGGCAACGGCGAGGAACTGTATCAGCAAATTCAAGCTGAAAAGCAGCGGCTTATTAAAGCCGGAACTATCAAAAAAGTAAAGCCTTTGCCGGAAATAACCGAGGATGAAAAACCGTTTGATATTCCTGAGAGTTGGAAGTGGGTAGCCCTTCAAAATATTGCTATATCAATTGTTGACTGTCCGCATTCTACGCCAAAGTATTACGAGTCTAAAACCGAATATCACACCATTGATACAACTTGTATAGATGCGAATGGAACAATCATAGGATGGCGTTATGTTGATGGTCCAACGTATACGTCTCGAATTTCCCGTTTAGAGCCAAAAGAAAGTGACATCATATACACTCGAGAAGGATCTATTTGCCGAGCTGCTATTCTTCCAGATTCAAAGAAAATATGTCTTGGGCAGCGGGTAATGCTTATCAGATGTTCAGAAGGAGTTTTGCCACAATACTTAAAGCAGTTCTTGATGGCACCTCAGACGGTACTATCGCTTACAGCCAAGCAGCGCGGAATTGGTGCAAAGCACATAAACGTATCTGATGTGTGTAGGTTGATGATTCCCCTCCCGCCTCTTGCCGAGCAGAAGCGTATTGTTGCCAAACTGGAAGAAATCCTGCCTTTGTGCGAGAAATTGAAATAAGTTTGGACTGCCTGTTATATACGGTTGGAATAGAAGAACTAAGATCAATTGGGCATAACTAGATGATTTTATTGTGCGGTTTCTTAAACCACTCTTCCAAACAACCTTAACATAATACTCTGGGGGATTGTGGTTTTGCTCAGCTACACTTCAGTGTTCCGAACTTCAGTCCCAACTACGAAGGGCACCCATGCGGGTGCCCTTAAAATTTGCTTTAAAGATGATACGGTGAACCGTACCATAAGTAACGGCGAAATTTTTTGCGAACATTGGATAGAAGATAATATTTAGGGGGGCTACAAATGAAGCATGGCGCTATTTCATTGATGGATGTATTAGGGTGGAAAGGAATATGGCAGCGAAAAACAGATGCAATATCAGTACTTAAGAGCCTAATACGTGCTTCACAAGTTTGGATTGATAGTTATAAAGAAGATTCTTTAATGTCATCACATTTGAGTGATTTAACGGTAGAAATCAGGAGCATTTCTGACACTATCGCTTTGGTTACATATGGAGAGGATATCAATAAAGCAATTGAATTTCATGGTATTATTAATCGATTTTTAGTTTGCAATTCAATTTCCAGAAAGATACCTCTTAGAGGAGCAACAGCTTATGGAGAGTTAGAATTAAGTGAGAATATAATGGTCGGTCCAGCGGTAGATGAAGTAGCTTCTTGGCATGAAGCATCAGACTGGATAGGTGTATTTCTAACTCCATCAGCACTATTTCAATTAAATACAGCTAATTTTTTTGGCAGTCGATTTAATCTCGAAAGTGAGACTGGAATTTATACACGTTATAATGTTCAAATAAAAGGGATGGGAACTTACGACACCTACTGTGTCAATTGGCCTACGATGTGGGAATCTGGCCGTCAAGGCTTAACTCAAAACTTTTTAAAAATGGGTCCAATAACCCCGGCTATTGCAAGTAAGTACATCAATACATTAAAGTTTTTCGATGAACAAAAGCCTCAAAGTTCTGAAGCTTAAGTCTAAAAGTTATAATTCAAACGCAGAGGCTCTTGTGGGGCTTCTGGGCAAGGGAAAGCCCCTCCGCTATATCGCCAGCGGAAGGGGCCATGCTTAAAGCTTCTCAGTCTCCTCGTTTAAGTCAAGCCCGATGCTGCCGGCACGCTCTCTGTTGTAAAGGTAATTCTCATCATAATCAATTTGGGAGTCGTCCGCCGTTCTATTCCACGCCGACTCCTTAGCCGCGTGACCTACCCGCACCATATGATGCATGTGCTTTTCTGGAGCAGGCGTATCGGGCGATTAGATTAATCGGAGGGACAGTGTCATAAGTGACGGCGAAAAATTGGATTGAAGGCGGGAAATCCATTTCCCGCATCGTCTGCTCCCAATAAGAAGAACGGCCTGTGCTGGTCAAGGCGAAACGTGTCTTCCTCGTCGTCGGTAAACTCGGCCTCCAACTGTCGAAAGTACTTCGCACTGTGCTCGGTTAATGCTGCGGACACTATTCCGTCCCGGCGAAGGTCTTCGACGTCCTGCGGGTTTGATGTTTAGCATGATCGTCCCTCCTGAAAAAGTTGAAGACCCCTCGTGAAAGGGGTCTTTCTTGAATTGAAATGGAAATGCATAATTGAATTCACAATAGTTTCATTTTATAACTCGGTATTTAACTTTGTTTCTCCGAAACTGGTCAACTGGGCTAAGTTCTTGTCGTAGGCAAGCAGAAACAAATGAAGTGATTGCTCTACTTGGGAAAACCAGCTTTTATGATCTCTGTATCGATCAATCGAGATATTGTTTATCTTCTCTAATGCTTTCAACAACGATTCAATCATGGTGCAGATACAAACGATAATTTCAAAGAATATTTGGTAGGTGTAAAACTCAACAAACAGCAATCCCATGAACGTTCCTTGAACTTGAGAATTTGGATGAACAAATTTACTTAGTCGTTGATAAACTTCGCGCTCCTTCTTTATATTTACAGGATATGTATCTGTCTTATTAAACCTGTCTGTTGCTAACCAACTCTTTATAGTTGTGGGTGTTTTCGTGAATGATTCAAGCAACCATATTGTTTCATATCCCTTGCGTATTAATAAATAGCATTCTTTTTCAAAAGCATTGCCCAATAATCTATATGATCCCACAACTAGGTTTACAAAATCCGACGACAAAATCGTTTGGGCAAATTGTAAATGCCTTAAATCTTCACGTGTAGTTTTGGACTTCTCGCATTGCTCTTTGACTGAAAGCAAAAGATTAATATTTTTCCAGAAGAAATCGTCACATTCTGTTTCAAGAAAAACCCTAGCTTTATTAGCATTTAGTTCATAATGATCTTTTAGATTGATCTTGATCACACCTAACATTGAGTACTGTAACTTAAATATAACAGAAAAAGCTGTCCCCCAAAAAACTTACCGTTACAGACAGCGGGGAGAACCGTAACCATCGGTGACGGCGAAAAAATATTCGCCTCGCCATATATTCGCCCTGTTCCCAGTCTTCTTAATCAGTGATAATTACTCTAAAAGTAGATGAGCATTATAGACAGTAATACTTTTAGGAAACAGGAGGCGGGGACGTAATGCCTTTTACATACCAAGTCAAGATTGACTTTCATAGAGATTGGGCCAGATTACTAAAACATAATATTGAGTTACAAGGATATAAAGTTAGGCAAGGGACATTGACGAAAATATAAGCTTACAATACTTCAATTTACAACGTCGTTTGGTTACACCTGTCCTGAGAGAGGTGTTATTCTCTAATAACTTTACTTGTCCGGTTCAGCTTCAAGCTGGTCTGGATTCTGTCGTAGAGAAAATAGCTAAAGGCGAGTCTATAAAATCTAATTTAAGTAAAAAAATCGTGAATCTAAAATATAACGATGATTTATTGAATGATTGGGGAGTTTACCACCTACATTTGGGGACTTCTTTAGACAATGAAGGATTTGTCGAGCGTACAGGCCCTCTGCTCTTGGCAAGGTTCGACAACGTTAAAGCATATTTAATTAATATCATGCCACACGGAAGTTGGACTAAAAAAGAAATAATTACTACAGTTCATAAGAATTGGCCAGAATCAATAGCTCATTTTAAGATGAAGCTGCAAAGACTAGAGAAAGAGATTACAGACGAGGATCGAAAAAGCTTGAGAAGGTTACATGCTAATACGGTGGTAGAGATGGGGGGTGGAGTCATCTATGGCCCTTTAGGGGGAGGCTATACAACTTCAGGATTGAATGCGGAAGTTCTTCGAGTAAGCGATTTTTGTTTTAATCAACTTAGTCTTTATGAGATCTGGATAAAGGAAAATATATCAATTTTGAGAAAAAAGTTAAAAAATCTGAATGCAAATTTTGGGGCAATATTAATCTTTTCACTTGAAGTTATAGATAATATAGCCTACGCGCTTGAAACTGTCTCAAAAGTTCGTTTTAAATTAGGGCCAGTGCTACCGTAATAAAAATGATTTGCGATTTCATATCTGTACCGACTAACCAACTGCATCGCGGCTGCTCACGCGTCGACAGGGAGCTCTCTTTTGGCCGCTGATCTATTCGCACCATATGATGCGGCGGACGCTGTTGGAGCAGATGTATTGGGCAATTAGATTAATCGGGGGAACGGTGCCACAAGTAACGGCGAGAAATGGTGGTTTGGATTTAAGTAAGAGATTATAAGTAGGGAGTGAGGCCTATGGCGAAGAGAAGACCAAAAAAGCAGGGCAAAAAGCGTCTTCATGAGATTGCAAGTATGAAAGAGCTATCTTCGAATGCAACAAGTTTGGTAAATTTGAAGCAGGCTATGCCGGTTTTAAGTCCATTTCTTAAGGAGTTTGGGGCTGAAGTTGATAAGATAATAAGTCCTCGTCACATCCTCCATGTACTGAATCACAGCATCCTGTTGCTCCACCGGGACAAATTTCAGAATCGCCGCTGTGATTGCCTGTTCACGCGCTGCTTCTCGGATCTTAATCTCTTCAAGCCCATAGTGCGTATAGCCGCCATTGCTTCCATTGGTGAGCTTGTGCTTCATCTCGATAGCCTTGATGGCGGTGACCGGACTGACTACTTCCATCTTGCTCAAGTGTCGAATCCCTTCTGAATGACTTCATCCAGTAGTTCCAGATCGTGTCGGATGCGCTTCGCACTGTCTTTATCGGCCAGTTCTTTCTCCAGCGTGGCTTTGGCCTTGGCACGTTCTTCGGCGCGGTTCTCCTTATACTGTGTATTGCCCTTTTCTCTTACCTTATCCCGCGCTGAATCTTCCAACGCCTTTTTAACGGGTCTACCTTCGCGTGTAGAAGTTCAATCGTAAGTCCATTTACAATCGCTTCCCGGCGCTGCTTGATTTAAGAGTATATGGTAGGAACGCTGATCGGGAAGCCGTTATCATTACACCACGCCACCAATTCCTTCACAGGTGTACTGTCATCAATTATCTTGTCCAGGAATGGCTTGTTATTCCCTTTGACCAGCGCCGCTATCTTGCCGGGCATGAATTGTGTTCGTGTTTTTTAGTCGCTCTTGCTTTTTCCTCATCATGCTCACCCCGTATCGTTAAGCTATATTAACGTAATATAACGATTTGGCTACGAATTAAAGGTGACTGAACCGTCTGTTAAGGTCGGGCCGGTTATCAGAATCCCACAGGAGGCACTAAGAAAGTTCACCCTTGAAGACAACAGGAGGTAATTTGAATGATTATCAATGTAAGGCAGTCTCACTCACTGAAGCCGCCAAGATGCTAGGCATGACTGAACAGGAGGTATTACGACTAAGCTAACATGGGTACTTGGAACTAAGTAAGCCTGAAAGCGGTAGACACGAGTTAGTCTCCACAGTATTGAGAGATACGCCCACCGCAACAGTATAGCCTTTCAAGAAGTCCTTAAGCCCTCGTAGAGCGTTCAGGAACTCTGACTTTAAAGGAGACAATGACAAGGCTAGGTCTGCATATGAAGCCGCATTACATCGGCTCATTCAGGCAGGAGGCGGCTAAATTAGAGATTGGCTAGGGATAACAGTGTTCATATTGTCACGCTAGACAATGCAATTAACACGCTCGCAGAGAGAAGATCAAATGTTTGGATTGTATGCTTGGATATGAGGAGGAATTACAGCGTACATCCACCAAGAATAATAGCTGCTCTTAGCAGTAAGGCAAAGAGGGGGCAGTTCAAAAGCTCTGTGCCACCATATGGTTACAGACTAGATATTGGGAAACGTGTTTTTGCAGATGGTCGAGTGCTGTGTGTCGCTGATGAGAACGTAATGAATTAGAGCCACATTTACCTGCTTGTAGGAAGTCCGAACGTATTCAGCGCTCCGGTTTCTGTGTTTGTGGAAGCCAGTTGGATTGAGAAGAATGAACTAGGAGACCTTAAAGCAGTACATCTTAATCTTGCGCATTGTTTTCAATTAGGTTTCCATAATAGAAAAGAAAATTCATTGAAGGGATCGACACTCGAAGAGACGGAATCAAAAAATCCACTTCAAACTGGCGGATCAGTCAAGTTCATTGGGACGATGAGTGTCATTGCATGCATTCCAAAAGTAGGGTATGTCGGCGTGGGCATCGTTGAAGACGAAGTCGTGCCTATCAAGGATTTTCAAGTGGTGGTCGATGAGGAGAATATACCGCTTCTCGAGGCCGACTTACAAGTTAGCATGGATACGGATGTCGATGATCCCGATCTGTGCGAGTACGTGGTACGCGTGAATTGGCTTAAGACGGTTCCGAAGCATGAAGCGATTTGGGAAAAAGGGATGTTTGCGAACCAGAACTCAGCATGTAAATTGAGAAACCAGTTCACGATCGAAACTCTGACGGAGCATTTTCAGTTAGATGAGGAATCGTAAATTATTAGAATTAAGGAAATTCCAATGATAAATATAAATAGCCAACTTGATGATCTATTTGAGCAGTGGAAAATGCATAGTGCGTGCGGTGAGGGAATTTTTATCCCAGATGGGCATGTGAACGAGGAAGCGTGGTCAGGCGCAGAGCTTAAAGTGATGGTACTTTTGAAAGAAGTGAATTCATCCGATAGTGGGTGGAATCTGCAGCAGTTTGTACGAGAGAAGGGATATTTCAAGGAAAGCAGTACCTGGCCTACACTTATTCGGTGGACATATGGAATCCTGCATGGATTCCCGGAATATCAAGAGGTTGAACGGCGATATGCCGAGATCAAGGAAGAGGCTAACGCATTTTTTCGAAAGGTCTATTTTGCCAATGTGAAGAAGATCGCTGGTGGCTCGCAGGCAAACCATACCAGTATCGAGCGCCACATGCAGGAGACCGGCGAACTTCTTCTTAAACAAATTAGGATCGTCAATCCCGATCTGGTTCTTTGCTGCGGCGATGTCATATTCCAAGGTGTTCATGACCTATTAAAGAGAGAAGGGCCTTGGTCTTTTGAGCTTAGGCAGACTTCTGGTGGCCTGGAGTACATAAGGTGGGCAGACACCCAAACAGTCATTATTCGTTACCATCACCCGAACGCATATTATCCAAGAGCAATGTCCTACACCTATCTCATGAGGGAAATTCAGAAAATCCTCTAGTCTAAAGTTGAAAAATTCACCAGCTTGAGAGGATCACTCTAATTCTCTAATTCCCTCTCATATCCCTCAATCAAAACCGAAGCCTTAACATGAAGCGCCCTTGCTAATGCAGTAATCGTTAGTAAAGTAGGCGCTTTTTCTCCGTTCTCAAGTTCACTAATATAAGACCGATCGACACGGGAATACAGGCTCAGCTCATCTTGGGTGAGCTTCTTTTCTTTACGAATATTTCGGAGAGCTCTGCCGAAGGCTAGTAACTCTATGGATTTATCATTATGATTAGCCACGTTATAACCCCTTAATAGATAGTTAAATTCATCTTATGTGTTTCTATAAGGGAATTTCCGTAGGCTATTGCCTACAAAATGGTTGGAATGTTATAATACAGATACTGGAAAATACTAAATTGGATAACTAGAGTATGTTCTTAGTGAAAAATGGGAGTGACGCTAATTATGAAATCGACGGTAACAAGAGATACCGACCTGAATGTGAATACATCCTCCCAACATGAGGAAACAGGCGGCTTTTACCAGGATATGATTGTTCTTCATGCCAGCTGCTCTCAAGAATATATGAATTTATCTATGCATTTCTTTGACAAAAACATGCATCACGTCAGTATATTACTATGCAACAGGGCATTAGAATCCATGCTAACCGCTTTATATATAAAGAAGGAGAGAAGGCAGCCTATTTCAAATATATTGTTAGAAGAAATACTGCGGATGTTCCCCAAAGACTCGGAGATGAATATAGAGCCGTTGATATTTATACAATCCTTATCCTTTTTATCACAGGAGAGCTCCCTAATTAGCAAAATGCAGCCCACACATCTAATGAACCTGATTAAGAAAGGGGATGAGTTCCTTCTTCAGATATCTAGCCAACTAGAGTTACCCTATGAAACATACCATTCTGTTTTTGAGAAATAAAGCTAGCCGTCATCTTCATTGATCATCCAACTTAGCAATTCTGAAGTGATTTCCGGATATATGTTGTCGTGTAAATAAACATATGAAGGGATATCGAGGGATGTTAGTGAGTCATTGATTCCAATCGCCTTATTTCCTTTACTATGTTTTATGCTGTTGAGAACTCTAATGATCACTGGGCTTTCATATGTGAGGAAGGAAGCCCTAATATCGAGTACAATAAAGAACCAAGGCTAATGCAGCGATCAGCCTTGGCTTTTTTCTCCGTTCTCTAATTCACTGATATCTGATCAGTCAACTCGCGATTAGATGTGTTAAGGTCATCATGGGAGTCTGCTGTTGCAGTTAAGCTACCATAACACAAGAGCTCCTGCGAAGCTAAGGATGAATAAGAGTACCGCTAACTTTTAACTTATCTCGTATTTCAGCATACCTTTCTAGATCGTCATGATTTAGCTTAGACTGTATATGCTCAATGGTTGTGCAGCATCTTACGATGTTAATTTCAAAATTGATGGTGTATGAGAATTCTAAACTATCCAGTATATATTTTGATCCTTTTTTAATGTTACCCTTCCGTATATAATACATACCGACATCGGTAAGGAATTTAGCAAATCGGTCATCAATTATATGTTCGGTGTAACTGCCAACTGATTCTCGTCGTTTGAGATGATCCTTGATCAGATTCTCAAATCTTTCGAGATATTCTTCAAATTCAAAATGATACATGTTAGCTGCTTGGATGATTTTAAATAAAGCTCTTAGTATTTCGTTCTCCCTGGAAGAGATATACTCGATGTATGGTTCAAGTACTTCTATGTTGCCTTTCATTAGTTCATAAAGATAACGGTTGCCTCTGGCCCATTCCCTGAATTGTTCCTTGGTATGTTCGGCAGTTTCATCTGATTCTATAATCCAGCTTTGATCCTCATAACAGGATAAATAACAAATTGCTTGATCATAATCATCGTTATCTGCAGCTATGGAGCCTAACAGCAGATCGGAGTATAAAATATACCCAAACAACGGTTTGGCTGGCTCTATAGGCTTCCTATGTGGCCTGTTTGTATTATGTTTCTGCGCATACAGCATTCTGGAGATGCGTCCCATTTCCTGAGCATAGTACTTTGCTTTATTCCATTTATTTAAGGACAACAACGTGTTAGTTAAGTCTTTTAAAGCATCTAATTGTACTCCCTCAGGAAGTCGCTTGATATAAGCTTCAAATTGTATGGTGCAGTTCAAATTATGCTCCTGATCCGAGTTTAGGGAGCAAGTAAATATCCTGTATTGACACAAACCTAATCTTTCGGCATGCTGGTGTTTTTCACTTTCGGCAACTTTTTTGTATATGATCAGAGCCGCTTCCCGATTTCCCTTGTGAAATAGTGCTTCAGCGCTATCAAAGAGTAGGGATGAATAAGCAGGGTTATCGATGATCAAATCAACAGCCTGATCGATGCAGTAGAGTTTCCCTAGCTCGGCACATCGCATGATAAAGGGGCCAAGTCGCCTCCAGTTCGGAGTTAACTCATTTACATATAAAGAATAAAAATATCCTTCTTCCAGTTTCATGGCTTTCGTAATTAAATCTAGACTTGAAACAGAAAGGGGTTGGTTCCCATTGATAAAGCGGCTGAGGGTTCCCGAATTGATTCCCGATTTAATTGCAAAAGAGGAAATGCTGAGTTTTTCCTTCTCCAAGTAACGTAATAGCTCCGTACTGATCGTTCTGTCTGTAGGTACCAAAGATATTCGCCTCCAGATCCGCATGCCATATTTAGGAAAATAACTTATATAAGTAAGTTAATGTATAAATATACGATGGGTCAATAACTTTGTAGTATGATTGGGGAAGCATTCTAAAAAAAGGGGAGAACGTAGCTAGTAATTAATTCTACTGAATGGAGTATACAGAGGAGTACGTCGCCTCTTAAGAGATGTATCGGTTGAATCATCATTACATATAGAACGGAGCTCTCTTATGTTTGAAAAATTAAAGTCCTTATTCAAATCCTCTGATAACCCAAAGAAAAAGCCGGCTCAACATACGAATAAAACTAAAACTTCAGGAAACAACGCCAAGCCCAAGGTCCAGCCTACTCGTATTGGTGAACTGGGCGAGCATAAGATTAACATTCAACTAGATCAACTCTCCAAAGGATGTAGATATGTAAATGATTTAATGGTGACGAATTCGAAGTCCCGAACGGGCTATTCGCAGATCGACCATGTAGTGATCACGCCACAAGGATTGTTTGTCATCGAGACGAAAAACTACACGGGAGAGATTAAGGGAACAAGAGAGATTAAGTCATGGACGGTAAGTAACCGGTTTAAAATGTATAATCCCTTTATGCAAAATTACGGCCATATTCAAGCGATTAAAAGTTTGCTCCCTGACTACCAAAAGAGCCGGTTCATTTCACTGGTTTCTTTTACGATGCGCTGTAGATTCAGCGTAGATCCGGAGCTAAGAAAAATTCAGTCGGACGAACTGATTGTGTACGATGTTGAGCTGTCCGAATATATTCAGCGCAAAATGAATCGGATTCAAGCGGAGAAGGTGGATACCGTTTTGACAGAATCAGATATTCAGAAGATCTATCAATCCTTGATTGAGGCGAACATTACTGATCCGAGGATACGGGCTGAGCATGTGGATAAAGCAAAATTACGTTAATATCAAAGAAGATATGATAACACTAGAAATGAGGGCTTATATATGAAAGGCAAATTCACTACAATGGCATTATTGCTTAGTTTGGCAGTTTTCTTTTCGTTTACGGGTGATGTCTCTGCTGCAGCAAAGAAACCGAAGGACATCTTTGCTGAAAAGTACCCTAATGAAGTGGTTAAGATCGTCAAAACCGATGACATTAACAATGACAAGAAAAAAGAATCGTTTATTCTCACTGAATCGGGTAATTTTTATCTGATTAACTCAAAGGGACGAGTTGTTTTAATTGACACAGGTATTATAAGTGATGAAGACTTTAAACAATCGACGATCCAAGTGTTTACAGTATCGAAGAACGAGAAACATGTGGCTGTTACGTTCTCTTATTTCCCCTCGAATACCCAGTTATATGTATATCGACTTCAACATGGGACATTGAGTAAAGTTCTTCAATTGATGGGCGATCAGGGAGTTATGATTGATTCAAAGGGTAAAGTACATCAGTACTGGAAGAACTTCAGAGACGAAGGCGGCTGGGATCTGGCAGAGGGAATATTCACCTGGAGTACAAAGACCAATAAATACAAAGGTTTAGGAAAATATATGCAACGGGATAATTCCTAGTGTAGATACTTTTCAAAAAAAACGATTTTCTGAACTTGATATGTCGGTCGCCGTAAGAATTATACAGGAGCATCCTCCATCCATGTATATCAAAAAGATTAAGTCCGTATATGTTTTTCATATTTTTATTGTAGATAGCCACATGCTAGCATATACAAATGCAGATAGATTAGTTGAGCTTTATTCTCCACCTATCACAAATTCGCCAATAATGTTCTTTCCAGTTTTATCATAAAGCGGTACGGTCCAAGATCCTGGGTTGTTTTTGCGATACTCAGCAGCCTCACGAGGGTTACTTACATGAGATTCAAGCTCAGATACGTATATATACCCTTCAGTGCCATCTGTACCAGTTGCAGCGATTAAGTCCGGTTCTACGCCATATAACTCATATATATCAGCTCCGTAAGTAAGTCCATATTCATTTACTGGATAAACATCTTTTGCTGATACAGATGATGGATTAGGAATAACTGCCTTTACTACTGAAGAGTTATTAGGGTTAACAGACTGTTGTGTTACTCTTGAAGAGTTAATAGGGTTACCATTTTGTTGCGTTGTCGGCAAGATGGTTTTATCAGAAGACAAACCTTTAGCAATTAGGATAATTACAATGCTGCTTAATGCAATGACGGAAACTAATATTATTCTGATTTTCTTGTTCATTCTATTTGAGCCTCCTAAGTGTGTTTGTAGAATCTTCAAATTAAGCTCAAGCATAAGAACTTTGGTTATGATTTTCTGATCATTTTATCACCAAGGCACCTTAAAATTGGCTCGTGCAGATATGATATGCTTAGGGAAGTTGTATATACAATAACCGCGCAACTGCTAGTTGAACTTTTTAAAAAAAATACCGAGAAACCCAAATGGGGATTTTCGGTATTTTGTGGAAGTATTTTGTTGGCATTGGAACGGTATCTAATAACGAAACACGGCCTGAACCTGGTCGCGCGCTATCAAACAAAAGACGTGCCGAAGCTCGAGAAAATGATTGTCGTCGGTGCCGATGCCGAGTCTGAAGCTGCCGAGGATATCAAGCAGTGGAATAACAGCGGCAATAGTGCGAAGCTGATGTTCTTGCATCGTGATATGTCGGGCCGGTTTGCAATGACCCTACATTCGAGGATTTGGCAAAACAGGAGGATATCCAGACAGCGAAATTTGCCGCTAAGCGGCTTGAATATCGTGCCACCGACCACCTGAAGCTGGAGGGCCACCCTTTCTCCTTTGAAGCGTTTGGCATACCGATTTTGCTCGGTATCCTGTCTTTGCTTGTCGCTCGGTTCATCGATAGGCGTCTTATCGGCAGAAAAAATGGATAGCTCGCGCATCGAGTGAAACGGTTCATCCGACAAAGGGCAGCCGGGGCAGGAGGTGGTTGAAAGTCAGCGTTTCGTACATCTCAGCCAGATGGTTCGGTCTAAGCTATATGGGGTCAGTTAGAGCAACTGGGTTTCTTATGAGGGGAATCCGATTTCGGCGGGTGGGGAGTAAGTGAAAAAAGAAAATAAAGTTTTAGACTGAAAGTGCTGATCGAATGCGGATTTTGGAATAGAGAGAATATAAGTGGCTGATTCAACTACTGGGAAACAATAGTTCAATACAACAGCGGTTAGTCTAGGACTTTATTTTGTCGTCCATGACTGCCGTTGCTTCAATTATTGGGGTCAACCAACCGCTTAGGGTGGCTCGATTGGTTGCGCAGGAAATTTGATTATTAAGACTGTTTTTCTGTGCGTCTCTTTTGGTACTGACACGGGCATATATTGTAACTCTCATTTGAATACTATCCCTTCTGTTTCCGTTTTAGAAGGAATAGCATCTGCTCTAGTCTCATCGTATGGAAATACGAGTTTTTGTTCAATTTGACTACGGATTACTGGTAGTAGGAAGTCTTCGAGGTTGGATGTACCTGTAAATTCCTTTTGAATATTCAACGCCATCAACTCCTTGCTATCGTGGTCGCTCTGATTGTAAAGAGGATATTGGAAAGTCTTGTCGAATAGTTCTAAATGACTACATACACATATCAGAAGGGGGTCAAAAGAAGTGAAACAAGACACTAGAACTACTACATTTAATCAGCCCAATAGGACAACGCCCACCCAAGCTAACAGGACCGTTAGCAGTAGATCTAGGCCGGCTAGTCCACAAGTAAACAGGGCAGCAACCAATAAAGTGGGGGGAGCGGATAGTCCTTCCGGTAACACGAGTAAAACAACAAAAGCCGCCATGAAGAATCAGCCAAAGGATAGACTAGGACAAGCTGTAGTATCATTAATATTCGGTATATTCGGAATATTGTTTTTCATAGTAGGGATGTTAAAGTTGGGCTTTGATTCCCAGTACAGCTACATGACTTCGCCAGGTACCATGGCCACAATTTTCTTTGCTTTTATACTTAGTGTTGTTGGTTTTATCTTAGGTATTATTGCAAGAAAATCTTCTAAAGGAAGAGGTATGGCGATAGCGGGGATTACCCTAACAACATTACCCGTTGTCGTCATGATCTTAATTATTGGTGGGGGACTGGTAGTAAACTACATGCGGTGGTAAGGTGGGTCAAATTTTGATACACCCCCGTCAATTATTGAACGGACTATCTATCTACATATGACTACAGGGCTTGATAGAACGGAGAAATTTTGATATGCAGGGGCGAATAACTCCTGTAATTGTGCTTGCATTTCTGTATAATAAAAGGCGGCTGTAGTTAGCCGCTCCAACATTGAGCAAATGCTATTCCTGTAATTTGTTATCACTGTCTACTCGTCATATGTGGAGTGTTGCGCATTGGTGCGTTAGGTGTAGAACGCAATTAAGATCATCTCAAAGCCTAAAGTTGTGTTACAAGCCGGGCGAAATTCAGGTATCCACTCCTGTTTTTCCTCGGTTTTTTTATTGAATCAGGGAGGAGCTTCAACTCGTCAAATCCCTTCATTTTTCCATAGTCTTTCTTCTGTTTTTAGCACGAATTTAATTGCCTTTTTGGTCCCGATCTTCATATCCTCCTACCGTATCATTAAAAAATTGTGGAAAGGGGCGAAAAATGGCATGGCCGTGAAATTAGTGCGTAACATGATAACCAGTTAGCACCGTGAAAATACTCGGATCTGGATTGAGCCAATCATTGGAAGCAGCCAGTTTTACAGTTGGGGACAAGGTGTGAAGAAACGATTACACGTATGCGATTTTGACTCGCAGCGATTCCATGGAGCGCACGATTTCCAAACGTAAACGTCCTAGCTGGGCTCATCCTCGGCCATTGTACGAAGCATGTAAGAGGTGACGGCTGTTATCCATGCTCGGGAACGAATTGATCTGTTGATTAGTGACGGAATGATTGTCATTCGGCGGGAACGTATCTAGTGCTACAAGAGACTTTCTGTGCGACAATAAGCAAATCACAATAAAAATAACTGCGAAGGCCCCTCCCTAAAGAGAGGCTTTTCACAGTTTCATTTTAGAAATATATAACAATATATGTTAAAAAAATTTAAAACAACCGGATTTATTTAGCAACATCCTGAATTTGATAACGTTATTACTTATATGAAGAGATTAAACCCAAGTTGCGTTGACAGTCACAATGCTATAAATATTGCGACCTCCACCATTCTTAACAACAGTCTGATCAGCCTTTTTAGCTCGAAGTTGTGTTGCCGAACTACCGTCAAGCATAACGGCACTTGAACAATTCAAGGATTTCATTACTACTCTCACATCCCACGGAGTAGCATTTAGAATATTTGCTAAAATAACTTTTTTAGTAGAACTATTGTAACCAATTGCTGCACGATCTGAATTAGCTGCTGGAGAAACGGCATTCACAGACTGACCATGTTCATTATCTACCAGCCTTTTTGTCAACGTTTTGCTATCAGTAATACTAGAATCATTGAGGTACAAGCCCAGTCCACTAATGGCCCATTTAATGTAGTTAGGACTGATACCATGTTTATTTGGTAGATCTGCGATCTGGAGCAGTTGGTATACTCCTAACTCATGAGCAGCACTTGCATTTTGCTGTAAGCAAACCATGGTTCCTCGTTGGTAAACAGCGCTACTCCCTGCTTCTCGGACGCTGTGACCAAATCGAGTACAAGCAATACCAAATACTTTTTTTAACTTATCATCAAAGAATGTCCCGTTGATTCCGAATTTGGAGCTACTACTCAATACTGCGCCACCCAAATCTTCAACATTAATCGCTTCTGGATCTGCAGCAATATAGTGAACTGTCTTTCCGCCGATTGTACTGTTGTAATATTTAGCTTGTGCCATTACTATCACTCCTTCTTTTGTTTAACTTAGAGGGTATCTGATTCGAAAATGTACCCTTCATCTTCGAATCAAACGTAAGCTATGAACATAGTATATAATATAACGTAACGTTACGCAATATAATTATTGGAGGGATTTCCTTATGCGTATTTTTTTTATTGCAATCCTGTGTGTTTGTTTTATCTTAACAGCATGTACGAGTAACTCTGAAAAAACGAATAGTGGCTCCAATCATGATCCAACATCACAGACTCAAGTACAAGAAAACTCGGAGGACACGAACCCAAGCAATAGTGGGCTGGTTGAGGATCCAAAAGAAGTGGATATCAATGAACTCGGCCCCTTCAAAAAAGGACTCTCACTAGATGAAATGAAATATGATGAGAAATATCAAGATATCGTTACCATATTCAAAGAGAATTTAACTGCATGGGCAGCGAAAGATATAACTGCATTTAAAAATAGTTTTGTTTCGGAGGATGTAGCGAATAGTCAACTGTTTTTACTTGAAAACGATGAAGACTTTGAATTTGTCGGTACACCTTATATAATCGACCAGTTCTCCGAAAACGGAAGAATTAACATTGTGTTCTATTACAGAACAAGCGGAGATGAAAAAGAACTTAAGATGCACACCACAACATTTGCAAAAAATATAGATGATTCATGGAGAGTTGCGCTAATTGATTAGGGATTAGATGAAGTCTTATTGACTTAATGGGTTGAAGTGTTATTAATGGGGAAAGTTAAAAGACTGTGAATATATCATATGAATTTCTAAATGATCACTATAATCACGGTGTTAACGGGTAGATCAAAGGCCACTTGCAAAATGCAGGTGGCCTTTCGTCTTCTATATGAGTTAATGTGTAGCATTTCTCGTTTTCGTCCGTCGTGATGTTATAAGCCAAATATGGATCGGAATTGATACTAATGAGTAAACGATAAATGCTAAGTATCAGATGCAGAAAGCACCAGGACAAAATTCGTACATATCAAACCTAAAAAAGTGAAGAAAACAGGTGTTTAATCCCCCGGTTCACCGGCCCTAAATCCCAAGCGATCCCGGAAAGACCACCCGGGTTCCATTGGGATTCTTAACGGGTCTAGCAGGTAAGCAAAAGACTCTGGGGTAATGCTCATACATCATGGGGAATGCTCCGCTCCGTTTCACTCCACTCCACAAACCCATCATGTACTACGAAGCAAAGGGAACGATGAATCCATTACGCTACGCTCCATGCCTTCATCGTTCCAAACCAGCCACTTTTGAAAGTGGATGTTTAGTAAGCGCTGAGATGATTCAACCACTTGAGATTCGGACTTTTTCCTTGCCTTCAGGTACCTTTCCAAGCATGAAGCTTTGGGATCACGGTGATTTTATGATGATTTTTGTGTGGAGCTCCCCGTTAACTTAGGGTTTTGTATGATTTAAGGATAGAAGAATAGAAGAATAGAAGAATAGAGCAAGGCTGGCCCTTAGATTAGGCCAGCCTATTAATGATCATTAAGTCTTCCCAGTTAAGATTACCATCTTCCTTATCCACTTGTTGCAATACGTAACATTACGAAGTATAATGTTTCAGTGAAATTTTCTAAATCATTACTTTATTGATCTTGGTTTTGTTCTTCGCCCGAAGGAGTTTTTGGTGTACTGCTCTGATAAACTGTTCGGACTAATAAATTCATGGTCTTATCCAGTTGCCCTAGTCGTTTTTCCAACGTATCCATCTGTTTATTAAATTTGACCAGTATCGTCTGGAGTAAGATGAGGGATAATGCGATGGGAAACCCAACATTTCCAATGAGTTGTACAAAGGCTTCGAATTCCATAAAAGTACCTCCTTTCTATATTTGATACTTTATATTCTAATATATTACGTATCGTTACGCTATATATTTGAGGACATAACATAAAAAATATGTTATAATAACATGAAAGATGTGTTATATAATAAGGAGGATGCACGAATGAGTAGTAAAGAAAAGCCCCCTAGGCTAACGGTTTATCTTCCTGATCTTGCGAAGAGTGAATTGGAACAGATGGCCAATCAGACCGGCCTATCCCAATCGCAATTAGTCGTTATGGCTACGCTAGGTCTGTTAGCAAATTATAAGGCTAGGGGTAATGGTATATTTACAGAATTATTGAAAATGGAGTCCAAGAAAGAAGAAGGTATATTGTAGTACGTAACGTTTCACTATATAATAACAACAGCGATAAGGAGGGTTTGTATGAAATACATGATTAACCTTTTTGGTTATAATGTGGATTGTGAAATCAGGGTCAACAATGATGCCTTAAGTATTGAAATTCCGGAAGAAAATCAACTTGCCCTTAAACAATACTTGATTCGAGTACTTCCAAAGTATGGGAGAGAGGCTTCAGTGGATTCACCGTTACAGTTGTTAGTGGATCTTGCAATAGAAGCTGAACGAACATTAGATGGTCGTATGGTTGAGCCTAAACTTAAGTTACCATATGAATTCCAACCGGAGATCAAAGAAAAGCTGATTGAAGCGGCTGCTTTACAGGACATGTCCGCGACGCAACTGTTAATACGCATAATCGAGAAAAAGTATCAAGAAGTCATGGGTCAATAGGAGGAGAAGGCATTGGCTTACGGTAATAAAGTAAAGTTTCATTATGATGTTCCGGCTTATATAAAAAAGCAATTGGCTGAAGCTGCCAAGAAGCTTAACATGACAGCCACAGACCTGCTCTCAAAAACGATTGAAGAAGAATATGAACGTGTAATGCAAGAACAAAAAGGGTCCACTAAACAAGATTAAGCTCATTCAGATAGCTTTCTATGAAAGCTATCTGTTCTTTTGTAACGGTCTGATAAGAATATTCTTTTCCAATATGATCAAATGAAAAAATGTGGCACATTGTATACGATTCCAATTGATTTTGTTCTACTAAACAAATTAGCATATTAGGATAGTTCTCACTGATCCTGCTGAAAAAATTAGAGGTGGGACTTGATCCTATTATATCCATGATATGTAGGTACAGTTCTGTTGATAGTCGTGGCGGTTTCAACAAATCAGATTGATTGGTAGAGAATTTGCCTTTGAAAGTTACCATATGTCACGCCCCCTTTTGTTTAATCTGTACTAGGCTTGTTAATTATACCGAACATACATTCCCGTGTTAAGGATATAATTTCCTCCATTGTATATTCTTTACGACTCTAATTGCTAAATTGTTTCAGATTATTCGGTTACATTTTTGCAATTATATTACTTTTTTGTATGTAAAACGATTATATCATATTGCGTATCGTTACGAAATACCGTATAAGGATATAATTTCCATAAAGATAACTACGTTAATAAGTGCGCTATATTTTTTTCGTTTATTCTAAGTAAGTGTGAATGCCTGGAGGGAAAAGAGGACGAGATATTTTTTTATTGGTGTATAGGGATGTTTGGAAATGGGTAATTGAATATAAATAGTTTTTTACTTTTTTGGCAACAAATTGAACATAGATTGCGTTTATATTAATGCAGATCATTTGAGGAGGTATTGTTAGTGAACAAAAAAAAGTTATTCTCGGTCTCAGCAGTAGTCCTAAGTATTTCGTTGGTAATGGGCGGGGTTTACGCTTTCGGGTCTGGGAAAATTAAAATCGTTGTGAATGGGGAGAGTATCGCGACTGATGTTGCTCCTAAGAATGTAAATGGCCGAGTGATGGTACCAATCAGTACCATTTCTAAGGCACTTGGGGCCAACGTTTCATGGGATCCCAAGTCACAGACAGTATCCATCAAACAAGGAACTTCTAATGCTCCAGTAACAAACGATGTTTGGAACCAGTCCCTTAATGATACGTATGGCGAGGAGTGGGCTGCGGTCAAGAGAGTGATTGATCAGTTTATTCTAGGGTACGATGGCCAGGATGAAGAGTTGGTTAAGAGCCTTGTCGTTGAAGGATTCGATAAGACATTCATTGCCCCAGGAGTTTATGTTCCTGTAGGCGGAAATTATCCTTCATTATTAGATCATGACATCATCGATGCGAAAAAGACGGGCACAGTAGACGGTAGAGGCGAGTATAAAGTACGCGTTAAATTTGTATCTTATGTTGGTCTCTCGTCACCTGTTGAAAACACATGGGATATTGATGTAACCCCGAAACCATCGAAAGTGGATGAATATCTAATTAAGAAAATTGATAGATCAGCAAAGAGTCTTGCATCGTACACGGTTTTCCCTGGTCTGACATTCAAAGATGAAGGCTAAAAAGTGAAGAAGGTTTCCAAGAAGCGTATACGCTTCTTGGAAACCTTCTTTGTTACGAGATACATACAATGGCAGCAGGAGTGCTTAGGGATCCGGCAGTGGATGTATAGATTTCATGGTTCACACTCGTTCCCTTCGGCACCTTTACAGTTGCCACCAGAACTCCTTCTGTGCTCGACGCAAGTTTCGGTACTTTATATGTCGTGCCATTATTCCACCTTACAGCTCCACCGTAACTTCCCCCTCGACCTGTAAGATAAATCTTAACTGTTCGATCCGTGGTGGTTGGGTTTCTAAGTGTAATAGGAGTCTTATAGACAACTCCATAGTGCCCCTTGTTCGTTGCTATTGCATTGGCTTCGTCATAACTGTCCTTTTTAACCATGATATTATCATTTACATTGTTGTTGATCGCATACGCTTTATTACCACTTCCTAGATCGTAAATAATGTTTTGGGAGAAAGTAGAATTAGCAAATCCAGTAATATTAGAGAACGGCCAGGATCCTCGAGGGTGATCACTATTTGCATCTGCAACCTTATTATTAATGGTCCTCAAATTTGTGCTTGTATTGGTCGAAGCAACGGTACGCACTTTGTAAGACATTGCTGCGGAAGAGGAGATTTGAAACTCGAGTGTGCCGCCAACAATCTGACCATTTGGAACGGTCCATTCTTGGATTAATCCGACTTTACCAGCGGCAACCGATGTGTCAATGATGGTGTCACTCGTCAAAGAAGAACCGACAAGTGAGGCTGCTGTACACTGCCCTTGTCCAATATAGTTGGTTGTTAATGCAACACAGTGTTGAAGATTAGAAACGGTAATTGGACTCGCGCCAGCATTTCCAATCGTTACACCGAATTTCATGGGTGCTCCGGTTTTATTCACATGCCAAACGTATACGCGGTAGTAAACTGTTGTTTGACCAGAGACGGAATCGTGCCAAAGTACAGCAGTTCCGTTTGTAAAGTTGTTTGTATATACAGATTCCGGATTGTCAGACATTAAGAACCGACGTGTGTTGTTTCTTTGGCCGTATAGATTTAACGTAGGTGCTACATTCGGGATAGTTACGGCGTCCAATTCATTTGTTGTACAAGTTGGTATTTTTGGCATAATTAAATTCCTCCAATAATATGTTATAATTCGTTTCGTTACGCATTATATAAGGAAGGAGATTTTCTGGGATAAGTATAACTCAAGCGTATCCCTCACTGAATTATACAAGAAAATCTCTAACCTAAATCGATTATATTATATAGCGTATCGTTACGCAATATATTTTTTCGTTGTTAGATGAATTTATATCGCAAAAAAGGGGGGGATTACCTCTTTGTATAGTAAAAGAGCTTGGAGAGAAACAATAATTTCTTCTAAGACACACTTAGTAGCCAATAAGTATTTTTCACACAAAAAATAAGC
Organism: Paenibacillus sp. FSL K6-1330; assembly: GCF_037976825.1. Lineage (NCBI taxonomy): Bacteria > Bacillati > Bacillota > Bacilli > Caryophanales > Paenibacillaceae > Paenibacillus > Paenibacillus sp. FSL K6-1330. Next base: position 1,271,635 of record NZ_CP150269.1, read on the forward strand.
TGCCGATAGTTGATAAACTGGCAGCAAATTTATTCTAGACAATCAAACTCGAAATAAGAGCTCTCTCCATCTTTTAGGGCGCGGAGAGAGCTCTTCATATTTTATTGTGCTAGGGAAACTAATTTTTTGTTAGGACAGGTCAATTAAACCTGATGGTTCGAAAGAACTGAGAATTTTCAATGTAGTTTTACGATACTATCACTGCTTATTTAATAAATCCTCAATCAAACTGAAATTATATTGTTGGTCAAGCTTATACCAACTTTGGTATTTCTTGTTTTTGTGAATGGTACTATGAATACGCATATTATTCTTATTTGTCAAAAGTATAGTGAAATTGTTGCCGAGGTCAGCATCAACCCTGATTTCGTATGTTGTATCTGGTTTTTGGGAATTCCTTGTACTTTTTAAATTCAGATCAGAAAAACTATTTATTATATCTTCTATCGTTGATTCATCGGTTATTCGTATTTCTTTTTCATCGGGCTCACTATAGTTTTTAACTATAATAATATAATTGATCTCTTGAGTGTCCTTTATATGATCGAGAACAAGTTCTTTAAATGAAGATTTGGATTGGACTATGGATACAGTGATTCCAGCAACAACTATCAACAGGATGAAAATTAGAGCGATGTACCAAAACTTTTTTTTCTTCATAATGATAGGAAACTTTCATAGTTTTTGTCGTTCTTTACCATTTTCATTTTCGTCATTTTTTACCTCCATTTAAATGCCTATTACTGTAAATTTAAATTGATTTTAACACATATATAAGAAACTAAGAACCAAAATATTCATTTTTATTAAATTATGACAAACATTATAAAATTATTTATCCCTACATATAAGTAATGTGGTTGTTCTGGACGTGACATGATTATTCAGGTAAGGTGAGCATCCGGAATATCTTGATTGTTATTTTATCTAAAAAAATTTAAAAACCTGGCCCCGATGTACTGGGGGCCAGGTTTACAATTGTTATATTTACATTTTTTAGGACTGACTAATCCAAACACCATTTCTGCGAGCCCGCAGACATTTTCCAACACGTTGAGGGTAGCGAACTATTTGGCGGCCATAAGAAGTGGTAACAGTATACTCAAGCCATGCAATTTCGTAATCAACAGCATCGTACGTTGGGTGATCTCTCATCCAGTATTCAATATCACCCAAACCAACGTACCCTTCCTCAGCAGTTACCTTAACGTATTCATTAGTCCAACCCCCTGCGATAATTCCTAAAACCCCTGCTGCAAGGAGCGCAACAGAAGATGTACCAAAAAGGCCATATACAGCACTAGCAGCGCCAACTTTATCAAGATTAGCCTTGAATTGGTCCTGAGATAGCCTGTCCCGAGCTGCTTTAAAGATTTCATGTTGTACTTTTCGCATAGTATAAGCTTCATTAAGCGTAAGAATTGTATTATCCCAATATTCACGGACTTCTGACATTATAATCAACCTCCAAGAAAATAATAGTTTTTTAGTTAGATTGAGAACTAAAGGGATAATAATCAGAGAATAAGTTGTATCCCGCAACTTAATTGATTATTTAGTTCTTCTAACTTGTTTACATTATATTATATTACGTTACGGTACGCAATATAATATTCAAAAAAATTTGGCTTTTTTACAGATAAACGATTTCATAAATGACAGTGAAGCTAATAGAACCGATAAGCGAAGGTTGAAATTGACTAACAACTTTTGTTGGACGAATGCCGGTCATATTAGTTTGTTGGTTACGATGAAACTTTGAATATCTTAGATACTCAGTAGTCGGATCTATATAGATAGGTCAGACGCATCTTTAGGTCGAATCACGTCTTGATAAAAAAAGACGTTCAATGAGGGACAGACCCAGTTTGTGGGACAGGGATTAAGACAAGTTATAAAGAATGCGATTACATGCGGAGGCTCTTTTTTGTATTTCGAAGATGCAGAGATTGAAGGTTAGCGAAAAGATCCTAGTTGTGCGCTGGCGGCTGTTTCTCTCGTTATTTTCCGCAATGATCCGTGGGTGTGTCGTATCCGTCATGATAGCCAATCAATTCTCTCTGCATGCGGGAAATCAGATGACACCGACACTCTTTCCAATAGCGAAGAACCTACCAACACAACAAGCCCAGCACCTTCAACCAACAATACACCAACAAACACAGAAAGTCTGATCGAACCAGCCGAGAAAGAAGCAATTAAGGACATCACAGCGGCTGATTTTAAGAAAGGCGTCTCTATTGACTTTGACAAATATAAAGGTGACTTCTTTGACGAAAACATTATCTCCAAGTTAAGGAACAATCTTAAATCGGTTGTGGAGAACAACAAAGAAAAGTTTAAAGAGAATCTGAATAAGGAGTCTTTGGAATCTATAAGAGAAGGCTTCTATTACACAAACGAAAGCGATCAATTTATGTTCTATGATTTGGATCTTATAGAAAAAGTCGATCAGCCAGAACAAATTAGAGTAGGCGTGCGCTTTGCAAAAAAATCCTCAGACGGGAGTATTGAAGATCAAGGAATTACCTACTTCTTTACTAAAAACGAAGCAGGAGAATGGGGGATTGAAAATATAGATTAAAACCCATACAAAAATAGAGGCGGCTCCTCGTAAGGAGCCGCCTTGTTGTTGCTTAAGTAAGTCCGTTATCGTCAGGATCGGCAGTAATGCGGACTTCCGGATATTGCTCCTTATAAGTTTGGACGTATTGGTAAACGTCCGCTGCCGTTTCTAATGATCAGGTGCAGTCTGCCGGTCGCATTTCATGCCGTTGTATTGTTTGAATTGTAATAATCTGATTAAAAAAATTGTGGAATTAATTTGAAAAATGGAAATAAAGTAAGATAATAGTACAGTGAAAACCTGTGGCATGTCTCATGGGAGCGCTACAGATAAATAAAGAACAAGGAGGTTTGAAAATGACTAATAAAAGGTTTTCTTTTAAGCGCTTATCACTTTTGGTAGTTTTAGTAGTATTTCTATCCACATTTTGCGCAGCCTTACCGTCAGTAAACGCAGCCGCTAGAGGAGCATGGGCTCCAAATACCGCATATGCAGTAAATGACACAGTAACCTATAGTGGAAGCACTTATACCTGTCTTCAGGCACATACTTCTCTCGTAGGTTGGGAACCGTCCAATGTCCCTGCATTATGGCAGAAAGGCGGTAGCGGCGGAACTACGCCACCGACTTCGAACGGAGTAACATTTTATGCAGATATAAACTATGGAGGAAAAGCAGTGACACTCGGGATAGGCAATTATACACTGTCTCAGTTGAACGCAAACGGAATTCCGAATGACTGGATGTCGTCTCTTAAGGTTCCAAGCGGTTGGACGGTTGAAGTATATGAGAATGATAATTTTGGAGGAACCAAGTGGACCTTTACTTCGGATTCTTCCTGGGTTGGCAACACGATCAATGACAAAATGTCATCGGTCAAGATTTATACGGGTTCACCACCTCCTACAGTAACAAAGCCTGCCGAGGTTCCAAGCCATATCTGGACATATGTCATGAATGCGGACAATGCCTATGGGAAAGGCGGGGATTTTGCTTTATTGTTAAGTGCTGTTATCAAAAAGGAAAGCAGCTTTGGAGCAGGTTTACCAGGTAGTCCATCGGCCGGCGACGGATTGATGCAGGTAGAACCAAACACACGCAATGCGTATTTATCTCAATTCAGCACAAAATTTGGCCGTGCGTATAATCATAGCAGTGAACAAGATCAGGTATATCTGGGCGCGTTGATTTTAAATGAGAAGATTACGAAGTTTGGAAATATCTACAAGGGATTATTACACTACAACGGTGGAGATAACTGGTATCCGGGAGCCACGGATTCTTATGGCCGTCCTATTCTGGCAGATCAATATGCAGATGCAGTTTACGCTACTTATAAGGGCTATGGCGGTAAGAATTAAGGTGTTACATTGATATGTAAATAACGCACATTTGGGTGGTACAGCATACTTCGGACTTACTCCTGTAGCTAAAACTGTTCCTAATACGATTACTTGGAGAATTAATCTTTAATATAAATGGCCTCCTGTAAATTGGGGGCCATTTAATTAGCGTAACGAGGTTCTTTTAAACAGGTAGTGAAGAAATATTGATGTAGTTGCAATGCGGTAGCGATTTTCAAATGAAATTTGGCCGTAATTACCGTTTAACATTTGCTCCACATCGTTTTCATCTACTCTAGAATACAAGGCAATAGTTTGGCTAGTAATATTAAAAACCTGATTTAGGACCTCAATTATTCCCCGTACTCGTTCATCCTCCCCGACTTGTTCCATTCCGGTAGATAACATGACCAATAACTGTTTTAATGTAGCTAAGTCATGCCCGTACTCCTGCTTATTAATTAGCTCTTCATCAATTCCGGTTATCAAACTTAACGACTGCGTTGATATATGATACTTTTTGGTAACTATTTCAAACAACCGACCGATCTCATCTTCGTCATTGTTTGGTATAACTATTTTTTTAATAGAGTCCACAGATTCACAATCCCCTTTCGGATAGTAGTAACTCCAGCCACTTCTAATATATCCCAATTTATGGAATTAATATAAATTTTCATTAAAGGTAGTGGAATCCTCCGCTTCGCACGGTCTTCCCATAGGCTTCACAAAGTTCGCCTTCCGTAAAGTTGGGAGATGGGATCGTGATGAAGGTACATCAAAAATTGACGCACCCCCTCAATATTTTACTTCCTCTTAGCAGGCGTCCACTTTTCGGGAATAATTGAATCAAAAGGCTCCGAGCCTTGTGATATGCTCCCCTTTTAGCAGACAGGTAAAAAAACGACTGCTTGAAGGGGAGTTTTCTTTAGTCAAAATCGAACCCATTTAGTGCCGGAGCATCACATTTCAAAAAAACGATTTTCTGAACTTGATATGTCGATTGCCGTAAGAATTATTCAAGGCATCTTGCATGTATATCAAAAAGATTAAGACCTTATATGTTTTTCATATTTTTATTGTAGATAGCCACATGCTAACATATACAAATGCAGATTGAGGGGGAGTGTTATTCAGTTTCCGATTCATGGTTTTTATTCATTCGATATAGGTGGTCCTAAATGTTAAAAAAGTCAGCGTTTCCATTACTACTGCTCAACATGTTTCTCGCTAATCTAAGTATGGGTCTTGTCATTCCAATCATACCGGAACTTCTTGAGCAGTTTACGGCAAGCGGACAGGCCGCGGGCTATTTGGTCTCCTGCTTCGGCTTGACCCAGTTTCTGTTCTCACCCCTTGCAGGTAATCTGTCAGATCGATATGGCCGTAAACCCATGATTATCATAGGTTTGATCTTGTTCGCCATCTCCAACTTGCTCGCAGCGTTCGCGGGCGATCTAACTTTATTATTCGTATCGCGGTTGATTGGCGGAATAGGCTCAGCAGCCTTAATCCCGTCCATTATTGCGTATATTGCGGACATTACGGCAGATGAACAGCGCAGCAAGGCCATGTCATGGTTAGGTGCGTCGATGACATCCGGGTTTATTATTGGACCGGGTGTCGGCGGATTGCTTGCGGAATGGGGCATTAAGATGCCCTTCTATGTATCCGCATGTGTAGGGCTGCTGGCAATGGTTTGCAGTCTATGGGGATTGCCTGAATCGCTGTCGGCGGATATTCGCCAGATGCGTCGTCAAGTGAAGGAGAAGAGCGAGAATGTATTCCGGCAAATCGTGCTTTCGGTTCGGTCTCGTTATTTTGTCCTGTTGCTCATTGTTTTCGCCATGACCTTTGGTTTAACGCATTTTGAAGCGATTTTCCCGCTTTTTGTCGTACAAGTCTACGGATTCACGACGCGTCAAATTGCTATACTCCTTACCGTATGTTCGCTCATCGGCACGTTGAATCAATTGTTGTTCACTGACCGGATCACACGACGATTCGGAGAAAAACGGATCATCGTTGCCATGTTGCTGTTATCGGCAGTATCCCTTGTATTCTTATTATTCTCCGGCCATTTCTACTATGTCATGGTAGTCACGATGTTGTTCTTTACGTTCAATAATATATTGCGCCCCACGATCAATACGCTGTTGTCCAGAGTGGCCGGGGATGAACAGGGATTTGTTGCAGGGATGAATAACACTTATACAAGTCTCGGTACGATATTTGGACCGATGCTGGCAGGTATTTTATTTGAAGTCCATTTTGACTTGCCCTATCTGTTTGGCGGATTCGTACTGCTAGTGAGCAGCATTTTCACGGGAAGTCGATTGAGAAATATACTATCTGTTCAACGCGGCTGATGTGCTCTAATCTTACACAAAAACAAGAACAGTTGTCTTATGTGGACAGACGTGTTGGCAAAAAGCGAATTTTAAACATGGCCGAGAAAATGAAGTTAAAGCATCCCATTTTGCAGTTTTTTTATGAACTACGGCTCAGTACGCTATGAAAATTACTGAATTTTAAGAAAAAGAATGCCCCGGTGAGGGCATTCTTTTTTAGGCACCAAGGAACATGTTCATGTCATCTTCCACATTGGTAATGCCGCCGATACCGAAGTTTTCCACGAGGACTTTGGCGACGTTAGGCGACAGGAATGCAGGGAGCGTAGGGCCCAGATGAATATTTTTAACGCCAAGATAGAGTAGGGCAAGCAGCACGATAACCGCTTTTTGCTCATACCAGGCAATGTTATAGGAAATCGGCAAATCATTAATATCCTCAAGGCCGAATACTTCCTTCAGCTTCAATGCAATGACAACTAGAGAGTAAGAGTCATTACATTGACCAGCGTCCAGGACCCGGGGAATACCGCCGATGTCGCCTAGATCCAGTTTATTGTATTTGTATTTGGCACAGCCTGCAGTTAAAATGACCGTGTCTTTTGGAAGTTCAGCCGCAAAATCGGTGTAATAGTTGCGGGATTTCATCCGTCCATCGCAGCCGGCCATGACGAAGAAGCGGCGGATCGCCCCGGATTTCACGGCATCGACGACTTGATCGGCTACGTTCATCACAGCGGCATGAGCGAAGCCACCGATGATCTCACCCGTTTCAAGTTCCGTTGGAACTGGGCATCCTTTCGCTTGCTCGATTAGTAGGGAGAAGTCTTTGGGAGCACCGTCTTTTCCTTCTGGAATATGGCGGACACCCGGAAACCCAGTGTTGCCTGTTGTATAGATACGGTCCTTATAACTGTCTTTCGGTGGAACGATACAGTTGGTCGTCATTAATATCGGTCCGTTAAAGGCTGCGAATTCGCTATTCTGCTTCCACCAGGCATTCCCGTAATTGCCTACAAAATGCTCATATTTCTTGAATGCCGGATAATAGTGGGCAGGCAGCATTTCACTGTGCGTGTACACGTCCACGCCGGTTCCTTCCGTCTGCTTCAGCAGCTCCTCCAAATCCTTCAGATCATGACCGCTGATGAGAATGCCGGGTCGGTTTCTTACCCCGATATTAACCTTCGTAATTTCCGGATTTCCGTAAACAGAGGTGTTCGCTTCATCAAGCATCGCCATGGCGTTTACGCCGTATTTCCCGGTTTCCATCGTCAAAGCTACCAGATCCTGCACTTCAAGGCTGTCGTCAAGCGTGGCGGCAAGTGCACGGCGCATAAAACGGTTTAATTCGTTATCATCCTTCTCCAGATGCAGCGCGTGGTACGTATAAGCAGCCATCCCCTTCAAGCCGTAAGTTATCAATTCACGCAGCGAGCGGATGTCTTCATTCTTGGTCGAGAGGACACCAACCGTACGTGCCTTTTCATCAAAAGCAGCTTCGTTATCCGCTTGCCAGACGGCAGCATCAGGGAGATTGGCGGTTCCCTCCGGATATTGTTCGTTATAATAGGTGCGCACCTCGCCGCGGAGCTCTATCGCTTCCCGGATTTTTTCCACAAAAACCTCGCGGTCAAAGTTGGCGTTCGTAATTGTTGCAAACAAGGAGTCCATCATAAACAGCGATACGCGCTGTTCAAGCACCTCCGGCAGCTGGGCATCCAGACTGAGAAAAGAGATACCTTTCAGCAAATAAATCAGTAAATCTTGCAGGTTTGCCACATCATGCGGTTTGCCGCATACTCCGACAATGGTGCAGCCTGTTCCTTTGGATGCTTCCTGACATTGAAAGCAGAACATGGACGGCTGATGATTTAAGGTCTCTTGGGCGTTGTTATTCATTATTTCTCCTCCAATTTTGTGATTTTTTGTCGTAAGGTCAGTATAAGATTGCCTCGCAATTGGACTGTTGAAGACAGTATACTTCGCTCCCACAACCGACATAGTGATTGGAATCACAATTTTCTAAGTAGTGAGTTTAATCACAAGCTCGGTCCGTTTCTTCTTTTAAACTGGAATTAATGACCTTAGAAGAAATGAGGAGAGAACATGTCGATTTTACCTCAAGTGAATGAACTGGGATTTTTCGAGATCCGTCTCGAATCCATCGGCGGGTTTGGCGCCAATCTGGCCGGAAAAATGCTGGCCGAAGCCGGGGTTACCGGCTCCGGACTTAACGGTTCGAATTTTTCCAGCTATGGTTCGGAGAAAAAAGGGTCGCCAGTGAAGAGTTTCGTAAGGTTCTGCGATTCCGAGGTGGAAATCCGCGATCACAGTCCCATTGAGCAGCCGCATGTCGTCGGCGTATTTCATGAAGCATTGTATAAGACGATCGATGTCATAAGCGGATTACAGCCTGATGGAACGGTGCTGGTGAATACGGCGCGAGACCTGTCCGAAGTGGCTGTTGATCTTAAAATGACGCAGGGAACGCTGGCCGTAGTTGATGCGCTGAAAATTTCCGTTGAGGAAAAAACCAAAGTGAATACGGCCATGCTGGGGGCTTTGTTCCGGATTTGCAGCTTCCTAAACCCGGACGATATGCGGCAAGTGATCCGCACAACATTTGAGAAAAAGCTGCCCCACCTCGTGGAAGCGAATTTGCGGACCTTTGACAGAGGATATAACGAAGTCCAGTTCCTTTCCTTGGGAGATGGCTCAGAGCTTATAGACCCAATCGCTTTTGCAAGACCGCAGCCGATTCTTGGATATGAAACGCAGGAGCTGGGCGGGATTCTGAACGTTACGGCGAACAGTGTCCTGAAGGATCTTAGCGGCTCCCGGCAGGGATATTTGCCAGAGTACAAGATAGAGGACTGCATTCACTGTGCCGCCTGCGATACGGTATGTCCGGATTTCTGCATCGTGTGGGAGAAGAAACCGGATAAGCGCGGGAATATGCAGATGTTTATGAAAGGCATCGATTATCAGTATTGCAAAGGCTGCTTGAAGTGTATCGAAGCTTGCCCGACCACCGCTTTGGCTGCCATGTTAGAAGAGCCGCATTATGCGGAGCAGCACCGTGTGCCGCAATCATTTCCCTATTTAACTGCGGAGGGAGTCAGATCATGAATATGCAAATTCAAGAAACTACGGAGAACAAGCTGGCGGCCGCTCAAACGGCAGTCTTCGAATCGGGCAACGAAATGGCTGCCATGGCGGCTGCCCAGATTAACTATCACATTATGGGTTATTTTCCGATTACACCATCTACGGAAATCGCCCAATATCTTGACATGATGCGTACACGCGGCGAACATGACATCAAGCTGATTCCAGCTGACGGCGAACATGGATCGGCGGGGATTTGCTACGGTGCAGCCGCAGCCGGAGCACGGGTATTCAATGCTACCAGCGCGAATGGTTTCCTGTATATGATCGAACAGCTTCCTGTGCAGGCGGGCACACGTTTCCCGATGGTCATGAATCTGGTGACGCGTGCAGTCAGCGGACCGCTGGATATTCGTGGTGACCATTCGGATCTTTACTACGGTCTGAATACCGGCTGGGTGATTTTGACCGCCCGTTCACCGCAGGCAGTTTATGACATGAATATCATGGCGCTGCGAATCGCTGAACATGAAGACGTACGCCTGCCGGTCATTGTAGCTTATGACGGATTTTTCACATCGCACCAGAAACGCCGGGTACAAATATTTACGAACCGCGAAACCGTTCAGGAGTTTGTAGGGGAAAAGGCGCCTGAATATCCACATGTGCTGGACGAGAACAACCCGATCGTTGTTGGGGCTTATATGAACGGCGACGATTTGATGAATAACCACTTCCAACAGTCAAACGCCATGTACCGTGCGGGCGAGGTGTTCGAGGAAGTGGCAGAGGAATACGCAGCTTTATCCGGAAGATCCTATTCGCCGCTTGATCTGTATCGCATGGAAGACGCGGAGGTGGCTTTATTCCTGCTCAATTCGGCGGCCGAATCCTCCAAAGACGTCGTGGATCGGCTGCGGGCGAGAGGAATTAAAGCGGGCGTAATCAGTCCGAATATTCTCCGGCCGTTCCCGGCAAGAGAAATCCGCGAGGCGTTGACAGGTGTCAAAGCACTGCTGGTTGGCGAACGTGCTGATTCTTACGGTGCACACGGAGCTAATCTGACCCATGAGGTCAAAGCGGCCCTGCAGGAAATCCGTGGTCCGCAGCCTATTGTGCTGTCCCGCATATTTGGACTTGGCGGGAAAGACTATTACGCGGATGACGCGGAAGCTTTTTTTGCCTTGACGATCGAGGCCATGGACCTCGGTTATGCCAAAGTGCCGTTTGATTATTACGGCCAAACACCGGGAGATGAGGAGCAAAGGTTGCAGCCGGTCATTGCCCCGATGAATGGAGACACCTTTAAATCTGGCCTGATCACCGTAAAGGTGGATGAAGAGACAAGTAAACTATCCGTTAAAGTGCCGCCGATGCGGGCGCTTGCCGCGAAACCGAAACGGTTTGCTTCCGGCCACGGAGCTTGCCCGGGCTGCGGTATTTTCCCGGCGCTGGAGCTCTTTTTCAAAGGGATTGAAGGCAATGTCGTTACTTTATTCCATACCGGCTGCGCTTATATCACCACAACGGGTTATCCGTATAACTCGCATAAGCAGAGCTTCATTCATAATTTGTTCCAGAACGGACCGGCTACTTTATCCGGCACGGTAGAAGCGTTCCTTGAGAAGAAACGCCGCGGGGAAATCGAAGTTCCTGAGGATTTCACTTTTGTGATGGTGACTGGCGACGGCGGCATGGACATCGGGATGGGTTCGGCCATCGGGACGGCGCTGCGGGGCCATAACCTGATCATTCTGGAATATGATAATGAAGGCTATATGAACACCGGTGCACAGCTTTCGTACTCTACGCCATTAGGGCATATGACCAGTACGTCGGGTGTCGGCAAACAGCAGCAGGGCAAAGCGTTCCATCACAAAGATACGGTACAAATGATGGCGGCGGCACATATTCCGTATGTATTCACAGGGACGGAAGCATTTCCGCAGGATCTTGTGAAAAAGGCGGCAAAAGCGCAGTGGTACGCCCAGAATGTAGGTACCGTCTACGGCAAGCTGCTGATCACATGCCCGCTGAACTGGAAATCGAGCGACAAGGATGGGGAGAACATCGTCCGCGCGGCCGTGAATTCAAACTTCTTCCCACTGTATGAAGTAGAGCAGGGAGAAACGAATATTACGTACGATCCTGAAGCGAAGAAAAAACAGGTGCCGCTCAGCGACTGGCTGAAATATATGGGCAAATCAAGACATCTGCTCAAGGAAGAAAACAAAGAAATGCTTGGCCAATTTGAAAAAGAAGTGGAGCGGCGCTGGTCGATTCTGAAAGCGAAACACGAGAACCCGCTGCTATAAAATATTCAATTCAGCATACTAGGATTTACAGCAACGGAGCGGGCATTGTCCCGCTTCTTTTTTTGTTTATAAGTTATGATTAGGGGCCTTGACCTTGGTTGCACAAGATGTGGCTGATATGGGGATCAAAGTTATCTGGGCAGGGTGCAAACGGATATGGGAGGAGCAGATGTATCCCAAACAATCGAGGAAGGGGCAGATACGGCTGTTTGGTTGGCGCTACTTGGCGAAGATGGTCCTAATGGAGGCTACTTTCGTGAACGCCAGCTAATCGCTTGGTAGATTTTTCGAATTATAAACAGAAGTTAGTCAGTGGGCCAAGGGATTTGTATCCCTTGGTTTTAATATTTTCATTCGTTGTCTATGGTTGTACGGAGTTTGCGGTCTAGCCTCATTGAGCAAATGGCTATGGAGAACTATAACCTAAGAGGTGCTTTTTAAGTTATAATAATTAAAAATTCATGAAAAAACGGTGGGAGGGTTGATCATGCAGAGATCCTGGTACAAGCGTCTATTGCTCTCCTATATGCCCATTTTTGTTATTGTGATTACCTTTATATTTTTTGTTTTCTTTCAGCTGTTCAGCGAACAGAGTCGCCGGGAGGCCCTTAACGCCAATAAATCGCTTTCCTTGCAAGCGATGCGTATGGTGGACACCTCTCTGAAGGTGATCGACAATATGATCGTTCTTGAGAGCATCAATAGCAAGGCTTTGAACGATTTTTTTGAATCTTCTGCCGTGAGCGATCCATATATCAATATCCAAGCTGTTAAGAAGCTCAAGGAGATTATTAATTATTATCCCTTGATTGATTCGATTTATCTGGTGAGGAATTCGGACGGCTATGTGCTCAGCGATGCCACGAATGGATACATAAGTACATATCCGGACCATGAATTTATCGAGCAATATCAAGTATCGAAAACGCCGAAATGGACAGGCGCTAGAAATTTTGAACAATTTACAATGAAAGGCGGCAAACAGGTGGTCAGCCTGGTCAGAGGATCGCCTTATATGAAAAACGATTTTGGCATGATCGTCGTCAATGTGAGCGCGGAATCTTTGAACAAGCTTACCCAAGAGATGCTGGATTCCAAGATGAGCTTCATTCAGGTTGAGGATGCTTCCGGAAATCATCTGTTCGGCACCTCGATGGATCGTCCGCCATCCCAAGTCAATTCCCAGTATGTATCAAGCTATACGAATTGGAAATATGGCAGCGGTTTGTTGAACAACAGTTTTGTAAGCGCTATCTCTTATTTGTATAACCTTTGGTTTATCATCGGTCTTGGCATGATTGCCATCGGCTTCCTATGGATGATTTATGTTTCCAGGCGCAACTCCAAGCCCATTGAGGCAATCGCCGCCCGATTCAGCAGCTATTCGCTTCCGGTGGTGAGCGGAGGTCGGGGGAAGGGGAAGCTGGATGAATTTGCTTTTATCGAATCCGCCTTTGACAACATACTGGAACAATCCAAGGAATATCAGGAGAAATACCGTGAGGATCTCCATGTCAGGACCCGGTATATGTTCCGTCAGCTGATCGAGGGGGACTCTCGTCTGTCTATTTCCGAATGGAAATCTGAAGCGGTTCGGCTGAATTTGCCGCTGCCGCTGGATCGATATCGTATCCTCATCCTTGAAATCGATAAGTATGGCGATTTCTGCCGGGACTATTCCAAAGCCGATCAAGATCTGCTTAAATTCACCCTGCGGACGGTCGTGGACGAGATCGCTTCGAAAAAGGACTGCCGGCTGTGGTCGGAATGGACGTCACCTTCCAATCTGTCCATTATGCTGTTTGAAGAACGGGATCAGGACAAGTTCGAGGAGGCCGTACTGGTCCCGGTTGCAGAACAAATCCTTGCATGGACGCACCAAAACTTGAAATTTACGATTACGATTGGCATAGGCAGATGCACAGATCAAATTGGAGATATTCCGCACTCTTATAAAGATGCGATGCAAGCCTTAAAGTATAAAATCGTGCTCGGTGAAAACCGGCTGATTCGCAGCGAGGATATTTCGAGCCATGGCATCGTCGAGGTTTATACGCATTTGGGAGAAATCCGCTCGATCATCCAGTCCTTCAGAATGCTGAAAGAGCATTGGAGCGACGATTACGATCAATGGTTTGAACAGCTGAAGAACAGCTTCCTGACCAATGATGAAATATTCAGCCTGATGAATTACCTTATTTATTATATCGGCCGCGAAATGTCGGGACTGGGCAAGGAAATTTACAACAAGTGGATACAGGAGGGATTGCCGAAGCTGACAGTAAAGGTAGACAATTCTTACTCCTTGGAGCAGCTGAGACAGGAAATCAAACAAGTGCTGACGGATCATTATGAACAGATGAAACAGATTCAGGATGGAAACCAATACTCCAATATGATCAGAAACATATGCAGCCTAATCGAGTGCGATTATGCCAATCCGGATCTTTCCCTTGAAATGCTGGGGGAACAGTATCAGCTCAGCGCCAAATATGTAAGTAAATTGTTTAAGGAAAACACCGGACAAAGATTCGTTGATTTCCTGATCGATATTCGAATGAAGGAAGCGAAGCGGCTGCTGACGGAAACGGACTATTCCGTGCAGGAGATTGCAGAGCGGGTCGGATACGCCCACGCCATTTCGTTTACCCGCGTTTTCAAGAGGACGGCTGGAGTTACCCCGGGCGAATACCGGAATAACCGGAAGGCACAGCAGCGTGGAGAAAATGATTCAGTAGTAGAAAACGGTTAAGGCGGCGATCATGCATCGCTGCCTTTTTTGATTGAAAATGTACCCGTTTTTAAGGCAGTCCGCTCGCCTCCAGTAAACCTTGATGCGTTTTTACGAGGAGACCTTGGCGAAAACGGTTAACTGTTTTTATTTTTGTTTCTTGTTGCCGGATGACATTGTTGTATACACTCGGTTTACATCGCAAGGACCTGAAAGTAGGAATGGACGAAAGGAGTTAACCAGCATGACGAGACTGAACTCTAGGCTTCAAACCGAACCAAGCCTGGACCAGAAACATCCCCTACAGTTGAAAGCGCTGCCAGAAGGGGGAAGAGGAAGGTCAAGAAGAAAACAAATTAAGCGTCATTGGCAGCTGTATCTCGTTCTGCTGCTGCCCGTTCTTTATTTGATCATTTTTAAATACGTACCGATGGCCGGCATTGTAATCGCATTCAAAAATTATAACGTCATCAAGGGAATCTGGGGAAGCGACTGGGTCGGACTGAAATATTTCCACCAGTTCTTCGATTCGCCGAACTTCTGGCTCTACATTAAAAACACGCTTGGCATCAGTTTCTATGGATTGATCGTAGGCTTTCCAGCACCCATCCTATTGGCACTGGCGCTGAACGAAATTCGCAACGGTCTATTCAAAAAGACGGTGCAGATGGTATCTTATGCCCCATATTTTATTTCTACAGTCATCATGGTTTCGATCATTGTCGTCAATCTGACGCCAAACGTTGGGATGATCAGCAAATTTTTTGAGATGCTTGGTATGAGTAATACGAATTTTATGGGTATTCCGGGTCTTTTTAAGTCCATTTACGTCTGGTCGGATGTCTGGCAGTTTACAGGATACGGAGCGATTATTTACATTGCAGCGCTGTCCGGCGTCAACCCGGAGCTGTACGAATCAGCCAAAGTGGATGGCGCGTCCCGCATCCAAAAGATTCTAAACATCGATATCCCGAGCCTCATTCCCGTATCGGTCATTCTGCTCATTCTCAATCTAGGCAACATCATGAAACTAGGCTTTGAAAAAATATACCTGATGCAAAATCCGCTTAACTTAAGCACGTCAGAAGTCATATCCACTTATGTGTACAAGGTTGGTTTGCTGGGATCCAGCTTCAGTTTCTCGACGGCAATCGGTCTCTTCAACTCGGTCATTAACCTTATACTGCTGGTGTCCGTCAATTACATCGCCAGAAAGCTGTCTAACAGCAGCTTGTGGTAGGGATATCCCGCTTTTCGAAAAAACAAAACCAACTCCGGAAAGAGAGGAGACTTTATGTTCAATAAAACGGCTATACGTGAATCGAAAGGCGATCGCCTCTTCATGTTCTTGATCTATCTGTTCTTGTCATTGGTTCTTATTGCTGTAGCTGTACCACTGATCTACATTGTAAGCTCGTCCTTCAGTTCGCCTCAAGCAGTCGTAACGGGCAAAGTTTGGCTGTTTCCCGTAGATTTTACGCTGGACGGCTACAAGGCGGTGTTCAATAATCCGCAAATCGGCGTCGGCTATCTGAACTCCCTCTTTTACACCGTCGTCGGCACGATCATTAATGTAACACTAACGATTATGCTAGCTTATCCGCTGGCGAAGAAGACGCTTTACGGCCGTAATTTCTTCATGGTTCTGCTGGTGATCACGATGATGTTTGAAGGAGGACTGATTCCTTATTATCTCGTCGTCAAAAATCTCCATCTGCTGGATACGCGCTGGGCCATGATATTGCCGGGGGCGCTTGGGGTATTCCAGGTTATCGTCGCAAGGACGTTTTTCCAAACCACGATTCCCGATGAATTGGCGGAAGCCGCGGAGCTGGACGGATGCAGTGACATCCGGTTCATTTTCAGCATTGTCCTGCCGCTGTCCAAACCCATTATTGCGGTCATGACATTGATGTATGCAGTCGGGCATTGGAATGCTTATTTTGATGCACTGATCTTCTTAAGGAGTCCTGACTTGTTCCCGCTTCAAATCATTCTCAGAAACATTCTAATTCTGAATTCAGTCGATGCTTCCATGATGGCGGATGTGAGCCAGATGCAGGCGCAGCAGGGGCTCAAGGATTTGCTGAAATACTCCTTGATCGTTGTTGCGAGTTTGCCTGTGCTTATCATATATCCTTTCGTCCAGAAACATTTTGTCAAAGGCGTCATGATCGGCTCGCTAAAGGGCTGATCATGACAGAGCGATAATGGCATCAAGGAGGTGAGGCTGTACATTATTCAGATACGGCAAAAGCTCGTGGCGGCACAGGAAAGGGGCCAAGCGCCCGAAATACTGATGATAAGTGGGGGGAATATTCAATGGAAAAGAGCATGAAAAAGAAAACCTGGCTAGGCTTCATCAGCTGCCTGATGGCTTGCATGCTGCTGCTTAGCGCCTGCAGCGGCACCAAATCGGCCGATTCCGGCGATCAGGCAAACGGCAAAACGGCAGATGAAGATTTGTTTACGCCTGTCGGTTCCTATCCGATCGTGAAGGAGCCGATGACCATTAAAATGTTCGCACCGCAATACGCGTCAATCGAAAACATGGATACCAATTTATATACCAAATACCTTGAAGATAAGACGAACATCAAAATCGCTTGGGACCTTGTACCGGAAAATGCTTTGAACGACCGTAAGCAGCTCATGCTGGCCGGCGGCGATTATCCTGAAGTCATTCTCCATGGGAATTTGACCAAGGAGGAGCAGATGAAGTATGGGTCGCAGGGCGTGTTTATCCCTCTGAATGATTTGATAGACCAATATGCACCCAATATCAAGAAAGCGATGGAGGATATCCCTTACATGAAAGCCTCCATCACGACTCCGGACGGCAACATCTATGCATTGCCGCAGGTCAATGAATGCTACCATTGTGACAATGCGCTCAAAATGTGGATCAATAAAAAATGGCTCGATAAAGTGGGACTGCCTGTTCCAACGACAACTGACGAATTTTATACTGTGCTGAAAGCGTTCAAAGAGAAGGATCCGAACGGCAACGGCAAACAAGATGAACTCCCGCTGACAGGCTCGGATGAAATGTGGGCAGGCAACGTCTCCGCCTTCCTGATGAACTCGTTTATCCTTGATGATTACGTCGACAAGGGTTCGGGTACGTTCCTCCGCGTCATTGATGGCAAAGTTGATTTTACGGCAAACAAAGAAGAGTGGAAGCAAGGCCTCCTTTATCTGAATCAATTGTACAAAGAGGGATTAATTGATCCCGCAGCCTTTACCCAGAATGCGGATGCGATTCAACAAATGGCCAACCGCGAACCGGACAATATTATGGGTACGCTTTCAACTGCATTAATTAGTTATGCTTACAGCATGGATGATAAGGCGCCGCGTCATAAAGATTATGTTGCCCTGCCTCCGCTAAAAGGCCCGAATGGTGTGCAGCAGACGCTGAATTTTGCGGGAATCGCTGTCTCACAATTTGCGATTACGAATAAAGCGACGAGCGAGCAGCAGATTGCCGCCATCCGGTTAGCGGATTATCTGTATACGGAAGAAGCGATCCTGTTGCAGGAATATGGTCCTGAGGGCGAAAGGTGGCGGAAAGCGGAGTCCGGTGAAAAGGATATCGATGGGAAGCAGGCTAAATATACAGCTATTCCTGACCCCGAGAAAAAGCCGACGCATAATGACGGTTGGGAACAGATCGGTCCATCGCTCAGAACTTATGCTTATCGAGCATCCTGGACATCTCCTCAGGATCCGCTCGCTCCCGACGGATACGGTACCCGTCTGAATCAGGTTTCCAAGGAATATGAACCGTACCAATCCAAGGAGCAATATCCAACAGGACTGTTCATAGCGCTTGAAGATGCCGAGCTCGTTGCGCAGATCAAGACAACGCTTGTCGACTACGTAAAATCCAATATGGCGCAGTTTATTACAGGCTCTAAAGATATTAATAAAGAATGGGACTCTTATGTGCAAGGGCTGGAAGGAATGCAGCTTAGCCAGTACCTGGAGATCTATCAAAAGGCATTAGATGCGAGAAAATAATGCAAGATTTGTTCCCTGCACACGGAAATTCCTTGTGCAGGGATGATGATTTAACCTTCATAGAAAGCAGGTGTATGATTCAATGAATGAACTTGCAAAGCCATCTCCACAGCAGCTGGCATGGCAGGATATGGAGATGGGCATGTTTTGCCATTTCGGTATGAATACGTTTTGCGATCAGGAGTGGGGAGACGGAACGGATTCGCCGGAGCTCTTCAATCCGGAGCAGCTTGATGCCCGGCAGTGGGCTAGAACCGCAAAACGCGCGGGCTTCAAATATCTGGTATTGACCGCAAAGCATCATGACGGATTCTGTCTGTGGCCAACGAAAACGACCGATTACTCCGTGAAGTCCAGCCCGTGGAGGGACGGTAAAGGGGATGTCGTCCGTGAAGTTGCCGATGCCTGCAGAGAGGAAGGGCTCCAGTTCGGATTATATCTGTCCCCCTGGGATCGGCATGAACCTTGCTATCCCGATAAAGAGGCTTATGACGATTTTTATGCGGAGCAATTAACGGAGCTTCTGACCGGGTATGGACCGTTGGTTGAAGTATGGTTCGACGGAGCCGGTTCCCAAGGCAGGGAATACGATTGGAACAGAATCATCGGTCTGGTGGATCAATACCAGCCGGATGCAATGGTCTTTAATATGGGACGCCCGACCATCCGCTGGGTAGGGAATGAAGACGGCGTCGCCCCTTATCCGTGCTGGAATACGGCCACCACGGCGAAGGAGAGTATGTTCACCAGCGATATGATGACCTGGATGGAAGGAACCCCGGGCTGGGTACCGGCTGAATGCGATGTTCCGATCCGTAAGCTTCACTGGTTCTGGCATCCTGACGATGAAGCAAGCGTAAGAAGCCTGGAGGAAGTACTGGATATTTATTACCGCTCGGTCGGCCATGGCGCTACGCTGCTCTTAAATATATCCCCGGACAACCGCGGGCTGCTGCCTGAAGTGGATGTGAAGCGTGTCATCGAATTCGGAGATGAAATCCGCCGCAGATTCGGGCAGCCGGTTGGCCAAACGAGTGGAGAAGGAAGCGAGCTGCTTCTGAAGCTGGAGCATAGCCAGCCAGTAAATCACGTAATCATCATGGAGGACATAACCCATGGGGAGCGTGTGCGTGAATACGCGCTTGAAGCATACAGCCAAGGCGAATGGAAAGAGCTTGTACGTGGAAGTGCGATTGGGCATAAAAAAATCGACCAGTTCGACACCGTCGAAACCGATCAATTGCGTGTCAGAATCCTTTCCAGTGTGGAGAAACCTTTGATCCGCAATTTGGCTGCATATCACGTGGAATGATTTTCATAAGTGAAATTAGTAACCAAAAACAGACTGCCGCGGCAGTCTGTTTTTCGTATTTAGTACTTCGTCTCCATTTCTTAAAAGGGAGCTTAGAAAATACTGCCTGGTATCTTGATTTACGCGCTAATCACGTTACCGCAATAGTCGCATTCCTTCTCATCGTTAGCATACACGATGATTCTGGCTCCGCAGCTCGGGCATTCCATGGATCTAGGCCGCCGATCCTCGCTTTCATCGTATTCATCTACATATTCCTCATCAACATATTCATATTCTTCGTCTTCGTACTCCTCATCACCATATTCGTCTACATATTCTTCATCATAATCATCATCATAGGCTTCATGATACTCTTCAGTCTCAAGGTCGAGGATGCCATTTTGGATTCGGCCGAAGGGCAGCATGTGTTCTGTGATCATAAAATCCAAGTCTCGAATGACGTGATTGGGAGATTGTTTCGTCGCTACGGCGATATGATCAATCTCTTTGATTCTTCTGTTTATAACAAGGTGGTAATACTGGTGCAATAATAAGCTGAATTTGCGATCTGCCCGGCTGCCCAATATGAAAAAAGCGATAGCCGGAATTAGAAGTATTACTCCATATAGCCAGGCAGAATCCCAGAAAAGTTGAACATCCTCAGGGTTGTTGAGGTCAAAAGCTAAAATAAATAATCCCATGATTAAAATATAAGTATAAACCCAAAGCCATCCAATCAGTCGATGATTTCTTCCCTTGCGAGAGTGATGAACATGAGTCGTAAGTACACGGAATAATGTCATCAAGAGACCGACGGGATATAATGTGAAGGCGAGTGTTAAAATGACACGGTCGAGAACTTGGAATATTTTGATTTATAAGGTAAATAATCTTCCATCCTTAGTACTCCTTTTCGTACGGTACTTTCTGGTTCTAATATACTATCATTGTATACGATTTATGGTCTTTGTTGTTGCATTATTTGGAAAAATACGGTGCAGACATAAGAGGAACGGCAGACAAGGAAGCCTTGATGAGCTGTCTAAACGAACCTAAGAAGCAGATATTCCATTCAATATGTGGGACATGTTATGGGTTGTTTTTTGGCAGGGGTTTATTCATGCTTTGCGTAAGGACACTCGTGACTTCAGTCATGAGAGGAATTGCGTTTTTTTCCTCCTTAGAATCATCGCAAATGCTCCTTCTTTCTCAAAAAACAAACAACTACTTTGGACTAGAACAAATGTTTGGTATAATGGTAAATATAAACGTTACGTTCCTGTTCCTACTTCGATCCTCACGGAAAGGATGGGTGAGATCTGTTGAAGCTAACGGTTACCGCCAAAATCAAAATTTTACCTTCATCAGAGCAGAAAGAGTTGTTGTTCCAGACACTCCATGCCTATCGGATGGCCAGCCAATTTGTATCGAAGCTCGTCTTTGATGAGAAGGTGCTCCACCAACAGAAGCTGCATCTCTTGACGTATCGCAAGCTTCGTGCCGATTTCGGGCTTCGCTCTCAAATGGCGCAATCGGTGATGAAGACGGTCATTGCCCGCTATAAGTCCATTCAAGGAAATGGGCATCCCTGGACTCTTGTACGATTCAAGAAGCCGGAACTCGATTTGGTCTGGAACCGCGATTACTCCATGCGAAACCCAATGTTTTCAGTCAATACCTTATCCGGGAGGATCAAGGTCCCCTTTGAAAGCAAAGGCATGGAACATTATTTGGATGGAACATGGACATTCGGTACAGCCAAACTGGTGCATAAGCGCGGAAAGTTCTTCCTGCATATCCCCGTGACCCAACCTGTGGACGAATCGTCCGTGCATGACATCGAAAGAATCGTCGGTGTAGATATGGGGATCAACTTTATCGCCGTCAGCTATGATTCGCGGGGAACAACCGCATTCTTCCACGGCAGAAGGGTCAAGAACCAGCGTTCAAAGTACAAGCGGCTTCGCAAGCGGCTGCAACAGGTTGGAACAGCTTCCGCCCGCAGAGCGATCAAGCGTATCGGACAGCGAGAAAACCGTTATATGACCGATGTCAACCATCGGATATCGAAGGCACTCGTTGACCGGTACGGAGCGAATACCTTATTCGTTGTGGAAGATTTAACGGGCATTCGCCATGTGACAGAACGTATTCGCATCCGGGATCGATACGAGAGCGTGTCATGGTCGTTTTACCAACTTCGTCAGATGATCGAGTACAAAGGGATTCGTTCAGGCGCCAAGGTGATCGCAGCGAATCCGGAGTACACGTCTCAGAAGTGCCCGAAGTGCCTGCGTACAAACAAAGCGAACCGCGACAGGAAAAAGCACCACTTCTGTTGCAGAGAGTGCGGCTACGGCTCTAATGATGATCGAATTGGAGCCATGAATCTTCAGCGCATTGGAATGAAGTACATCGCTGAAGTGGCTGTGTAGGTATACCTGTACAGCCAGGCAGCAGTCAACCTGCCTATCGTAACGCCATGTTAAGGAAGGAGGCCTAACCCGCCGCTCTCACTTCCGGGCAGTTACAAGCTCGCGACTTCAGTCATGAGTTGTTGACACTGAATAAGATGTGCAGATTGATACCGCGCCCCTCAGGGTTTGAAAATATAGGAGGAACCATGTCCTGGAGCAAATTGAAGCAACAGCTGGAGAGTTTTCTCAGTCCTGCATTAGCTGGAAGAGTTGAATATCGCGCCACCGGTTATCGTTATTTACCTGATAAAGCAGGGCTTTGTTATATTTCGGTAGATAAAAAGAACGTACTCAATATGAGTGATAAAACCAGCTCCATAAGGTGGTATCAGACGGAGCTGGAAATTAAGAATGATCCCAATATCCAAATTCCGATCAGCGATGATGAATTGGAAGCCGTCAGAAAGGAAACCAAAGGGACCGTTCCAGAGGATCGTCTAAACGTAATTGCAAGAAATAGAAAAGTATCCGTACTCGCCAAGGAGCTTTTGTCAGCACAGGCTGCATTAAGTAAATCCAATTTTGTCGCTACAGCGAATAAGTTCTTATCTACTTCTATAGAAGAAAGCATAGAGAGCGATGATATCTTATTGAATATTCTAGCTTTGGTAGACAGACGAGTTGGCAAAAAGCGGATTTTAAACATGGCAGATAGGATGAAGCTAAAGCATCCGATTGTGCAATGTTTTTATGAACTGCGGCGCAGTGCGTGATGAGCATAAATAATTTTTGTTGAAAGAATCATATTGCACTTGTGGAAGAGAGGGAATTTCATGTCTGAACAAACAAAGTCGGAAAGAGTTCATCAGGTATTTGAAAAGATATCGGATCAATACGACTCGATGAACTCGGTCATCACTTTTAGGAGACATATCGCATGGCGCCATGATGTTATGAAACGGATGGATGTTAAAGAAGGTAGTAAAGCTCTTGATGTGTGCACTGGAACCGGGGATTGGGCGATTGCTTTAGCAAATGCTGTTGGAACGCATGGAGAAGTCATTGGATTAGATTTTAGCCAAAACATGCTCAAAATAGCCCAAGATAAGCAAGAGCAACAAGCTTTAAAGCAGCTTACCCTTATCCAGGGAAATGCCATGGAGCTTCCTTTTGAAGATGATTCATTTGATTATGTAACCATTGGTTTTGGTTTAAGAAATGTACCCGATTATTCAACCGTGTTGCGGGAGATGTATCGAGTAACTAAACCAGGCGGACAAGTCGTTTGTTTAGAAACATCCCAACCCACAGTAATCGGTTATAGACAAGCTTCCCTCTTTTATGTTCGCTATATCATGCCCTTGCTTGGAAAGTTTATTGCCAAAAGTTATGATGAATACTCATGGTTACAAGAATCAGCCCGTCATTTCCCCAATAAAAATGTACTGAAACAAATGTTTTTGGAAGCGGGATTTTCCAAAGTAGATGTAAAAAGCTATAGTGGCGGTGTCGCGGCAATGCATATGGCGATAAAATAAATAATAGCAAGGAGGGGCTACGCCCCTCTTTTTTTATTGGGAGTATGCACCTCTCTGGAATATGATATATTCATTAAAGTGTCTACGATTAACATATACTGCTGTTTGATATACATTGCTTAAATATGCTATAAGTGAAGAAAAAGCAAGAGCATGAACAAGATCAAGAACAGGTTGGACTTACTATTTCGGGACAAAGATTTGTCCTGATATTTATAGAGGAGTATTGAATATGAAAGACAATTTTTGGCTTGATTTGCCACGACCATTTTTTGTACTGGCGCCCATGGAAGATGTGACGGATGTTGTGTTTCGCCATGTCGTAAGTGAAGCAGCCAGACCGGATGTGTTTTTTACGGAGTTTGCGAATACAGAGAGCTATTGTCACCCAGAGGGGAACCACAGTGTGCGCGGACGTTTGGCTTTTACAGAGGATGAACAGCCCATGGTAGCCCATATCTGGGGAGATAAGCCGGAATACTTTCGTCAAATGAGTATCGGCATGGCGAAAGAAGGGTTTAAAGGCATCGATATTAATATGGGTTGTCCTGTAGCGAATGTAGCAGAGAACGGGAAGGGAAGCGGGCTGATCTGCCGTCCCGACATTGCAGCGGATATAATCCAGGCCGCCAAAGCCGGGGGACTGCCCGTCAGTGTAAAAACAAGGCTCGGTTTTAGTAGCGTAGACGAATGGCGTGACTGGTTAACCCATATTCTGAAACAAGACATTGTGAACCTGTCCATTCATCTGCGGACAAGAGATGAGATGAGCAAAGTAGACGCTCATTGGGAACTGATTCCGGAGATTAAGAAACTTCGTGATGAGGTGGCACCAGACACACTTCTAACCATTAACGGGGATATTCCTGACCGTCAGACCGGCCTCCAGCTCGCTGAACAATATGGAGTGGACGGCATTATGATTGGACGTGGTATTTTTCATAATCCGTTTGCCTTTGAGAAGGAGCCGAAGGATCATAGCAGTGAGGAATTGCTTGATCTGCTGCGGCTGCATCTGGATCTCCATGATCAATATTCAGTACAGGAGCCACGTTCATTCAAAGCTCTTCATCGCTTTTTCAAGATTTATGTCAAAGGGTTTAGAGGGGCAAGCGAACTAAGAAATCAATTGATGAGCACGGCGTCTACAGATGAAGTACGTGCGCTTCTGGACGAATTTGCACAGCATATGGAGGAGCGTTAAATTTGTTATAAGATCCACCGAATGTAAGTCTAAAAGAAAAGAAGACAACAGGATTAAACTGGTCCCCATAGACTGGACACTTAGAAAAAAGTGTTGGCTGCGGGGGCCTTTTTGTATACTGGTACTTAGCATCAGCGTACGACGCGTTATTGTTATTTATGCGAACTGCTTGTGTGTTGTCATAATTGGTGAGAAAAATCAACGGAAAAATGTTGATGCATCAAGGCGTATTTTCATATTTAATGAGAAGAGTTCCCTTAGTAAACACCGGATAAGAGACCATTTTCAGTATTAGTGAGAATTACCGCAAACCTGGACTTGCATATTTATTCACCTACATACATCGATTATGGACCAAGTCATCTCGGGCGCTATTTCGCAAATATGGAAGCCCTCGCGTTGTTTTGGCATCGGAAGAAATTAGTGGTTTGGTTTCAGGTCGACAGTAGTCCGCTAAACCGGATGCAATTCAGGGCTTAGCGTATATTTTCGTTAAATTGTTGGCGGGACCCCTAATACAACGTAGTCTGATGTTTTTATTGTCTTGATGGTTAACTGGATATTGGACTCAAGCAGTGATTATTGCAAATGCTCATTCGACTGCTCATTGATAATAATATCGAGGTCGTTATTTAACTCCTTAGATTTGGGATTATAAATAGGCAATAAGTTCAAGATATTCAAGTGCTTAATATCAGTTATCCTTCTGTTCCGTTCATTCAATGGGTAATGGTACGGTTTTACAAAAAACCAAAGTTGATAGAAGAATTAAGAATTGCCGCTGCCTATGCTCAAAAAGTTAGAATTAAATTACAGACAGGAGAAGTAATCGAAGGTAAGTCCCAATTATCAGGGGATCCGAATCGGACAAAAGTGCGTACTGATGATGGTCCATTGTGGATCCCCTATGAGGAAATTGAATTTGTTGAACGCTTAATAAAGCTGAATTGATTAAGGAAGGCCGCCTAACGGCGGGTTTTTGATAATCTTCGCACGCAAGTTTTCGTATATTTATTCATTTTCTCATTAATTGCGAAAATATTTCTCGTCAATTATGAAAAAATCATCAACAAATATGACACCACACACTGCTCAACGTCTTGCGTTCAGGATACTACAGCTACCTAATCCGCTACTACAACCATTACAGATATCAATGGAGACGAAAAAAGATGACTCCTGTACAATGATCTTGCCCCCGTTTCAAAATGATTTGTTTGATGCCATCGCTTCAGTTCCACCTGTAACAATTAATCTAAGCCCTGTCAGGAAATTTTCTTCATCTGTACCGCCGATATTAATAGCTTCCATAATGTTTGTTATTTCACCGTTGTTTATTGTACGCTCGGGCAGCGTTTCCCAGTTTTGCTCGTCTGCCTGTTCCTCAATCACACAGCCAAAGGTATAACGAATAACGGTAAGCATAACACTTCTGGCTGTCCGTATATCCATTCCTGCACTGCGAAGGGAGGCAAAAGAATCTTCCAAAAACTTCGCTAAAGTTCCATTGGGAAAAGGATGCGCGCGGGCTATCACTCGGCCGCCATCAGGATAAGAAAGCATAGCCTTACGAAACAATGAGATATGCTCAATCAGCCAATCTTGCCAGGACTGCTCACTTTCCCTTGGAACGAAATTGCCCATCTTTTTGTGTAAGATATGCTCGGCCATGTAGTCCACAATCATGGCTTTGTTTTTGAAATGCCAGTAAATGGCCGGGGCTTTTACACCAAGCTTTTTGCCAATATCACGTATAGATAATTCGTCATATCCTTTTTCCGCCATTAATTCAAGCGCCGCTTCGACGATTTGCTGTTGCCTTTCGCTTGGTTTAAAACTATCTTCCATATTCGCACCTCTCTTTTTTTTATTATAGGACATAACAAGTGTGTTTAACAGTGTTACACAATTTTCGCATAATCTATTGACACCATTCCTTAACACCGTTATAGTAAAACGCAATGTAACACTGTTAAGGGTGTGGGCAAAGATTTGCTGGTGGTAGGAGCACATGGTTTAGTCAAAACATTTGGAGCGAATAAGACAGAAAGGATTGATTGGATATGATGTCTAAAAAAATCACTAATGTTCCTGTATTGATTGTCGGAGGAGGATTGGCCGGCCTTTCTGCAGCGTTATTCTTGTCGCGGCATAGCGTACCCTATGTACTCATTGAACGTCATCAGAAAACGAACATTCATCCAAGGGCGCGGGGCTTAAACTTTCGGACAATGGAGTTATATCGAGAACTGGGGTTGGATGAAGCAATTGAAGAGACCGGTGCGCAATTGGCTAAAGGCAAAGGGTGGTACACGGCGCATACATTAAGAGAGGCAGAGCTTGATCCGGAAAAAATGAATATCCCCAAAATACTGCCAGAGTCGGTGAAATCGTATTTTGCTACACTTAAAGAGATAAGCCCTGCTTCCAGCGTTCGTGCTACACAGAATGTGGTCGAGCCCATTTTGCTTGAGGCAGCCCGCGAACGTGAAGGGGATCTGCGTTTTCATACAGAATTGACTGCTTTTGAACAAAATGAAGACCATGTCAGGGCGACCGTTCTCAATCGTACAACGGGTGTTGAAGAAACCATCGTGGCAGACTATATGATTGCTGCTGACGGTGCAAAAAGCCCGGTTCGTCAAATGCTGAACATTAAGATGACTGAAATGAATTCGCACGGTCATATCATTAATATTTATTTTGAAGCCGATCTCGAACATTTTGTAAAAGGACGTGAATTCAGTGCATGCAACATCACACGTACTGGGGCGGAAGGCGTGTTGCTTGCAATTAATAATCGTGACCGTTGGTGCTATCACGTTTCTTATGATTTTGAAGGCGGTGAGACTGCTGCTCATTTTTCAGAAGAAAGATGCCGGGAAGTCATACAAAAGGCGATTGATTTACCGGATCTCCAAGTCAAGATATTAAGTGTGCTGCCCTGGGAAGCAGCGGAAAGAATCGCTGAGCAATTTCAACAGGATCGCGTCTTTTTAATTGGAGATGCTGTTCACCTCATGCCGCCGACTGGAGGTTACGGAGCCAATACGGGTGTACAAGACGCTCATAATTTGGCATGGAAATTAGCAGCAGTCGTTAATAAAGTGGCAAACCCTGAACTGTTGAAAACGTATGAGGCTGAACGTCGTCCCGTCGCCCAAATGACGGTTTCAGAGGCCGGGCGAGTCGCCGACACAGGTGTGTTTTCGGCCATGAAAAAACAGACGGAGAAGAGAACATCGCCGTTTGATGATCTGATTGTATCGGTTGGCTATCATTACGAATCCAAAGCCATCCTTGAACAGGATGCTGCTCCTTCATCACTCGATCATTTTGGACTAAAGGGGCGCCTCGGTACACGGACCCCTCATATTTGGGGCGAATATCAAGGTAGGAAACGGTCCACGCTTGACTTGTTAGGATTAGGATTTGTTTTGTTTGCAGGGGAAAAAGCCGAGGGATGGAAGGATGCGGCGAAACACGTATCTGGGCAGTTTGGTGTCAAAATCAATACCTATAGCGTAGGGCAGAATGGAGATTTCATTGATAAAGATCTTGGCTGGCAAAATGCTTATCAAGCCACGGAAAAAAGCGTTGTTCTCGTTCGCCCAGATGGTTTTGTGTGTTGGCGTTGCGATGATCAAATCGAGCAACCGACCCTAACATTGGAAGAGGTATTTGCTCAACTTCTCGGTAAAGAAAAGAGCCTGTAAGAATAAACTTGGAAAGTATTTAAAAGCATTGTTGATAAGGTCATCATCGCACGAACGACCATCCTGAGAAACCTAATCCGTACAAGTTGATGATTCCGGATTCCGAGGGGCAAGCGAACTCCGAAATAACTTAATGAACGCAAAATCAACAAGTGAAGTACGTGCGCTGCTCGATGAATTTGCAAGCAAGGATCATGATGAGGCAGATGAACACGGAAACTAAATGGATAGGCTGGAGAAACAGACGAGTGGATGTCCAAGAAGATAAAGTTAAAGCATCCAGTCGTGCAGTATTATTATGGATTACGGCGTAATACGTTGTGAGCATAAATAACCTTTATTGACAGACCAGGATTCGCAGGGTTCATGCATCCAGCCAATGAGATTGAATTCTACCATCATTCTAAAAAAACGACAGGAATCTGCCTTTGGAGATAGACGCCTAAGGATAATATCCCAATCAGATAATCATGACATAATCATAAATGATGACATCGAAAATGCCAGGGAGGATACCAATCAGGATGTCATGGAGACACCTCCTACCTTCATGAAGTTTTACAACTATCCAATTGTGAGAACTTGTAAGAAAGATGTAAGACGAACGCATGCAGGGAACGATGTCATTGTTAATTCGGGTAGAGGCGGCAAAAATTATGAGGAACAAAAAGAAGTTAGTGTCCAAGAGTCGATTGTAGGTGGCGACACTTCTCCTATTGAATTTCAAACTTCAGAAATGATTCCAATCGCTGAAGCTATAGGCTTAGAGGACTTCTTCAAGATGAATAATGAGCTAAAGCAAATGACTGCTTATTCAATTTGGATGGCGGTAGTTCGCATTCCGGCTGGCAAGCGGTTTTCTATCTGCTCAAATGGAGCACGTCGAACTTGTGCTATTGTTCAGTTGGTTAGCCCAGTATTCACAATATATTCTAGAGATGCGCTGCCAGATGATTGGCCGAATTCTACTCTTATACTAAGCCCTACAAATCATACCGATTTCGAAATGATTGAGAAAAGTATTAAGCAGCTTCTCGAGGGTTTGGTAAAGAAAAGCGGTCATTGGGATCAAAATGTTCTTAATTGGTATAGAGAAATGATTATTGATAAGCTGAAGCATTATCGAAGTGATACTATACATGAATGGGTGTTAAGACTATTCAAAAAAATTATGATTTAAGACAAAGGGTTGACCAAAATAAAAAGCTGATTCCAGTAATTCTACTGTAATCAGCTTTTATCTGCCTATGTGGTCTGTAATTAATATGACACAACAAATGGATTGTTCTTAACAGCTTCAATTGGTGGGATTTCTAAATTTGATATTAATAATTCTTTCTCTTTTTTTGTCCCACCTGCAGAGTAATCAAAAAAGAGAGATTGTTGCTTTACGTTATCACGTTGATTTTCATATAAATATGAAATAAATTTGCAATTATCATAACTTAATAGCCAAGGAGAAGATAACCTTGTAATTGCTTTAGAGAGCTTTATATGATCTTGATCATTAAAAAACTTTCTATAAAGGGATTTGCCTTGTCCATAGTACGGAGGGTCAACATACAAAAATGTTTTATCCAATGTTTTAATCTTATTAAAGTTGCTAATAAAATTGACTGCATCGGTCCATTTTACATCAACCCTGTCTCTAAAAACTGAAAGAAGGTTAATTGTATTTATAATTCGGTTCTTATTGAATCTACAGTTAATTTTATCTTTGCTTTCTTGTGCTTGTCCACCAATAGGACCTGCCTTTATAATGCCGGAGAAATTAGTTCTATTGAAGAAAAGACCGGCAAATCCAAGTTCTAGAATCTGGGTAGATATAGGAACGTCAATGCCTCTATATTTATCCATGTTGTTCCATGTTTCAATTGATATTTCAGTTTGTTCTATTAAGTCACATAATTCATCTGTATACTGGAAAACACATGTCCAAAAAGAGAAAATTAAGGGGTCATATTCAATCAGTGTAACTTTTGAAACTAGTCCACGTTGCAATAGATGCAAAGAAATGGACGAGCCTCCTGCAAAAGGTTCATAAAAATGACAGCCAGTTAGTTCATTATTAATTATTAATTTTTCTACATAAGGCCCTAGAGCTGTCTTGCCTCCAGGATAGCGTAATGGACTTTTAAGAATGCTCATTTTTTCATCACCTGAAGGCACTATAGCAAAAAATCTTCATTTTGGCCAGTATTTTTTTTCATTTAAAATGAAGTTAATGACTTGAAACATTCCACTCTTTGCAATAGAATCAAGTCTTTCTCGAGATGGTAAAATAGTATGCGTACTATGAACAACTGTATCCATAAAAGTGATGTTTTCATCAGAAACAGCGTTAAGAAATGCTGAATATATGCCTTTCTCAACAAATAATTTTAAATATCTCTTGTTATCTTTGTAATATTTAATTAATTGACTAAGCATTGGATCTTTGCCCTGATTATTTTTGATTAGCAAGTCCCAATGTCCCATTTTTCTAAGATGAAACTTCAAACTTTGCTCTAATAATGATCTCATGAGGATTGTTGCAGATATTGGATACCAAGAGTAGTGTTTATATTTGGAGATTTTCATAATCTCCTTAGACAAAAACATTAGACCAATGTCTTGTGGATCATTGAACTGTAATGCAGTCCAACTCAGGCCTTCAAAGAACACAAATACTTTTGGATTACTAGGTTGTTGTGGAGTAGAAGGATCTTCAGGACTTGGGTCTTCAGGACTTGGATCTTCAGGACTTGGATCTTCAGGACTTGGATCTTCAGGACTTGGATCTTCAGGACTTGGATCTTCAGGACTTGGGTCTTTAGGACATGGGTCTTCAGGACTTGGGTCTTCAGGGTTTGGATCTTCAGGTTCTTGATCTTCAGGTTCTTGACCTTCGGTCTCGTAGATCTCGTTAATTAACTTCACAAAATCAGGGATATCCTCTGCATAATTACGTGTTGTGAGTTGTCCTGTTACAAAAGCCGCCTTGGCGAGAATATAAAGGCCTTTATCTAAAATTTCTTTACCAAATGAAGAAAATGGCATTTGATTCTTTTCATCAAAAGTAATTTCTAAAAGCGTTTTTACGGTTGCGTTATAAATAGGTTTGGATTTTGAATTAAAAGGTCGTAAGAAAGGATCAAGCTCAAGATTATTATGGTCAATCTTCTTCTTCTCAGATTCTTTCCAAAGTGGAAGCTTTAATGTATAGTGCAATAAGTTATATTCTTGAATTGCTTTACGAACTTTTGCTGGAGTAGAATTCGTATCATCACTAATGTTTTGAATTGATTCACCATTAAGGAATCTATTTGCAAAGAAGAATTGTTTGGCTTCTGTTGACCACGCTTTAATTCCCACTAAGTGTCTTTTATAAAGCGCTGCTTGGATGCTCTGTCTGCTTTCGACAAAATCAACATGGATAGTTGAAATGTTTTCTCTTGTTTCTTCGGAAATTGCTGGTATTCTTCTGTTAGTCTCTAGTTCTAGTAATCCCGTTAGTAATTTGCAAGCGCATATTCTTCGATTTCCTTCTAGGACAATTAACTTACCGTTTTCCTCACAAACGATAATTCTCTCTCCTGGCATAAGTCCGCCATCTTCATTAATTCCCTTTGCGATAGTAATAACATTTTCATATTGAACTAAATAGTTCATTATACTTGTCTCATCCGGGTTGGGTACTACAACAAACCGAGGATTTTGTGTGTCTAAATTAAGATCGATTAATGGTATGTAACGAGAAGTGTATTTCATTAGCTATTCTCCTTATCTTTACATGTGATACTATTGTACTATATAAGTGCACTTTTTTGACGATATGTGGAAGAAAAAAGCTAATCTATGGAATTTAAAATAGGAATTTGATTTTACAGTTGCGAATAAAATGTTCTTATATTTTAAGAAGGGTGATAGTATATGAAGCTTAATGCAGATTCAATAAAATGGGCAATTAATCATTTACAGTTTGAAAAAGATACTGATTTATTTCCCAGTCCGAAAGAAATCAATGTATTTAGCGATCTCAAAAATAAAATTGTAGAAAAATTAAAGGACTATGACATAACACAACATCAGTTTAGTCCATCAAGAAGATTTGTTATTCCTAAAACTGAGTTATCGTATAGGACTGCAACTCAACTTGATCCTATGGACAGTCTTTTATTAGCAGCTGTTATTTATGAGTATGGTCATTTAATTGAAAGACGTCGGAGACCAAAAGGAGAAAAAACTGTGTTTAGTTATAGATTTGCTCCTGAAGGCGATGGAATCTTTTATAGTAATGAGAACTCGTGGAAGGAATTTTGGACTTCATGTTTAGAGAAAAGTAAGAGAAAAAAATACGTAGTTCAAATGGATATATCAGATTTTTACAATCAAATTTATCATCATACAGTTGAAAACCAACTGGGGGAATCTGGACTACCGAACGCAATAATTAAATTCATAATGCGTATGTTAGAGGACATAACAAAAACTGTTTCAAGAGGCATACCAATAGGACCTCACTCATCACATCTACTTGCTGAAATGACATTAATTCCAATCGACGATAGTTTATCTATAAAAGGGATTGATTTTTGCCGTTATGCAGATGATATCTATGTGTTTTGTGATGAAGAAAAAGAAGCACAAATAACCGTATATCATATGGCTGAAATATTGGATAAGCAACAAAAATTAATACTACAAAAACAAAAGACGGATATCTTTAAAGCAAAGGATTTTGAGGAAATATGCAAAAAGATGTTGAATGATAATCCTCTAAATGAGAACGAAGACAAAATGATTAAAGTTTTAAAAAAGTATACTACTGGTATGTATAAAGGAATAGACTTCAAACAGTTAGACCTAGAGGACCAAAAATTGTTTGCTGATTATAACATCAACGAAGTTCTTGATAAATATTTAAATGTACATGAGCCTGATTTTAAGAAGATAAGGTGGCTTTATAGAAGGCTTGGTCAATTGGGGGCTCCAGGTGGTATTGAATATACAGTACAAAATATTAATAGGCTAATTCCTGCTATTAGTGATGTATGCCACTATTTAATTTCGGCGACTAAAAATTTCAATGGAGATTTCCTTACATTTGGAGACCAGGTAGTAACAATACTTGAAGATGATCTTATACAAGCTAATGACTATTTTTATATAGCAATCTTAAACTTATTCGCAAGTAACTCTGATCTAAATCATTTAAAAAAATTATTATCATTGTATAAATCCTCGTCTCCTGAAGCTAAAAGGAAAATTATCTTCGCAGCTTATGAAGCAGGAGCATCCACTTGGATACGGGAGTTAAAAGAATTATATTCAACTTTAGACCCGTGGAGTCGAAGGGCTATGTTAATTGCATGCAAAACACTGCCTGAAGATGAAAGAACTCATTATTTAAAACACATAAAGAAGACGCACTCTTTGAGTTTGTCAGAAGAATTAATTTTGGAATGGTCACTTAATAATAAGAGATATAACATGAATCAAGATGATGAATATGATTATGAATAACATACCGAAAACTAATGATATATAAAAGAGAAACGAACGTTATTTCCTGTACTGAGAAGAAATTGTTAAAAAATCCTTGGTTGTTTGACTCAACAATTGTATGTTCAAGTCTGATGGAACTGAAATTTTACTTACTCTCAATGTGTTCTGAGAAAAAACCTAAACTACTGATTATGATTGCTTTTATATAAAATTGTTACATAATTCAATGGCGATAAGTAGTGTTGAAGAAGTTTCAGCTCAGATGTTAGTCTAATACTTTATTCCTCGATATAAGTTCCTTGGGAGTTTTAGTTTGATCTGCAGTCTAAAACTTATTTTTCAATACCTGACGATTTTGTAACCCAAAAAAACGCGTCAAATCAACAACTCCAGTCTAACACTTTATTCTCTTTGAACTTCTACATTTAATCCACACTCATCATTTTTTGAGGTTTAATATTTTGATTTCCCATGTTGATGTCCTCCCCTTATCAGAGTATGTAAAATAAATTGTGTAAACTCCCAAATCTTTTAAAAAGGAAGTGATAGAAAGGTTGGGGAGAACACATGGGACTCTGGACAAAAGAGCAACTGCGAGCGTTCATTAAGGAGAATAAGCTGATCACAGCTCAGGATGCGCAAAATGCCTTGAAAGAACTGTTTGCTGAAACGCTGCAGGAGATGCTGGAAGCCGAATTAGACACGCATCTGGGCTACGAGAAGCATGAGCTCAAGGCCAAGATGACACCGAAAAGCCGTAATGGCAAAAGCAAGATGTCGGTGGTCAGCGAGTACGGGAGCAGGAAATCACGGTTCCACGGGATCGGCTGGGAGAGTTTGAACCGATCGTGGTCCAGAAACATCAAAAGAACGTAACCGGCATCGAGGACCAGATTATCGTGCTGTATGCCAAAGGTGTCAGTACCCGGGAGATTCAGGACCATTTTTGACAGACCCTATCATCAACGTCTTCCTGTACGATTTCCAGTTGAATTCAGTATCCATAGTAATCTCAGCCGTCCTTCTTGCTATAGCTTTTAGCTATAACTAGTTATGTTCTTTTGGTATGTCTTCTAACCCCGCTCGTCGTGATATGATCATCGTATACAACGAGGGGGTTATGTACATGACTGATAAGTTCCAGATCGTAGGAAGTTTGTTGCGGCCCGAAGAGCTGCTGAAATATAAAACGCAAATTGAACATCGCGATGATATCCAGTATCCGTTCTATGAGAATTTTGAAGGCTATGCTGAGTGCGAGACAGAGGCGATCAAACAGGTTGTGAAAAAGGAAATCGAGCATAACCTGTCGATTATTACGGACGGCGAATTCTCCAAATCGATGTGGCATCTGGATTTTGTATGGGGCTTTGGCGGAACCCAGCGTTATATCGCGGACCATGGCTACTTTTTCCGGGATGTGGACGGAACCTCGAAATATGAAACACGCAAAGATATTGGATTGCGCATTACTGGCAAACTGAGCGGAAAGAATCATCACTTCATTAAACTGTTCAAACAGCTCCAAGATACGGCTGGCGATCAGCAAACGAAACTTTGCGTACCATCTCCTTCCCATATCTTCGGTGAACTTTCCTGGTCGGATAACATTGGCGGCACGGATGCTGTTTATCAGAACAAACAGGAGCTCAAAGCGGGCCTTGTAAGCGCGTATAAAGAATTCGTGGAGGAATTCGCTGCGGCAGGCGGCAAAATCCTGCAATTCGATGATTGCTTGTGGGAGCTGTTTGCAGATGACAACCCGAACTCTCCGTTTACGGGGGAGCATATTAATCAAGCGGAAGTACAGGGTCTCGCCACCGAATTTATTGATATTAACAATACCGTGATTGACTTCGGTCATAGCCTTGGCTTGAAAATGTGGACACACAACTGCCGGGGGAACTACGATTCCCGCAACATGGGCGGTGGATCTTATGCGAAAATCGCCAACTTGTTCCTGAAGCAATTGAAATATGATCGCTTCTTCCTGGAGTGGGATGATGATCGTGCGGGTTCGATTGAAGCACTGGAAGTTTTCAAGGACAGACCGGAAACGGAGATTGTTCTGGGCTTGCTGTCTTCCAAAACAAATACGCTGGATGATGAAGCACGCGTCATCCGTCTGCTTGACGAAGCATCCAAAATCATTGATAAGGATCGTCTGCTGCTCTCGCATCAATGCGGCTTTGCGTCCTGCGATGGCGGTAACGAGCTAAGCGAAGCCGAGCAATGGGCGAAGATTGATCAAGGCCAGAAGCTTGCGAAGCAATATTGGGGTAGCTAGACAATAAAACGAGATATTAATATAAACGGCGACCTTTTCCCGGAATTCAATCAGGGGAGAGGTCGCCGTGTTTTTTTGAATGGTCTTCTTGTATATCTTGTATTATCCTTTTTTTGTTACCAAATCTCTACTCTTTGCTAAGCTGGGGGTTGCCTTGGGTTTGGCAGAAGGACTTGTCCCTTTCGATTTCTCCACTTTGGAGAACAAGTTCATCAATTTATCTTTATAGATATATCCGAGTACGAAACCAATAACGGCAATGACCGATATGATAATGGCGATGCTGTATTGTTGCATATGAATTGTGGACCCTACCGCGGCAGAGGCAATAATCCATGGCAGACGACCAACCAGAAGTATCGTGAAAAATCTTAAAGAACTCATGGATG
The DNA here is from genome assembly GCF_037976825.1 of Paenibacillus sp. FSL K6-1330. Classification (NCBI taxonomy): domain Bacteria; kingdom Bacillati; phylum Bacillota; class Bacilli; order Caryophanales; family Paenibacillaceae; genus Paenibacillus; species Paenibacillus sp. FSL K6-1330. The sequence continues at coordinate 1,308,407 of NZ_CP150269.1, forward strand.
TAAGAGCGGCAACAAATACGAGCATGTCTTTCGGCAAACCGGGAATCACGAAAAAGATAAACAAAAAGGCAGAGAACTTCTTCTCATTATGAATAAACGACATCCACTTATAGTCTTTCTTTTGCAGCAATCGCGCAATAAAATTGCGACCGATAAAACGAGTGAAATAAAAAGCAATCGCTGAGCCCAATACCAAGCCTACTGTAGTATAGAATGACCCAAGCGTAACCCCATAGATATATCCGCCTGCAACCTGTACCACTTCTCCCGGAATAGGCGCAACCACGATCTGAAGTATCTGGAATAAAATAAACATCACCGGACCCCAATGTCCCGTTGAATGAATATACGCTCTGAAATTGTCCATGGACGACATGACTTTAATAATGGCAGGAGAATAATAGACCAGTAAACCAATGGACAAAATCGTTAACAGACCCAACAGTATTTTCATAACTGTTTTTCTCGAAAGTTGTGGCATAGCTGATGACTCCTTTGCGTTATGACCTTTGCTGATTACAGTATAAAACGAAAAAATGAAGAGTCACCTACATAACTTCTGAAGAATTCTTAAGTCGATTGTCTCTGCTGGTAGTGGCTGCTAACGCATATTATACTGAAATTGGACGGAGGGATCGGATGAGCAAGCAAATTTTAATTGCTGACGATAACAGTGAGATTCGTGAAATTGTAAAGATTTTGTTAGAGAGCGAGAATTATGAAGTCATTGAAGCCGTAGATGGTCAGGACGCAATTGATAAAGTGAATGAAGAGACGGATCTCATTATCTTGGATATGATGATGCCGAATAAATCGGGGCTGAAGGCGTGTCTGGAGATTCGTGAAAAAACAAGTGCTCCGATCCTGTTTCTCACAGCTAAAACGCAGGATTCGGACAAACAATTGGCCTTCTCCTCCGGGAGTGATGATTTTTTGTCCAAACCCTTTTCCTATACAGAACTCGTTGCAAGGGTAAAGGCATTGCTTCGAAGGTATTATGTGTATCGTGGCAAGGAGAAGAGGGAAGAAACGGACCAAATCATCATGGAGGATCTTACGGTCCATCAGGATTCCAAGACTGTTTTTGTTGGGGAGAAGGAAGTGGCTTTAACCGAAATTGAATACCAGATCTTGTTGTTGCTAGCGAAGAAACGGCGAAAGGTATTTTCGGCGGAAAACATATATGAGAGTGTCTGGGGGCAGCCCTACTTTTATACGTGCAATAACACGGTTATGGTTCACATTCGCAATTTGAGAAGCAAGCTGGAGGACGACCCACAGAACCCTAAATATGTGAAGACCGTTTGGGGGAAGGGGTACAAAATTGAATAGATTGCTAATGGGGAAAAAGCTGAAGATCAAATTGGTGCTGGCGGTTATGATTTCTTTAGTCATTTCCATAAGTACACTCGTTATTTTACAAGTTGTTGGTGAGACAGTACTGGATAATTACTTAAGCAAATCCACTTTTGTAGAGAACAGGCAGCAAGATGCGCTTGATCGATTCAAAACATTTGTGAATAGCCAGAACGTGTCAACCTCTGATCATGAGCGATTGTCCGAATGGGTAAGTGAGGAACGATACTTAAATCTGTATATTTTTGCAAAAGATAAATTGATCTATTCCTCCAATACCGGGATTGATTCTGCCATCAATGAAGAGCTTTTAACCCAATTGGTACCATCGAAAATACCCATCAAGACGATTAGTTTCGCGGATCAGGATGCCCAGATATATCTGGTCGGCTTTTATGAGTATCAATATTACACCCTCATTCTGATTATTGGTATTTTCGTCGCGGCTGTTGTGTTCATTGTTTCCTTTCTACTCTTTATTAACAGGAAAACATCATATATTGGCAGGCTTGAACAAGAGATTAAGATACTCGAAGGTGGAAATTTGGATTATTCGATTACGATATCGGGAAAGGATGAACTGTCGTCTTTGGCCCAAAGTATTGATGAGATGAGAAAATCATTTATTGAGCGGCTCGGCAGCGAGGAGAGGGTGAGGATAGCCAATCGTGAATTGATCACGGCAATTTCCCATGACCTCCGTACCCCGCTTACGATTCTGTTGGGATATATGGACATTATAGAACTCAACAAATATAAGACGCAGGAGGATTTATTGCAGTATATTCATAACAGCAGGGAGAAAGCTTATCAGATCAAGGCACTGTCGGACAAACTATTCGAATATTTTACGGTATCCTCTGCTGCGGAAGAAGAGGAAGTGGAATTTGAAATCTATGAGGGCAGAGCGCTTATCGATCAACTCATTGATGAACAACTGGTCGTTTTGGATGATATCGATGTTCAGATTCAGGCCAATGCTAATCACGAGAAATTTCTGCTGGAAATCAATCTGGTCGCCATTCGCCGTGTATTCGATAACATATTTTCAAATATTCGAAAATACGCCGATCCATCAGAGCCCGTTCAGATCAGGGTCTGCTTGAAGCAGCAATGGGTCTTTCTTGTTGTAGAGAATAAGATTAAACGTGTCGGCAAAAAGAAAGATAGCAACGAAATCGGGCTCGTTAGTTGTCAGAAAATGATACAGCAGCACAACGGAACGTTGACGGTATCTCAGGAAAAAGATATCTTTTCGCTACAAATCACGCTGCCAATCATCTTAAATAAAGCGGGATAGAGCAGCGGGAATGCAGATGAGGCTCACTTCCATACAGTATGGAGTTGATTCATCTCACTTCATGACCATCCAACTATCCCCCGGCTGTGGCCATAGCACGAACAAACAAGAAGTTATATACTTCCAGGAGAGCTTGTGTAAATCGGTTACGTAGAAATTATAATCAGTTATAAGGACATGAGGGGAGAGGAAATGTTGACATATAACCATGATCTGATGAAAAAAGAGCAATTGCTCATGGAGCTGGATTCGCTGGGTTATTCGGATAGGATGAAGCGGATGGCGCTTCTGGGGCGCCAGCATAAAGGAGAAGCGGATTATTCCGCGCTGCTCGTATCTTTGCTCGAAAGCGGCACCGCCTATGAGGCGCATCTAGCTTTGACCGGTGCCGACGTAGTGCATGATGCTCATGCCGTTTTACTTGCCCTGAAGCATTCGAAGGCAGGAGTTAGGGGCCGGGCAGCTGGATTACTGCCAGAAGTGGTGACAGATCCGGACTTTTCGATTGAATCCGAAATCGCCCTGATGTCGTATCATTGCCGCCGCCAATTGCTGCGGAGCATCTTGAATACATATCGTCAGGATTGGGCGGAACGGCTGCTGCCGCTCGTGCTTGACCGGTGGGGGGCACAAGAAGCGTCCTTATTATTGGCGGTGTGCAGCGAAGAGACGGTTCGCAGCAGGCTTCCGGAGCTGGGGTATGCCCTGCAGAATTGGCGGCTCCTAACGAAGCACTATCCCGATCTGGTTGCAGCATATTTCAAGAATGCTTTGCAGAACGCAACACATCGGGAAAAGGTCAATATATGGTGGACGCTCTCATCGGCGATTGAAGTATTGAGTGTTACAAGACCCGCAATCGTGTTGGAATGTGCGCTTACGCTTGGGCCGACGGATATGATTCATCCTGTACTCAAGCAGCAATTGGGCATTCTGATTCAGGCCAGCCCTGAGGACGTATTCGAACTGCTGACACGTGAGGAGACACGGGAATATCTTTTAAATCATGGCGTTCCGGCAGGCGTTTTGAAGAAGAGAAAATGGTTCACCACAGCGCAGTGGACCACGCTGACTACCTTGCTCTCAGATCAGCCTGTACATGTAGCCAAGGTGCTGGATACCCTTGCGCCGTCTTGTCGCGAAGCGATGTTTGATGCTGCTTATAAGGAAGACGAGCGGAAGACACGCATTTTCCCTATGCCGCTGTTGGATGTACTGCCGCACCGACTGCGCGACAAGGAAGCTGCCCGCATGCTGGAACTTCGCGACATTCGTGATCATCAGGATGACATGCTCGAAACAACGGCGCGCCGTTTCATTGTTAACGCCAGGGAGAAGCTGGAGCAAGCCGTCCAGGTGTCTAAAGCGGATGAGCGTGCTGCGGCCTATGCCCACCTTGTTCGGAGTACAGCTCTATCCCGAAGCGGAATGGATGAGACGCTGCGCTTCCTGACTCGAATCAAGAACGACCAGGATCCGGTGCGCTGGCAAGTTATGGTCGAGCTCTCAAACTGTCCTGCTCCCATGTTTAAGGAAGAGCATGTGAACGATCTGACTGTGCTGGTGGATAGCGTGGTGGAAGCCAGGGACACTTCGTACGGGACAAGGTCCGCCACGGAGAAACTGGCTTTTGCCATACTGCGTGAACATGCATTGGAGCCGAAGGGCGAGCTGTTCAAGTTCGCTTTGAGAACGTTTGGAAGATTGACGATGCGGGATGGTCAGTTTGCGCTCTTCTCGATGGATTGGGATAGCATACCAAGTTCTGCACTGGAAGCGTTGTTCGATGAGATTTATGCCTTTGGTGTAGAAGCGAACAAACGCGAAAACGTAAGTGTGGTTCTGCGTATGGCTGATTTGTTCGGAAAAGCCGTGGATCGATTGCCGAAGCTTCAGTTTCTGCTGGAGGAACTGTTGAAGGCTAAAACGGTATCGCCGCAGGCGGTTCATTATTGGCTGGCACCGTATGGAACCCGGGATGCGAGGGTTAGAGAACTGCTGGACAGAGACCCATCCTTCATCTCATTCCACGACGTATTTATGCATCTGCATCTGAAGCGTCAGGAGTGGCTTACCCCGTTCATCTCGGGAAAAATCATCAAAGGCAAGCATTTATCGGGAAAAACGATTTATGTTGTGCCCGCCTATAATGGATTTCATCGGTGGCTGCCGCGTCAGCAAAAGGCATTAGCTTCCCTCTTGGAACGGGTGGCATTGGATGCCAAACGGAGTTTCCATGAACGTGCGGCGGCGATGCGGAGCTTGGCCGTCATGCCGGATTATCGCTCCGATCAACTGGAGGTCCTGCTGCAGGATGAGGAAGTGCATGTCGTCGAGGCAGCGCTTTACGCCTATTCGTTATGGGAAGAGCCGGAGAAGGCACTTCCTGTATTGCTGGGCAACCTGGATGGAGACCGTGCTCGGGTCGCCATGTACTCGATCCCCAGATGTTTGCGCAGGGTGAGCCCGGTCTTGTTGACGTCCATGCTGTCGGACCTGCTGAATCGGGAGAAATTGAAAATCACGGTCAGAAAAGAAGCCATCCGCCTGCTTGGAGCTTATAAAAGCAGTGAGAGCATGGCGCTTCTCATCCGTGAATACGAGAAACCGAATGTACACAAAGACGTGATGATCGCCATAGGTCACGCTGCCAGACAATGGCTCGATGATGAACGCAGCTGGACCCTGATGAGTGCCATGGCAGCTTCCCCGCAGCGTGATATCGCAAGAAGCCTGCTTAACCAGTACGCTGGTGGACTTCCGGTGGAGGCTCGGCCAAGGTATTTGCAATTGATTATCGAGATCGCAGGCCATGCCGATCCAGTTGTGGCAAGAGAGGCTTTCCAAGCCATGAGCCGTTGGGTGAATGGAAGCGAGGATAAGGTAGCCGCTTCCGCCAATAGAGCGATTCTTGATATGGAGGACAATGCCAGATGGAAGGCGGCGATGGATACGCTCATTGTGGCATGCCGTGACGGAAAGGTGAATGATCGGGTCATCGGCGTTTGCACACAGTTGGCTAACACGGAGACGAAGGTTGAATGGAATGCTGCCCCGGAGAGAGATCTTCCAGAGCGGCAGCGCCTGGTGGCATTGATTGACAAGTTGACCTCTTTGCCTCCCAATGCAAGATGGGTGCTCGTTCCTTTATATACGGGTATGATCGATGCTCTTAAATCCAAAGAAACCCTGAGATCAGCCGTGATCAAGTTATATTTAGCGATGGTTGAATGGAAACAGGCGGATCAGGCTGCCTTGCATTTGGACCCTGTGATTCAAATGGTGGACACCTATCCGCATCTGTTGGATTACGCCTACAGACAGATCGCTCGGGTAGCAAATGCCAGCCAGGCGTATTGGAGACCGGAGGCGATTCTGGACCTGGTGGACCATTTGAGAGATCGGCAGCCGTTTGCGGCCCAGTATATCGGGCTTTCTTTGCTGAAGGTTGCGGGAACGTACCTTTTGTGGAACCAGGCTTGTACCGACCGTTTGAGAGCGTACCGGAATCATGAGCATGAGGCGATTCGTCTGGCTGCACTGGATATTTGGACCGTGCTTGAATGAGGGGAGCGAGGGCGATGCTATATTTAACTAACTTCAAACTCTCTTCCTCCATTTCCAGTAACCCGAATATATATCCCGATCATGTGTTCAGGCACATGGCAGGGGAAGTTCTGCTGTTTGATCGAATCACGGTATTATACGGCAGTAATGGCTCCGGCAAATCCTCCTTGCTGAATCTAATCGCCAACAAATTGGGAATTGCGGGCGCTGAGCGAATGACAAGCTATGGTCACAACGTGTACGCGCAGCGGTTTATCGAGGAGAGCAGCTACCAACTCGGGCATGATGACCAGGAGCATCCCCTATATAAGCTTCCCGACGGGAGCCGGTACATCAAGTCAGAGGATCTATTGTATGAAATCAAGAAAATACAGCAGGAAAGCGTGCTTCGCGAAGGGTTGCTGCATGAGCAGTTCGTTCAGGGAAAGAGCAAGGCCGAGGTAGAAGAGCTGGAGCAGTCGTATGAGTTCAAAAAGAAGATGGATATCATTCAATTCGCTCAGGAGAAATATTCGAACGGGGAGACGTCGATGCAGTTTTTTGAGGAATATTTGCTTCCCGGGCAACTGTATTTACTGGATGAACCGGAAACGTCGCTTTCTCCGGCGAATCAAATCATGCTGGCCGAGCAAATGAACGATCTGGCGCGTTATTTTGACAGTCAATTCATTATTGCTACGCATTCTCCTTTTGTTCTGGGTACGCTTCATGCGAAGATCTACAATCTCGATGCCAAGATTTTGCAAACGGCAGAATGGTTTGAACTCGACAATGTACAATTCTTTTACCGGTTTTTTCATAAACATCAAAGGTTGTTTGAATGAATAGGTTCGAGTATCCGGAAGAGGTATCCTTTGAGTAAGGATATCTCTTTTTGATATGGGTTCCCACAAGGGTATGTACTCGACTCAGGTATTCAAATATGCAACAATAGAGGATCAGGCGCACAGGGGAATTGACCCTAGGTACAGCAAGGCAAGCCGCAAGATCGCTTACCAATTTGCGTTCCAATAATTTATACTATATAAGCTAGAATATATCTAAGGAGCTGCCGAATCCGATATGAACAAAAAAGAAGTCGCCAATATACGCAAGCAATTTAAGCTGGATCACGATTTAATGAATATTTACGATATTCTCAATGTCTATATTACGAAGGAAACGAATGAAATCTATCATTGGGAGCGCCTGCCGTTCGAGCTGGTGGATCGGGAGAAGCAAGAGTTATACATGGGTAATTTCAAAAAACTGCTGACCGGCGAACTGGATCAAAAATTGTTCGAATTGAGGTTTCAGGAAGCAGCGGAAGAACCGGCGCAGGTCATGCTTCACCAAGCGCTCGTGTCGGGTGATCCGGAAGAATGGCAGGACTTGATGCTGATGCTGGTGGATAGAATGCTGAAGGATGCCCAGTATGAGCGGGATATGGTGGTCACGTTCGTGCGGGGACAGTATTATATGCCGACCAAGGCGAGAAACGATGAAGCGGAAGAGAGCGAGAAGAACGAGGTGTTCGCCCATCCGTTCATTTTATGCAGCGTGAATTCTACGGAGAAACAACGGAAGACGCTCTTGTTCGATTATGTGGAGCGGGAGTTCAAGTACAATATCATAGTAGATCCGATTATCAAGTTAAGTACGCCGGAGCAAGGATTCCTGTACCCTAGCGTGACGGACAATTATTCCGATGTGAATCGTATTTTGTATTGTACGGGAAAATCGAATTTTCCGGATCCGCATTTTGTCGAACAGGTCTTGAACGGAGAAAGATCCGTGACGGCACTTGAAGAGCGAGCGATCTTCGAAGATATCGTCAAGGAAGTGGCCGGCGAACAGCTCGATTCAGCCACCATTGCCCAGGTGTACGAAGAAATCAACCGGGTGATCGAAATTAATGAAGAGACGAAGGAGGAAGAACCTCCGAAGCTGGATTATAAAGATCTGGAGCGCGTACTGAATGCAAGCGGCGTAGAGGACGTGACGACCGAGAAGGTGGAGCGGGCATTTGAAACCATCGTGGACAACAAGAACTATGAAATGAAAGCAACCAGCGTCATGCCGAAGTATACTTCCAAATCCATTAAGATCGAAACCAAGGTAGCTACGATTTCGGTTAGCCCGCAGGATTTAAGGTATGTCAAACAGGTGAATTTCCAAGGTAAACGCTGCATCATGATTGAAGTCGATGAAGATGTCGCGATTGAAGGGTTTACGCTAGCTTCAGAGACGCTTTTAAGTTAAATCAGTTCCATTTCAGATAAGATCAGGTATCGTACGCAGGAACAGACCGCTATCCCACAGTTGGATGGCGGTCTTTTTGTTTTTTTTTACTTTTTGGAAAATTTCGTCCGGATTCAGCAATGGAATTCCCTTAGCCAGTCGCTAAAGGGAAATCCTTCTTGAGGCTGATGATGGAATACATCGCGTGTCGGGTGTCTCTTGTACCGTAAGGTGTAATGATAAGATTAAACGCATCAAGGCCAACTGAAAATCCAATACGGGGAGATGTAAGAAGTGACAACGTTAATCGAATTCAAAAACGTAACCAAGGCCTATTCAATCGGCGAGGTGACGATTCAAGCCCTTGCGGGCGTTGACTTCTCCATATTAGAGGGGGAATTCGTCGTGATTCTAGGGGCCAGCGGGGCGGGGAAAAGCACGATTTTGAACATTCTCGGCGGGATGGATACCGCTACCTCGGGACAAGTGTTTGTTGGAGATCAAGAGATTACAGGATGGAGCGAGAAGAGATTAACCGAATATCGAGGCGAGAAGGTTGGCTTTGTATTTCAATTCTATAACCTGATTCCGAATTTGAATGCGCTGGAGAACGTGGAATTTGCAACAGAGGTATGTAAGGACCATCTGGACGCCCGTGATATTTTACATAAGGTTGGACTAACGGATCGTTTGAAGAACTTCCCTTCCCAGCTCTCTGGCGGTGAACAGCAAAGAGTTGCGATCGCAAGAGCGGTTGCCAAGAATCCCGCGCTTCTGCTCTGCGACGAACCCACCGGTGCTCTGGATTATGTGACAGGAAAATCGGTATTAAAGCTTCTTCAAGATTTGAACAAGGAAACGAAGACATCCGTCGTACTGGTCACCCATAACTCGGCCATCGCGCCGATGGCGGATAAAGTGATCCGCGTCAAGAGCGGGAAGATCGAGAGCATCACGATCAATGAGCACAAACAAAGCATTGAAGGGATCGAGTGGTGATGAAGATTTTATCGTTGAAATTATTAAGGGACATGAAACAGTCGGTAGGACAATTCATAGCCATTGTTTTGGTTATCGCGGTGGGAGCTTTTTTCTACACGGGGCTGGTTACCTTGAGCGACAATCTTAGCGCCTATACGAAGGGGTATTTTCAAGAACATAATCTAAGCGATTTGAACGTCTATTACGGTGAAATTTCCGCAGAGGATGTTGCGGATTTACGGAGCATTGAAGGCATTCATCATATTGAAGGGCGTTATACCGTCCAGGCCGAACAGGCTTTTGAAGATGATAAAGCTACATTAACGGTGCATTCGATCCCCGTACCGAATGCAATCAACACGTCCAGGATGATGGAGGGCAGGATGCCAGAAGAGCCTAATGAGATCCTGTTGGACTCCCACTATGCCGAGGCGCATCATTACCGTATCGGTGATTCCATCCGCATACGTGTGAATGACAAGGATATGACGTTCACGATCAGCGGCTTGAACGAGAATGTGGAGCATGCCAAGAAGAACGAAACCCAGGACCATCAAGTTTATGGAATCGCTTATATCCCCGAAGAGACCATTCCTGAAATCACAGGCGGCATGTTTTACAATGAGGTCATGATTGATGCCCAGGATGGTTACGATATTGACCAGTTAGGCCAAGCCATTGAGGCACATTCCCAGTCGCTCCCTTATGTAAGTCAGGTTAGTAAAGAGCGGACCTTCAACTATTCCCAGACCCAGCAAACGATTCATAATAATAAGCTGATGAGCAGGGTGATCCCGATCGTGCTCTTTTTGATTGAAGCGGTGATCCTGTTTCTGATCATGTCAAGGGTTATCGATTCTCAGCGAAATCAAGTGGGCATTATGAAGGCATTAGGGGTGAAAAAAAGAAGCATCATGCTGCATTACATGGGCTACCCTGTGCTGGCGAGTGTCATCGGCTCCATCCTGGGCTTTGCCATAGCCGCCGCCCTGTTCATTCCACTCATTACAACGTCGATTGGAAGATCCTACTCCTTGCCTGACCTGACGTTCACCCTTTCGTTCTTTACACTCCTACCTCCAATGATCTGCTCCAGTGCGTTTGGCATGCTGTCCTGCTATTTAAGTGGCAGAGCGATATTGCAAGAACGTGCTGCCCAGGCGATGCGTCCGAAACCGCCGAAGAAAATGAAGAAGCTGCTCATCGAGAACATTCCGGGGATGTGGAGTCGGCTGCCTTACAGCTACAAGATCATTCTAAGAAATATCTTCTTAAATAAACAAAAAGCATTCGCGAGCTCCGTTGGCGTTGTGGTCAGTACGGTTTTGTTGATCAGCGCTTTTGGCACGCAGACGGCCCTACTCAAAGTAGCTAGCCAGATTGAAGAGGTAAATACGTATGATTTACGAGTCGATTATTCGATGGGATCGTTCCCGGATCAGGCAGCACTGCCCTCCGGCATTGCAGACCATTATGGGTTGTCCACCTACCCGGTGGAATTCATCCAAGGGGAAAACAAAGAAAACGCTGCGCTCGTGGTTACGGAGCAGGATAATGAGTTGATTCGCTTTTATGATGAAAAAGGCAATCGGCTATCGTTAGAGGAACATGGCGTGCTGGTACCGAAATCTTACGCGGATCAGTATCATATTGCTGAAGGGGATACGATTCAGATTCAATTTACGGCACCGGAGTTTAACCAAACCATCGTCGATATGAGGGTTCTGGATATATCCACACAGTATTCGAATCCGTCGTTCTACAGCACACCAAGCTATATAAAGAGTTTGGGGATCGACTACGATCCTTCTTCGCTGTTAGTGAGCGTACATAGCGCTGCAGATCTGGCGGACGTTCGCAGCTTCTTTGAACAAGATCCACAGGTAGATGCCATTGCGGACAAGAATGATCTCAAGAAATCAGCGCAATATATGCTGAAGCAAAACAGCTTTATCTTCATCATGTTTATCGTCTGCGCCGTCATTCTGTCCTTCGGCGCCATCTATACGATCTCTTCCATCAACATTTACGAAAGGAATCGTGAGCTTGCCACCCTGAAAGTCTTAGGCTATCCCAAACGTAAAATCAATCGGTTGATCTTCTCTGAGAACATGCTATTAACCGCTTTTGCGGTCATTGTCGCTCTGCCGATCAGCGGTTATGTCTATTCCATCATCATCAATGCGCTATCGAGTACCCATCAGCAAATCCCGGATCAATTAAACCTAGTGATCCTGCTGGCATCTGTTGTGCTGGCGTTCTTCCTGACCCTTCTCTCCAACCTCATGCTTCGGAAAAAAGTGACGCGGATTCATATGATAGAGTCGTTGAAGGGTGTGGAGTGAGGTTTTTTTCATAAGGAGGACCAAGTACCCTATGACTTCCAAAAATATCGGAAGCAAGGTATAAAATCAGGGGATTGGTAGAGCGTCAGCATTTATTGAGAGAAAGCGCCATGCCTTTTTTCATGAGGCGTGGCGCTTTAATAACTTTTTAGCAGCGATAAGTTTGAAATATGACATTCTCAATAATCATCGCTTTAGGGCCTGTACGCAAACCTATTTCAGCCATATCCTTAATGCCGTTCTTTATACGTATCCTTGTCTTCGTGGATGCCTCTGCAATTCGTCGAACGCATTCAAAACTGTCGATTGACAAGGAAGCAGTTCCATTGGGACCCGCGCCTGGCGCGGGTTATTTTAATGTCGACTAAAGAATGTCTTATCGTCGTTAATTAACGAAACTCGATGGCTCAATGAAGACATTTAAAGGCAGCGAACTTTTTCTTAGAACGCATAGTGTAGGTGTTTTAAATAAAAAGTGCAGGATTTATCCTTGGATGATCCGGGCCTTGCGCGCATCATCGTGCAAGCTTACAAGCGTGTAAGTTAATTGTCATCTAAATCAATGGTACCAACCTGGCTGCTCCTCTAAAATACTCCCTAGATAGGATTATTTTTAAGGGGGAGTTGGCGTGAGGTTTTTTGAAATGCTGCTATTCTTTTCGAGTGCGTGTTTGTTGGCATTCCAGTTCATAGTCAATCAGCGTATCCGAAGACCAGCTTTGCTCCTGACAAGCGGAGCAGGCTCCATTTTTTTAGTGATCCATTTGCTTGTCGAAGGATACAGGGTTCAGCTATTATTTTTATACGGATTTACGCTCCTGATGCTTATTCTTTCACTGATAGACGCTTTCAAAACACCGGCAGTCGTTCAGACTGCTTCGCGAATCCGTAGGGTGCTGGGCCGCCTTTTTATCGGGTTTGGGTTAATCGCAACGGGATGCTTCCTCTATGTGTTTCCCGTATTCAACTTTCCGGAGCCAACTGGCGAGCTGAAGGTAAGTACACAAGTCTTTCATTTCATTGATTCAAGCCGGGAGGAGACATTTGGCACAACCACGACAGGCAAGAGGGAATTGATGGTTCAGGTATGGTATCCGGCCCAAGCTGGCTCCAGCAAGTATGCTCCCTTTATTCCCGATACCCGGATTTTACGTTATATGGCTGCGAACTATGGCCTTCCCGGGTTTACTTTTCAACACTTGAAGTACGTATCCAGTCATGCTTATTCGGGGGCCGAAGTCTCTCCAGCACAGACTTCATACCCGCTGATCCTTGCGAATCCCGGCTTCGGCTCTTCCAGGTTCCTCCATACGTCGCAAGCCGAAAATCTCGCGAGTCACGGATATATCGTGGCCGTGATCGACCACACCTTCAATACATTTGCAACAGAGTTTCCAGACGGTCGAATCACGACCAGCACAACCAACGACTTATTTTCGCCCGACCACGATTATCGGACCGAAAGCGGAAATCGCGACAAATTGGGAAAAGTTTTAACAGATGATGTGGGTTTTGCGCTGGACCAGTTTGAGCTTATCCAATCGGGGCAGATTCCAAGTCGTTTTAAAGGGAAGATTGATCTCAAGCATGTCGGGGTGTTTGGTCATTCCATCGGCGGAGCGACGGCCTATGACGCTTCTTACGATCCGCGAATCACGGCTGGAATAGACTTGGACGGAGGGCTTTACCGACTGCGTGACAGAGAGGGTCTGCAAAAGCCGTTTTTATTCATCCACTCGGAAAGCGAATTTGAACAATTAAAAATGGTGAGGGATAACCGAGTTTACACGGATGCAGAGCTTGACCGTATGGGCTCAACAAGAGAGTGGATGGATCAAGTAACGGAAGATAAAAAGCTGGAGCTTAAACGGATGCGCGAAACGGTCGGTGAAGGGGGACAAGTCCTTTATATTGAAAATACGGAGCATTTGAATTTTACCGATGTCCAGTTCATTTCACCTATTTTCAAAATACTGGGCATCACAGGGAAAATTGCACCTGAAAGAGCGAGCTCCGTTATTAATGCCTATATGCTGGATTTCTTCGACATGTATCTGAAAAATCAAGGTGGAAACTTAATGAAAGGACCGGATAGCCGCTTTCCCGAGATGAAGTTCGCAACCCCGCTATTATAAATTATGGAACAAGCTGCCGATTTCGACATGCTCCCTTATTAAGTAAACAGGTTTAAATAAACCGTTTCTTAAAGGGGAGTTTGACCAAGATTCATGCCGTGGTCGATGCACTGGGAAATCCGCTACGCTTCGAATTAACAGCTGGACAGGCACACGTTTTTTGTGGCGTGCAGTGAGATCCGAAGACTTGGAAGGACAGGGCCAGTATATTTTGGAAGGGTATATTATGCTGGTGGGAAACGCTATGGTCGATTGGTCGATTTTGCTTGCGAACCTGTGGAGTCACTGGTTGAAGCCCCGGTTGGGAGCGGAACGGTGTACAATGCAAATAAAGGAGTATCCTGGTACGAGCTTTGGCTGGATGAGAACCTAAGAACACACACTATCTTCACATCTTAGTTGATAATATATTTACAAGGGATAAATACCTTTTTGACTTCTAATTCAAGGATTACTTCTATACATTGCAATGATGAAAGGGGGAGCCCATGATCAAGAGCTTACCGCATGAAGTGAGTGTCGCGATACAACCTCATGAACCCTATAACGTTATCTACTGGATGTTATGTGATCGGAGCATAGATGGCGAAGGCTACGCACACACCTACATAATTCTAAGCAAGGAAAAGTTGCTTGTTGTATCTTACCCAGGAGATACAGCGAATGTAGAGTCCATTGATATCGACAATATTGAAACCGTATTCACCGTCAATTTAATCGCCTCCGGTATCATTGTTCTACAAGAGGATGAGGAGCGGGTCATAGGAGCATTTACGAATGGACAGATGGGGAGCGCTGCCAAGTTTGTCTCGATCTTTACTAAGATTAAGCAGAAAGAAGACATTAGCGATGAAGAGGTTGTAGATCGCCAGGAGAACATCACTTGTCCGAAATGTGGAATGAGATATCCCGAAGAAGGCAGGCCAATTTGCCCGAAATGTATGAAGAAGCATGCCATATTCTCTAGGCTGCTTAGATTTGCTGGACAGTATAAACTTCTGATGTTTTTCATTGTTCTATTTATGCTGCTCAATTCGGCTACAGGTCTTGCCATACCCTATCTGCAAGGTACGGTGTTGTTCGACCAAGCACTTGGGAATACCGGAGACTTCGCTGGACGAATTGGTCTCGTGATCCTTCTCATTTTCGTTTTTCGGACGATTTCCTTATTGTTCGGGATCCTATTTAGCACGATAAATGCCAGATTGGCGGCGAATGTAGTATTTGATTTGAAGGCAAGCGTGTTCGCTGCGATGCAGCGGTTATCGCTTAGTTTTTTTCAGAAAAAACAAACCGGTCAGCTTATGACAAGGGTTAGCAATGATGCGCAAGAACTGCAGTATTTTTTCGTAGATGGCATTTCTTACTTTATCGTCAATGCCATGAATATCATCGGTATTACAACCATTATGTTGATTATGGACTGGAAACTCACATTGATCTGCTACATCCCGATTCCATTTGTCTTGCTGCTGATACGATGGGTGTTCCCTAAGCTATGGCGGTTGTCCTGGCGGAGACATCGACGTGTGAGCATGCTCAACGCCATGATCAGTGATACGATACAGGGTACGCGAGTTGTGAAAGCATTCGGGAAAGAACGTCAAGAGCTTGAGCGTTTCCAGAGAGCGAATTCATCCTACTCAGACTCGGAACAGTCCTTTAACCTGATGAGCAGTACAATCTTCCCGATATTAACGATCCTTACTCAATTTGGGGGCATCTTAATCTGGGCTTTTGGTGGTTGGAGGGTGATGCAGGGTAGTCTCTCGTTCGGTGAAATCATGACTTTTATAAGTTATATTTACATGCTGTATGGTCCACTACAGTTTATGAATAACATTGTCAATTGGTGGTCCAGTTGTATGAGTGCGGCGCAGCGCATTTTTGAAATACAGGATGCCGTCTCCGATGTTGTAGAAAAGGAGGATGCGATTCCTATAGAGCGCTTGAATGGCGATATTCGCCTTTCCCATGTCACCTTCGGTTATGAACCGAACAAGCTGATACTGAAAGATGTGTCAATGCATGCAAAACCAGGCCAGATGATCGGTGTCGTGGGACGCTCGGGTGCCGGTAAATCCACACTCGTGAATCTGATTTCTCGCCTATATGATGTTACAGATGGTGAAATCGTGATAGACGGAGTTAACGTAAAAGATTTCCAAATCGACACGATGCGCAAAAACATCGGGATTGTGTCGCAAGAGCTATATGTGTTTATGGGAACAATCGCCGAGAATATTGCTTACGCTGATCCTGAATGCTCGCTGGATGACATCATTAACGCTGCTCGAATTGCGAATGCGCATGATTTCATTGAAAAGCTGCCCGATGGTTATGACACGATCGTTGGTACTGGAGGTCATATTCTGTCTGGTGGAGAGAAGCAAAGAATATCCATCGCACGGGCGGTTCTGCATAATCCCCAAATTTTAATCCTGGATGAAGCAACGGCATCACTGGATACGGAGACGGAACTTCAAATACAAGAAGCGCTTGAAACGTTAATCCGAGGTAGAACAACGATAGCGATCGCACATCGGTTGTCTACATTAAGAAATGCGGATTACTTACTGGTTATGGATGGAGGCAAGGTTGTTGAAGAAGGGACACATGAACAATTAATGATGATAAAAGGCGTATACCATGGCTTAGTACAAAAGCATGATGAAGCGCTGAGCATGAGAAGGGTGGGTTAATCTTTTAATGCAAATCACGGAACCTAATCAATCCGATTTGTCTGTCTCAGCGAGTATGAATTATTTAACGGCTGATAACACAGTGTTTACGAAAACGGAAGGCCAAATGCTTATGGTTCAAGTGAATGATGAGAAATATCCGGCGGTATATTTGCACTGCTCTTTCCCACACACCAATAGAAGAGAATATATATCGGTTCGCACAGGTGAGAATAAAGAAATTGGCATCATCAAGTCTTTGGATGAAGATTTTCCGAAGGATACCGTTAGCCTGCTTGAGGAGCAAATAAAAATGAGATATTTTGCTCCTGAGATCACGAAACTGATCAGAATTAAAGAAGAATTCGGGTACTCCTACTGGGAGACGGAAACCGTGTCCGGGAGTGTTCGGTTTACGGTTCGTAGCGGCGGAGGGAATGTGAAGCTCGTAACCGATCGCAAGCTGTTAATTATCGATGTGGATGGGAACCGATTCGTCATCGAGGATATCAAGCATTTAAGCGAGAAGGAATATCGACTGGTAGAAATGTATATATAGGGGAGGCTGCGATGAACCTTCAATTTAAGCTATCAGAGCAAGATCTTCTAGCTGTTCAGCAAGCCTTAGGAGAAAATATTACGTATTGCGTCCCCGTAGATTTATCGTTTGACAGCCGTAGGACGGATGGTTATTTTGTGATTGGGGAGACCAAGTGGGTCCACGTAGACAATGGGACAGTTACCGAAACCTGTGCAATTCATGAGGCACATGATTATAAGGTTGTTCCTTTAATCGGAAATGTGATCATGGAGGCGACGCATATGAAGACCCCGAGGATCATCATCCGGTGCACGATGCAGCATGCGGCAAGGCTCTCTTACATTGCTCAAATTCTGAATTACATGGCTTCGAACAGTAAGATCCGGATATACAACAATGAGAGCGAGAATGTATGTTCACAATGCGGCGGCTACCTTGTTAAAGGTACTAGGTTATGTCCGAAGTGTATGAATAAAGGAGCTGCCTTTAAGAAACTCTGGGATGTTTCGAAGTCACATTGGAAAATATTGATCACGGCACTCGCCGTTCTATTAATCATGTCGGCTGTTACGCTAACAGGCCCTTATTTTCAAAAAATACTTGTGAACTCGGCTTTGCAGCCGCCAGACGGCGTAAACCCAAGTACGCGGATATTTCTAATGGCTCTCGCTGGAATTGCATTTGGTTTAGTAGCAGGAGAGTTGTTAGGGGTATTAAGGGGTAGGATTATGGCCCGTGTAAGTTCAAGAATTGCAGCGGATCTGCGTAATCTTGTCTTTGAGAAGATTCAAAGCTTGTCGCTTGGATTCTTAACCTCGCAGCGTGCTGGCGATATCATGAACCGAATTAATTCTGATACAGATCGCATCCGGAATTTGATTCAAGAAGTATTTTCGATGGCTATTTATCAAATCATCATGCTGGCCGCTGTGAGTTTCCTGCTATTTCACACAGACTGGCAGCTTGCCCTTATTATTATTTTGCCGGCGCCGATCGTTGTTTATATTCAATATTTTGTTTGGAAAGTCGTGCTTAAAAAGCTCTTTCGCAAACAGTGGCGGGTTCATGATAAAGCCAATTCATTCCTGCATGATGTGCTGAGCGGGATTCGAGTGGTTAAAGCATTTGGTAAAGAGGAGCGGGAGATTAAGCGGTTCAGAGCATATCACCGGGAGTATGCCTTAGCTACAATCCGGAGTGAAAAAGTATACAGTTATTTATCGCCCATTTCCCATTACTTGATCCAGATTGGACAATATTTTGTATTGCTAGTAGGCTGTAATATGATTCTGGGCGGGAGGCTGTCCCTTGGTGAATTAGTTCAGTTTACTGGTTACGCAGCCATGATCTATGGTCCGCTTGGATGGTTAATGAATATGCCTAGATGGATCGCTAACGCCCTCATTTCTGTAGAGCGTGTATTCTCGGTCATTGATGAACAGCCGGAGATCACCGACACGGAGAAGTCCACGAAGCACAAGATTGATGGGACGATAAGTTTTAAGAATGTTACCTTCGGATACCAATCCTATGAACCCGTGCTCAAGTCCATCGATGTTGATATCAAGAAGGGGGAAATGATAGGACTCGTTGGTCACTCGGGATCAGGAAAGTCTACGTTTATCAATCTCATCTCCCGCTTCTATGATGTCAATGAAGGAACGATAAGCATCGACGGTGTGGATATTAGAGATATCAAGCAGGAAGATTTACGTTCTCAAATCGGGGTTGTGCTGCAGGAGACATTTTTGTTCAGTGGAACGATAATGAATAATATCAAGTATTCAAAACCAGAGGCAACGATGGAAGAAGTGATACAGGCTGCAAAAATTGCCAATGCACATCATTTTATTAGCCAGTTCCCAGACGGTTATGATACCAAACTGGAGGAGAACGGAAATAATATTTCAGGTGGTGAAAGACAGCGGCTTGCCATTGCTAGAGCCGTGTTGAACAATCCTAGAATTCTAATATTGGATGAAGCAACGGCTTCGCTAGACATCGAGACAGAATCGGAAATCCAAGAAGCGCTGCAGCGTGTCACCAAGAACCGGACAACAATTGCGATAGCACATCGATTGGCCACATTGAAAAATGCGGATCGACTTCTTGTACTGAATAAAGGAGTTATTGCAGAAATCGGGACCCATGAAGAATTGATCGAGAAGCAAGGAATATATTACAAGCTGGTAACTGCGCAGCGAAACATGTCTAAGACCCAAACCGAACGGGTATTGGAGCCCACCTTACATACTTGATGCATTCGGATAATGAAAGCCGGAGGATAGCGGCCTTGATCCCAAATGATAGAACCTATCCCGACCTTTGTCGGGATGGTTTTTTTATCCAAAGGGGGAGTCCGGTCATAAACGCTTGAAATATTCACACGAAACACACATGATAATCACTGGATATTCACACCGGATTATGAATTTTTTGATACATTATATCTAATCCATTCATCTGACATATCCAAAGGAGGGGAACGCGTCACTAAAAGTATATTCTGTACGATTTAGTGTAAGGGCTTACATGGCGAGTCTACAATTCGAATGGGGGCATATTATGAAAAAGTTCAAAAAACTACGGTTTATGTTACTTATTTCTACGTTCCTTGTTTCAATCTTACTCTCTGCATGCGTAAGTCCAAACAGTGATGAAGTCAAATCAGATGAGAATAAGACAGAAGATGTAACCGATTCAGGTGAGCAAGTGACGATAAAATTTATGACACCTTGGGGTGCGGAAGAAGTTAAAAGCCGACTCTCGGATGCACTGGAGGCAAAATACCCGAATATTAAAATTGAACATATCGGTGCATTTGCATCTGCTGAGAAAATCCAGGAAGCCAATGCCGCGAATAATTCACCAGATATTATGCTCGTAACCGACCCGTTCGTGACATTAGATGAGTTAGAAATGACCTATCCTTTGGATAGTTTAATTGCTGAAAGTAATCTGGATTTGACTAAATTCCGTGATGGCGCAATTGATGCAATTCGGTTACGTGATCCCGAGCAGCAGGGAAGATTACTTGGTTTACCTTTTGAAGACGTCGTCGTGAATCTATTCTATAACAAAGATATTTTCGATAAGATGGGTATTGAATACCCAAGTGAAACACCAACATGGGATGAAGTTCTCGAAAAGGCAGCGAAGATTGCAGGGAAGCATGGTGACAGCACATACGTTGGTTTAGCTACACGTGGTCTATCCCAATCGTTGCTTCAGTTATCCGCGCCTGGTACGAATCCGGAAACAGGAGAAATCATGTTCGAGAAAGATCCTGCTTTCGCAAAATATTTTAATCTAATCCAACGTGTTGTGAGTATCCCGGACAATGTTCCCGCAGAATCGGAGAAAGATAATTTTGGATTTGATAAAGGGAATGTTGCAATGATCCTATCCTTTGTAAATAGCGCCAACTTATATGCTCATACAGAGGGGCTGAACTTTGGCATGTCCGCGTACCCAAGCTGGAGTGAACTTCCGGGTATATTGCCAAACAACGTACCGCTTACACTGGCTATTAACCCGAACAGCGAACACATTAAAGAAGCATTTCAAGTGTTAGAATTCGCAGTTTCCGATGAGAACCAGAAGAATTTATCCATTGGCGGAGCTCCACCAGTCGTTAAGGACCCCGAAATACGACGATATATGGCAGGAGAAGATAATGTGGGTGTATACAACATTGATGCTGCCTATAAAGGAGAAGCGGCTAAACCGGTCTATTCACCTTTTGGCCCCGATATTTTCTATTACGAAGCCAACATTATTGATGACAAGACCGCAGAGTTTATTAAATTGAAGGGCAAAGAAGATGTCAATACCTTCTTACGCAAAATGGTTGAAGAATATGATGCGATATTGAAAGAGAAAGAAAGTAAGAAATAGAGGCAGGTACAATTATGTTAATTAAGGAGAAACCTATCCCGACCTTTGTCGGGATGGGTTTTTTTATCCAAAGGAGGCATTCCAATTAAATCAGCGAGGCGAGAATCAACGATTTACATGGTACGTAAAAAAGGAATTGAGACCTGCATGGCAAATAGTTAATTCTAGGAAGCGTTCTCAGGAGAAATATGCTTAACAAATTTCCAAATGCACGTGTCATAGCAACATACGGATAAGGAGGAAATGGAATGTATCATTTGCAGCAAAGGGGGCAGCTTTACGAATTACGGACGTAAACTTGAAGTAAGAACAAAAAATTGGCAACAGCACCGCTCGCTCTTAATCCGATTTTCAGAGATCATTTGAAAATTGAAAAGCCGATTTGGCATAAAGATACTGCTAGCAGCGAAGAGGCTATTGGGAGGAAGAAATATAGCATGAACATTCTAATCGTTGAAGATGATGAATCAATTTGCAATATATTACAATCATATCTGGTGAATGAAGGTTGGACGGTATATACCTCGGAAGAAGGTAATGATGCCCTGCAAAAAATTCATAACTTTAAAATTGATTTATTAATTCTGGATTTGATGATTCATGGCATACCAGGGGAAGAAGTTTGTCGGAAAGTGAGAGGGTCTTCCAGCATGCCGATCATAATGATCACATCCAAGGCTCGTGAAATCGATACGATTAATGGTCTTAATCTAGGTGCGGATGACTATATTACGAAGCCTTTCCGCATGAAAGAGGTCATCGCTCGAATTCGAGCTCTGGAGCGAAGAATGAAGATGCTCTCTATAAATAGCCGAACTGTGATGCGATTTAACAAAGGAAGACTTCAAATAAACTTTGAATCGAAGGAAGTATACGTAAACGGTAAACTCGTGAATTTAACGGTTACAGAGTTCAAGCTGTTAAGTGTTTTGCTCAAAAAACCAAATAAGTTATATAGTCGACAAGATTTATCTTATGAAGTTCAAGGTTATCGAGATATTGGTGATGGGAGAACGACAGATACGCATATAAAAAATATCCGCAAAAAAATTGAAGAAGATCATAAAAATCCAGTTTATATTGTAACTAAAATTGGTGCGGGGTATAAATTTACGTTCCATCCGGATGAAGAGTACTAATGGAATTGTGGAATAGATTACGCCAGACCCATTGCATTCTGTTTATCTCCCTTATTTTGACATCTTTGATCTTTTTGTTAGCGACCTATTTCTTATCCCGTCTTTCATTTGATCGTTCAATAGAGGTTTATAAGATGAAGTTTGTAGAGGATCAAACGCAGAAAATTGCCTTTACTTTGCGCACTCATCTAGAACCGGGCAAGCTATCGATCGAGAAGATGGACTGGCTTAAACAAGCAGTTAATGTATATTCGATGAGTATACGTTACTATGCTCCGGGCCATGAAGAAGTGCTGTATGATTCAGGGCTGGAAAGTCAGCAATATGGTCGGCCCTTCACGGCGAGCAGTCCGATTTATGTCGATGGCCAGTTAATCGGAATTTTGGACGCTACGGTTGATTTGGATAATGATTTCAACCTTCCTTCCGCATCGTTTTTTTCGTTTGCTTTATTTGGAGGTAGCGGTGGTATTACCATCATCTTATTATGCCTTATGGTAGTTATTTGTTATCTTCTTGCCAGGCGATTGTCGAAGCCGCTTCGTTTAAGCAGCCTTCAGGCGAAACGTATTGCTGGGGGACATAGGGATACTTTAATTTCCGAAACGGGAACGTTGGAGCTGAATCAGCTAATTACTTCTATGAATAAGCTTGTTGTAGATTTGAATAACCAAGAACACTGGCGGGAGCAATCGATGCAAGATTTAACACATGAACTTCGTACTCCGCTAACCTCTATGCTATCCAGAATGGAGGCGCTTATTGATGGTATTTATCCAGCGAATGAAGAGAATTTAAATCGTATTTACGCCGAAATTGATCGGCTATGCCGCCTTGTGGATGATGTGGAAAAATTGTCTGAAGCAGAGGGAGCTAAATTCCAGCTTGATATTGAATTAATCGATATACGAAATCTGGTGAGGGATGTTTACGAGAATTTAATCTTCTTAGCTAAAGCCAAAGATATAAATTTTACTCTGCATACCATCTATACCCCTTGTCACGTGGAAGTAGATCCTGACCGTTTCGTTCAAATTATGACGAATATTATTTCCAATGCGATCAAGTATACGGCAATTGGAGGGAGCATCGATGTGGGAATCACGATTGATCACAAAGAAATGGTTACTATTTATTGTAGAGATAACGGCATAGGGATATCGGAGCAAGATTTGCCGCTTGTTTTCAACCGCTTTTATCGGGCAGATAAAGCACGTACTAGAAATACCGGTGGAATCGGGGTTGGATTAAGTATTGCTAAAGCACTGATTGAAGCTCATGGGGGAACTGTTCAAGCAGAAAGTAAGATAGGTGAGGGTTCGATGTTTCGAATTGATATTCCGTTAGTCCGAACGCCCAAAAACGAGTTGCTGGCGAACTCATATTCGCCATATAAGTTGTGACGGAGGTTTTACTTCATCATGAAAAAAACATTCCGCTTGCTATTGAAAAACCCATTAATTATTATGTATCCGATTATTTTGGATGCGTTATCATTCATTATTGGGCTTATCATTGTTGGTTTTATTGGTGTGCCTTCACTATCCATACGTCTTATTCTGGAGATGGGGATTCCATCGGTCAGTTATGTTAGTAATATTCCGCAGCTCATCAATCAAATGCAGTTTATGGGTGATACGATATCTGTGAGAGCGTGGATTCCTGTTCTCTTCATGCTGTTACTGATGGCTTTTGCTCAGGGGGGGTATATCGCTTCTTTGCGTAATGTTGTGGAAGGCAGTCCAATATCAATCGGTCAATTTATGAAAGACGGCAAAAAATACGCGGTCCGCTTTATCTTCTTGTTTATGATCATAACCGCAGCAAAAACAGCCATTACAACGTTATTGGCAGCGTTTCTAGGTGTTATCGGACTGTTCTTGTCCCTCGTTATATTTGTAGTTCTCCGAGTCATCTTTATTTATGTAGAATATTGTATCGTTGTTAATCAATTGAATGTTGATGCAGCATTCCGTCAGAGCAGACGTTATTTTCAAGCGTCAAGTTTTAACACGTCAGGTATTATTATTGTCATGATGATCAGTTCAGGCGTCATTAGCTTGCTACTTCACTATTTATGGAGCCCCGCAGCAGTAATTATAGCGATACCTATTTGTGCTGTTGTCATGGGTGTTATTCAAATTGCTTTCATGCAGCAGTTGTTGTTAAACAAAGTATCTACATGAAAAATTGCAATGAATCCCTAATAGTGCGTGTTCAAAAAGATCGATTTTCAGCACCGAGAAGGTTGGATGAAGCTAGGGACGTCAGGAGCGGAGCGTACGTTTTGGGTACGTGAGCACCGGAAGGCCCGGCTGAATTCAAGATTCGATGCCGAGCTGCTTCCTGATTCGCTTCGTAATCAAAAGCGGACTTTTTGAACAACCTCTAATACATAATTAACCCCTTAAATAGCAGTAAGGACACTCGTTCTTACTGCTATTTATCGTTATGGATCATCACATGAAATACGCAACATCTTCACACCACCTTCACAACAGAATTGTTAAGATTAGAAAAAAAGTTGAGGGGGGTCTTTGTGATAACGAATTCGATGATTAAACCTACTCTTCGGCAATTAGAGTATCAGGGTTGGGAGTTCGGTATGTTTTTGCATTTTGGTCTGCGTACATTCTATGAGGGGTATGTTGATTTTGATAAGCGCTCGATGTCACCTTCGGAATTCAATCCTGTTCGGTTAGATTGCGAGCAGTGGATTCGAACAGCTAAAGAATCTGGGATGAACTACGCGGTATTGACAGCCAAACATCATGACGGTTTCTCTAATTGGCCATCGAAGTATAGTTCATTCACTGTGGCGGAGTCCCCATGGAAAGAGGGAACCGGGGATGTGGTGAGGGAGTTCGTCGCCGCATGCCGTAAGTATGATGTGAAACCTGGATTATATTATTCTCCATTTGACGGCTCGGCAGATTTTTATAATCAGGATGCCCGTGCATATGATGATTACTTTGTTAATCAAATTACGGAACTGCTTGGAGATTATGGAGACATTGATATTCTGTGGTTTGACGGTTGCGGCTCTGAAGATCATGAATATGATTGGGCAAGGATTATTGGTGAGATTCGCCGACTGCAGCCGAATATTTTAATTTTTAATATGGGCGATCCTAATTTCCGGTGGGTAGGTAATGAAGACGGAATTGCACCGATTCCTTGCTGGAATGTTACAGATGCAACGGAATTCTCGATTTTAACCCAGCAGAAAGATGCATTGGGTGAACATATATGGTTACCAGCTGAATGCGATGTACAGATGCGGGCGAATTGGTTCTACAGTGACAGTGATGAGCACACCGTCAAGAGTCTAGATCAACTTATGGGCTTGTATTATTATTCGGTAGGTCGAGGCGCTAACTTGCTATTAAATATCGGACCGGATCGAGAAGGTTTGTTACCTGCGAAAGATACAGCACAGTTACAGGCAATGGGTAGTGAGATTCGTAGAAGATTCGATCATCCTATTGCTTCAATAGAACAGTGTTCGCAGAATAAGTCAGGATGGTCTTATGAGGCAACGAAACCTCATGTAATCGATCATATCCTGATTCAAGAGGATTTGGCGCACGGAGAACATGTGCGGGGTTTTCGGATTAACGTCACGACTGAAAAAACACATCGGTCCATCACGGTGTACGAAGGAAGAAACATTGGACATAAAGCAATTATTCGCATTCCTCCGATTAAAGTTCGAGGCCTTCAGTTAGAAATAACAGATTATGAAGATGTGCCTTCAATCCGCCAAATTGCTATCTACCATGTGGGGGAGACCTATGATTCCGAATAAACAATGAGGGGGAATTGATTGTGATTAAGAACCGAAAAATATGGAATGTGCTTATGATTCTGTGCCTTATGCTTACCATTTTTGTAACCGCTTGCAATAGTTCGGATAATACAGCTAATGAACCGGAAAGCCATTCTGAAGCGACGGATACCCATAATACGGATACAAACACGGAAGAAGGTAAGGAAGAGGGACCGAAAGAGCCTGTCAAACCATTTAGCGATGAACCCGTAACGCTTAAGATAGCGACGCCTTGGGGAATCGACTATTTCACACCGAGAATGATTGATCCGATTCAAGAGCAATTCCCCCATGTGACCGTCGAGCATGTTGACTGGAACGGGACGGCTGAGAATATGCAGGAATTAAGTGCGCAAGGTATTGTTCCTGATATTGTATTAGGTTACACCGGTCAAGCACCGTTTGAAGAACTTGAGATGGTATTCGGTCTGGATGACATGATTGCCGAGTATGGCGTTGATTTAAGTGGAGTCAATCCACAGCTGCTTCAGGAATTACGTTCAAGGGACAAAGAAGGACGTCTGATTGGTCTTCCCGATGCTGGCGATGTCCTCGCATTGTACTATAACAAGGAAATCTTTGATCTGTTAGGTGTCAACTATCCATCTGACAATATGACGTGGGATGAACTTATTGATCTGGCGAAGCAGCTGACCGTCAAGAAGGACGGTGTTCAATATAGTGGCCTTGATCTAGGGGCCATGCCAACAGCGTTATTTAATCAATTATCGATGAACTATACAGACCCAGAGACGGGTGAAGTATTGTTTGACAAAGATCCTAAGTTTGCAAAGATGATGGAAGTTCTCAAGAAATATTTCAGTATACCCAACATCTATAATCCAGAAGAACAAAGTAAATTTGAAGGTAAAACAGCTGCAATGGTCATTAACTGGCATGGCTTCTTAACTTGGTTTGGCGGAGAAGTGGAAGAGAGAGTTGAATATGAGAAAAGTATGGATATGGTTCCCGTTCCGTCGTTTGCAGATATGCCGGGAGTAGCTCCTAAACCAGGGGCTCATCCATGGATCATCAATGATTTCAGTGAACATAAAGAAGCAGCATTGCAAGTGTTAACCTACGTGATCTCCCCTGAATACCAGATCCAATACCGGATGAGAATGGGGACTCCTTCCGTATCCTTAAGCCAAGAGGATGGGGAATTGTTCGGTGCAGATGATCCAACGTATACAGGCAAAAATGTCACGGCGATGTTCCAAAATCCATTTGCTGAACCACCTGCACGTAAAAGTCCGTGGGATCGGCATGTTGCGATCAATGAGGCACTCACGAAGTTTGCCACTACCGATTTGAACGTAGCGGAATTCACGCGTGTACTGAAGGAAGAGTCGGAAATTAAGATCAAGGAAGAGCAATCCAAGAAATAAATATGACATGCATTAGGGGGAGCGTTATATGAAGCTGAAACGCACATTAGTCCTGCTATCTGTGTTTATTTTATCGATTTCATTGTTGTTGTCAGGGTGCAGTACGGATGTTGGTGGCCAGCAGGAGGACACAACGGAAACGGTAGCCACGGATACACCGTCTACGGATACGCCATCCACAGATGCGAAAACAGAAGATGAACAGGCCGTATCGACAGATGAGGTTACCATCAAGATTTTGTATCCATGGGGACAAGAGGCGTTCGATAAACTTTTTAAGGATATTGATGAGAAGCTTCCTAATATTAACGTTGAATTAGTTGACTCCCAAGCACAATTGGAGCCCTTGCAAGAGCTGAACGCGAAACAAATCGTGCCGGATATCATATTTGCCAACTGGGGAATCGACGCGTTGCAGGAGCTGGATATGATCGAACCGCTCGATGATTTGATCGAATCCCACCAATTCGATCTTAGTGGTATAGACCCTTCCATTATAGCTTACTGGCGTTTAGTCGATTCTGA
Organism: Paenibacillus sp. FSL K6-1330; assembly: GCF_037976825.1. Taxonomy (NCBI): domain Bacteria; kingdom Bacillati; phylum Bacillota; class Bacilli; order Caryophanales; family Paenibacillaceae; genus Paenibacillus; species Paenibacillus sp. FSL K6-1330. The sequence goes on from NZ_CP150269.1 coordinate 1,336,311, forward strand.
GGGCAGATTGCTAGGTATGCCTACAGCTAGCGACAATTATACGATGTTTTACAACAAAGAGGTTTTCGATCTATTTGGAGTGCCTTATCCAACAGGGGATCTGACATGGGATGACATGGTTGATCTTGCGAAGAAACTGACTGGTGAAAGGGACGGAATCCAATATCATGGACTTGAGATGGGCCCTGGATTCGCAGGTACGGAAGCCTTGGTCCCTTTAAAGCAATTAAATGTGAACCTGACGGATCCCGAAACAGGAGAGGTTTTAATTACGAAAGAACCGGCAATTATTAAATACCTTGAATTGATGAAGAAGTTCTACAGCATCCCTGGTATTTATAGTGATGATCCGGAAGTCAGAAAGGATTATTCCTTTCAAAATAAAAATGTCGCTATGATCGTATCTTGGCCGGGATACATTAAATGGGGCATTGGAGATCCGGAAATCACGAAACATATTCAATCCGTACCAGTGCCGGTATGGCCGGAATTACCGAATATTGCACCGGCTTCATTCTCGCATCCATTCATTATTAATAAATACAGTGAGCATAAAGATGAGGCATTTCAAGTCCTTACCGAATATGTGTCTCCCGAGCATCAGGCCCAATTAGCAAGAATTGGGGATCGTCCAGTACTAACCGATCCGAAAGTTTACGAAGAGTTTGGCGCAGAACTTGAAGTTTATGAAGGTATGGATATCAACGCATTTTTCTCACGCCAACCAGTCATTCCAAAAACGATCAGCAAATGGGATCAATATGTGGATCTTTCAGGGAGCCTAATGAAATTCTCTGAGTCAGATATGAATATTCCAGAGTTTCTAAGAGTATTGCAGGAAGAATCTGAGGCGAAAATCAAAGATGCCATGGCTAAGGGACAATAGATATTTCATGACCAAAAGATTCAAACCAAGGTATTGACTGGGGAAAATGGGATCGTGCAAAGGAGGAATTCTTGTGTCGAGAATTATATTTAATCATGTTCACAAACGTTACGGGAAATATAAAGAATACGCAGTGAAAGACTTTAACCTCGAAGTTGAGGATGAGGAATTTCTTGTCTTTGTAGGTTCTTCAGGATGTGGTAAGTCGACAACATTACGTATGCTCGCGGGATTAGAAGATATCTCAGAAGGCGAAATTTACATTGGCGATACCATTGTGAATGATATGCCGCCTAAAGACCGTGATATATCGATGGTATTCCAAAATTATGCGTTATACCCGAACATGTCTGTCTACGATAATATTGCCTTTGGTCTGCAAATGAGAAAGCTTCCGAAACATGAAATTGAGTCATCGGTTAAACGGGCTGCCCGTGTGCTAGAAATTGAAAACTATTTGGACCGTAAACCAAGAGAATTATCTGGCGGTCAGCGCCAGCGTGTTGCACTTGGTCGGGCGATTGTTCGTACACCACAGGCATTTCTGATGGATGAACCGCTCTCCAACTTGGATGCTAAACTGCGTGTGCAGATGCGTTCGGAAATTATTCGGCTTCACAAAAAAATCGGTGTCACGACGATTTATGTTACCCATGATCAGATTGAAGCGATGACGATGGGCGATCGTATTGTGGTCATGGAGAAGGGGATTGTTCAACAGGTAGATACGCCAGAGGTTATTTATAATGAACCAGCTAATCTGTTCGTAGCTAACTTTATCGGAAACCCGCCGATGAATTTTGTGACCGGCAAAATTGAAGAGCGTGAAGGGTTCCTTGAATTCCATACGAAGCGCTTCGGGCTTAAGCTCACAGAGAAGCAAGCTCATGCGATAAGACAGATGAATCTCGTAGATCGAGGAATCATTATTGGAATGCGGCCAGAAAACATTAGCTTTGAGGAAATTATGTTGGAAGCGTATCCACAGTCGATTATTAACGGAACGATGGAATTAAGTGAATTTGTTGGATCTGACCGTTACTACCATATGAATATAGGGTTGGAGAAATATCTGGTTGCCCGTGCTCACCCACGCTATCACTTTGACGATGGAATGAGAACTGCTGTCGCCGTGGATATGAACAAAGCATTATTTTTCCATAAAGATACAGGGCTTCTATTAACAAAGTGATGGAGGGATACGAATGGTAAAGAGAAGTATTAAATTTCTTAACCGATTATTGCTCGTTATCTTATCCGTAGCCCTTATAGGTAATCCGGTGTTGCCAGGTAACGCACAAGGTGATCCCAAGATTGCAGAATCAAGCAGTCCGGATACACGTACTCAAGATTTTTCGAGCCATGAGCCTTATTTTTATACCATATCGAAAGAATGGGAGCAGAAGAAGGTTAAGGTGGGAGCGAAGGAGGCTCTGATTGATGCTAAATCGTATCATGCGAAGTCGGATGATGCTGTCGTCTCCGTGGGCTCTTATGAAGGCGAGCATGATGTTCTTCTATGGTCTCAGCCTAAAGGCTGGGTAGAGTACAAAGTAAATGTAGATCAAGAAGGCTTATATGAACTGGCTACGGATTATCACCCGTTTCTTTCAAAGGATGGGCTCGGGCGCCAGTCGGTGATCATGAGTGTCCAGATCAATGGAGAATATCCGTTTCGAGAGGCACATTCCGTTTCGTTGGAACGGCGATTCTCTGAGGTGAGACCTGAGAAATATGATGATGAGGGTAATCAAATTCGTTCATTAATTGACGAAGAAGCGGGCTGGAAAACGACTTCTTTTCGTGATTCTGAGGGGTCTTATAGCAAACCGTTGCAATGGCATTTGAACAAAGGGGAAAACACGATTCGTATAGAGACGATTCGCCAGTCGGTCGCGCTGAAATCATTCCGTTTACAAGTCCCTAAAGACATTGCCAATTATGAAGACGTGAGAAAAACGTATCCAACTCATGCAGCGAGCGGCAGTAAGGAAGCCATTGTCATCGAGGGTGAACAGTTCAGCCTTAAAAACTCCTCTTCGATTCAAACGCAATACGATCGGAGTCCGTTATCTGAGCCTAAGTCGCTCGATCTCGTTCGATTTAATTCGCTGGGTGGTACGGGCTGGAACAAAGGCGGTCAAGCGGTAACCTGGGATTTTGAAGTTCCGGAAGATGGCCTATACCATCTGACATTCCGTGTGAAACAAAATTTGCGTAAAAATGCTACGGTATTCCGAAATATTTATATTGACGGTGAAATTCCTTTTAACGAAATGAAAAACGTTCCGTTCCCATATGACAGTGACTGGAAAAAGGTATCGCTTGCTAATACGGATGGGGAATTATTTGATTTCTATTTCACAAAAGGAAAGCATTCGCTCAGGATGGAAGCAACTGTCGAGCCTTATATCCCCGTCATAGCCGACATCGATCAGATGTCGAAGGAACTTCGCGACGTTTCCAGAGAACTTCGTATTGCCACAGGGAATAGCACAGATGCGTATCGCGTATGGAACATCGAGAAAGATATCCCGGGTATGACCAAGAGACTTGAAGTATTAAGGGATAGCTTCAACAAACTTACAGATGAAATGCTCGCAATCAACAAGGTAAGGGACAATGTGTCACAATCCTTTAAATCCAGTGTGCGAGATTTAGAAGATTTATTAAAAGATCCGAATGAAATTCCTTATAGTCAGTTAACCATCGGAACGATGCAAGAGAAAATTGAGGCCCAGCGTGTGGATTTGATGAATACTCCGCTGCAAATTGATCGAATTTATGTAGCTGCCCCCGATACAAAACTGCCTAGAATAGAGGCAAACTTCTTCGAGAAATTATGGAACTCGATCGTTACGTTGTTCTATTCCTTTTCAAGCAAGAACCAGCTTGATCGGAATGCAGAAGATGAATTGAATATTTGGATGTTCAAAGGGCGTGATTACGTCGATGAGCTGCAGCAGCTTGCCAATGAACGATTTACACCAGAGCATGGCATTAAAGTGAATATCAATTTGGTCCAGTCGGCAGATTTGGTAGTTCTCGGTAAAGCAGCCGGGATATTACCTGATATAGCGATTGGGGTACCGAGTGCATCGATCTTTGATTATGCATTGCGCAATGCCATTTATGACTTTACAAAATTCCCGGATTCGGAGGAATTGTTAGATCAATTCCATCCAGGTATTATGCAGCCTTACCGTTATGACGGTGGTGTTTATGGTATACCGGAGACCAATAACTTTAACATCATGTTTTATCGCAAGGATATTATGAATCAGCTTGGCCTACCTGTTCCGGATACTTGGGATGATGTATACAAGATTCTGCCGACGTTATTGCAGAACGAAAGCAACTTCTACATCCCGCCGGATAACTTCTCGTACCTGTTCTTCCAAAATAACGTGGAGTTGTATTCGAAAGACGGACTGACGAGTGCATTGAACGAACCTAAGGCTTTTGAAGCGTTCAAAGAATGGACGGAAATGTTCAATGTGTACGGAATGGAACGACAAGTGAACAGTTTCTATCAACAGTTTAGAGATGGAACCATGCCGATCGGTATTTCAGATTTCAATACATACATGCAGCTACTGGTCGCAGCACCGGAAATTATGAATGAATGGGCAATCGCTCCCATTCCTGGAACAAAGCAGGCAGACGGTACGATTGCAAGATGGGCTGCCGGGGGAGCGCCGACAGCGAACATTCTTTTCAATGATACGCCGAAAGAGAAACGCGATCTCGCTTGGGATTTTGTGAAATGGTATATGTCCGAAGATATTCAAACCGAGTTTGGACTTAATCTGGAGCAATATCGAGGTGAAACCTTCCGCTGGAATTCAGCTAATGTTCATGCGTTTGCGAATATGCCTTGGAAACAGGATGATCTCAGCGTTATTTTGGATCAATGGCAGTGGATGCAAGAATGGCCCAATGTACCGGGAGGATATATGACGGCTCGAGAACTTGGTTTTGCTTGGAACAATGCAGCCATTGATCAAGTAAATCCGAGGATTGCATTAGAGAAGGCGGTTAAAGAAATAAACCGAGAGATGAAGCGTAAACAGCAAGAGTTCAATTATATCGATGAAAACGGGCAAGTGTTGAAGAAGCTGGATCTGATCCGAATTACGGAACCTTGGAAAGGAGCAATTCTGAATGACAGATAATGCAGCAGCTCTTTCTGAAAAGGTGAACGGAGCTAAGGCCAAGCTCGGTAAGACGAAGCCCAGCATTTCGGAACGGATCCATTATTTGTTGAAAGACATGTGGAAGTACCGCTTATCTTACTTGTTTATTTTGCCGTTTATGGCGATGTTCATCATATTTATCCTGATTCCTGTTGTTTCAGGTATTCTGTTAAGTTTCACCTATTTTAATGCCTTTGATTTTCCATCATGGCGGGGCTGGCTTAACTACCAGAATTTATTCTCACAGGACATTATTTTCTTGCAGTATGTATTGCCTAACTCGTTTAAGTTTGCCGTATTCGTAGGGCCAGTCGGTTACATCTTAGCCTTTCTGTTAGCCTGGTTAATTGCTCAGCTGCCAACAACGATGCGCACTTGGTATGCACTTGCCATGTATGCTCCTTCGTTATCTGCAGGTGTTGCGATGGCAGTCGTTTGGACGGTTATGTTTACCGGGGACCGATCAGGTTATATTAACAGCTTTTTGCTCAAATGGGGAATCATTGATCAGCCGGTTTTATTCTTACTCGATAAAGACTACCTGCTCAATATTATGATCATTGTCTCGATATGGTCTTCTATGGGTATTGGTTTCTTGGCCATCTTGGCCGGTATCCTCAATGTGGATAGACAATTGTACGAGGCAGGACGAATTGATGGTATATCGAGCCGTCTTCAAGAAGTGTGGTACATCACCATTCCAATGATGAAGCCGCAGATGATGTTCGCAGCCATTATGGCAATCGTTCATACGATTAAATCCGGAGGTATTGGGGTTCAATTGTCGGGTACGAACCCGACTCCGAATTATGCGGGTCAATTATTAATTGATCATATCAATGACTATGGATTTATTCGTTTCGAACTCGGTTACGCGAGTGCGATTTCTATCGTGGTTCTTCTGATGTGTTATGTGTTAAGTAAATTTTTCGGTTATTTATTCGCACCGAAGGAGGATGAATAATGCAAGAGGCACGGATGACTGCCATGCAGCGGAAATTAAAAATAAAATGGAGCGACTTTGTATTAGCTCTGAGATTGATCGATCGAGCACAAATATGGATTGCCATCTGTATCTTGCCGCTTGCCATTTTCATGCTCCTTCCGCTCATTTATTTGTTCAACCATGCATTTAAACCATTGCATGAGCTGTTCATGTTCCCGCCCACATTTATTGTTAGGGAGCCGACAACGGGGAGTTTCTCCGAACTGTTTGCCATGACGGCAAGCACCATTGTGCCGGTATCCAGGTATGTATTTAACAGTATTGTGGTTACCTTGTTGTCTAGCGTTGCCATGGTTATCACAGGAGCGATGTGTGCCTATCCTTTATCGAAGCATCCGTTCCCAGGTTCAAAAATTGTACTTGGTTTAATTATGCTGTCGTTGCTATTCGCAACAGAAGCCATCGCGATTCCACGCTTTATCGTCATTCAAAGCCTAGGGATTATGAACACTTATTTAGGTCACGTACTGCCACTTGTTGCCATGCCGGTGGGCGTATTCCTATTGAAGCAGTTTATGGACCAAGTGCCGAACGAGTTGCTGGAAGCAGCGAAGATCGATGGCGCGAAAGAATTCACAATTTTCCTGCGCATCGTTATGCCAATCGTTACACCTGCCATTGCAACGATTTCAATCCTTGCTTTCCAATCGGCATGGGGGAATGTAGAGACTTCAACTTTATTCATGCAGGAAGATTCCATGAAGACACTGCCGTTTTACATGAGCACATTAACATCTGGGCTAAGCAACTCGGTAGCTAGACAGGGAGCTGCGGCAGCAGGAGCATTAATCATGTTTTTACCGTCATTGCTCATCTTTTTGATCTTCCAGAGAAGAGTAATCACGACCATGGCGCATTCGGGGATCAAATAAGCAGTGGTATGGGGGAGGTGTACAATGCGCAACAATCCAAGCAAACGAAAATATGTGCTTTGGCTAGTCTGCTTGATTGCACTGACTGGATTCCCGATGATCGCAAGCGCTGATGTTCCTTATCGTACCTTCACGGAAGACAGTTATGAACGTACGATAATGACTCAATCTGCATATTCTCCAGTCGGCGTATTAGCGCAGGAGATTCCAGTCGTCAATGAGAAGGGTGAAGTAGAGTATACATCGCTGCAGCGTCCTCAAGATCTATTCATTGCAGACAATGATGATATTTATATTGCGGATACCGATAATAATCGGATTGTTCATCTGAATGAAAGTGGTGAGCTTGTTCGGTTAATCACGTTACCAGAAAGTCCGCTCAATCAACCACAGGGTGTGTTTGTTGCCGATAATGGCGATGTTTACATTGCGGATACAGGTAATAAGCGAGTTGTTCACCTGGATAAGAATGCGAAATTATTGACTGAAATTGGTCGTCCTACATCACCACTAATTAATGAATCCTTCGTATATGAACCGACGAATATGGTTATCGATAAACGCGGCTTTATATATGTTGTATCGAAAGGAAGTTATCACGGGATCATCCAATTTACTCCCGAGGGGAAATTCGACCAGTTCTTCGGAACGAATAAAACGGAAGTAACGCTGATGGATATCATTCGGAGACAGTTTTATTCGAAAGAGCAATTGAGTCGGCAGGTTCGACTTCTGCCTGTAACGATCCGGAATATAGATATCGATGATCAAGGCTTCATCTATACGGTTTCCGGTTCCAAAACAGAGCAAGTCAAGAAATTAAACATTCGCGGTGAAAATATATGGAAAGAGATGTCGTTCAATGAACGGTTGTTTTCCTTAGCTACAGTAGAATCTGATGAATTGATTGAGAAGCAGCTTACCGATGTTTCCTTAGATCAGAATGGTAATGTAACGATTATTGATAAATCACGGAACATTGTCTCCCAATATGATGCAAACGGTACGATGTTATTTTATTGGTCAGGCCGTTCTGCCTTAGGTAATTCGCTGGTTGGTTTAACAGCGGCACCTGTTGCAGTAGAAACCAACTCAAACAAACACCTTTATATTTTGGATGAAGCGCTGGGCCTCATTCAAGAGTATGAACCGACCGAGTTTGGAGCAACGGTTCACGAAGCTTACAAGTTGATGGAGGAAGGCAAGTATGCAGAAGGGGAGCAGTATTGGAACAAAGTACTGAAGTTGAATGCTCACTTCTCTCCAGCTTATAAAGGAATCGCTCAGGCCGCATTTTCTCGCGGTGAGTACGAGCGCGCTAGAGACTTGTTCAAGCTTGCAGGAGATGGTGAGGGATACTCAGACTCATTCTGGCAGATTCGCCTGCAATGGTTCCAGAAAAACTTCTCGACCTTGGCGAACTCTGTTATTATAGCCAGCCTCTTATTATGGGTTTTTATCAGGCTAAAGAAAAAATTCAATTTCCGAATGATGCCGAAATCGAATAAGTTAAACAGTCAAACCTGGTTCCAGCAATTAAAGCATGTATTCTATATCTTGAAACATCCGATAGATGGGTTTGGTGATTTGAGATATTTGAATAAGGGTGGCTACATCAGTGCTTTCGTTATTCTCATATTAACGGTAGTCATGCTTCTGGTGAAATCGTTCTATACGAGTTTTACATATAATCCAGTGCCGGTCTATGCAAAGGGTTCAACTTACATGCTTACAGTCTTCTTGGCCGTATGGTTATCATGGGTGGTATGTAACTATCTGGTAGGTTCGATCAAGCAAGGTGAAGCAAGGTTTAAAGATGTATTCGTTGGAAGCTGTTATTCCTTATTCCCGGTCGTGTTACTCGGGATCCCGCTTGCCCTTATTTCGAACATCTTTACACAAAGTGAAGCATCCATTTACAGCTCGATTGAGGTAGGTATGCTTTTGTGGAGTGGGTTATTATTCTTCTGGAACATTCAAGCGTTGCAAAACTACGGTGTTGGCGAAACGGTATTGAATATAACACTTACGGTCATCACAATGACCATTATGTGGGTACTTGTGTTCATCTTAATCGGACTTACATCCGAATTTGGTAACTTTGTTTACACGATCTATCAGGAGGTGTCGATGTGATGCGCTTATTACGGTCCAAAAAACGATTCATGGTAGCTGCGATTTGCGTCTTATTCGCGTCGACGCTCGGCGGTTTCATCTTTGCTACATCCGCTTCAACCAATAAGACGAAGACCGAAACTCAAACAACAGCACAGACTGAAACAAAGACTAAAACGGAGACACAGAGAGCACCTCAGACGAGTACGACAAAGGCAGTAACCCCTGCAAAATCAAATGGGAAATTGCCGGATGAAACCCAGTTCCAAACGATATCGGAGAATGAGAAATTATTGCTCAAAGCTGATAAATCCTCCGGTCATTTTACTGTAACAAGTAAAACCACAGGAGAAGTATGGCGCTCCTTTCCTAATCCGAAGGATTGGCAGGATAAGCTCAATACAGATGCATGGAAGCTGCATCTTGCTTCACCCTTTATGTTCCGTTATGTAGAGTTTAACCTGCGTAAAGACTTGCTGAAAGAGACTAACTTCTATGCACAAAAAGGGGGAATAAGCCAGTTCGAAGTAACAGATCAGGGATTCAAAGTTATGTATGACATGCCAGATCTTGGCTTCATCATTCCTGTAGAAGTCAAGCTTGGCGAAGATTTCGTTGAAACCAAAGTATTAGCTGAAGGTCTGGTAGATGAGAAAGTCATGCCGAAGGAAGAACCAGCGGCAGCAACGGTTGATAAGGATGGCAAAGAAGTCAAGAAACCGAAGCCCAAGAAAGATCCGATGGCTCGCCTAGCGTCCATTCGCTTATTCCCTTTCTTGGGTGCACAAACTTCGGATGACGAAGATGGATTTCTATACATTCCAGACGGGCCGGGCGCTTTAATTGATTTCAGAGAACGTCGAGCGGGTACACAAAACCTCTATACGGAACGTGTTTATGGTGACGATTGGGCATACAGTAACCGCAATACCATGTCTGATCGTAATCCGATTACTATGCCGGTATTTGGCATTAAATCGAATAAACAAGGACTTCTTGGAGTCATTACGGAAGGTGAAGAGTACGCGAACGTGGTTGCGGCGCCTTCGGGATCATTCAGTCAATTCAACTGGGTTACACCGGAGTATCAATACCGGTTCAAGTTCTTCCAACCGACAGATACGAAGAAGTTGAACGGTTACTTGACGTATAGCAAGGAAATAACGAAGTCGGATCGTGCGACCCGTTATTATATGATCGAGGAGAAGAATGAAGAAATTAGCTATGTTACACTAGCTGAACGCTATCGGGAATTGTTGATGAAGGAGTCGGCGATGAAACCGCTTGAAGGTGAGCATGCGAAGCTGCGGCTGCAGCTGCATTTACTTGGCGGCGATACCGAAGACGGATTTTTGTGGGATTCATATCTACCGTTAACTACGACGAAAGAGGCGGAAGGCATCGTGCAGGAGTTGTCTGCACTTGGTGTCGATCATATGGACATCACTTATCTTGGCTGGCAAAACGATGGATACAGTAAGTTTGGCGGCGACTTCCCCGTTCCAGATCAACTGGGCGGTAATCAGGGAATGAAGAAATTCACCGATTTTGCTCATTCGAAGGGCTACGCGGTTTATCTTGATGCCTCTTCCTATACGTATAACAGAGGCGGTGAAGACGGATTTCGAAAAAATCGAGACGGTCTTCGTGATCTAGCTTCTTCCGTCATAGAATCGACGAATTGGGATAGCAGACGGAAGACATTTGTCAGTCCTCAATTTATGAAAGGGGTTATAGAAGGAGATCTCCAAGAAGCGAAATCATTAGGAATTAATGGCTATTTATACGGTCAAGGAATCGGATCGTTGTTGAATACGGACTTTAATGAGAACTATAGAGCGACAAGAAAACATTCAAAGGAAATTCAGAGCCAGTTGTTTCAGATGACAAAAGAAACATTCGGCAGCGTAAGAGGGGCAGGAGGTAACGCGTACACCTTCCCATATATTAGCCATATGGACAACATGGCCTCTAACTTCTCCTATGACATGTTTATCGATCGTGTTGTACCATTCGCCCAAATAGCTCTTCATGGTCTGACTACATACTCATTCGAGTATGCGAACTTGAGTGATGACTATGCGGACAATTTCTTGAAGGGAATCGAATACGGCGCAGTACCGTCGTTTGTCGTAACGAACGCTTCATCACAGGAATTACTTAAATCACTTTCTCTCCATGAATTCTACAGTACAAACTACAAGGACTGGCTTGCAGAGATCGTGTCACAGTATCAAAAATACGAAGAGGCACTTGGTGATGTGCAGAACGAGTTCATTACAGGCCATCGTGAAATCGTAAGCGGCGTATTTGAAACAACATACAGTAACGGAAAACAAGTCATCGTGAATTATAACGATAAAGAGGTTAGCGTCGGGGATGCTGTTGTGAAAGCCAAAGATTACATTGTAAGCAAAGGAGGTGCGTAGTATGGCCCCAAAGCGAATACTCTCTGCTAAGAGATCCCGAAAGCTGGAAGGGTCGTTATTTATTGCACCGTGGTTGATCGGCTTTATCGCTTTTTTAGGATTTCCGCTAGTCTTCTCACTCTTTATGAGCTTTCACACGGTAAAAATATTGCCGAAGAAAATTGTGTACGACTTTGTTGGCGTCAAATATTACCGCGAGATCTTGTTTAACAGCTCGGATCTATACGATAAGTTAATTCCATACTTCCAGGAAGTCGTCATCATGATCCCGGTTATCGTCATATTTGCCTTGATGATCTCTATTATGCTGAACCAAAAGCTGCCCGGTCGATTCTTATTCCGCGCCATCTTCTTTTTACCGGTTATCTTCTCTACGGGTGCTGTGCTGATGTCATTTATTAATCAAGGGGAAGGCAACCTGGGTTTCCTTGAACGATTTAATATTGGCGGTTACATGGATATGTTCCTTGGGGACAGTTCATGGGCGAAACCTGTAAAGACCGTATTGAATCAGTTTGTCCTTGTCTTATGGTATTCCGGGGTGCAAATTCTGCTCTTTATTGCAGGCCTTCAGACCATTTCGACGTCTGCGTATGAATCAGCTCGAATTGATGGTGCTACACCATGGGAGGTATTTTGGAAGATCACACTTCCAGCAATGTCACCGTTCATCCTGCTGAACTTAATTTATACCGTTGTAGATATGTTTACGTTCCCATCCAATCCTGTCATTAGTTTGATCAATACGGGGAACTACGGATTTAATAGTGCACTCGCATGGATTTACTTTGCTATTATTCTTGTATTCTTAGGAATTGTCATTCTCCTCTACAGTAGAATTAACCGGAAAAATGCAGGAGTAAATCGTTAGTGAGGAAGGGAGGCAGAACATGAAGGTTGAATTAGCGAGGCGTGTGAAACTGAAACAGAAGTTCACAACGAAACGTGGATTACGGCAAGTGAAGTATACGATTCTAGGTCGAGAGATGAATCAAGGGCTGATATTTAAACTAGTCTTGTACGGCATATTCATCGTAACCTCCTATGTGTATATGAACCCGATTTTAAAAATGCTGGTGAAGATGATCATGAGTGCCAAGGACTTAATTGATCCAACCGTGACGTGGATTCCGTCTTCCGTTTACTTAGGTCATGTGGTCGAAGCTTGGAAGCTGCTGGATTATCCGAAGTCTCTCTCCATCAGTGTACTGATTGCGATTTCGACTGCTGTGCTGCACTGTATCTCGTGTGGGCTAGCGGGCTATGCCTTGGCAAGACTCGATGTCCCATTCAAGAAGACGATTCTATTCCTCGTCTTCTTGGCATTCATTATTCCGCCGCAAGTTGTTATTTTGCCGACGATTATGGTGTATACGAAGCTTGGATTGAACGGTCATTTATTAACCTTAATTTTGCCTTCTATTTTTGGGTTCGGTGTCAAGGGCGCACTCTTTGTCATCATTTTCCGTCAATTCTTCTCCACGCAGCCCAAAGCATTGGAAGAAGCGGCCCGTATCGATGGTGCAAGTGCTTTGAGATTTTATGTACGCGTTATGTTTCCATTGGCAAGACCAGCCATTCTCGTCGTCCTGTTGTTCTCGTTCGTCTGGACTTGGAATGACACGTACTACCCTAGGATGTTCCTGGGTTCAAGCGGCGATATGCCGTTAGCACTGAAAATGTCATTTATCGATAGTCAGTTGACGACGTTTATTACGAATGGAGGACTGCCGGAATATTTAGCCGAACCGATTAAAATGGGTGCAAGCTTCCTGGTTATATTGCCTCCGCTTATTCTTTACCTCTTTGCCCAGCGTTACTTTGTTGAGAGTGTTGAACGTACAGGTTTGGTCGAGTAGAACTGGATCCATAATTTAGGATAATACAGGAGGATTATATATGAAGAGAAAATCGATTTTTCTAATCATTACTTTTGTATTCATGCTAACAACAATACTTTCAGGTTGTACCGGCAATGATTCGGTAAATAAAGAACCGGAAGTTGTATCCGAAGCGAAGCCTGCTGGGACTAATGAAAAAGCTGCACAGGAAGAAGAAGTGGATTGGACGAGTAAAGCTGTGACGGATTTCAGCGAGGAGACAACGATCACCATTCAACATGAATGGGGCATAGATCAGATTGCTCCTCTCATGCAGCCCATTGAAGATAAGCTCCAAGCAGAAGGTAAGAATATAACCGTTCATTGGATTCAAGGTGATTCCACCTCGGAAGCATTGCAAGAATTGAACGCTAGCGGTGTCGTCCCGGATATTATTTACAGTTCTAAGGGAATTGATGGTTTAAAAGAACTGGATATGGTTGAGCCCATTGATGACTTCATGAAGATATACGAAATGGATGAAACTAGTATCAATCCATCTGTAATATCCTTGTTCCGCTCCTACGATGATAAGGGTTCAATGGTTGGTGTACCCACGTTTGCTGATACCATTACGTTATTTTACAATAAAGAGATTTTCGATATGTTCGGCGTTCCTTACCCGACAGACCATATGACGTGGGATGAAACCTTTGAGTTAGCTAAGAAGTTGACCGGAGAACGAAATGGTGTAAACTACCGTGGTCTGGAGATGGGCTATACGAACAGCCTGACAAGCGAAGCGCTCGCACCTCTTAAAGAAATTATTACGAATGTTGTGGATCCTGAAACGGATGAAGTATTACTTACGAAGGAGCCGGCAGTTACAAGATATTTCGAATTGATGAAAAAGTTCTATAGCATACCAGGGATATATGAACGTGATCCGGATAAACAAGCAAGCTTCTTTGCCGGTGGAACGGCTGCGATGTTAGTGTCTTGGCCGACATACTTGGAATGGGGAATTCCTGAAACCATTCGACCGAATGTTGATTCGGTTCTCATGCCCATCTGGGGAGGGGAAGAACAGTTAGCGTCACCTACGCAAGCTCATATGTATGTATTGAATAAATACAGTGAGCAAAAAGATGCAGCTTTCCAGTGGATGAAAGAAGTCGTTGCGGAAGATATGCAGATGAAGTTCTCCGCTGCAGGATATCCGACGGTATTGAAGAGTCCTGAAGTTATCGCGACATTCGGCAGCGAAAAAGATATTTACGAAGGCAAAAATGTAAAAGCGTATTTCCCGGAAAACGCGAGAATAATTGAAGGTAGAAAATCGGAATATCAGCGATTAGCTGAAGGTATGATTACCGAGAAACTGAAGGACTTCGCGAACTCAGATATGAATATCGCCGAATTTTTGCGGAAGCTGGAAGAAGAAATGACGATTAAGATCAAGGAAGAGCAACAAAAGAAAGAACAAGGTCAATAAGAACCTCTGGACGCCTGCATAAGTATTTGTTAAGAACCTGAGGCCAACGTCTCAGGTTCTTGGCGCTATATAGCTTTACGCACTTGTTGGACTATTTTGCTGATTAAATCTTCACACTATCTCTATGGGGATTCATGTATTGTAGAAAACAGGGGATGAATCAGTCGAAAAGTGGGGAAGGTGAATTCGCGATGTATGATAAGCTTCCAGTCCTGAATCCAGAGGAAACGATCCCGATATTGCAGGATCAATTCTATTATCCACCTTATATTACGCTTGCCCATATGTATAAACCTCCAATGGGTTGGTTTATGATACCTCAGCAGATTAGTCAATATCAGCTTCTATATGGAGTCGATGGGAAGGCGGATAATATTATGAATGGCGTTAAGTGTCCGCTTGGAAAAGGGGATATTTACATCATTCGGCCCGGTGCTGTTCGTTCATTGCAACCATCTAAGAATGAGCCATATGTGGGAATAACCATTTCATTTCATTTTGGACTGTCAAAGTCACCAATAGAATTCATGTTTGGAAAAGACTACATTAAGGGGAGCGATCCAGATGGATCGTTACTAGGCAAACTAATCCCCTTAATTCAGGCGATCCAGCAGCATACGTTGACAAGTAATATGCTTGCCCAAGGACTGTTGTTACAAATATTATATGATTTGGCTAATAACAATCCGGTTGATGAAACAGCGAAGCAAACCACAAAAATCAATGCAAAGATGGTGAAAATCTGTAATTACATTAAAGAAAATTATAGTACGACGATTCGTTTAGATACGCTAAGTGAGATGACGGGGCTGAGCAGAAACTATATCATACGGCAATTTCGCAAGTGTTACGGTATGACGCCGTCTGATTATCTGGCTACGATTCGCATAGAGAAGGCGAAGCAGCTCGCACTTGAAACCGATCTTTCGATCAGCGAGATTGCGAACCAGGTCGGATATACGGAGCTGCACTCATTTAGTCGGATGTTCAAAAAACGAATGGGAATCAGCCTGAGTCAGTTTAATGCAACGCTTATTTCGTCACTCGATATCGTCTCCCCCCTAGAAGAATCTTAGGGGGTTATTTTTGTTATAAAAGTGTTACTCTGGGCTAAATACTTCCAGGGATTAGCCGAGTAAACTATGAATTAGATCGATTTGAAAACGCTTCCGATGTCTAGTGGACAGTTCAAGTTCGATTCAGAATTAGCCTATGAAAATGTAAGAAGACCGGATCGAATGGCTTTTGGATTCATTTAATCCATTCTTTTCACATCGGTATTATGAATTTGATGTAGGAGGAGTTATATATGAAAAAAAGTAGTCGGAAAAGTCTAGGCCTGCTGTTAATGATGTGTCTCTTGTTCCTTCTCGTTCTGGGGGCATGTTCATCAGGAGGAGGCGGTGAAGCAGCAAGTGATAAGCCGGATACAACAGAGTCAACAGAGGCAACGAATGCGAATACAGAAGAGCAAGAAGAGAAGCCCAAGCCTGTAGAATTGAAACAATTCTCGAATGAACCCGTTACGTTAAAGGTAGCAACCCAATGGGGTGAAGAAAATTTCCAGAACAATTTTGTTCAGGATATGAAGGAGCTGGTTCCTCATATTACATTCGAATATGTGGATTGGAATGGAACGGTTGAAGGGATCCAGGAGATTAACAGCGCAGGGACGGTTGTTGACCTACTAACGCCCAACCTTGGGGTGGATGTGCTGCTCGATCTTGATATGGTACAGCCGCTGGATGAGATGGTAAAAGAGTATGGGATCGATTTGAGCACAGTGGACCCGTCGTTTATTGCTCTGATTCGCTCCCAAGACCCTGAAGGACGGCTGATCGGATTGACGGGTAACGGAGGGATTTATGGTCTCTTCTATAATAAAGAAGTATTCGACCTATTCGGTGTTCCCTATCCGACAGAAAACATGACTTGGGATGAAATCATTGACCTCGCTAAGAAAACGACAGGTACCCGTGAAGGAAATCAATACATAGGATTGGAGTTCGGCTCGGATACGGTGGATGCTGCTCTATTACAATTATCTATAACATTGACAGATCCAGATACCGGGGAACTGTTATTGTCTAAAGATCCGAAGTTTACGAAATACATGGAACTGATGAAAAAAATATATAGTATCCCAGGCATCTACAATCCGGAAGAACCAGATAAGTTTATGCAAAAAACAGCTGCAATGGAAATCAACTGGCATGGTTTCCTGACTTGGTTTGGAGGGGAGACCCCGGAGGAAAGAGCAGATTTCAAGAAAGACATGGACATTCTGCCGGTTCCATCCTGGTCCGACATCCCACAAACGGCTCCAGCGGTTCATACGGCGCCTACCGTAATTAACCCGTATAGCGAGAATAAAGAAGCAGCGCTGCAAGTACTTCAAGCCATTATTTCAATAGAGAACCAAACGAAGGCTACAAGAAAAGGCACAATCCCGGCTACCTCCGATGTGGAAATACGCAAACAGTTTGGTGCCGACAATCCAGATCATCAAGGCAAAAATGTAATGGCCATGTTCCAAAACCAATTTGCCCTTCCTCCTGCCAGAGCAAGCGTGTGGGATAAATATGTCGATTTGAATGGGGCTATGCAGAAGTTTGCGACCTCGGACATGAACATCCCAGAGTTTATTCGGGTGCTTGAAGAGGAATCAGCGATCAAGATTAAGGATGCCAAGAATAAGGAGTAAGAGAGTTTCGTTCAGACAAAATAGAGTACGGAATAGGAGCGAGTAAAATCATGACAGATATGTTGCATAAGGAAGGCTGGACCCTCGTATTTCATGAAGAGTTTGATGGGGAAACGCTCGACCAGACGAAGTTCTCACCCTACGGGTTATCCCATTGGAAGACATTAGAGGAAGCAAAGGCGACCTATCAATTACGTGATAGCTGTATCGTGTTACAACTGCCTGATGAGCATAAGCGTGTATCCGCTATTGTTACGGGGATGCGAGACGGACTACACCGATACGGTGATAATTTCGGACTAAACCATCATGATCGTGCCTTCATGAACCTTGTGACGAAATATGGTTACTTCGAGTTACGTGCGAAGGTGGCGAAAGGGAGCGGGCTTAATTCAGCTTGGTGGATGATCGGGTTCGAAAATGAGAAGGAGCAAAATGCTGAAGTCGACATTTTTGAAATGTTAGGCAAAGACACACGTTTACTGAATACAACACTTCATTCATTACGTGATACGAAGTTGAAGTACGCCCATATTCCGTATCGTACGGATGTAGACTTATCTGAAGATTTTCACGTATACGGCTTTGAGTGGGATGAATCCGGTATGAAGTTCTACCTGGATCATGAGCTATATTGGGAAATCGATCAGTCACCGGATTATCCGATGGTTACATTGCTCCAGATTAATGATGGCGATGGGGGATGGATTGGCGACCTGGATCGATCCATTCCGTATCCGAAGGAGTTCCTCGTTGATTATTTAAGGGTATATAAGCGCGAGGGGATGCCTATGGAGCTCATTCCGCTCGAAGGAACGGAAGGCAATCTCGCCCGGTTTGCCATTAGCGGAGTAGGTAACGATATTACCTGGGGAGATTTGTACAACGCACAATCGCATATTTGTTATATCAATGACGGCGATCCGAATACCGCTCTAATCAGCAAACCGGAAGAGTCATTACCTCACTATATTTATTTGGATTGGATGGAACCGAAAGCATTTGATATGGTATCGTTAACGACACGAGCGGGATTGAAGCATGGCCCGACACAGTGGGATATTGAAATATCTCCAGATGGTGTATCCGATTGGCGTAAAGTGGGTGAATCCGGGCAGGTTGCATGGAGTTATCGTGAGAATGAGTTAGAAACGTTCGAAGTCAGGTTTGCCCAAGTAGAGCAGGCTAAGTCGATTCGCTTGGTTATTCAAGCCTTCAATGAGAGTCAAGAAACAGGAACGTATCTTATCCAGGACATAGCTGTCTATTTGAGCACAAAGGCGTAATAGATCAGAGCTGATCCGAAGCGGAGACGGATGAACTGTTGGCTGTACACATGGCCGGTAGGAAATGGATGGATGGCCTAAACTGAAGCGGTCGTAGTTACCTCATTGTAGTTTATTCGTTTATCACTTGTACATGTCTTTGGAATCAATGACCAACGCCGAAAGCCTCAAACCCATAAAATAACGGTTGAAACGTATAAGATCAGGGTATTGGGAGATGTATGAATACCATCATCAGGAGGCGATGAAGTGAAGAAGAAGACCTACAAGTTGAAACATATGGCCGGAGCATTTCTTGCTGGTGCCATGCTGTTTTCAGGATTTTCGCTGGCGGCTGCCAATCCCGAAGGAGCCGTAGATGCGATTAAACACGCAACATCTAAAATAAGCTACTACGTCAATGGCAAGGACCACTCTACACCTGCCGGTCAATTCATGAACCAAGGGACGGCGGCCCCGGATTCCATTATTCACAACGGCACGACTTACGTGCCTGTTCGCATCGTTTCTGATCTGGTCGGCCAGCCCGTGTATTGGGAGCAAGCTTCCCGAACGATCTCTTTGGGACTTCCCGTGGTCAAGCTGTACAATGCGGCGAGCGAGCCTGTTGGTTCCACTACCTTGGAGCAGATCAATGACGGGGTGAAGGTGAAGATTACCGCATCCGGTCTCACTCCAGGCAAGCATGGGTTCCATGTGCATGAGAATGTGATACAGGGAACAGATTTTAAATCTGCCGGAAGGCATTTTAATCCGACCGACAAGCATCATGGCCTTGAGAATCCGCAAGGAAGCCATGTTGGCGACATGCCGAACCTGGTCGTCGGCGCAGACGGCACCGTTGAAGCGGAGATGATCATTCAGCATGGCACACTTGAAAAGAATCAGCCTAATTCGGTGCTGGGACGCTCGCTGATCATTCATGCCGGCGAAGATGATGGCGTAACCGATCCAGCGGGTAATTCCGGCGACCGTGTGGCTGGCGGGAATATTCCGGAGTAATCTAGTAAGTTGATAGTACATCGGTTTGCAGCATATGAAATCCAGTGAAAAACGCATCTCCACAGGGAGGTGCGTTTTTTTGATGGCTGTGCAACGAAGGGGAGAGAAGGAACTGGTGGAGTAGTTTATGTAAGGTGTAATCTTGGTGGATACGTCGTTAACGATTGACTGCCATACTGTAGAGGGATCATCGAAGTTCCGGTTTGGATCAGAACAGGTATACGGATTTACCGTTGGGTTGTCCATGATTTAGAGTTTTTGATGGTTTTGGCTTTCCGTTATTCGGACCGTTGTTGCTTTTTGCGGATATGCCGTATAGGGTTAGTTAATTCTAATATCCAAGTACTCAGGAGTTTAGTAGTTTGTAGCAGACCACTAATTATAGTTGAAAAAAGACCGTAGATGTAAAATGTAGGACCCATTAGAATGGGAAATTTCGCATTAATTAAGTATCTATCTGACAGTTGCGGTGATTGTAAAAAAAGAACTCCCTTCTAGCTATTACTTCGTATAACGTCAGGAATGCTTCTTTGATATGATACAATGTAAATACATAATTAACCATGTAAAGGATGAGAATCTATGCCGGTTTACAACAAGCTAGTTCGGGATATGATTCCCCAAGTCATTGAATCTACAGGCAAAGAATTTCGCACACGGATCTTGGATGAGGAAGAGTATAAGAAAGAATTGATCATAAAGCTGAAAGAAGAGTCGGAAGAGTACTTTGCCGCTGAAAGTTCAAAGGAGTCATTGGAAGAACTTGCAGATATGCTTGAGGTTATCCGGGCATTGGCGGTGGTACATGGAGCAACATGGGAAGAGCTTGAAGCCTTGAGAGAGAAGAAGGAGGAAGCTCGAGGCGGATTCCAAGAACGGGTGTATCTAATCGATGTCGACGACAACGCTTAATGTCAAACTGATTACGGAAAACTTAGCAGACGATTTAATCACCAGGATGCAGAATGCTTCCGGAATCTATATTATGACTTCCTTCGTTATGCAATCAGGGGGGCGTTTATTGGCTCCCCATTTGAAAAGTGCGATCGAACGGGGACACCAGCAGAGACACTGAACGATTGAACATTCAATTAATTAACGGGATCGCGCTCAAGAATAAGTTGATGCCTGGAGAAAGAAGAAACGGATCGGATAAATCATTAATACATAAGAAGGGCGATGCATTTACATGAAGCGCCCTTGCAAGTGCATTAATCGTTAGCAACGTAGGCGCTTTTTTAACTTTCTCAATTTCAGTTATTTGTATTTGAGTATAATCTGTTTAGCGAATAATGGAGTGAAATAAATGCCCAAAATCCAGGTTCCACCCGAGTTGCTGATTCAAGTCGCTGAGAAGTTCCGTATAGAGTCCCTGCAAATGGAATGGAGAATAAGTTCCCTGGACCATCAAATGGATACCATGCTGATGTGGGAGGGAACGACGCGGTAGCGTTTTTTTGAAGATTTTCATAGAGCCCGCAGCGAAATGACCCAGACGATTGAATATATGAGATCAATTAGTGATGAATTAAAACGCATTGCTTATAGATTTATATTAGTAGATGAAGAACTATTACCTCTTGCTCTGGTAGGCAGCAAAGAGGAGCCCAAGACTTGGCTTGAAGAGGCCTGGGGCAGCTTGAAAGAATTAGGAAACGGAATAATGGCTGCTTCTAACGAGAGATATGATAAACGGTATTCTTCGGTGTGGAGCTTTTTGGATTACTGGACAGCTGGCGTACCCAAAGGTGCTTACCAAGGTTATGTGGAAAGGGCTGATAAGCTTTTTGATTCCCCGAATCACTTCGCCAATGGTAAGACCTTTGGAGTACATGGAACTATTAGAGAAGCCATTTTTCCTATAAATGCATGGTCTACAGAACATGTTGCTAGTATCATTGGAGCAGCAGGAATTGCTACGGGTGCAACAGTACCTCTTATGAAACCGAAAGATATATTGAGTCCATCTGTTAAATATGAAGTTAGAAAAGGTAATGATGGCTTGAAGCATGATTCGAGTGGAGATGGAGGAGGAACGCCGAAGAAAGCTGAGGGGTCAGGTGAGGTTGGTAAAGTTATACCAACAAACAGTACTGTTATTAGTCCAGAAATGAAAGATAAGATATTGGAGGGACAACGCAAAAACCCAAATAAGAATGACTTAATAGGTGGGCATTCTCCTGAAATCACTAACCGTAATCCAAATTATGCAGTTGAAGAGATCTCGATTAACCCTGATGGTACGAGAAAAGTAAGGTTTACCACACAATTCCTAGATGGAAATCTTTCTAAAATTAAAACAAGTACACTCTTTCCAGAGTCTTGGACTGAAGAACAAATTCTAAATAGCATAACTAATGTTGGTAATGCACCAGCTATTTCTACCAGGTTAAGAGATGGGGCAACTTGGCATAGAGCTGTTGTTAATGGTGTTGAAATTGATGTAATTAAAGCTGGTGAAAATGTGACCAGTGGTTATCCAACAGGAACAGTAAATGCATCTCGCCCAGCAGGTTTTTAATTCAACATTAATGGAGGCAATGTATATGTACAAAGAACTAGATAACCTATTATCTGCGGATACAACAGTAGATTCGTGGTACGATGATGGCTGTGTCATTGCAAACGAGATCCTTGCAGAATTTAGTCCAAGTGATTGGGATGAATTATCTAATCAAGTACTAAGTAAACCAGTAGAATGGCAAAGAAAATTGGCATATTGTTTAGATAATGAGTGCAATATGTATGAACTTAACATTTTAATAGCATTACTGAGCACTAATGATGTTGAGTTGTTCGAGATATGCATTGACACACTAAGAAGTTTTACAAATCAAGATAGTAAGAAAATGATATTAGATAATCCCATAATAATACAACGTGTTAATAGCATTTTATCGCAAACATCGAGCTTACCAGTGAAAAATATGCTTCAAGATTTTCTTTCAAAAATACATTCGTAATTTTGCGCTCTATACCTTGATTGGTTTTAGGTCTTTCAAGGTTTCTTTTTTTGGAGGGGGCTACCCAGTACTGTATGAACCCATCAAACATTAATGATCAATAACGTTTTAGATCAGTATAAGACAAAATATTTAACCACAAGTCTACTTAAGTGAATTTTCGAATCGGAGGGCGTATATAGATTTCTCCGTCCTCTTTCCCGGATCTCTAAGTAACTATTTACGTTAGTAGCTGAAAAAAAGGACACAAAGTCCTCAATAGACTTCGTGTCCTCGAATGGTTCCACCCTAACGATTTTTGCCTGTACTTCGCTCCTCTTAGATCTTCCTCAACGGCTTCACTTCAACGTCCTCACATCCACCGTATTAGATATAACATCAACTTCATTCGGAATAATCCCTTTCTCAAACATATAATCGGCCACTGCTTGCCAACGTTGGCGGACGGTGTCATCAATAGGGGCTAGCGGGAATAAAGAGCCTTCTAATTGTTGACGAGCAACGGGTTCGGAGACGCCTTGGATCTCTTGAATTAATTGGACGGTGTGATCGACGTCTTTAGATAGAAGCGAAGCCTCTTCATTCAACCCTTCAAATACTTCACGAACGAGTTCAGAATGTTCCTTCAGGAAGCCATTTCGAACAATATACACCGTATCATTGTCAGATTCGATGTCGCCTGCGGATATGACCAGCTCTGCACCGAAGTCGACGAGCGCAACGGCTGTAAACGAACCCCATGTCGCCCAAGCATCGACTTGCCCGCTCTCAAAGGCAGGCCCTGCTTCCGTTGGCGGAAGATAGACAATCTCGACTTCGCTTGCATCGAGTCCACCTTTCTCCAGCGCTTTATATAGTAGGTATTCGCCGGTACCGCCGCGGTTTACAGCGATCTTCTTACCTCGAAGGTCGGAAGGACTCTTAATGCCGGCTTCCGGCTTGGCGACAATGCCTTGATTATCTTGATCGCCAGGCTGCTTCGTAAAAATGGTGAATTCGGATGATCCACCTACAAGAGCACTAATTGCAGCAGTGATCGAGCCAATCGTGATATCGATGGAATCAGCGTTTAACGCTTCGATCGCCGGAGACATGGCCGCAAAACCGCCGGTTTTTTCAACTTTCGCTCCGGCTGCTTCAAGCCTTTTATACAGGGGCCCGCCTTCATCGGATAAACTTAATGGCTGAGCACTGCGCAGTATGCCTAGACGAACGGGTACGGCCTCATCATCCTCAGGGTTGGCTTGTTTCGCTTGACCGGCTTTACCACAAGCCGCTAACGTTACTAATAGAAATATGAATAGTAAATGAAAGCTTATTTTTCGCATAGGACACTTCCCTTTTTGCCTGATCATTTAGTGGATCTGATGAGCCCAAGTGAAAACCTTCTCCTGTTCTTCTTGCTTCGGTGTCGTTGCGGCCTCACCGTCAATGAATAGATGGGGCAGGATGTATTCTCCTACACGATAAGCTTCTTCGAGCAGTGGAACACCGGAGAAAATAAAGGTTGAAATGCCCGCATCTTGATACTCTCTTAAGCGCGCCAAAACGGTTGCCGGACTGCCTACGATCGTTGTGCCCGGACCTGGTCTTACCAGACTCATCCCGGCCCATAAATCCGGATAAATTTCAAGCTCCCGAGCGTCTTTAGGAATTTGGCCGTTGTGATTGCCAAGCATCCGCTGCTGCCCCACCGAATCGCTATTACGAAGGACCTTCTGCATATTTTCCACGGTTTGCGGATCCATCGTCTTGAGCAGCCGATCCACTTCTTGCCAAGCTTCTTCGTCCGTATCTCGAACGATCAGGTATAACCGGATGCCATACCGCATGGTACGGCCTTGCTCAGCAGCTAAAGCTTGAAGATCTTGAATCTTCTCTGCGACTTGCGGAGGCGTTTCCCCCCAGCTCAGGTACGTATCGATATGCTTGGCTGCCGTGAGGTGAGCCGCTTGCGACGATCCGCCGAACCACAGGGGCGGCGTTGGCTTCTGCGTGGAGGTGAGCTGTAAGGCTTTGCCTTCAGCCGTGATATACTTGCCATGGAAGTCTAGGCTGTCTCCGGCCACCGCTTGTTTCCATACTTCAATCCATTCATCCGTGTAGGCATAGCGTTCATCATGCCCAAGCGTTGAACCATAGGCGCGCATTTGCGCCGTGTTTCCGTTCACGATGTTTAATAATACGTGTCCTCCGGAAAAATCATCGAAGGTTTGCGCCATTTTCGCGGCCAGCACGGGCGAAATCAACGGTGGATGAACAGCGATTAGAAAACGCATGTTGTTCGTGCTGGATATGAGGGATGATCCCAGTACCCACGTATCATGCGGGCCCGTTGCAAGCAGTGCACCGGTAAACCCTAATTGGTCAACAGCCGAGGCAATCTGCCTTAGGTAAGGTAAATCGATTTTGCGAGCGCCCTCCGTTGACCAAGGGCTGCGGCCATCCGGCGCTGTTAAATACCAATACACTTCAACGTTGTCTTTATGTGCAGCCACGTTATTCTCCTCCAATTTCTACGGGTACAGGCAAAACGGCATCTGAAACGACAATTTCCTTAGGCAAAATGTGCTGTCGCGCTAACAGATCGGCAACCTGCTGCTGTTCAGTTATGAATTCTTCGGTAATCGGCTGCAGCCCCCAAGGTCTGCGCCGAAGCGCGGCTTCCCATGATTCCACGGAAGGCCAATGGGGCAAGTCCCGGGCAAACAGCTCCGCCGCTTCGCGCGTATTTTCTTGAATCCACGCATCGGCCTGCTGCAGAGCTTCGACAACGGCCTTGAGCAGCTGCGGTCGATTTGTCGCAAAATCCCGGTCGGCAAACCATACGGAACGGTGAGAGATATGGGATTCAAGCGGCACCAGCGTACGAACGAGTCCTTTGTTATGCAGCTCCGTCAGCTGCGGGTCGTTGCCGACCCATGCCTCCACTTCGCCCGCCAGCAATGCATTGGCCCCCTCATTGCCTATATCCGCACGAGCGACATCATCATATAGAAGGCCTTCTTTATCGAGAGCGGTTGCCAGAAAACTTGTATGCCAGGACCCTTCGGAAAGCGCAATGCGCAAACCTTTCAATTCCGCAACGGATTGCACCGGCGACTCTTTGCGAATGACTAAGGCTCCGCTAGCTGTACGAGGATTAGATACCGCAACGTACACAATATCGATATCCGAAGCCTGCGCGGTTAACGGCGGCGTAGACCCTGTACCTCCAAAGTCGATTTCTCCAGAAGCGATACGTAGAGGCGTCTTCGCTCCATCGGTGTAATCGACCCAAGCAACGGATGCGTTATGGTCTTTAAGAATCTCTTCTAAAAAGCCTAAGCGGCGCAATACGAATAACGAATGATTATTGGGATGAACGCCGATGGTTACGTCTGCTTTCGTTTGAGTCATGTGAGGGACACTCCTTTGGCTATGTTTTGTTCAGCCGCGGCTAATGGTTCTGGAAGACTCCAGTCCCATACGTTCACGGGATTCGGGATGAAACCATGCTCGAACAGGAACCTGCTTTGGGCATCAAGCGCCGTTAGATAGTCTTCGCGTAGTGCCGGTCGAAGCGAAATATTACGGTAAGCGGAGGCCACATATTCGGATGAAGCGCCGGTTTCTTTTGTAACGACCCGAATGAAATCATTGGGATGATCTTTGGACCAATCAGCGGCGCGAAGCAGAGAAGTGAGAATCTGTTCAACGACATGTTCCTGCTCCGTCAATGCCGTATCGACGGTCACGGTTCGGGGCACGCCATTGTTGACTCGCACCAGCGGATCCGGATGGAACCCAAGCTCGATCACTTCCTTCACGGCGACCGTGCGGGCGGCCTCAAGCCCGGTGGCTCCTTTGACAAAAACGGCATCGATCTCCCGTCGCTGCAGCGCCTCGATCTCGGTATTCCATGAATCCCTTCTTCCTTCAGGAACCGCCTCAAGATGAACGATGTTGACTTCATCCAGCGTAAGATTTGCAAGCGAGAGCGCATTATGAAAACCGCGAAGCGCTTGGGCCGCTCGAAAATCAATTTCTAAATAACGATGGCGAGGAATTCCGATTCTTTTTCCACGCAAATCGCCAGGCCCCTGAATATCCGAGTCGGGAAGGGTAAGGATCGCTTGATATTCATCGACCCAGCTTAGTCCGATAAGCCGCGTATCGCTCCCGGTTGAGCGTGCCCATAAAGCCGGAATGTTTCCTCCTTCCCGCACCAGGAAAGGCAAGGTGTGATTAAAATGCGCATGAGGCAAAGCGTGATTGGCGTTTCTTGTTAGTTCCGCCGCCGTACATCCGGACTTTTCAAGCTCCTGTTGAAGAAGCCCTAGGTCAAGGGCCAAACTGGCTGCTGTCGGAACCGGGCAGCGTGTAATCCTAATTTCCTTCACGATTTCTTGCGGGTTATCGATGTTAGGCATGCTTCAGGGCTCCTTTCTTTTTTCGGTTTCACGTCCTGTCATCGCTCGCTTTTGATCCACCTCCTTCAAGAAATGGTTATCCATTAAGCCTTACAAGCGGGCTTATGTTAGAATCTATGACCCTTTCTTTAATGGGTAGGGGAGGTCCTCTGCTTCATTTCGGCTTTCCATTTCGGTTATGCCCATGACCCGTTTCAGGATGTGATCGATGAATGCTGCCACTTCGGCATTTCCCCGTTGACGCGGACGTGAGAAAGGGACAATTCGATCCATCGCGATCCGGCCTTCCTCAATGAGTACTACGCGATCGGCCAGGACGACAGCCTCTTCGACATCGTGGGTAATCAAGACGGTCGTAAATTGCTGCTGCTTCCACAACGATTCGATTAATTGCTGCATTTCGATGCGGGTCAATGCATCCAGCGCGCCTAAAGGTTCATCGAGCAACAATAATTTTGGCTGGCTGGCTAACGCTCTTGCTAAGGCGACTCGTTGTTTCTGACCGCCGGACAGCACGGACGGCCATTCATTCGCCCGCGTTCCTAGCCCAACCTGGTCTAAGGCGGCTTCGGCTTTATGACTGTCTTCTTTTCGAAGTCCGATCGCTACATTATCGATGACCTTATTCCAAGGCAACAGCCTTGCATCTTGAAACATCATCCGAGTTTCGGCATGCACATGCTGAATCGGATGGTCATTAATCCATATGTCTCCCGACGTGGAGGGTTCCAATCCGGCGATCACGCGCAATAACGTGCTTTTCCCGCAGCCGCTTCGCCCGATGATGGCAATGAACTCTCCTGGCTTCACGTCTAGCTCAATGCCTCGAAGCACAGTCTGTTCGCCGAAGCTTTTCTGTAATTTGGTTATACGTAGGTGTACACCATGGGTAGAGGAAATCAGGGTCGACACATCCTTTCAGAGCTTACTTTTGATAATTCGGGTTCCATTGTAAAAACCGCTTCTCTAGGAGCTTGGCGATGGAATCGGCCAGTTTTCCAAATAAGGCATAAAGCAAAATGGTAAGAAGAATAATGTCGGTTTGCATGTATTCTCTTGCGTTCATGGCAAGAAAGCCGATTCCCGAATTCGTAGCAATCGTTTCGGATACGATTAAAGTCAACCACATGATGCCTAAAGCGTAGCGGAGTCCGACTAAAATGGAAGGAAGTGCGCCAGGCAGAACGACTTTCCAAAAGAGCGAAGCTGAGCGCAGCCCGTATACGTTCCCCATTTCGATCAATCCGTTGTCCACGGAGCGGATGCCGTGCAAGGTATTGATGTAGACCGGAAATAACACGCCAACCGCGACCAAGAATATTTTCGACTCTTCGCCAATGCCAAACCATAGAACGACTAATGGAATCATCGCCAGATGAGGAACATTGCGTACCATTTGAATCGTCGTATCTAACAATTTTTCAGCGATGGAAGATAAGCCGTTGATGAAACCCAGCACAAGACCGATCCCCCCGCCGATTAAGAAACCAATGAACGCTCTTTGAAAACTAATTGAAATATGCTCGATTAATTCTCCTGATAACAGCAAATCTCTGAAAGAAAATAAAACGTCCTGAGGCAGGGGGAGGATTTTCCTCGAAATCACGTCAAGATTGGATAATATAGCCCACACAACGATTAGTAAGATGGGGAGAACCCAAGGCAAACATTTTTCGATGATGGGATTGGACATGAGCTTTCTCATCACTTCAACTCACCTAGCCTTCAAAAATAGGATCAAAAGAAAAAGGCCACAACGCCAGCACAATATCTGCTGAGGTTGTGACCTCCATTTGAATGGTCGGTATCATTTAATGTTTAATAATTCCTATAAGTTTAATATGGATTTGATTATACTTCCCGATTTTGGTTTCGTCAACCGGAAATATGCGAGTCTATAGTCTATGGAAGAGGCTATGTTAAAATATGGTGTAATGTATATTCTCCCATACGGAAAATACGTTCTTAATTGAAGTGATATATAGGAGTGTTTCATATTAACAATAAAGTAGCCCTATTGTATGTTGTTCTTGTTGCTTCCCTCCTAACTTCCTGTTCGCCAAGAAACCCGGATCGAATAGAAGAATCCGGCTCGTTGGAGATGGTAAATATCTATTTGTACCGTAACGATACCCATCACGTTCAACCCGAACTGATCAATGTTCAAAGTGACCCTGATTTGCTAAGGAATGCCGCACAATGGCCACAGAGTGGAGAACCCGAACAACTGCCCAATATTCAAGAAATTAAACAAATGTATGTCTTTCAGTTTCAATTTCGCAACGGAGATACGATCCAAGATGTCTATTATATGTATGTTACCGACACAAGTAATGAGCAGTACATGAAGGAATTTGAAGGGAGTCTTAAAAAGGATACCGACAAATTTGATGCTTCAGAAAAAGAACGGATACTAAATTTAGTAGGACTTGAAGACTGGAAAAAGGTTTCAGTTTCAGACTTATTAAATTCATGATTGTTAGATTGAATAAATTAGATTGTATTCGTTGCGAAGCGTATCAATATTCTCTAGAAGAACTCGCAGAAGCTTGTTGAACGATATACATCGAGGAGGTTAACCAAACTAAATGAAAGCAACAATCGAAGGACTTCTCCATGTACTAGGAGAGCATCATAAGGGGTCCCACGGCATTCCGGAGGAGGACATTCAAGCAAAGGAACAGAGCCTGGGTTTTCCATTGCCGACGGTGCTGCGGGAATATTATAAGATTTTGGGACGATCCCCATATACCACCCAAGGGTGCAATAATCAATATGAACCGCTCCCTCTGCAGGATGTGTTCATTCCCGATGATACATTTTTTACGACAGATAAGGCGTTTCTGGTCTTCTATCAAGTAGAGGAATCCGTAATATATTGCGGGATCCGACTTCAGGATTTAGAACAGGAAGATCCACCGGTTTATCTGTGCGCTTGGAACTCGCCCGACTGGCAACTGGAAAATCGATCGCTTCAACGTTTTCTCGCTGGCAAGGGACTCGTTCAGTTGGGCGTGGAGGATCGGCTGCCGTATTGGGCCATTTTCGATGAGAGCATGTGGAGCTTGTCCGACTATCGCAGATGTATGCGTCTGGAGGAACCGGAGCATGAGATGGAGGAAGGATCAGAGCTGAATGCATGGAAAATCTATCTGAAGGACGATGTGCTGATCGTGTTTGAACTTGACGTATCCGAAGAGGAGACGGATGAAACGTTGGCTGTATATCTGGCGTCCTTTCAGCCAGCGAGCATGGAGGATTTGCTGAGCGAGATGAGTAAGGCAACTGACTTGCCTTCATTTCGAACGAATCTGTCAGCTCAGTGAGGGATTGAGGGAGCAAGTAAGAGGAGGCAAGTAAGAAGTAGCGGATAGAACGAACCTATTTGATGGATAATTTTATGGTACAATATGTATATAATAAAGTGGACTGAGGATGCTGCTAACATCCACACTCCTAACAACTGCCGCTTTTAAGAGCGGTAGGCTGTACAAGGTTCAGAAATAGGTCGTCACCCTTGCCTAGGGCGGCCTATTTCTTTTTGTTTTGACAAGCTGTGAACAGAATTGGAGCATGAATGTCAGTGCATTCTTAACCTGCACGGGCATCATGCTGGAATTCCTTAACAGACCTCACGATGAACCGTATCCTAAGTCATTAAACTAACAGGCAAAATAGTTTAAGATTATGCGCGGTGAACCGTACCCCAAGTAAGAGGGAATGGTTGGTTACGGTCCAATGGATTGAATGGGGGAAATATATTGTAGATTCGTTTGCATCTCGAGAGAGGTGCTTTTTTTCGTTTAAAGATTCCTCACGATCCCTTCACCAATTACAGCAAGATTTGAAAAGTAAGGGCAGGCTATATTTGTTAAGTTATATTCGACAAACATAATAAGGAAGGGGCCGTAGCAAAAAAAAATCATAATAACCTCAATGTTGGTTGGAGTCAAAACCTGTCATGTCGAGAAAAGACTTGGCGATCATGTTATTAATACCTAGAAGTGGAGGAATCATCGTGAATATAGAGCACAATAAAGAGGTAAGTAGATCTATAATAACACCACATGTTCTCAAACGGTGGTCAGGATTTATGGCAGTAATAGCAGGTATTCTATATATCGTCATTCAGTTTATCCACCCGACAGATGATATCTCTTCTGTGCACACAAACTCTTGGGTAGTGGTTGCATGCCTGACTATGGCTATGTCGCTCTTTAACCTGATCGGAATTACGGGATTCTATATAAGCCAAGCGAAAGAAGCGGGGTGGCTTGGCTTGGTCGGTTTCCTTTTGTTCAATCTGTTCTGGTTAATGTCAATCATTTTTAGTTTTATCGAAGCATTCGTTTTGCCGTTGCTGACAAGTGATGCTGAGAAGTTTGTGGAAGGAATGGCTGGACTCTTTGGAGGAACGGTTAGCGAGGTTGATCTGGGGATCTTCCCAATATTAGCACCGCTCGCGGGAGTATTGTATATGCTAGGAGGTCTGTTGCTAGGCATCGCCACATTACGTGCCAGAGTCTTCCCTCGCCCAGCAGCAATTCTGCTGGCCTTCGCTTCTGTAGTGACCATTGCTGCTGCAATCATCCCCCATCCGTTTGATCGGGCATTAGCGATACCTATGGGATTAGCTCTTATATGGATGGGATATACTGTTTGGTCGGAACGTAAGTAAGCATCGAATTAGAGATGTCTTCGATCTTCCCTATTTGAATGAAATAAATAGTTCCTCTGACGGTTTGGCTCCTCGGTGCAACATTAAATTTCCAGATCGTCAGGGAGTTTCTTGATGGGTGCATAGATATGGTAGGTTGAATCCAGATTGTGGACGTCATTAAAAACTTGGATAAGTTCAATATCCGATTGATCAGACTCTTGCTTGGAAATCTTTAAGAATCTTGCATAGTCTGTTTTGAGCACTTCTCCAATATCAAGCAGGTCGCCAAAATAGTTGAACCTCGCACAAAAAATAGTCGGTACATCAACCGTGAAATAAAAGGGTTTATGAATTTGAATTTCACTTGGGATTCCGAACAGAACTTTGAACCGGGTTGAATTGGGTTGACAGTTTGAATAAATGACAAAACAAGAACCATTTATGTTTTCATCAATATGATTCAACAGCATTTTGGAATGAGAGTGAATCTTCTTTTTGTAATCATCAGTGGCTAGGTCTACTTCAAAGGCAATCCCGCTTATTCGGGTCTCTTTGAACTCTGTCAGTGTGAAATCCGTGACGACATCACCATTCATATTTTTAAATGGTCTTTTAACCACAGTAGGTATTTGAGTCGGAGAGATTTTATTGAACCCTGCTCTTAGCGAACTTGGAGCTATCCCGTAATGTTGTTTGAATGCCCGGGTGAATGAGGCTTGCGTACCAAAGGCTAACTGATAAGCAATATCGGTAAGCGATAAGTTGTTGTTATAAATGAGTGATAAAGCGGCATTCAATCTTCTAGATAGGATGTACTGATTTAACGAACAGCCCATCATGGCAGAGAAAAGCCTATGAAAATAATATTTAGACATATTGAAAGTAAGAGCAACGGATGACACGGATAAAGGCTGTTCTAAATTCTCCTCAATATGAATCAATGCTTGTTCTATTATCCTATGATGGTTCATACTATCTCCCTTCGTCACGTGCTCTAATTTTTTGTGCTAAGTATACCACACGCGTTATACCGCTTAGAAGGCAATTCGCAATCCGCGAATTGTTAAACAGAGGCTCCTCATTATTTGTATAGAATTAGGGGGAAATACGAAAAAACGGTCAGATGACTGACCGATTCTGTCAGGGATAGAGGGATATAATTGGATATAAATAAGTCGATGTGTTATGAGTGGTTCTATATATTGGATTAGGAGGAACGAAAATGGATTGGAATTACTATGATACGTTTATTACCGTTGCCGCAGATTGCCCCGTTGAGACTGGAACGCAGCCACCAGACAAGAAAGACGGAAAAACCAAGCCGGGCATCGAGTTTGAGTTAATCACGAATCATCCGTATGGCTATACCCAGGAGGAGCTCTTGTACGAAGTGTATATCCGACACAAAAATATTCCGGAGGCAGAGTTAGCCGAGAGAGGGAACCAGATTCGAGACGAGTTTTATATGAAGCCGCAACCATGCTTGAGAGCATCGATGCTCCCGAAGAAATACGGGTGGGGTATTCATTTCAATGCAAAGGGGCAAATCGCGATCGTTCCGGTGGAATCCCCTGATTATCGGCGCTTCGTGGAAAGAGCCTATGGGAATGTGAAGCTGCTAGCCGCGATGAGAAACAAGAGGAGGTGAGTGCAATCACAGGTTCAGTAAAACACATGTTTGATTTGATCAGTGTCCCCCATATACAAAAAACCACCCCCAAAGCCTACGACAAACGTAGTCTCTCTAGGGGCAGCTCTGTAAACCTTACATATAACTCCAATTGCCTCGCTCTACAACTTACTTCGCACTAGGCAGCAATTTATTCAACAAGATCGCTGCAAGCGAAGCAGCCAGAATCGGTGAGCCCAACAAATACTGCACGAACGTAGGCAGCGTGTACAAGAAATCTTTAGGAATGAGCACTAACGCTAACGTCAAAATCATCGGGATGGCGATAATGTACATTTCTTTTTCCCCGATTTTTTCGTTCTTCATGACCTGGATCCCGTTAATCGAGATGATACCGCAGACGATTGCGAATACGCCGCCGATGACCGCAGTTGGGATCGAGGAGATCAGCGCGGCCAATTTGCCGGAGCAGCCGAAGAGGACAAACCATCCACCTACCGCAAGAAAGACTCGGCGACTAGCTACGCCCGTGATGGAGATGATACCTGCATTCGTGGAATAGCCGGTAACCGGCGTCGAGCCGAGTCCCGAAGCAATCAGGCAGCTAATCCCTTCTCCAATGACCCCACGGTTAATGTTCTTATCGGTTAACGGTTTATCAATAACGTTGCTGATGGCAAACCATGTCCCCGTCGTTTCTGCCAGCAGAACGAGATAAATAATGATCATGGTGATGATCGCCGAGAAGTCGAACGAGAAGCCAAAATCCTTAAACGGAATCTGCGGCATGCTGAACCACTTGGCGTTTGCGACAGCGCTGAAGTCCAGCACACCCATAAAGTTAGCGGAGATACATCCGATAATTAATGCGACCATCACGGACGTAACGCGGAATATCGCGCCTCTTGTGCGGAACAAAGAACCCAGGATCACGAACAGGATGAGTGCACCAGCTGAGATCAGGGCCAGCAGCACGTTCTGATTGATGGTAGCGTCCGTGGCGCCGTAGATATTGTCTCGAATAGCAACAGGCAATAAGGACAGACCGACGATGAAGATGATCGTGCCCCCGACAATGGGCGGGATAAAGGAGGTAACGATTTTATTGAAGACTCCCGTATACCCCAAAATAATCACGAGGATCGCGCCAATTAAGCTCGCGCCCAGCACGGAACTCCAACCCATCTCTCCGCCGCCGCTGGCGGCATAAATGGCGACAATTGCGCCGAGAGGAACATAGGAAGGACCCTGCGCCATCGGCAGCTTCATACAGAAATACGTTTGCACGATTGTGGCAAGCCCGGCTGCAATAAACGTGGATTGAATTAATGCGCTGGACTGATTGGGCGCCAAGCCAATTAGCATGGCAATCAGGAAAGGAACGACATAGACGTCCATCGCGACGACATGCTGTAAACCGAGAATGGCGGATTTCCCGAATGAAATTTTGCCGTCGGGAGGAACCGTTAAATGCTGTGATGTTGTTTGCGTGTCATTTTGCTCTTCTGCTTGTGTTTTCACTCCGCTGGACACCTCGAATGTTAGGATGAATTGCTATATCTTTCTTAACGCGTATGAACCTTTTCCCCTTGCACCCACACCTCGCGGATATGCTCAGGCCGTGCCAGATACATGATTTTCTGAAAAATATCTTGTATGTCTTCAAACTCATCAAAAATCGGCAGCTTCGCAGACGGAAGTCTCGTATCGATCACCTGCACATCCCATGCGTAGTTTTCTTGAATGCGACCGATCGGCAAGCTCAGGCTATCACCGCCCCCGGCCGTAGCCAGATAGAATGCCTGATGGACCGTTATCCGCGACTCGGGTACGCCACGAGCTTCCGCAGGAAGGGAGGTGTTCACGCCATCTTCCAGCATCCTTGAAGACATCACGGCTTGTCTTATGTTATCAAAGAGACTGGGCGAGAAGCCGCCGGATAGATCCGAGCCTAAACCGATCTCGACATTTTTGGCATGGAAGCGGGCAACCGGGATTACGCTGTTGGCGAAATACGCGTTGGATATCGGGCAATGGGCGATCGCGGTGCCGGTGTCAGCGAATAGTTCTGCATCCTGATCATCAAGGAAATTACAATGAGCCATGACCGATTTATCGCGCAGCAGTCCAAAATCATTCAAGGCAAACGCATCGTTTTTCTGGAACCGATCTTTCACATAACCGTGCGCCCAATCGCTTTCGCTGCAGTGGGACTGCACATACGTATCGTATTTGGCTGCCAGCTCGCCTAAACCCTTCAGCCCCTCATCGGTACAGCTTGGAATAAAGCGTGGGGTGACGACGGGATACACGCCTTGTTTTGTGGTCTTGGCGAGTTCCTGTACAGCGATAATAAATTCCTCCGTATCCGCCAGTGCCGTGGATGTGTCCGCATCGCGGTAGTAATCTGGATTCTGCTCGGGGTCGTCCATGACAACCTTTCCGACAAGTCCGCGCTGGCCCTTGTTCGCACAGATTTGGGCTAACAACAAGCTGGCTTCTTTATGCACCGTGGCAAAATAAAGGGCCGTCGTTGTTCCGTTGGCCAGCAGGGTGCTTACCACATCGTCGTAAACCTTTTGCGCAAACTCGAGATCGGAGAACTTCGATTCCAGCGGGAACGTATAGGTATTCAGCCAATCATAGAGCGGAATGTCCAATGCGGTACCGGATTGAGCCCATTGCGGGGCGTGAACATGCAAATCGACAAAGCCAGGCAAGAAATACTGTCCTTCCTCTAGTCGATGAAAGCTGTCCGTGCCTTGATACGTATCCAGCAAGGATTGATAGTCGGCGTCTTCCGGTGCCACGACTCGCTCAATCATTCCGTCAGCATTGATACAGTAAAGATAGTCTCTTAATACTTGAATTTCTTTGGGCGATTTGCTTGAAAAAGAAGTCCCTTGAAATAATAACATATATTTACTCATGTTTACCGCCTTAATGTTCGTTTTTTGGAGCGCTTTTGTCATTATAGTCCGTTGAAAAAGAGATGTCCATAGTTTAAAGGCGAATAGATATGAGCGCTGGTCTGGTAGGGTGATCACTAAGCGTAAGGGGGGGCCTTGGCGAAAACAGGGGGGCTATGTTGAGTATGGAGCTCGGATGTAACTTAACATAATAGGAGGAGCATAAACTTGCACAGAAAATCTATAAGAATAAACTGTTTTACTCCATGCAATGTAATAGTCAAAAAAAGAGCCAAGTTGGCTCGAATTATTTTGAACTCACTAATTCCTCGCCCTTGACTCTCCAAATCTTCGCACCGCTTACAAAAGTATTGGATTCTTTATCATATGTCACTTCCTGTGCATCAAGCGTCTCGTTTAGATTCGTTGCAACGATATGAGCATTCTTGAGTTGGTAAATTGATGTTTGGGCAGCAGTACCAACCGTTGCAACAATTTCATTGGTTCCGTCCTGGTCAACATCTGCTTCCACTGTATGCGCGTCAATTCCCAATACCTTTGGAGAACTTGTACCTGTTTGAATGTAATAACTAATGGGGCAATTAGCTCCACATGCTCCAGTTACTTTAATATAAGTCTTATCAAGTGTTTTAACCCGACTAACTGTATATTGATCAGTATTTTGAGAAGAGTAACCAACTTGACCAATTTCAAAAATATTCGTTCCAATCTTTATTGCCGCAGTAACATTTTCATCATCATGATTTTTTTGATAAAAATAGGTAGTGTAATTATCTAACTTTTGTTTGAGTATGACTTTGGTCAAGTCTGTTTCGACAATTTTCTTTAGTGGTTTTTCTAGGTCCACATCTTTGAAACTTAGGGTATATTGCATAGGATGTTTGCCCGTGTCAGAATCATCAACTGTTGAGTTAGATATGGGGATATCAGACGCCTGATTGCAACCGGTGAGGAGAAAAAATACTGTTAACAATGTTATTCCTATTCTTTTCATTAAATCCCCAACCTTTTCTATTTTATTAAGTTTTGCAGATTTTATTATATTCGATATTTAAATTGAAATGTTGATACTATGTTTTTCTTTAATTAAACATTAGTAACCATTGTTGTATATGCATTTAAATGAGCGGACTACGACCCAATAACCACTGAGATGAGTGGATCTTCATGAAAGAAGGCTGCGGACGCAATACGTCCGTAGTCTTTTTGTATAAACAAGAGGATATGAGGTGGTTCCCACAGAATAACTTGAAGCTGCAATCATTTTTGTGATTTGAAGGGGAATTGAAATGAAGACAAAATTGATCATGGTCGAAGGTCTGCCGGGATTCGGCAAATCGACGACGTCCCGTATGATTTATGATATTTTAACCGAACGAAACATCGAGGCCCGGCTTGTGATGGAAGGGGATGTTGACCATCCGGCGGATTTTGAGGGAACGGCGTGCTTGACTGAAGAAGAATTCGAGCAGTTGCTGCTGGCCGCAGGCTCCTTTAAAGAAATATTGATCGAACGAGCCGCCCAAAAAGGCAGCTGAAAGCTCTTGCCCTACCAGAAGCTGAAGAACGAATACGGTACCTCTTTTCCAGATGACCTATATCAATCGTTGTCCAAGCAGGATATTTACGAGCTCCCGCTGGACCTCAACAGGAGACTTATCACCGAGCGGTGGGAGGCATTTGCGGAGCAGGCGCTAGATGAGCCCGCCGTTATGATTTTTGAGTGCTGCTTCATCCAGAATCCGGTGACCGTTGGCATGGTGAAATATGATGCGCCGGAAGGCCAAGTGATGGACTACGTGCTGGGGCTGGAAAAGGCGATCCTTGGCCTGAATCCTGT
Source organism: Paenibacillus sp. FSL K6-1330 (assembly GCF_037976825.1). Lineage (NCBI taxonomy): Bacteria > Bacillati > Bacillota > Bacilli > Caryophanales > Paenibacillaceae > Paenibacillus > Paenibacillus sp. FSL K6-1330. The sequence goes on from NZ_CP150269.1 coordinate 1,374,557, forward strand.
ATTGTTCTACATTGAACAGGACAGTCTGGAATACGCATTCCGCAAGGCCATCCGGGAACGACCGGAGGCTTGGTCTACAGGGTTCGTCCATTATTACACTCAGCAGGGATACGGCAAGCATCACGGTCTAGAGGGCGTTGAAGGGGCTCTGCAAGTATTGGAAGCCCGGCGGGAGCTGGAGTACAGGATCTTGGACAGTCTCGGACTGAACAAGGAGCGAATCAATAACTCCCATTATGATCAAGAGACGTACAGAACCATGCTGATGGGCAAGCTGAAGCTGCATGGGGTTATCCAATAATATTTTTTCGAACGCCTCATATCCCATAAAATAACGGCTTAGACGTATAAAATCAGGGGATTGGGAGATGAATGAATATCATCATTCAGGAGGAGGCGATGAAGTGAAAAAGAAGACCAACAAGTTAAAGTATAAGGCCGGAGCATTTCTTGCAGGGGCCCTGCTGTTTACAGGAATTTTGTACGTTGCTGCGAATTCCGAAGGAACCTTCGATGCGATTAAACATATGACGTCTAAAATAAGCTACTCCGTTAACGGCAAGGACAATTTCACTGCTGACAGCCCATTTGATAAACAAGGGACGGCGGTCTCGGATCCTGAGATTCCTACCGGCAGCAACGATGTGCCCGCTCGCACGGTTTTGAATTCGGTTAACCAACCAGTGTACTGGGACCAGGCTACCAGAAAGGAATCCATGGAGCTTCCTAAAATCAAGCTGTACAATGCGGCAGGCGAGTCTGTTGGTTCCGCTACCTTGGAGCAGATCAATGACGGGGTGAAGGTGAGGATGACCGCATCCGGCCTCACACCAGGAAAGCATGGTTTCCATGTGCATGAGAACACGATCAAAGATAGGGATTTCAAATCTGCTGGTGGGCATTTTAATCCGACCGACAAGCATCATGGCCTTAAGCATCCGCAAGGAAGCCATGTTGGCGATATGCCGAATCTGGTCGTAGGCGCAGACGGCACCGTGGAAGCGGAGATGATCATCCAGCATGGAACCCTTGAAAAGAACCAGCCGAACTCAGTGCTCGGACGCTCGCTGATCATTCATGCCGGCGAAGATGACGAAGTAACCGATCCATCGGGAAATTCCGGTGATCGGGTGGCCGGGGGAAATATCCCGGAGTAACTTGACTGTTAGGAGCTATACAGGACAATCGGGCATCGGCAGAGATTTGGAGCTTAATGGAATGTGTGTACATTAGTGAGAAGAAGAGAACAAGCAGAGGGGCCAAGAATCTCCTAAGATTCTTGGCCCCTCTGCTTTATTTTCAATATTCGCTTAAATCGATTCACCGGAGCATCCCCCCTTCAGCCCTGCTGCTGCCGATATTCGAGCGGGGTTAGGCCGCAGTGTTTTTTAAACACCTGTGAGAAATAAGAGAAGTTGGAGTAACCCACCTTGGATGCAATGAGATGTACCGGTATATGCGTGCTCGTCAGCAGCGATTTCGAGATTTCCATTTTCCGGGTGATAATAAAGTCATTCAGAGATATGCCCTTCGCTTTCTTGAACAACCGGGATAAGTATTCCGGGTTCAGATAGATGGCTTCGGCTACTTCCGCACGGCTGAAGTTCTTCTCGATGTTCTGATTGATGTAATCAATGGCCCGTTCGATGGGAGATAGGGCATGGTGAGCTTCTCCGGTATGCGCTTGAACATAATCAAGCGTGAAATGGACCAGGTCGATCATCTTATCCAGTGATGTATAAGCTTCGATATAGTCGGCATAAGGATATTGCTCAAAAAAGATGTCGTTCACTTCCAGCTTCAACTGGTTAACCGCTGTCAAGAATATTTGGATATAGTCCTGATGAAACCTGGCCAGAAATTCAGCGGACATAATCCCCAGCTGCTTTTGCTGATGGAGGTAGCTATGGATCTGATCCCGGACGGTCTTAATGCTGTTATGGGATATGAGCATGGACCAGTTCTGCATGTTGGGAAAGGAGTAGGAACTATCCTTGATCTTGTTCAGATGCTGCATCGTAAAGACTTTGCTGTATAAAGCGACATTTTGCTGCCGCATATGGCAGAGTGCTTTGTAGTGCAGTTTAAGCTTTTCCGGTTCCCCGATATCGGAGATATAGCAGGCTGCTGAGCAGCCGAGCTCATTTTGTGCCATGTCGATAAATTGCTTCATCAATTCCGAGATGGGGGCATCGAATACACCCTCCGTATAAAGAAGTGTCAAATAATTCATCTGATCCAGCTGCACGAACAGCAGGTCGAGGTTATAAGGCTCTATGAGCTCCGATATGATGCTTCTCAGCTCATATTTTATGGTGTCTTTGTGCGGATTCGATTTCGTAAGCTGGATCAGGATGGAACCGAATTGAGCATGAGTGGAGACGGAAATATGGATATTGCTCAAATCTCGCAGCAGCTGCTGCGGATGCATTCGGGAATCCAGCATGAAGCTGCGGACACAGTTCTCGAGCAGCAATTCTTCATTTTGCCGCCAATAGGCACCATACTCATAAATTTGCCGCATGTGGGTATTGGCATGAATCTTATGGATCGCACGCTCAATGGATGCTTGAATATCTTCGTACCTTGCAGGCTGGAGAATATAATCGAAGCAGCCAAGCTGAATGGCTTCCTGCGCATATTCAAATTCGGAATAAGAAGACAGGAAGATACACTCGATGGCAGGAAATTGAGCTTTTACCCATTTGAACAACTCCAGTCCATTCTCCAGCGGCATTTCGATGTCACATAACATAATATGTACATGATGATGATTTAATAGTGTTCTGACTTCGTCCGGGCCATACGCGGGATACACATGATCGATATGCAGCTCCTGCCAATTGACTCCTGCTATAACTCCTTGCACAACATCATATTGATCATCCACCACTAGAACGTTCATAAGCTTCCTCCTTGTCTTGTATTCTTGCCTTGATCGGGATTATGATTTCGGCAACCGCACCTTTCTCTGTGTTGAAAAAAGCAAGCATAGCCCGCTCCCCGTACAGCATGGACAAGCGATGACGCACATTGCTGATTCCGATATGGATATCCTTATGGAAGCTGCTGTCCCCATGATTCAGCTCCTGCAGAACCGAATCCGTAAAGCCGTCGCCATTATCCTGAATGGTGATATCCGCATAATCTCCATCGTCACTCTCTAGCAGAATCGCTTTAATTTCGACCCGCAGCTGTTCGTTCGGCTTCGTTGCATATTTGATGCTGTTCTCCACGAAGGCCTGAATGGATAGAGGCGGTATCGTAAAATCCTTCAAGGCGCTATCGACGCTGTATTCACACAGCGGCGGAACATGATGAGCAATTTGCTGAATCCGTATATAGTTCAGAACATGATCTACCTCCTGTTGAAGGGAGACAAGCTGCAGATTATCCTTGAAATTGTAGCGTAGGTGGTTGGATATCGCCAGGATCATATGCTGAATGCGCTCGTAGCTTTGCTGCTGGGCCATCCCGTACAGGCTTTTCAAGCAGTTTAGAAAGAAATGGGGGCGAATTTGCAGCTGCAAATGCTGCAGCTCTGCCTTCTGCCGTTCAATCTCATGTTCATAGGCGACAATCTTCAAGTGATTAACCTGGGTTGTCAAATGGTTAAATGCCGCGCCCACCTGCTTGAACTCTTCGATGCGGTATTCTTCTCTTAGCTCCTGCGCTGAGCCTTTGCCAATGCTCGTCATCAGGCGATGCCAAGGAGAGAGGAGCGACCGGTTGAAGAAGAATAAGCTGATGATCACAAGTACAATGGTGAACAAGGACAGCGCGAACAATAGAGCAAGCCCTCCCTTGAATACATCCGGCTTCGGTACAGCAAAGATCAATTGAAGGTTCGTATTCTGAATGGGCTGGCTGATCATGATAAAGTTGTTGTTATATTCGTTTAATTGGAGCTCGTGGTCTGCGACGAATGGTTTATTCGTCAGCGGAGCGCCTTGATTGTTGGCGTAAATCACCTCGGTTCCTTTTTGCACAAGATCCATCGAATGGATCTGATCAAAATCCACCATGGCAGCGGCATACGTGCCGTTTTTTCCGAGCAGTCTGAAAAGATAGGCTTTACCTTCAACTTCGAAAGCGAGCCAGCCCGCGTTATAATGGTTCTCTGCTCGCTGCGTCAATGTACGCATCTGCAGCCGAATGGCTTCTTTCGTTTCATAACTGTACCCGTTATCAAAAATGTCGCGATAAGTGTCATTGACAGCACTATATATAAAAAAAGCATTAGCCAAGTCATACGAGTTCAGAGCCGTATTGAACTGCGTCAAAATTTCATGGGATGCAACATGAGCCCGAAGCGCACTGACAGGACTGCTCAGCGTTGCATAATTGTAATCGCTTACGGCAACGTTGGATAAAAAACTATCGATGGCATCCAGATCGTTTTGCAAGTTTTGAGCATATAATGCGTAGGATTGCTGATTAGATTCGACAAATTTCGCATTAAACGCGTAATAGGAATAGAAGTTGAACGCAAGCAGCATCCCGATTAGCGGGAACGTAATCAGCAATAATGCGCGAAATATATTCATTTTAAATGAAGCGCTGTACCTTCTTTTCATGATGTGGTCACCTAGGATTTAATATGTTTGTATATTATATCACGTAAGACACCTGGATCAGGCTGAACAAGTTATTTCCATGAAAATCATGATTTCAAAAAAAGGACAATAGGCCAGCAAGGTGATGAACATTCATGCTGTGCTTCTTGTCCTTTTTTGTGAGAAAGTAAGGTCTAACCTTTAACGGCTCCAACCGTAATCCCTTTTACGAAATACCTTTGGAAGAATGGGTACACCATCATAATCGGTAATGCCCCGACGACGGCGATCGCCATCTTAATCCCTACGCTAGGCATATTGGATGCAATTTCACTAGCGTTGCCGCCAGCTCCGCCGCTTGCAAGGAATCTAACATCCTGCAGCATCGTATTCAGCATATTTTGTACACTGAACAAGCTATGATCCGTTAAGTAATACAGACCGTTTCTCCAGTCGTTCCAATAGTTGAGTCCAATGAGGAGCGACAGCGTCGCGACCATCGGCAGCGACATGGGGAGAACGATGCGGAAGAGAATGCGGAATTCTCCGGCACCGTCGATTCTTCCGGCTTCAATGACTTCGTCAGGTATGGTCGTCGTAAAGTACGTACGCATCATGATGACATAGAAGGCATTGAGCAGCAGGGCGGGAATGATCAAAGCCCAAATTGTATTATCAATGTTTAAATAGCGGGTCCACATAATATAGGTAGGTACTAACCCGCCGTTGAACAGCATCGTGAAAAAGACGAAGAAAGCGAATTTTCCGCGATGGGGCAAATCTCTTCTGGAGAGAGGGTAAGCCAGCAATACGGTGATTATCAAGCTGGTAACCGTACCGACAACCGTGACGAAGACTGTGATGCCGTAGGCACGTACAATCGTATCGAGTCTTTCATACATGTACGCATAGCTTTCCAAACTGAACTTCTCGGGAAACAGTGAGTAACCGTTCCGGATCAGTGTGCCCTCATCGGTAAAGGAAGAGACGACTAGCAGTACAAACGGAAACAAGCAGAATATCATGAACAAGAACATTAGAATATTCGCTATGATCTGAAACGCTCTACTATTATCAACCATGTTCGAATCTCCTTTGCGTCAGAATAGCGCGTTCTCTTTGCTGAATTTAATAACGAGTCGATTGGCGATGTAGACAAGTGTGAATCCGACCAGCGATTGGTACACACCTGCGGCAGAGGACATGCCCACATCGTTCAATTTGATCAAGCCGCGATAAACATAGGTGTCAATCGTATTGGTAACATCGTATAGCGGACCGGAATCCATCGGTACCTGGTAGAACAGTCCGAAGTCGGAATAGAATATCGTTCCGATTGCAAGCAGCACGAGCGTAATCATCGTTGGCTTCAGGGAAGGCAATGTGATGTGAACGATCTGCTTCCACCGGTTCGCCCCGTCAATTACAGCCGCTTCATAGTAGCCCCGATCAATGCCGACTACGGTCGCGTAGTAGATGATGCAGCTATACCCGACGGTTTTCCATAGATGTACAATCGTCAAGATATAGGGCCAGTATTTCGGCTCCGTGTACCATGAAATGCTCTTCAGTCCGAGAGGCTCCAGAATGGAGTGATTGATAAAACCGGACTCGGAGCTAAACAGGGCGAATACAAGATAACTTACGACAACAATGGAGATCAGATAAGGCAGCAGGATCAGCGTTTGGTAGCTCTTTTTCCAAAACTTCGAACGAATTTCATTTAAGACTATGGCAATGGCAACGGCTAAAACAGTCCCCAAAATAATAAAGGCAAGGTTGTATCCCAGGGTGTTTCGGGTAATGATCCATGCCTCTTTCGTCTTGAAGAGGTATTCAAAGTTGCTTAAGCCTGCAAACGGGCTATCGATGATCCCTTTATTCCAGTTAATATGTTTAAACGCGATGATGATGCCAGCCATTGGTACATAGTTGTTGATCAGCAGGTAAATAAGGCCTGGAATCATCATGATGTACATGGGAATAAAGCGTTTAATACTGGTTTTTCCAGCTCTTTTTACCTTTGGTGCCGCCATGATGGCCATTCTCCTTTCAGCCAATAATCGAAAAAAAGATTATTTATTGTTAGCAGCCCACTTATCAAGTTGGGATTGCTTCTCGGCAATAATGTCGTCAATGCCCGCATCCTTCAGTTCCTTCTGGAAGATCGGCAATGCCGTCTCAGGGTCAAGAACCCCGCACATCAAGGCTTCGTGATATTTAGCAACGACGTTGGACGCCGCAGTCATCTGGTTTCGTACACGGCTTGAATCAAAGGTGAAGCCGTATGCTGCAGAGCGGATGGCAGTATTGTTAAATTCCTTCTGAACCTCCCAATAATCGGCCGGGTTTCCTTTCCATACATGACCAATGGTTTGGTTCGTCCAGATCCAGCCTCCAGTCGGCGGGTATCCACTGTTACCGCCATTCACGCCTTCAGGGAAATCGATCATGGATTGTGCATTCCCAGCATCGCCAACGGTTACATAGTGCTTATCCTGAATACCGTAGATCAGCAGGTTCACAATTTCAGGATCGGTGTACATCAAATTCAGCAATTTCATCGCCGCTTCGGGATGCTCACTTCCGCTGCTGATCGCCCAAGTAGCCATTTGCACGTCAGAGGTTGTTGTATAAGGAGGAATGATTTCGGATACGACGATTTCCGTGTTCCAATTTCTCGTCTCCTGTACGGCAAATCCAGGCTTCAGGTTGGCAAATCCGCCAAATGCGCTGCCTGCTTTCATCAGCGTGCCGGCACTTTCCGTATTGTTAATCGCATCTTTCATGATCAGGCCGGATTGATACCATTTGTGCATGCGTGTAACAAAATCTTTGTATAAGTCCGTTTCATACAAGTTGACAACCTTCAGTTCCTTGCCAAAATCCATCAGTACGCCAAGGTTGGTCATATCGTCGCCAAGCGTATCCCAGCCCCAGTTACGAACCAGCTCGCCATTCGATGGAACGACAGGGATTACGTTGGGTTCATTCTCGCGGATCGTTGTCAGCGCTTCTTCCAACTGATCGAGTGTTTTGATATTGGCGTAATCGATGTTGTATTGATCCGCCAAGTCTTTTCTCATTTGGAAGCCATAGGCCTTGGCAAGGTCGCGACCTGTCGTAATACCGTAAATGTCATCGCCTATGCGGCCGCTCTCGATGTACTCAGGCCCGATTTCTTTAACGAGGTCTTGACCATACTTCTCGAGCAAATCGTTAAGCGGGATGATCTGACCGTTGTTGGCAACCGTAGCCAGTGGCGTCATGTAGATCGGAAGCAAGTCCACTCCCTTACCGGAGGCCAGCATCATTGTCGTCTGTTGTACGTAATTCCCGTACGAAATGTACGTGAGGTCCATTTCAACATTCAGCTTTTCTCTTGTGATTTCGTTAACGGCCTCCACGACCTCTGCGGTATCTTTCTTGTTATTGCCCATCATGACAACGTTGAGCTTCACGAGCTCCTTTTCTTTCAAATCTCCTTCAGCGACAGGTCCCGAATCGTTCTTAGCGCCGGATCCGGAATCTTTGCCTCCGCAAGCGACAAGGATTGAAAGCGCTGTTATTATGACCAGCGCGCATGACAGTATTCGTTTCATTTTGACAACACCCTTCTCTAGTAGAATCTTGTTTAATATCTTAACAAACAAGGTGAACGCGTATCTGTAAAAATAATGTCTTAAATGATTGAAAAAATGACTTGTTATCCGGAAAGCCGCATTTGTTGATTCCCCGTAAACAGGTTTGTGCTAAGATGGTGCAGGCTCTTTGCCATAACTTAACATCAGAAATGAGGCGGATTAGGCATGACAAATCTGAAGGTTGCGTTACAACTGTATACTTTGCGCGATTACGATCAGGAAGATTTCGCTGCGAAGCTTAGAAAAGTAAGCGAGAACGGTTATGATGGTGTTGAATTTGCGGGATTTGCTGATATTCCGGCAGAAGAGATGAAGTCGATGCTGGAGAAGGCGGGACTGGAAGCCATGGGCAGCCATACGCGAATGGAGGAGCTGCTGGATCATTTGGAAGAGGTTATTGCTTACAATCAAGTCATCGGCTCTTCCTATATCGTGATCCCTTACTATAAGATGGAATCGATGGAAGACGTACATAGCCTGATCGCGATCGTAAAAGAGATGGGCCCGAAGATCAAGGCAGCCGGTATGGATCTTCTATATCATAATCATTATCATGAGTTCACGAACGAGTTCGGTGATCAACCCATACTCGAAATGCTGCGAGAAGCAACAAAGGAAACGGAGCTGGGTTTTGAAATCGATATGTTTTGGACAACGCATGCTGACCGTGAGCCTGTAGAGGTCATGGAACGTTTCGGCTCACGCTGCAAGACGGTTCACGTGAAGGACATGGTGAATAAAGAAGTCAAAGAGATGACCGAGGTGGGAACAGGCATTCTTGATCTGAAAGGCATTATCGAGAAGGCCAAGTCCTCGGGCTACGAGTGGGTCGTTGTTGAGCAGGACCGAATTAAGATCGATGGCTATGAGAGTGTCAAGATTTCGCTCGACCATGTGAAATCAATGCTATAAGGGGCAGTGGTCGATAGGTAGGCTAAAATCTTTGTCTAATGGGTGTAAGTCTGACTGTAAAAAACGTTGTATTGAGGTGGCTCGAACACCATTTAAACACTTCCGATCATACGTGCTAAAATAGAACCATCATACGTTGTTATTGGAGGTATCTTCATTGAACATTCAACTGGGCCATTTTGAAGTGAATTCCGGACAATTGGTTGTGGCCGATCCTTGTTATGAATTGGATACGAACATTATTATTATGGGTGTGTTGGAAGCCGTATTGAATGGAACGTGGGTAGGGGAAGTGGAGAAGGTGGAGATCCCGGATTGGGGCGAAGCCAACGCCAAGCTAACGGCTTACCATCATTCGGCAGCTGAACAGGGGGCATTCCTGGAGTGGATCAAGTGTCCTTTTGTAGCTGGAGTGGATAGCGGGCAGGCCGGGATTTTTGATATTCCAAAGTACCGAATTCCTGATGCGGATTCGACCTCGGACAGCTCGGATACGGATACGGAATGGTATTATGCCTGCTGCGACATCACCGGGAGTGGAGAAGAAGCGGGCGTTCTGGATGGAGGGGTCGTATCTCGAACCGGCATGGGCGATGGTGCATACGGCGTATATAAGGCCGTGAATGAGCAGGATCAGGTGGTTGGCGTGAAGATTGTGTTTATTAAGAGGTAGTCGAGTGTCAGTGAAACCAATATGAGCAAGTGCAAACAGCCATGGAAGGTAACCCTTTTGTGGCTGTTTTACTGAATTAACAGAGGAGGCGGAGCAGCTCTTAGAGGAGTTACAGGAAGGTTAGCGAATAAATAGGGAATCCACTTTAAATCGAAGGTGATTCCATGAGTTTTAGGATTAACAAGAGTGAGCAGCACGCAAAGAAGGCTCCACCGGCATACCTAATCGGTCTAATCGGAATGTTATTGTCGGTAGTCATTGCCATCGGCATATTGAGTATGACGGACTTCGAGTTATATTCGTATTCCATCTTATTTGTTCTTCCTTTGGGTGCGATTGCCTTGGGTATGATTTCAACGTCGGTTTATACTTGGCGAATCGTAAGCAGAGGCTATAAGCCGTCCAGGCAATATTATGCGGTTTCATTACTCATGGCGTTCATCACCTTTTTCTTGATTCAATATGGTGAATATCAAACAACGTATGTAACTGAAGACCATACGATCAATCATCAGTTTAAAGGGGAACCTATCCGCAACTACACCGATGCGCAGGAAAATGTCCTTACGTTTCCCAATTACCTTGCCTTTAAATTGAAGACTGGCGAAACAAGCTTCATACATCGTGGCGGCGAGGTCATTGAAATGAATTCATCCTCAGGTTCCAACTGGTTCAGTTGGAGTTTGAGCCTTGTCGGATTCCTGTTGGGTAGCACATTTCCAGGCTGGTTCTCCCAGCAGGGCACGCTGCATTGTACGGCATGCAAACGAGCGTATGTGACAGAACACAAGCTGGGAGAGCTCACCTTTGAGAGAGTCACGGAGCTCCACGATGTTCTTGTTCAAGAAATCCAATCCGATAATTTCAACGCATTTATAGACATCGTCAATCGATATGATATTTTCAAAAACAATGAAGCCCATGATCTTCAAGAAACCTACGTCATTAATATAGGTGTCTGCCCAAACTGCAACCATGGATATGTAATCATGAGACATTACTCTCGCATTGATGCAGAAGGAGGCTCTTTCAGCGAAGATAATAAAAAAATCGTACTTCCAACTACGGGGTCGTTTGCTGCACAGGGGTTTCGTTATGTGAAAGCGGTGTAACTTTTAAAGATTCCGCCTACAAATTTGTTTGATGGATGTTGCGGAATCATCGTAAAAGCAATGGAACCTCAAGCAACATCTTAGCCGAGCGAAAACTCAGGGCCGCTCCCTGTATTCGCTCGGTTTTTCTGTTATAACATGCTCCTTGAACTTGAAACAAAAATGAGACAGTTCTTGTTCAACAGTTGGTTTACACTTAATTAAGATGTTGAAATTTATCAGATCACGTCGTGTTTCTATGACTCATCGATGATTGTACTGATGCAAAGGAGAAACCTATATATGAAAAAAATGTCTATCATGCTGGCAGTAACGCTCATTTTTTCGATGGTGCTTGCTCCCTTGGCTTCCGCTCTGCCCGGGGTCGGGGCTGGTAATGCCTCGATCCCGTCCGAAGCGGACGGTTGGGTATGGGTCGGGACAGCAGAAGAACTGGCTTATATTAATCGGAATCAAGCATCTTACCTGGATCGGAATATCCGATTGACCGGCGACATCGATATGACCGGGTACGATTGGTTGCCTATAGCCGATGAAGCGACCGTCTTCAGCGGTATTTTCGACGGAAGTGGACACCGGATCGAAGGTCTCACCATCGATGGAGGAGCTCTACAGTATGTCGGCTTTTTCGGCCGCGTATCGGGGACCATCCGTAATCTAAGCATTTCCGCACAAGTCAACGGCGGCAGTTATGCCGGCGGATTGGTGGGCCATCTGATGGGCGGCAGCATCATCAACTCGCATTCACAGGGCACGGTTACAAGCGGTAATACGGGTACTGGGGGCGTGAGCGTAGCAGGCGGGTTGGTCGGGACGGCCTATGGCGATTCGACCATTCTTCGCTCCTCTTCATCCGCTGCCGTTAAGAGCGGCGATGCCTCCAATCAGTATGCGGGCGGCCTGGTTGGAGCTCAGGGAGCAGGCAGTATCAATGAATCGTATGCCACCGGAAGGATCACGAATACGGCGGGCGATCACTTTTTTTTTGGCGGCGGGTTGGCCGGACAATTGATATACGGAACGATCGCCAATAGCTATTCTTCGACTGCCGTCATGCAGTCCGGAAGCGTCACCTATTACACAGTTGGCGGCTTTATCGGAATCTTGACGTATGCCTCCATCAACGCCTCGTATTACGATAACACGGTATCGGTCCAAACCACTGGCGTGGGAGTTGGGGAAAACTTAGGCCCGCCTCAACTCACAGGCCTTACGACCAACGACATGAAGGCAGCCTCCAATTATGGCGGTTGGGATTTCGCGAACACGTGGGCCGTCGATGCTGGCGTCAATGGGGGTTATCCTTATTTGCGCCCGGGCATCTTGACAACCGATCTTCAGCGGGCAGTCAAGGACGTTCCCTATTCGATTGCGATTGATGCTTTCGATGGCGCAAGAGGAGGACTGGTTTGGAGTGCCTCCGGACTTCCCAATGGCCTATCGATGACTGCTTATGGGACGATCGAAGGCAGCGCTACGGTGAGCGGTACGTTCCCGGTTACGGTTTCAGCGACCGATGCAGGCCGGAACATCGCCAGCGCTGTGTTGACCCTGAACGTGGATCAACCTGCACCGGACATCGGCGGGCTTGCTATTAGTCCAGGCAGCGCGAACGGCTCGACGAGCGTGACGGCGGTTCCGGGCGACCCGGGACATACGTTTGCTTATCTGCTCGAGAAGGATGCCGGTGTTCGTCCTCTGGTGGGTGATGCGCTGCCTGCTGAAGCGACCTCGTACTTGCTAGGCACGGACATTTTGGATCTAGTCCCGGGTCAATATCTTCAGGTATTTGAGCTGGATGCACAGGAGCGCATCCATGCATGGAGCAGCGTACAGGTAGAAGGGGCCCATATTCGAGACCAGGTCCGCGTGACGGGAGTGACGCTGGATCAGACGGAGCTGACCCTTACAGCTGGAGGTGCTTCGCAGAAGCTGACAGCCGTCGTTACGCCGGTGAATGCGACGAACCAGACGGTATCCTGGGACTCCAGCGATCCAGCCGTCGCCGAGGTGGATCAGAGCGGTGAGGTGACGCCGATCGCGGAAGGTACGGCGGTCGTTACGGTGACAACCGCCGACGGAGGGTTCACGGCCACCGCAGCAGTGACGGTACAATCGGCTCCAGCAGATACGGGGACGGTGATCGGCGCAGTCTACGGTACAGGGAATACACCTCTGGCCGGTGCGGCGGTATCGGTGGGCGGAATGAAGGATATGACCGACGCCGAGGGGAGATTTGCCCTGAATAACGTAGCGGCAGGCCGCCATGCACTCACGGTGACAGCAGCGACGTATAACGATTATGAAACAACCGTAAATGTTTTAGCTGGGGAGACGGTCGATGTAGGACGCATCGATCTGAGAACTGTCTATACCCCTAAACCGGAATCTCCATCCTATAGCTGGGTTCCTCCTGTTCCTACCCCTATCCCTACACCGGACCCAAGGACTGTCGTAACGATCAACGGCAAACAAGTTCGGGTAATCGCCAAAAAAGAGCAGGAGCATGACGGACGCACCGTTCTAAGACTGATTCCAGGCTCCGAGTTGGTTCAGTCATGGGCCGCTGACGGGGACGACATCGTCATCGACATCGACAATGAGGATCCGGTGGTGAAGGTTGATCTTCCGGTTGAAGCACTGCAGGTTCTCCTTGCGGTGAAGCCGAATGCAGCCATTCGAATTGGGGTAATCGGGGCAAGCTACCGCGTTCCGCTGCACGTGCTAAGTGACCTTCCGAACCGAGCGACCGTAACGGTTGTTATTGCGAAAATGACGGATTCCGCAAGCCGCGAGCTGGATGAGGAATTGACCCGTCAAGGGTATGACATGTTGGCGGAACCGACGAGCTTTGAGCTATACAGCGACGGCAATATAAGAATCGAAGCGGAAGGCACGTATTTGGAGCGGGCATTCTCAATAAACGCTGCGGCAGAACCCGGCCGTTCCACCGTCGTGTGGGTGGATGACGCAGGGAAGCCGAGCTTCGTGCCTTCCGTTTTTGAAGGGGAGACAGCGACTTTTTATGGCGCATATAACGGCGTGTTCACCGCGGTTCGGTCTAACCGAACCTTCGAGGATATCCAGGGACATTGGGCGCAAAGCGACATCGAGCGGATGGCGAACAAGCTGATCGTGAACGGATCGGTTGACGGCACGTTTGATACTAACCGTACGGTGACCCGCGCCGAGTTTGTCGCGATGCTCGTGCGTTCGCTCGGACTCGCTGAGAAGCCGCAGCTTTCTGCTTATTCGGACGTGTGGCCGAAAGAAGTTTGGTATGCCGGTGCGGTTGGAGCCGCATCCGCTGCCGGCTTGATTGAAGGCTACGCCGACGGTTCGTTCCGACCGGACGCTAGGGTCACGAGAGAGCAGGTGGTGGTTATGCTGGGCAGAGCCGTCTTATATGCCGGCGAGCTTCCGTCGCAGGATGTCTCCGCGTTGGAACGTTTCGCGGATCATGCCCAGGTATCCGAGTGGGCTAAGGGACCGGCTGCCGAGCTGCTGGCCGCGGGCATGATCGAAGGCGTCGGCAATGCTGCGTTCGCACCGCAGGCGTTTGCCACGCGGGCCCAAAGCACCGTTCTCTTAAACCGAATGCTGCTCTACTTGAATTTCATGAACTAATTGCAGTTGAATAGCTGACGCGCACATTCCAACCGAGAATGTGCGCGTTTTTTTTCGTTTATTCCGTTATGGAGCCTATTCGTAGACTCGAAACATAGTATAGTATAAAAAAATAGCAGGTTTACTAGTTGTAAGATTCAACGGGCGAGAAGCGGATGGAGTGAGGATGTAACGGATGGAGAGGATTTCAAGACATCGCATTATCGGTTTGGATCGGGAAATGAAGAGTTTTGGCTGACGGATTCCCGGGCGCAGACATCCATTTTTTTAATATCAGGGATTGGCGGTATTGGCAAAACAACGCTGTTGCTTCAGATGGCCCGCACGGCAAGGCAGTCCTCGGTGCGTTCTCTTTGGCTGGAAGGGCAAGGGGGCCTAACGACGTCGGGCGCTTTTCTGGCGAGTCTGGAGATGAGTCTTGCAACTGAATACGGCAGAACCAGGGATCCGGAATCCGCGCTGCTGCCATACATCGTTAACGAGCTTCAGCTGCAGCGTACCGTGTTGTTCATAGACAATGGTGAAGAGATCGCACAGCTGGAAGGGTGGCTGTTCTCCAGATTTCTTCCCGAGCTGAAGTCCGCCCGCGTGTTGATCGTTTGTGCCTCACGCAATGGATTGCCGCTCAAGTGGCAGACGAATCCGGAATGGAAATCCCAATTGCATAGGTTCCCTTTGCGGCTGTTTACGCGAGAAGAGGTCTACGATTATTTAGGCGGCAGCGGCTTGGGTGTGGAAATGCAAAGGGGTATTGCCGAGAAGACGGAAGGCCATCCGTTGTCGCTTGCTTTGACCGTGGATCTGCTGCTTTCCGAATCTGCGGAACAGTGGAATGTATGGCGAGAGGTTCCGGCTGTATTGAGCGCCGAATTTTTGCGGGAAGCGGCTTCTCCCGGCGTGTACCGTGCGCTGACGGTTTTGTCGCTTCTGCCTGCAGCCGACGAGAAGCTGCTGAACCGGTTGTTGGACGCACCCTTGGAAGGGGCAGACTATTACCAGTTGAGGGGACTTTCGTTTGTACGGGATACGGTGGATGGAATATCGCTGCACCAGGTCGTCGCTCGAATGTTGCGGGATGATTTCGCGCGCAGAAATCCCGCACAATTCGAAGCGGTTCGCCATCAGGCGTTCGTTCTGCTGGCAGAACGATTCCATTCGGTCGATCAACGGATGCAGATGCGCCTGAGCGCCCACATCTTGGAGCTGTACCGCGAATTTCTACCCTCTGCCCATGCGTATGCCAATTTCGCATCTAGCCTAAAGCCCGGCGAACAGAAACCGTTCGGGCAGGAGGATCTGCCGTATTTGCAGCGTTTTTTGAAGGCCTCTATTCTCGGTTCCGACTGGCAGTCCGAACTGGTTGAACCTGCCGATTGTCCGGTTGTGTTGGAGGAGATTGCAGCTCATTTTCCTGAAGGAATCTTTATCGTGCGGGACGAAAAAGGGATGCCGCTGGCTTTTTGCGCAGGCGTATGGCTGCATGCCTTGAGTTTGCCATTGTTGGAACGATATGCGCCTGGGTGCAGAGGGATGTTGGGAGAAGAGGTTTCTTCGCTGCATCGGCTTCCTCCGGAGGCAGCCGATACGATATTTGTGCTGTTATCCGCGGTGAATTCCGAACAGTCCTTGTATCGTCCCGCGGAGCTGGGCGCTTTGCTGATGCAGCAATGGCTGGTTCACATGACTGGCGGCCTGCGGGGGATTTTGGCGGCGGGGGATCCGCAGTTGAATTCCTTATTGTCGATCCTGGGATTCAAAGCGTACGGGAAAGCGACGGGATATGCGGGCATCGAATTGACGACATGGGAGCTGGATTTTAGGCAAACGACCTTTGATCAGTGGATTCAGCGGATCATACGGCAAACGGAGACAGCAGCAGGTCAACCGACATATCAACGGGAAGATGAGGTTCCTCCGGCCATTGATAGAAGCGAAATGAAGCTAATACTGGATGGACTGTTCGACCCGGACAAGCTGGAGGAACTCCCTGTCAAGCGGCGGTTGGGTTGGAGCGGGGCGCAGGTGAGAACCATAATCCAAGAGATTCTGGCCGACCCACGTTCGAGGGAACCTTTGACGCTATTGGAGAAGGAAATTCTAATCGCAAGTTATCTGCGTAAGGACAGGAACAAAAACCAGCTCGCAGCATCCTTCCATATGAGCAGAGCCACCTTTTACCGCCATACGCGTTTAGCAGAAAAGCATCTGGCTTTTGTGCTAAGCGATTTGGTGAGGTCAGGGTTCTGAGCACACTAGATAAGATATAGGATCAAATAGCCCGTTTATGTGAGCTCCTGCATAGGATTCCCAGCGGAAAAACGCATCTCTGTAGGAGGTGCGTTTCTTGTGATCTGTTTGATTAGAGATACACTATAATGTCAACCAAGGCTGTCACTATACTAGAGACAATAGAGCATATTGGGGCTTCTGAACCATATTAGAACATGAAAGGCCCCAATCCTCCAGCTTGTAAACTCCAATGCCTTTGATATGAAGGACTCTGGAACCTTTTCCATATCCTAGAAGATAGGTACAATAAGGTCCAATGAAATATTGGAGAGGATGCAAATGCCTAGAATACTCGTTCCGCCCGAGGTATTGATTCGGGTATCGGAGGAAGCCGCCAGGGCAGCGGAAGAGCTGGAAACGACCAAGAATCGGCTGGACCAGCAGATTACGTATATGATGTCTTCGTGGGAAGGAACGACCCGTTCGCGGTTTTTTGAAGATTTTCAGCACGCCCACGGCGAAATGAATAAAACGATTGAACATCTGCGGATCATCGGCCAGGAGTTGAAAACCATTGCCTTTCGGTTTATTTCAGCCGATATGCATGAAGATCTCATGCTCGCGGCAGCTGCAGCGAGCGCTGCTAATGAACCCAAAACGTTCTGGGACCATGCGGGGGACTTCTGGCAGGGGCTGCAGACCGGTGCCAAGACCGTGGCCAATTCGGTAAAGGATACGGCGACCTCCTTAGTAGAAGATCCGCTTGACACCGCTAAGGATATGGCCTATAACATGACCATCGGGGCAGTCGAAGAGGTCGTCGACACGGCGGTTTGGGGAGGCAAAATGATCTTTGATGCCGACACCCAGGAGAAATTCGCCGCAGACGTCGAGGCGTCGGGCGGTGCGTTCAATTTTGCCGGACAGCAAGCAGCCATGACGATCGCCGGCTTGGTCGGACGCCGGTTTGGCGTGAAGACTCACCCACACCTGAAGCATGATTCGGGTGGGGATGGGGGGAAGGTTGGAGGGCAGCCGAAGTCTGTGTTTGAGAATGGTCGAGCGTCAATTGAAACATTCAAGTCAAATCCAAAAGTTTTCAGTGGTAAATCAGCCGAAGAAATTTCAAAGATGTTAGAAGATGAAGGATACCAAGTTTCGGTTCAGGCTTCTAAAAAATCAAGATCAGGTGCAAAAATAATTAATATTCACAACACTGGAAGCGAGAAAAATATAACGCAAATGCAGGTTTCACCTGGTGGAGGAAGGCACGGGGATAGTCCATACGTTAAAATAAGCACGAGTGATCAAGGAATTATTAAAATTGTCGATGGTTCTGAGAATGTGTATAAAACTGACGGTGCAGAAACTGCAACTATTATCTTTACAGGGAGGGAATAGAGTGATAGACAATGATTCACCAATTATACCATGGGTTGGACTTGGCGGAATTAAACTTTATAGTCATGTAAGTCAATTTTACGATTTAATTGATAAGCTGGATGAAAAGTCATCGTTGTTAGTGAAATTCTTTGTAAGATATGAAATTAAAGATTCTGTAGATTTGTGGTTCAATTTATTGAATGGAAAGCTCTTTAAGATAACTGCGTCTAAAGGATACAATGGATTATTATTTGATAGAATTCATATCGGCATGCATATTGATGAGGTGCTTCAAATAGAGCCAAGTTTTGAATACGATGATTTTGAAGAAGTCTATGTAAGCCCCAAAGGGGTGTTTATTGAAACTGACCCTATTGAGCAAACAGTATTGTGGATATCGGTATATGTTAAAGAACTAGATGATGATGATTTTGAAAGGGGAAATTGGTGATTAAAAATCTTCTGTGTTCGTTCTATTCATGAGATCGAGTCTGAGACTAAGAACTTTTGATGAACTTTGAAGGCTTATTCCAACTTGAAAATGAGTTAGGGACAAGCTTTTTTTATGTATAATACCTATAACAATCTAAGATATGTATAGACTAAGTGATTTATTGGATTAGGGGTACCGGACATGTTTACTATTTCCTTTAAAGCATATGATAATTTTGATGATATTAAACAAATGTCTGCTAAACAATTTGACCAGACAAAACAAGATATAGAAGGAATCATTGAACTAAATTTTAATGGCAATAAATACGGATTGTTCTTCGATGATTGTCCTTTTGGCGAGGAAAGGCTTGTTCGATGGTTTGTTGACTTATTAACGATTGCAAAAAAAATAAAAGAGCATAATTATGTTGCGTATCGAATTCCAGATAGTTCAAACCTATGGCTTGAATTTATTTTGCAGGGAAAAGAGCTAAGTGTAAGCCTAGTAGAGGATGTTGATCGACAATCAATAATAGATCTATTTATTTATAAACCATACAAGGAATTTACGTATTCACAATGGAAGGGAAGTATAATCAACACAGTTTCTTTTGTGGAGGAGGTAATAATAAATTCAAGCAAGCTGCTAAATTTTATAGCTGTAATGAATCCTCAACTATTAAATAGCGAGAATATTCAACTATTAGAAAATAAAGTGCGTGAGCTAAGCTTATAATGATTTTTTTCTAGATCATCCCATTACAACTTACTAAACTACTGATCATTGATTAAAGGCTTGTTCTAACTTAAAAATGGTTAGGAATAAAGCCTTTTGGCACGTGCAATCTATGGAAGTATTTTTTATCTTGTTTGATCAATGTGGGGAAAGTTGTAAAATTTATGGCCGTTCCCCTCCATACCTGAATAGAGTAGAAGTTAAGCAAGTCAACCTTAAAATGGAAATGGACAATGGATTTGAAAGGGAAATTTCATAAAGTGAATGTTGAGATAAAACAGTCCTCATTATGGATGATTCAATTGCTAATGATACGCATATCCCTTTTACTCCATAATATTGAATAAGGTGAAAAAATTGAATATAGAAGAACTAAAGGCAGCACTCTCTGGATCGAATACTGAGGGCGAATATAGGGAAGTCGTAAGATAGCAGCTAAAAAAACGAGAAGCTAGAGCGCAAATAACATTACCAACTTAAGCAGCCAATCATATAACCTCCCTAATACCTCCGCCAGAGCACAACTAAAGAGAAGCCTTTCCCTAACCAATACTACCCCTCAAAAAAAGACGTGACATTGAACTGACCGCTCCCCAGCGATCCTTCCATTCACGTCTCTTTACCGTAGACTACCCTTTATTCAGCAGCCGATAAAGCGTGAGCGCCAATTGAATCTGGAATAACTCGTCTGCGTTTTTTAAGTTGGAATTCAGCAGCTCTTTGATTTTGTCGATGCGATAGATAAAGGTGTTGCGGTGGATGAACATCGCCTTGGCCGCTTCCGTTACGTTCTGGTTGTGCATGAAATAGTATTCCAGCGTGGAGATGAAACTGGTGTTGAACGTTTGATCATGGTGATGGATGACGCCAAGCGTGTTGTGGAAGAACTCTTCCATCTCGGCAGGCTTGATATTGGAATCGAGAAAATGATAGACGGCATAATCCTCAAAATGGGAGATGATCCGAATGTCTTTGAATCGCTGCATCAATCGCATCGCTTCCTGGGCCTCGAAGAAGCTTCGATGAAGCGAGGAGAACGCCTTATACTGACTGCCAATACCGATTAGAAACTGCGTTTTCTTCATTTCTCGGGTCAATAGCTCGACCAGCTCAAGGGCGAAAGCTTTTGTTTCGTTGACGGTAACCGGCGGTTTATTCTCATTCTTCCCGACTAATATGATGATCTGCTGACTTCGGTAGTAACACGTAAGCTCCCCGTTCGCTTTACTGGACAAGCCGTGGATCAGGTTGACGCATTTCTTCACCATATGCTCCAGTTCGTATTTTCGGTACACGATATCCTTATAGCTTTCCAGAAGGGTCGGTTCGATATGAACGACCATGCAGTAATAGGTATAGTTGATATTCAGCCCGTGTAGATCCGACTGCGAGTGCAGCGTCTCGGTCGAGGTGATGCTGCCGGACAGCAGGTCGTCAAAGAAATCGTGTCGGATTTTGAGCTTGACTTCCTCCAGCTCTTTCGCCTTCATGCGATCGAGAGCCAGAATGGTAGAGCCGTGCTCTAACGCTAAATTATCCATTGCCGTTAGCTTGCGAACGGTTTGGAAGACGACAATGTATCCGTACACATGGCTGGACACCGAGATCGGCATGATGCGGCATTTGAAGGTTTGATGCTTGTGGTCGTAGTCGCGCTGGATCGATTTCTTGATTTCGCTTACGTATGTCGGGATCGCCTCGGTAAACTCGGACGGGAAGATGGGCCTGTTCTTCTGGACCGACAAGAACTCATGCAGCTGCGTCTTATTATCCGGATGGTCTGTATAGCAGAGCAAATTCCAATCCCGATCAAGAATCAGGATCGGATTATGGACGATGTCGGCTAGCTCCGCCGAAATTTGTTCGATGCCGCCCCCTTCCAGCGGAATTTTGAACAGCGCATTATGCAGGTCGAGCGATCTGCGATTCAGCGCGTCATAATCGGCATTGGTCTTCTCATTAATGATCGCGATCACCTTGGAGAGCGTGTATTCAAAAGGGAGCTCCAGTAGCGGAAGCCCATACTTGTTCGCCAGATCAATCATGTTTTGCGGAATTCGGTCAAAATAGCGTTTCATTTTGATACACAGTCCCGCGCAATTGTTCGCGGCCAATTCATGAATGACCCGATTCTGCAGCTCCTCGCTATCTTTAAAAATATATCCGGTGGATAAGAGCAGCTCATTCGAAGCAAGCCAATCGAATACATCCGGATTTTCAATAATATTCACAATGGATATTTGGTGATCAATTCCTGCCGCACCTGCAACGAGTTTAATGCCTTCGATCGCTTTGATCTGAAGGATGTCCCTGATAGTTAGCATTCTTAACACACACCTTTGTTTTTGTTCTTCATTGTGCAATGTGCACAGCGAATACGCTAAGTTTTTAGTTTCGCTGTACAATGACCGGAGCGTAGCCCTGGATTACAATAAGGGTGTCAGGAGCGGTTTGTAACTTCAACTGTGATATAATTCACAAAACATCCTTTTGGCTGTGGAAAGTCATTCACCTGTTATACGTTCGACGTTTATATACCGGCTGAATTTGAATTCAGTATAGCATCTTAGGTCATTTATCCACAACTAAGGCATGGCCGATCCAAGGTGAATGAGGCCTTCAAAGGGATAGCCTGACAAAAGACAGCGTTTGTCCATTTGTAAGCTAAGGAGGCGATATAACGGGAAGCTGCGGGAATAGAACCAGTACAGAAGCGGTTTGTGTTGTAAGCGCCGCCATCTCTTGCGATGCGGGGTTCCTTCAACAAATAAGAAGCTTGAAATTCCATGGGACGGTACACAGCATCTTTGATCGAACGGTGAACCTGAGGTGCCGGACGAACGGTGAACTATATACACTTGCCACTGACAACGTGGACAACGCTCCGAATACGCTGGTCACGGACATCGCGAGTTTTTCCAAACGGGGGCTGACGATTGGAGATCAGTTCTACGCGGAGGGAGATCGGTTATGCGTAGGGAAGAATGCAGCCATTATGCTTCAGCAAGTCCATGTATGGCGGAGTAAGCTCCCACCCTATCCGGAAGACGAAGAAGTCTTAAGAAACCATGTAGCTGCAGCGCAGTCATGGATTGAAGCTCACGGCAAGGCCGGCGGGATGAAGCGAGCGGCTGAGACCGGAAATCCTTTTGATCAGGAAATGGAGAGATTGCTGAGGGAACGCTCGACGGGACTTCTTGAAGCGCTGTCCAAAGGTGAAGTGAGTCTTGCATCTCATTATGCAATTCAACTAATCGGCTTGGGTCCGGGTCTGACTCCGTCGGGCGACGATTTCTTGGTAGGATTGTTTGCCGTTATGAATCTAACGAATGGTCCGCTGTTCAAGATCCGCCACGTGTGCGAGCAAGTTGTGGCGGCATCGGCTGATAGGAGCAATCCCATTAGCTATATGGCTTTAATGAAAGCCGCAAGCGGCCAGGTAAGGGAATCCATAGGTGATTTCATGAACCATATGATCCATGGCAGTAAGACTGAAGTTATATCTAGCTTATCCAGGGTACTTGATATCGGTTCTACATCAGGAACGGATATCGCGCTCGGGCTGGTGAATGGCTTGAAGCTTAGCATAGAAAGCAATGGGAGGTAAAGCATGTCGACTAAAGTTGTGATTAAAAAGAATACGTACTTTGATTCCGTCTCACTGATGTCACTGTCAACCAAAGCGAATCAATTAGACGGCGTAGAACAGGCATTTATCGCAATGGGAACGCAGATGAACAAGGAAGTACTGGCCAATGTCGGTCTCATGACCCCGGAACTGGAGGAAGCCAAGGGAAGCGATTTGATGATCGTCATTAAAGCGGTCTCTGAGGAGTTCGTGGAAAGCGCTTACGAAGGTGTCGAAGCCTTATTTAACAGCAAGGGAAGCGAGGCAGGAAACAGTGAGCTTACGTTCCCGACAATCGACTCAGCCGCAAGAAATCTTCCTTCGGCCAAGCTGGCCGTCATTTCTGTAAACGGACTGTTCGCAGCCAGAGAAGCCAGAAAGGCACTGGAGAATGATCTCCACGTCATGCTGTTCAGCGATAATGTGAGCGTGGAAGAGGAGATTGAGCTTAAGAACATGGCGCATGAGCGTGGTTTGCTCATGATGGGACCGGACTGCGGTACGGCCATCATCGGAGGCGTGGGGCTGTGCTTTGCGAATAACGTGCGTCCAGGAAGCATTGGGATCGTAGGCGCATCCGGCACGGGAAGCCAGGAGGTCAGCGTTCGGGTTCATGATTTTGGCGGCGGGATCTCCCAGCTGATCGGCACGGGCGGACGGGATTTAAGCGAACGGGTTGGCGGCATTATGATGCTGGACGGCATGAGGGCGCTTAACCAAGACGAAGCGACCAAGGTCATCGTACTGATCTCGAAGCCGCCTGCAAAGAGCGTGGAGGAGAAGGTGCTTGCCGAGATCAAGAACATGAGTAAGCCTGTCGTGGTGTGTTTTATCGGCGGAACGGAGGAAGCAGTGGTGAACGCCGGCGGTCATTTTGCCAAAACGACGAAAGAAGCGGCGCTGAAAGCCGTTATCCTGTCGGGCGTCGACGAGAGCACCATTGATAAGCACCCGCTGAATCTGCCTCTCATCGAGGAGATCAAGGCCAAGCTAAAGCCGGAGCAAAAATACATCCGTGGATTGTTCTGCGGCGGAACACTGTGCGACGAAGCCATGTACCTGGCGATGGAGCAATACGAGGATGTATACAGCAATATTCCAAAGGATCCGAAGTATCGCCTGCAGGATATCCATGTGAGCCAGGGCCACACGTTTATCGATTTTGGGGATGACGAGTTCACCAACGGCAAGCCTCACCCGATGATCGATCCTTCTTCCCGGATTGCCAGATTCAAGCAGGAGGCTAAAGATCCGTCGGTTGGCGTTATCGTAATGGATTTCGTTCTTGGATACGGAGCGCACGAGGATCCGGTCGGGGTCATGCTCCCGGCGATCGTGGAGGCCAAGCAGGCGGCCGAACAAGAAGGAAGACATCTGGAGATTATCGGCTATGTACTGGGAACGGATCTCGATACGCCGTCTGTAGAAGAGCAGTTAAATAAACTGGTATCTGCCGGAGTTACTTATGCCAGCAGCAGTACGAACACGGGGCTTCTCGCCAGAGGCTTCGTCGAGAAAGGAGTATGACATGAGCAGAATCAACGAGCTATTTAACAGCGAGCTTCACGTAATCAATGTGGGTCTTGAAATGTTTAAAGATGATATTTTGAAGCAAAAAGGGAAGGTTTCCCACCTGGAGTGGAAACCGCCCGGCGGCGGCAAGCCTGAAGTGATCGCACTGCTGGACAAGCTGGATCAGCCGGACATTCAGGAGAAAATCGAAGCGGCGAACAAGCTGGCCGTAGAGCGGATCATCAACTCCCAGCCGGTATTGATCGGTTTCGATCAGGCGATCAATGTCGTGCCGGGCATGACCAAGAAGACGATCCTGCACGCAGGTCCGCCTATTACGTGGGAGCGAATGAGCGGTCCGATGAAGGGTGCGGTCACGGGCGCACTGGTCTTCGAAGGCTTGGCCAGCAATCTGGATGAAGCGGCGGAACTTGCGGCATCGGGTGAAATCACGTTCTCGCCATGCCATGAGCATAACTGCGTAGGCTCGATGGCGGGGGTAACTTCAGCCTCCATGTTCATGCACATCGTGGAGAACCGGACATACGGCAATATCGCATACACGAACCTGAGCGAGCAGCTGTCCAAAATACTGCGGATGGGTGCTAATGACGAAACGGTCATCGCCCGTCTGAACTGGATGAGAGACGTGCTGGGCCCGATGCTTCGGGATGCCATGAAGTTCTCCGAGAATGGCATTGACCTTCGCCTCATGCTGTCGCAGGCGCTTCATATGGGAGATGAATGCCATAACCGCAACAATGCCGGCACGACGCTGTTAATCCAAGCATTAACGCCGCTGATTCTGCGGACCGACTTCCCTACGGAGCAGCAAATCGAGGTTTTTGATTTTGTGGCAAGCAGCGATTACTTCTCCGGCCCGACCTGGATGGCGCTCTGTAAATGCGCGCTGGATGCGGCGCATGGGATTGAATACAGCACTATCGTGACCACCATGGCCCGCAACGGCGTCGAATTCGGCATTCGCGTCAGCGGCATGCCAGGCAACACCTGGTTCACCGGACCGGCGCAAAAGGTGGTTGGACCCATGTTCGCAGGGTATAAGCCGGAGGATTCGGGCCTTGATATCGGCGATAGCGCGATTACGGAAACCTACGGAATCGGCGGATTTGCGATGGCAACCGCTCCGGCGATTGTGGCGCTTGTCGGCGGAACCGTGGATGAAGCCATGAATTATTCGGTCAAGATGAAGGAGATTACGACCACGGAAAATCCGAACGTTACCATTCCTTTATTGAACTTCAGCGGCATTCCAACGGGCATAGATATTCGTAAAGTGGCCCAAACCGGCATCATGCCGGTGATCAACACGGCCATCGCGCATAAAGACCCGGGAATCGGAATGATTGGAGCGGGTATCACGCATCCTCCGGTGGATTGTTTTGAACAGGCGTTACTAGCTCTTAGCCAGCGCATTCAGTCATAGAATGGTGGCCCTTCAGGCATGCCTTAATGCCTGAAGGGTACCTGATGCTAGTTCTATAAGTGTAATGATCTAAGGAGGCATTTATATGGATCAGGTACTCATGAAAATGTTATGGAAAAAAGGAGATTGGGCTGCGTTCTTCGGCTTGCTTGCCA
The DNA here is from genome assembly GCF_037976825.1 of Paenibacillus sp. FSL K6-1330. Lineage (NCBI taxonomy): Bacteria > Bacillati > Bacillota > Bacilli > Caryophanales > Paenibacillaceae > Paenibacillus > Paenibacillus sp. FSL K6-1330. Next base: position 1,400,606 of record NZ_CP150269.1, read on the forward strand.
ATAATCTAACCAATCTGCTGACCATGATTTCACTTTTGATTTTTGTTGTAGGTTTTCCGGAAGATATGGTCTACGGAAGAGTAGTCCCTGCCTTCGGATTCGCTATCTTTATCGCAAGCATGGCTTACGGTTGGTTTGGATATAAGCTGGCAAAGAAAACGGGCCGCAGCGACATTACCGCGCTGCCGTCAGGTCCGAGTGCCCCGTCGATATTTACCGTTACTTTTCTGGTGCTGATTCCGGTATTCAGACAGACCAATGATGCAACCTTTGCGCTCCAGATCGGTCTGGTATGGTGCTTCTTCGAAGCCATGATCCTGGTTGTGGGTTCCTTCTTGGGCGATTTGCTCAGAAAAGTAATTCCAAGAACCGTTCTCTTGTCCTGTTTGTCCGGCCTTGGATTGCTGCTGCTTGCCATGAACCCGATGCTGCAATCATTCGAAACACCGATCGTCGCTTTTATCGTATTGGTTATCATCTTTATCAACTGGTTTGGTAAATCTCCAATATTCAAAAAGATCCCGACCGGTTTTCTGCTGCTAATTGCCGGTACCGTCCTGGCTTGGGTATTCGGATTGCAAAATCCGGAAGCGATTACGACGGCGTTGTCTACGCTGGGCTTTAATCCGCCTGAAGTTCACATTACAAGTCTGTTCCAAGGAATACCTCATGCGCTGCCGTACCTGGCATCGGCTATTCCTTTGGGTCTCGCCAATTATATTTTTGACTTGGAAAATATCGAGAGCGCCCATGCGGCGGGAGATCCTTATAATACCCGAAACGTCATGCTGACGAACGGTGTGGCTTCCAGTATCGGCGCATTCACAGGGAATCCGTTCCCGGTTACCGTGTACATCGGTCACGCCGGTTGGAAATCCATCGGCGCCGGTCTGGGGTATACGATTGCATCCGGCTTTGCCATGCTGATTATCTCGCTCTTTGGAATCGGGGCGCTGCTCCTGTCCATCATTCCGGTTGTCGCGATTGTTCCGATCCTGGTCTATGTCGGCGTGGTCACGGCCAATCAGGTTGTCCGGGAAACGCCTAAGAATGAAGTACCCGTTATCTTCATAACCTTATTCCCTTGGATCGCCAACTGGGCTCTAACACTTGCCAATAACATCTTTAATGCCGCCGAGACGACGGCTTCCAAGGTTGGCATCGATTTGTTGTTAAGCAAAGGCGTTTATTATAACGGACTGAATCATCTGGGGAACGGCGCGCCGCTCAGCAGTTTGATCTGGGGTTCCATTGCCATCTTCGCCATCCTGAATAAGCCGCTGCGGGCTGCCGTGTTCGCGGTCATCGCAGCCGTCCTATCCCTATTCGGCATTATCCATGCGCCTACGGTGGGATTTGCCCAAGATGCGCTGATGCCGTTCGTATACGCATACCTGATGGTTGCCGCACTGTTTGTTTATAAGCATTTTTCCGATCTTCGCGATCCGGCAAATCAATTGCAGTCAGAGTAATGGAATGCGCTGGTCTGAATATGTAGATCTGAATGACAAGGATTGAAAACATAAAACGAGGAGGTCACTCGATGAATGCTGAAGCGATGAATGACGAACTCATTCTGGCGTGCGACCGAGGAGACTTGGCTGTGGTAGAGCAGTTATTGGAGCGTGGTGCCGATGTTCATCACAAGGACAGCCAGGGCCGGACGGCGCTAATGGCTGCAACACAGAAAAACCATGTCTCCCTTGCCAAAAGGCTAATCGAAGCGGGCAGTGACGTGAATGCAAGAGACATCACCATGTTAACCCCATACCTGTGTGCAGGAGCTAACGGTTTTCATGAAATCCTGCGTCTGACTATTCAAGGAGGAGCGGATATCACGAGCGTGAACCGGTTTGGGGGAACAACGCTGCTGCCGTCAAGCGAAAAAGGATATTTAAGAACCGTTCAGATTTGCCTGGAAGCAGGCGTTGCCGTGAATCATGTGAATAATCTGGGATGGTCCGCGTTGCTGGAGGCTGTCATTCTTGGAAACGGGGGCCGGCTGTACTCCGATATCATTCAGCTTCTGGTTGAAGCAGGGGCCGACGTGCAGCTGAAGGATCGTGACGGAAAGTCCTCCCTCCAGCATGCCGTAGAGATGAAGCAGCATAAGGTAATCAAGATTCTCAATAAACAAAGCGTAAGTATCCCGGACAGCATTCTACGAGCGAAAGAGCTGGGTAAGGCAGAGAAGTTCGAGGAAGCCATCTCAATCATAGACAACGTGCTGGGGGAAGAGGGGAATCCTGCCGACCTCTACTACTACAAAGGTTATTTTTTCGGAGAACTAGGACGTTATGACGAGGCACTGGCTGCTTATAATCAAGGGCTGTCGATTGATCCCGGCGATCTCGACTTCTATTTCTATACCGCCAATGCTTATCGGATGATGAAACGTCCGGAAGAAGCCATTGCCGAATATGACAAAGCGATTGAGCGGAAGCCGGAGGAAACGTTCTACCGCTATCATAAATCCAATTATTTAAGAGAATTGGGCAGGCACGAGGAAGCCGTCATCGTGATGGATCAGCTGTTAGCCGACCAGCCTTGGCGTTATGATTTTTCCTTTCACAAGGCGAACAGCCTGAGATCGCTCGGTAAGCACCAAGAGGCTGCCGATGCGATAGACAATGCAATCACGCATGATCGGACCAATGGGCTATATCATTATCATAAGGGCCAATCCTTGAATTTGCTTGGTAACTATGCGGCGGCGATCGAAGCGATGGATCAGGCCATCCAATGCGGCCCGGATCATGCGGATTATTACTGCGAGAAAGCCAGCAGCCTGTTAGCGCTTAATCAGCCGGAGGAGGCCATGGTGCTCATTGAACAAGCACAGGCTATTCATCCGGATCATGGCAGAGCCAAGAGCTTGAAAGAAACAATAACGGCTGCTGCAAAACCATAATTCCATTTGAATGTAAACACATCTTTACAGAAACATCTACGGTCTCTGGCGTGCCAATAAAGATGGGATTCTTCATGCAGGACTCGTTATTATCGGCGCGCCGTATGGCTCGTTTATAGAGGATCACTCAGCTAGAGTCATCGGCTGATCGACCAGGAGGTTAGTCATGGATAAATTTGTAGTTGTAGCCATTGGCGGTAATTCGTTAGTCAAGGATAATGGCCGCGAGTCGATTAAGGATCAATACGAGGCGGTATGTGAAATTGCTGCCAACATTGCAGACATGGTGCAAGCAGGGGTCAACGTGGTCGTTACCCACGGTAACGGGCCGCAGGTTGGATTTGAGCTGAGAAGGAGCGAGGTTGCTTCAGAGGTCATCGGCATGAATGCTGTTCCGCTCGTGAATTGCGTGGCGGACACGCAGGGCGGCATCGGTTATCAAATTCAACAGGCGTTAACGAATGAGTTTATCCACCGCAACATCACGAAAAAAGTAGCGACCATCATCACACAGGTTGAGGTCAGCGAAGCCGACCCTAATTTCCGAGATCCTTCCAAACCGGTGGGCTCCTTCTTCTCCCTGGAGCAAGCCGAGGAATTGAAGCGCGAGCATCCCGAGTGGGTGATGGTTGAGGATTCGGGCCGCGGATATCGCAGGGTTGTTCCTTCACCTGCGCCGATTGATATTGTCGAGAAGGATGCCATCCGATCGCTGATCGAGTCCGGCTGTATCGTGATTGCCGTCGGCGGAGGAGGTATTCCCGTCATCAAGACGAAGGACCATACCTACGAAGGCATCGATGCGGTGATCGATAAGGACTTCGCCACAAGTTTATTGGCAGAGCAGGTAGATGCGGAAACGCTGATTATTACAACGGGCGTGCCTCAAGTATTCGTGAATTTCGGTACGCCGGATCAGAAGGCACTAGAAGAGGTCACCGTTGAAGAGATTAAACAGTATGTGAAAGAGGGGCATTTCCCGAAAGGCAGCATGCTTCCTAAAATTGAGGCCAGTCTTAATTTTCTAAAGAAACCGGGACGCAGAGTCATCATTACGAACCCGGAAAGCTTAAGCGATGCCATCAAGAAACAGGCTGGAACGCATATTGTGAGCTAACGGCTTAAGCTGTTGGCAAAAGAACCGCCAGAACCGCTATATTTACTTTTTTGAACATGGCCCGAGAGAGGGATACTTTGAAAAAAGTGCCTCTCTCGGGTTCTTTGCGATGATACTCGCATAATCGGGCTCCTCGGGTTTTCCGTGGCGTATAGGTGCTGTTCTCCCGATCCACGGAAGTTTCTTGAGCTTGATGATTGAACAGATGGGGCCAACAAAGCGGACGCTGACCTCATAGTCTCCATCCATTGTAATGCCGGTGGTGGAGCTGGTGGATTGGAGTCATTCCGATATACTAATGTTTCCGCTGTGTCTCGTTCTCTTCAGAATGTGCTGCATACCAAAATCATGGCAGCCCTAAAGCCTTATCATGTGATTGATCGGGGACAGAAAGCGGCGAACCTGCATATGGTCTATGACCTTTATGTAAAGATGGAAAATGTAAATTTTATAATATACCAAAATTACTATTAAAAATTCATAAAAACACATATTGTTAAAATAAAATAGAACTTTCATCATTTGTTAAATATTAGTAAATAATTTAGATTTTTAGGAGGTGTTATACAAAATAGATATTATAAGGAGATGGTTTTTTTGAGTTTTTGGCGTAGTATCAAGAAAATAGCTTCAGTTTTAGTTTTGGTAATGTTGTTAAATACAGTATTTGCTGCAATTACTGTATCGGCGCTCCCAGCACATAGCGAACTTCAGCAAATCCAAGATGAACTAAATCTAACTGAAAGCGAGATTCAAGAACTTCTATTATTTATCCAAGAACACTCTAGCAGCATAGAGGAAGCAATCGAGGTAGACGAAAATTTAAAGGCGAATATTGAACAATATAACGAGTATAGCAAAGAGTTTGCTATGATACTTGCATTTGCAGATATAGCAAATAGCCAGACATCTACAGTCAGTCACTTGTCGGACTCCAGTATTCCGAGTGAAATTTCGCCAGCTATTTGGCCTATTGTTTGGGCTGTTGTATCTGCTATAATTAAAGCCGCAGTAAAGAAGAAGATGGGGAAAAAAATTGTTCAACAAATAGGTAGACAATTCGATGATAAAGTATGGCCACAGATAGAACCAGGAATTAAAAGAGAATATGAAATTCATGGTTATACTAGGAGTGTTGGTCCAGAGGATGCTGCGCAAGCCAATGGAATTAAGCAAGGTGAACACATAATCTCCTTATATGGTCAAAATGGTTCGGAATATTTGAGGCTACATGTTTATACTTCCGATTCAAGAAATCATACTCGGTGGCATTATCATACAAAAGATAATTGGCCTGACCATAAGGGTAATGTTGATTTATACCATAATTCACTTCCAAAATGGGGTTCAGAATAAAGTTGGATAAACGACGATTTTTGTTAACGTTTGGTCGTAATTTAGACCATAGTAATATTGACTACTTGGTAAAGAGCCGATTATCAAAGTATAAGGGCGGGATCCAAGAGGATTATTTTAACCCCATTCTTCAAAAGGGGGCAGAAGTGATTCTCAACTACCAGATTATTGATACGAATTTTGATCGAAAATCTTCTAAGTATTATTTGGATGATTATCATATTACGGAAGCACAGAAGAACGGTTTTTTGCTTTCATTGAAAAAGCTAAAAGGGACTCACGTCTGGTGCGACCCGCGAATTCAAGGCCATGCCTTTTGTGTAGTTGATGGAATCGAGTACAGTTTCTATGTCTACCGCTCACTTGAAAGACAAGAATACCGCTTTCCCCAATATTACAATGATGACAGTAATGCAGATCCTATTGTGCATAGTCAGTTGCATAAAATGCCTGAGGAAGAACAATATTTACAGTTTCCATCCGATTTGAGTACAGAGGTCAAAGATGAAATAACGATTAAATGGATACAGGAATTGATTAAAATGTAGTAAGTAATTTGAAAAGTAAGACCCTGCACATTATATAGTGCAGGGTCTTTTATTTTTGCGATTATGGGAATTATAATTTTCATATGAATTAAAGTCACTGTTTGTTTCCAAAGAAACTCAAGAAATAATCCGAGTAAAGAAAGAATTATATAAATGACAGAGGTGTGCTCTGCACGGACAAAGATTCATCGAACAAGCGGGCATGGAAATCTATCTATGGATATCGACGATCATTCAAGGTGCTGATATATTCTCTTAACATTTGGTCATATCTTGTACTTATATCCATATAATATACCATTATTAACCAAATTTGATATTTGCGAGGTGTGTTATATGAATTCCGTTTATATCACAAGTGTAGGAAAGTTTCTCCCCGGTTCTCCGGTTAGTAACGATGAGATGGAAGAATATCTTGGCAAGATTGGAGGGAAATCTTCCAAAACCAAAAGACTCATTCTGGAGAAGAATCAAATTCGGTCCCGATATTATGCCATGGATAAAGAGCAAAAGAGCTTATACACAAACGCAGAGATGGCTTCTTTAGCCATTCGGGATGCCCTGGAGCGAAACGGCAACGTAACCGAACAAGATATCAATTTCCTAGCGACAGGTACGACAAGAGCGGATCTGCTCCTGCCAGGGTTTGCGAGTATGGTGCATGCAGAGACTGGTTTACCCCCTATGGAAATTGCATCTCATTCCGGTTTATGCGCCAGCGGAATGCATGCACTCAAGAATGCGTATGTACATATAAAAGCTGGCGAGCACCGAGCAGCCATCGCCTGTTCCAGCGAGTTTTTGAGTCGCGAATCAAACATACGAAATTTGAAGCACAGGGGATTTATAGCAATAATCGGGTGCCTTTTGACACGGATTTCTTACGTTTTATGCTTTCGGATGGCGCAGGAGCTGCCGTACTGCAAAATGAGCCTTCCTCCAAGGGGCCATCGCTGCGTATTGAATGGATCGATAACCAGTCCTATGCGAACCAGTATGAGGTCTGTATGTATTCAGGCATGAGTAAAGAGAATGGAATTCCTTCCTGGCTGGACTATCCCTCCATTCATGAAGCAGCCGATCAAGGAGCTCTGAATATGAAGCAGGATGTAAGGCTTGTCAATGAAATAACAAAGGTAGGCACCAATCGATTATTGGAGCTCGTGGAGGAAGGGAGAATTGATCCTGAGAGATTGGACTGGATGGTGTGCCACTATTCATCGCATTTTTTCAGAGATGAAATCTTCCGATTATTGGAGCATGGCGGCGTGAGGATTCCGGAAGAGAAATGGTTTACGAATTTATATACGAAAGGGAACACGGGCGCAGCATCGATCTATATTATGCTGGAGGAGCTGCTGAATGAAGGTCATCTCACTGAGGGAGAGCAGGTATTGTGTATCGTTCCCGAAAGTGGTAGATTCCAAATCTCGATTATGCTGCTGAGCGTAGTGTAAACATAAAAGACGCCATCGTCAGATGGCGTCTTTTATGTTCCTCATACAGACAGCGATCATCATGCACAGATTCTCCTTTTTAATAATAAAAAGAGGAAAAAACACCATGAATTCGAATATACTCTAGAAACTATACGAAGAGAGGGATACTCTAATGAATATGCAGACACTAGCAGAGAAGATGAGTGCCGGTGTGTTTAACGATATGCTAAAACGTGACTTTTCACAGGACATGATTTCTGAACTAGAACAGATGAACGTTGCCCAATTGGAAAACAAATTGAAAGACACATTAACAGTGCCGATAGGCATATCCAAGGAGAGGGTATTCGAATATCTTCAATTGTATTATTCAGCATCTTGGCAGAATCTCTTCATGGAGCTGAATATGCCCCGTGCTTTAAGTCTTCTAGAAGTTGGTGCAGGTGATATTGTTTACATTCCAAAGGCTTTAGACGCTTATTCCAAAAACATGGGCACATATGTGACTGCCAATCTCAACAGGGAGTTGACACAAAATTTTCAGGAGAAAACGAAAGGAATGGACATAAACATACAGGTTGTTGAGGACGATGCCGCAAATATAGGTTTATATTATCCAGCGTCTTCTTTTGATGTTGTCGCTTTTCATCACGCTATTAATGATATCATTCAGACCATTATCGCCAATCGTGAGGGCATTGATACAGTAAACAATGATTGGTGGACAATCGAACCTCAAATGTTACAAGCTGTTATGGATTATGACCGAAAAGGCATGTTGAAAGATGCAGCGTATCATGAGTTTATCCAAATCATTGACACAAGCCATAAGCAGTTAAAAAGAGGAGGATATATGATATTCGATAATATTACTTATTCTGGATATGATGAAATGGGTTATTCCTCTGAATTTCACAGCAACTATATCCAACTGGCTAGAAGCTGGATTAGCGAAGCAAATCTAGGTTTGGAAGAGATTGAAGTCGAATCGTATGATAAACAATGGTGGATGATATTGAGAAAAGTGTAATTATAGTTTAAATTCTTGTAACAACATAGTTTCAACAAATAATCCAAATTCAAGTATAACTGTCAGGAGTTGATATGGTAGTGAGCAAGCCTGTTATGCAGGTCGCTCTGGTCGTTGGACCGGATTGCGATATGGAGAGCCAAGCCGTAAGGGCGGCTCTGGAATATTTCGGAGTGCGCGTTTTTACATATTGGGTCGGGAGGCCGAATGATCTGATCTCTGTCTTGTCAGGTGATGATGTGTATGAAGGCACCGATATGATCCTGTTGAACTTTCACGGGGATGAAGGCAGCTTGATCATGCCGGAGCTCGGCGAAGAGGTATACGAGGAGCATGAGCCGAGGGGTGACTTCGGACCAGGCGAGATTCAGCGTTATGCGAAGCTGGACGGAAAGACAGTAATTGCGAACGGCTGCTCGCTGGGAGATCCAGCACTGGCCGAAGCCTTCCTGGAGCGGGGCTGCAGGATGTATATCGGGCCGGATGATTACCCGGACGGCAACGATGCGCTGATGTTCGTTCTTCGGCTGTTCTATGAAATCGTTCAGCAGGGCCGGGACGTGAAGGAAGCCTTTGTTCGAGCGGTAGAGATGAGTGATGAGCTATCCATGTACCGGCTGTATGAACGACAGGAATAATAGATAAAGATTCTACACCCCTGCTCATTCCTAGCAGGGGTGTGTGTGCCAATATAAGTCCGATTGAGTACCTCTAGTATCTAGATTACCCGTGCTATCCATTCTTCTCCTCGAAATACTCCTGATACTGACTCGGCGTGACGTGGGCGTACTTTTTGAAGATACTTATAAAATACTTGTAGTCACTAAATCCGATATCCTGCGCGATGGTATAGACTTTGTTATCGGCTGACTTCAGTAAATCGATCGATTTCTGAATCCGATAGCGATTAAGAAACTCGTTGAAGGTATAGCTGGTCTCTGCCTTGAATTTCTGGTTCAGGTAATAGGCGCTTAAGCCGATCTCTTCCACGAGGTCATGAATACTGATCTTCTTGGCATAGTTCTCCTGTACATAGGCGATCATTTTGGCCACGTATTTCGAGGTTTTGGTTTCTTTCTCCAGAAATTTGCTGTTTAGAATCTCTTCCTTTTCCTGCGGATGATTGGAGATCACTTCATATTTGCGGACTAAATCCACTTTGGCTTTGGCCGATTCGAGTGCCGCGACCAGCTGCTCATCCTCTAAGGGCTTCACCAGGAACTCGGTCACGCCTAACTGGAGTGCCTGCTTCGCAAGGTGGAATTCATTATATCCGGAAATAATAATGCTGCTGAACGTATGCTGCTGCAATCCTTCCCGAATCATCGAAATGCCATCCATGATGGGCATGGTGATGTCGGTTATGACGATATCCGGCTTTAGCTCGCAGATCTTCTCATAGCCATCCTGTCCATTCAGCCCTTCTTCAATGACGATGCAATCGTATTGAAGCCAATCGATGCTGAACCGTATCCCCCTACGAATCATATCCTCATCTTCGACCAGCAGAACTTTAAACATGATATCCACTCCATTCGTAAGGAATCGTAAGTGCCACGCAGGTGCCTTTTCCTTGTGCGCTGTCAATGTGAATGCCGGATCCTTCGCCATATAGAAGCACTAAACGTCGGTGAACGTTGTACAGCCCGATATGCTGCGTCGTGTTTGTCTGGCTTTGCAGGAGCTGATTCACTTCCTGAAGCGTCTCTTCACTCATGCCTTGCCCGTTGTCGCGGACTTCCAGAATCAGCTTGTCTGTGGAAGTGTAGATATGGATCTCGATAAGCACATGGCTCTGATCCTGATACCCATATTTGATAGCGTTTTCGATAATCGGTTGCAGCAGAAGCTTGGGGACATATACATCCAGTGTTTCCTCCTCTACGGTAATCCGATATTCCAGCCGATCATTGAACCGAATTTGCTGCAGCTTCAGGTAATCCCGTACATAATTCATGTCATTCTTCAGTTGGACATTGCGATCAGGTCCAATGCTGTATCGAAGCAGCCTGGATAGGATCAGCACGATGTCCTGCGCTTGATTCGCATCAATCTTAATCGCATAGCGCAGTGTCTCCAGTACATTGAATATAAAATGCGGGTGGAACTGTGATTGCAGCTGCTTCACCTCAATAATCGTGCTGAGCTCGGACAGCTCTTTATTTTTCTCGATCAACTCTTTCAACCGATCCAGCATCACATTGTACTCATCGCCCAGAATTTGAAACTCGTCATTCGTCTGAATGTCGACATAGCCATTGAAGTTTCCTTCGCGCAGCTGTGCCAAGGCATGAATTAATTTATCGATCGATTCGGAATTGCGGGTCGACATTTTGTTCGCCAGGAACTGGATCAACACCCACAGCAGTAGGCTGGCAGCAAGAACAAAGAAAGAGACCGTATAGTAGGTGTACTGCTCCGACTTATAGGAGTTCAGCGTAATGACTTGAATCGGCGTATCAGGGATCCGCTTGGCATACATGTAGTACTTACCTTCATTTAGCAGAACATGTCCCTTGTTATCGAGCTTGGGGCTGAATTTGTTGAGAACGCCTTTGGTCACATTGCTGGTCGTGGCAATAATGGTGTTATGTTCATCGGTGATCATGGCGATCTCATTATTTTGTTCGAAAATCATCTTCTGAATGTCGGATTCGTATAGCTGGTAGATGATATAACCTATCGTCCGCTTGTCCTTAACGATGGCTTTGCCAAACGTATAACTTGTATCGCGATCATGCGAATAACGAAAGCTGTTCATTTCGGTTAGCGTGTTGCCGGGCCGCTGATCGATCCGATGAATGAGATTGCCGAAGGCAAAATTGGAATACAGCGCATCCGCTGGAGCGGAGCTTGCCAGGAAGACCCCATCCGTATTGACGACATGAAAAATGCTCTTGACCTTCTGCTGGTTGTTGAAATCATAAAAGGCAGAATACACTTGTTCGCTGCCCAGATGCGAGCTTACATAATTGATCACGGTAGGAGAGACGGCCATCCGATTAATCTCCTCGTAGTACTGATGATACACACCGGATATGGATTGATTGATGGACTGGGCGGCTTCGGTCGTTTTTTGGGTTAGGTTCATTCTGCCATTAATAATCGTGAATGCCAAAAACAATACGATTAAGATGGAGAACGGGATCATCGTATAGATGCGAAATAAATGACGGGTTGATTCCTTGAAGTTGCGATAATGTGTAGGTTTCATGCTGCCCTCCATCTGCGATAAGGCCCTCGACTCTATTATACTGACTGGCGGTATCCGCAGATCATCCAAATACATCCAAGCCGCCCCCTCATGCTGCAGGTGCCGACTTGGATGTAGTCTACGTTATGAATTCATCACATTTACATGGAAACTTCTTTTTGTCCGGAGAGCTTCAGGAAGACAAGCAGCGACACTACCGTAATGACGGTAAGAATCGTAGATAGAGCCGCCGCCACGCCGTAGTTACCGCGGATGACCTCGGTGTATATGGCAACCGTTACGGTCTTGGTCTTGCCTGTATAAAGAATGATCGAAGTGCTTAATTCGGTAATGATGGTAATCCAGCTCAGGATCGCGCCGGAGACTACGCCTGCCACCATCATCGGAAGCGTAATCTTGAAGAACGTCTTCATCTGGGAAGCCCCCAGACTGATGGCTGCTTCCTCGATCCCATCGTTAATCTGATGCAGAATGGCCGCGCTGGATCGAATCGTATAGGGCAGGCGCCTGATAACAAACGAGATGATCATGATGACGGCTGTTCCGCTCAAGGCTAGCGGCTTATTATTGAAAGTGATTAATAGAGCGATCCCCAGAATGGAGCCGGGAACGATATACGGGAACATCGTGAAGATATCCAGCGTGTTGGTTAATGCATTCTTTCTTCGAACGGTTACGTAAGCAATCAGTATCGCTAACAGGATAATGACGACCAGCGACACGATCGCCAGGAAGAACGTGTTCAGAATGACGCCGCCAATATTACTGAAGGCATCCCTATAGCTTTGGAGCGAGAACCCTTCGACGAAGATTCTGCCGTTGGATTTCAGGAACGAAGTATAGATGACATAGAGCTGCGGCAGCAGCGCGATTAACGTATACAGATAGATAACGGCATGCGCCGCGATATTGCCGATGCCCTTCTTCTTCTTGGCTTCAATCGGATGCAGTGCGCTCATCGTAAAGGATTTACGATTGGCTACGAATTTTTGCAGCAGGAATATCGTTGTGGCGAACAGAACGACAATGACGCTGATCGCCGCTGCAAAGCCGTCATCACCGCCGACCTCACTGATGAACTCGTTAAAGATCAGCACTGGAACGGTCTTGTATCCCTCACCGATCAACATCGGCGTACCAAAATCGGCCAGCGCACGCATGAAGACGAGCAGGCCGCCCGCCAGCAAGGTTGGCGTAATGAGCGGGAGGAGCACTTTGCGCATTTTGCCAAAGCCTGAATAACCCATGCTTTCGGCTGCTTCCATTAGCGATTGGTCCATATTTTTCAGTGCGCCTGATACATACATGAAGATAAGAGGGACCATCTGCAAGGTTAAGACGACTAAGATCCCCGTAAATCCGTATATATCCGGCATTGTAATGCCGAATGTGTTGCTAACGAATTTTGTAATGACACCGCTTCTGCCCAGCAGCAGGATCCAGGAGTAAGCTCCAATGAAAGGAGCCGACATCGAGGAGATCAGAATCATGACCCGAATGGCCGAACTGCCTTTAATCTTCACCGTTGCCATGATATATGCCAGCGGCGTTGCGATAATGGCGGCAAGCAAAGTTACGCTGACGGTGACTTTAACGCTGTTGAACAGAGCGTTTAAATAGTAGGGCTTACTGAAAAACTTCGTGAAATAGGCGAGGGAAAAATCGCCAGTCGTACCATTGTACACACTCTTGAACAGCATCGTAAATAAGGGCAGGGCCAGAAACAGAATGTAGAACACAAAGATCAGTAACGAAATGTTGGTCCAGACATCAAATCGTTTGCGCGTCTCTCTCATAGCCGAGCGCCCCTTGTATAGTTCAGTTCGCCTGCCGCATCATAGACATTAATCTTCTCTTTCTTGGCCTTGAGATAGATAACTTGACCAGGCTCGAGGATATATGACGTTTTCGATTCTTGTGTGATCTCCACGCGTTGACCGGACGCCAAGTCTACAAAATAATGGGTGTTCTGCCCAAGAAATACGCTGTGTACAATCGTCGCTTCCATGCCGGTTTGGTCCTCGGTCAGAATGAACTCTTCCGGCCGAACCGAGATTTGAACGTTTAGCGTATCTGCCTTGGCATCGGATTTCGGAACCTCGATGTTAGACAGCTCTTCCATATAGCCGGAGCCGAGGTGCAGGACATAGCTGTCTGCCAATTTTGTTAAAGTACCCTCGAGAATGTTGGTACGACCAATAAAGGTAGCAACGAATACGTTCGCAGGACGTTGATAAATCTCCTGTGGCGTCCCCAGATGCTGAATCACGCCGGATTTCATAACCGCAATCCGATCGGATACCGCCATGGCTTCCTCTTGATCGTGCGTGACGTAGACGGTGGTAATCCCGACTTCTCTCTGAATGTCTTTAATCGCGTTACGCATGTCGACCCGAAGCTTGGCATCCAGGTTGGATAGAGGCTCATCCATCAGCAGGACATCCGGGCGGATGACGATCGCTCTGGCTAGCGCAACGCGCTGCTGTTGGCCGCCGGATAGGTTCTTCGGCATGCGATCTTTATAGGGCTCGATCTGAACCACCTTTAAGATGTTATCCACCTTGGCGTTAATCTCCGCCTTGGATAATTTCCGATTCTCCAGTCCGAACGCGATGTTTCCTCTAACGTTTAAGTGAGGGAAGATCGCATAGCTCTGAAAGACCATCCCGATATTCCGCTTGCCCGGTTCCACCTGGTTAATGACACGCTCGTTAAAATGAATGGTTCCGCCTTCAATGCTGTTGAAGCCGGCGATCATACGCAGCAGTGTCGTCTTGCCGCACCCGGAAGGCCCGAGAAGGGTGAAGAATTCACCCTTTTTAATCTCCAGGGACAGCTCGGGAATGACGGTTGTGTCGTCGTATTTTTTGATTAAGTCTTTAATGGTTATAGTTACGCTCATGGTTGTCACCTGATTCTATAGTTTATTTAACGCTAGTAAACAAATCGACATAACGCTCAACGATCTCAGATTTATGCTCACTTACATAGTCCGTGTCTTCATCAATCATGTGGATCTCTTCATAGGGCTTCATGTGGTCGCCAAGCTTCGTATCTAGGCGAAGTGGACGGTTCGTTAATTGCGTACCGAACGCATCCTGCGCTTCTTGAGACAGAATGAAGTCGATGAATTTCTTGGCGTTGTCCATATGCGGTGCATCTTTGATAATAGCGGATCCCGCATCCAGGAATACGGCGCCTTCTTTTGGATATACGATTTCTACCGGAGCGCCGTTCTTTACATAAGTGCTGGAAGGGTCTTCATAGGTAAGGCCGACTACATATTCACCGTCCGCCACACTTTTGTGAACGGCACCGGAACCGCTTGCAATTTTGCCGTCCAGGTTCTCGATCAGTTGACCAACGTAGTTCCAGCCTTGTTCATTCTCATAATCGCCGCCCATCGCTTTCAGCATGTTGGTTAACTGAGCGAAAGCGGAGCTTGAGCTTGCCGGGTCAGCGGAAGCAATCTTCCCTTTGAGCTGCGGATTCAGCAAATCCGCATAGCCTTCGATTTTGATATCACCGATCAGGTTTTTGTTTACGAGCAGCACGCTGCCATCCGAGATATAAGGAGTAGCAAAGCCCGACGTATTACGGTGACCTTCAATCAGGTTCTTGTCTTCAGGTGATACGTAAGGCTCGTATAAAGCTTCATTTTCGCGGAAACCTGCCATAGAACCACCAAACATCACGTCAGCGTAAGGGTTCTGCTTCTCAGACTGTAAGCGCTTAATAATTTCGCCGGTACCAGCCGTTACAAGCTCAACTGTAATCCCGGTCTGCTTCTCGAACATCGGAATGATCGTCTTGATGATCTCCTCGCTATTCGGACTGTAGATGACGAGTTTATTGGACGATCCCGAATCGGACTCGCTGCTTGCACAACCGCTAAGCGCCCCCATAATCAACACGCAGGTTAACAGTAAAATCGATAGCTTTTTCATGTATAATCCCCCTTGAACAAAAGTTCATTTCGTAATTGCATGTTCATTGTAGCAGTCTTGGTACCGTTTACATAATCCCATAATCCGCAAACATCGTCTAAAATACGCAACCTATTTTGGAGGAGAAAGAGATCTGAAACGGCATACTTTTAAAGAATTCTTTCGGATCCGTTAGGGCAAGATATGGTTTGGAACAACATCTGGCAAGAAGGAGCTGTTCCTATCACAATTTCGAGGGAGTGAGATGGATGGCTAATAAAAACGATCGTAATCAAAAGGCTGATTCTGACCGCGACAACGCCAAAATGGATATTGACGCTGGAGAAGCCTTAGGGACTGCAGGTGGTGGTGTCGTAGGTGCTGCTGTAGGTTCCATATTGGGTCCAATCGGCACGATTGCAGGTGGTATCGCAGGCGCAGCATTGGGTAACAAAGCTGGCGATGCTGCAGATAATGACGACAACGATTCAAAATAAGCAGTGTTAGCACAACCATCTGTGCGAGTAAAAATAAAGGGAACCGGGGATTCCTGTGTCCTCGATTATTTGTAGCTGCATGTTTAAAAGAACCGCGCTCCCGCGCGGTTCTTTGATTTTTCGTATAAGTTCTATGCAGTAGTAAATTTAAACTCATCTTCGCTTGACATATCACTACATGATGTAGTAGTTTATAATCACTACACCGTGTAGTGATTAAGTTCGTTATGGACGCATAACGACGTAAAGAGGTGTTCACCGTGAATCAAGTTCAAAAATTATCGGATACTGAAATGGAGCTAATGGAGGTGATTTGGGAGTGTACACCGCCTGTCACATCCACCGAACTGCTAAGTCTGTTTGCCCAGAGAGGAAGAGAATGGAAAGCGCAAACCATTTCCACCTTCCTATCACGCTTAGTGGACAAAGGGGCGCTTACGGTTACGAGGCATGGACGGACAAATAAATATATGCCTCGCATTTCGCCTGAAGATTATAAGCTCATGGAAACACAGCACGTCTTGGACGGATTATATCAAGGCTCGGTTAAAAATCTAATTTCAGCTTTGTATGACGGCGAAAAGCTTTCAGATGAAGATATTGCAGAGCTGAAGCAATGGTTTTCGCAAAAGTAGGGGGCTTATGAATACTATTCTTGAATTGCTGTTGACCCTTACCGTTGCTGGAAGTGCCGTCGTAGCCTGCATTCTTGTACTGCGGATCATACCCATCAATGCCTTTCCTACAAAGTGGCGCTATGGGATTAGCAAAATGGCAGTAGGCTTTTATCTTTTACCCGTAGTCCTTGGTATGCAGTGGATTTCACCGTTTTTTGTATTCAATGGAACAGCAACCATCCCCTCCGTGAACGAGTTACCTTCTACTGTGCAACATGCGGTGTCCGGTCCATATTCAGGGATTCATTCGGAGCAGCTCGTCCCAGCACAGACCATTTCAGCAAACGTAGCCCTTCCCCTTATTATCTTATGGGCAATCGGCGCTATAGCTTTTGCTGCATGGCAGATGTATTGTTATCGCAGATTTTTAAAGAAACTAGAACATACGCGTACCACCGTTCCGATTAGCAGCGAAGCAGCTAAACAGCTTCCTTTCATCAAGGAAGCCCTTGGTCTGAAAAGCAACGTCCGGCTTGCCTACAGCTCCATCATTCGGAGTCCTGTTCTTGTCGGCCTATGGAAACCAACTATTTATCTCCCTATAGAGAATACAGTTAACATGGACATGGTGATCCGTCATGAGTTGATCCATCTGAAACGGAAAGATTTATGGGTCAAAGCGTTCACGCTCGGAGCCAGCGCCTTACATTGGTTTAACCCCTTGGTGCACATTCTGCGCAAGGACATTCACACATGGAGCGAGCTGTCTTGTGATGAAGAAGTCGTAAAAGAGATGTCTTATGCCGAGCGAAAACGCTATGGGGAGACGATCTTAAGCGTTATGGTAGGATCAAGGAATTTACCCGTGCAATTTTGTGCCTCCTTATCCGGTGACGGGAAACAATTGAAAAGGAGATTAATGATGATGCTTAATGTAAAGAAACAAAAAAAGAAAACACTGTATCTCTCGATAACAGCGGTGTTTTTGGTTGCTGTAATTAGCACATCAGCAGCGGCATGGGCTTCTAGCAATACGCCCAAAGTCATTGGAAATGAGGGAAGTCATTCTGAAGCTCAACCAAACGAAGTAGCCAATGAAGCGGCTCCTAAAGCGCCCCCTTCTAATGACGTAGTTGAAACTGAAGGAAACGGTGTTGGAACTCAGCCAGAAGAAGCTCGTCCTGTGCCTGCAGTTGAGAATGAAGGAAATAATGTTGAAACTCAGCCAGAAGAAGCTCGCCCTGCAGTTGTAGCAGAAAATAAAACAATCACTGATTACCAAGGCAATGAAACCGTGGATGCACCTAAAAACATAGGTGCAAATGAAAAAAGTGGTGCTGAATCTCAAGCAAATGTAGAACCAGCTCTCCCTGTAGACGATGGTTATAGGAAGTCCCACCCAAATGAAATCCCACCGGGAACTTCTATGACGGTCAGATCCATGACAGCTCAAGAAAGAGCTTCAATGGAGGAGCTTGAAGAGGAATTAAGAGCCACGTTGACGCCCGAGGAGCTTGCTGAGTATGATCATGAATATTCTCATCCAAATGAGATTCCCCCGGGCACTTCCATTACGGTCAGATCCATGACACCTGAAGAAAGAGCTTCAATGAAGGAAACTGAAGAGGAATTAAGAGCAACATTGACGCCAGAAGAACTCGCTGAATATGATTTTGATAAATAAGAAACCGCCATTTTGAAAAAAGCACTGCCTTTAGGGCAGTGCTTTTTTTGGGGGTTATTCAGAATGGGTCGACCATGAAAAAGCTGCACTTCTTGAATTAGCCTCGTTCGTGCTTGTTTTAATTTGGAACGTATGGTTACTATAGCTGCCTGTGTCAATGGTAACAATCGAATTTCCAGCTATATTTGGTTGCCACCAACTGACACTGCTATTGGTTTGACTTTTTATGCTTAAATTAACGGATGGCATCGTGCCTGGCAAATTCCCTACAGCTATCGAAACATATCTGTCCGGAGAGGGAATAAATGCATGGCCGACATTTGCTCCTTGGGTTCCATCCGTATTAATAGGGACACTCACATTTCCACTCCAGCTATCAGACAAGATACCAACGTCAAAGAGACCTACGTCCTGGTTTCCATTCGCTCTTTGCTCAAACAGGACGATCTCTTCCGGAGTCATAGGTCTGACCGTAATGGATGTTCCAGAAGGAAAGATTGCTTCTTCTCCTTCTGAGGTTGCAAAAGCGGATACCGAAAGTGACAACATCAGAACCATTGTAAGGACAAGTGAAAAAAGTTTTTTCATTAGAGAATGATCCTCCTTAAATTTAATATTTTTTTAATTACTAGATTAGCTATTCAAACAACCATATAAAAGAACTCACCTCCGCCTCCTCTATATGAGCTACCCCTCTTTTCTAAGGCAAGTATCTAGTAGGTTCAAAGCTTCTTGTTCGTTACCTTGCTTGAGATAAGTAAGGTAGCTTGAACGATGTATGTATCCAATAGAGCTAATCTACTACTAAAACGATTTATCCTAGCAACATATGACGCTTTTTTTAAAAATATAATTTTTCTGACGATCATACATAAGGAAAATCGTGTAAATATATGTTAATATTTTACTATAATGGTAAACTGCTTGATTTAAAACTTCGTCAAGCAGCTAATGAATAAAATAAAACGGAGGAGGGTACACGTGGAGCAAGAACAATGGTTATATTTCTTATGCACTAATTTCTATGATTTAGACCACGACACCCAAAAATTAGCTTATGAAGCTTATCGGAATTTGGTCTATCGGGACATTTATTTTCTGACACGAAGTCATGAACTGGCAGAAGATGTTGTACAGGAGACGTTCTATAAAGTGGTGGTTAAAGCCCCTCAACTGCAAGACACTAAGCATTTGAAAGCCTGGATGATTAAAATAGCTAGGAATTATGCCTATGATTTGTTAAAAAAAAATAAAAAATATCATCATCTTAGAGATCCTCAAGTCGTTATTGATATGAAGGCCCCTTTTTTACGCCCTACTGTAGCCGAGCAAGTGGAAGATCAGATTCGGAAAGAGATACTACTTGAAGCTCTAAATGAGCTAAGCCCCGAGTATCGTCAAGCTTTGTTTCTATATTACATCGAAGAAAAACCATATAAGGAAATTGCACAGGAGCTAGAAACAACGGAACAAGCTTTGGCTCAAACGATGGTCAGAGCAAGAAAAAAATTGCACCTCTACTTTTCAAAAAGATGGGTTGATGCTGATGAGTGACGATTCAAACATAACGATGAACGGTTAATTAGAGCAACAACTAAAGAAGGAAGGTGCTCCCCTCTTTTTCGCTTAATACAGAATGGCATCAGATAGCATCTGTAGTTGTAGCTGTAAAGGGCCCGCCTATGGTACGATATGAGGGATTGGCAAGCGACTTAGCTAGCAAATCGCCATGCTATCATAGACATCTGGATTGGGGATAACATCTTGAAGACATTTAAGAAAGTTTACATAGAAATTACGAGTATTTGTAATCTGGCCTGTACGTTCTGCCCACCGACAGAGCGTAAGGCCAACTTCATTAAGGTCGAAGACTTTGCGAGAAGATTGGACGAGATCAAGCCGCATACGAGTTACATTTATTTGCATGTGAAGGGGGAGCCGCTGCTCCATCCGAAGATCGATGAGCTGCTGGATATTAGCCATGAAAAAGGGTTCAAGGTCAACATTACGACCAACGGCACGTTGATCGCGAAGAACCGGCATAAGCTGCTGGGCAAGCCGGCCTTAAGACAGATGAACTTCTCACTCCACAGCTTCGACGGTCACGAGGGTTCAACAAATCGCGAGGGATATTTACGGGAAATCCTATCCTTTGTTCGTGCCGCGGAGGAGCATAAAGTCATCTTTTCGTTCCGATTGTGGAATCTGACGCAGGACAACCAAACAAACCTGGAGAAGAGCCGCAACCGCCAGACGCTCGAAATTTTGGAGCAGGAATTTAATCTGGATTACCGAATCGAGGAAAAGGTTGAACCCGGCGGTGGTGTGAAGGTGGCCGACCGTGTTTATCTGAACCAGGATTATGAGTTCCAGTGGCCAAGTCTAACAGCCCCGGAGGATGAAGGCAAAGGCTTCTGCCATGCGCTTCGCAGCCAGGCGGCCATTCTCGTAGACGGGACAGTCGTGCCGTGCTGTCTGGATGGGGAAGGGGTCATCAATTTGGGCAATATTCATCAGAAGTCCTTCTCGGACATCGTTGACGGGGAGCGGGCGAATAACCTCGTAGAGGGATTTTCGCGCCGGGAAGCCGTTGAGGAGCTATGCAGAAAATGCGGGTATCGGCAGCGGTTTGGGGCATAAACAAGAGGCGGAGAAAAATTCCGCTTCTTTTTTTATACCGATGTATGGTATCGTTATGTGTTATGACGTAAAGGAACGGCTTGTGGAAACTCGATTATGAGATGCCCTATGTTACGTGATGAGACAATATAGGTATTCACCTTAAAGGAGACCCCATGACATTTCAAGATTTAAATATATCCCCCGTGATTCTCAAAGCTTTAGCGAAGGAGAATTACAAGACGCCAACGCCTATTCAGGCTCAGGCGATCCCGGCTGTGCTGGCCGGCAGAGATTTGCTGGGCTGCGCGCAGACCGGAACAGGGAAGACCGCTGCTTTTTCGGTACCAATGATCCAGTTGTTGAACGAACAATCCCCTAAACCGGGCATGTCGCGCCGTATTCGTGCGTTGGTGTTGTCGCCGACCCGGGAACTTGCCCTGCAAATTTCAGATAACGTGAAAGCCTACAGTCAGTTCACGAAGCTGCGTTCGACGGCCATTGTTGGCGGCGTTTCGCAAAAAACGCAGGAGCGGGCGCTACAGCAAGGAGCGGACATCCTCATTGCTACCCCAGGCAGACTCCTGGATCTTATGAATCAGAAGCGTGTCGATCTGCAGCATGTGGAGATCCTGGTGCTGGATGAGGCTGACCGGATGCTCGATATGGGCTTTATTCATGACGTAAAACGAATTATCGCCAAAATGCCGAGCAAAAGACAAACGCTGTTCTTCTCAGCTACCATGCCTGCGGAGATCACCCAACTTGTCAAAACATTATTGCAAAACCCTGTAAAAGTGGAAATCACGCCGGTTTCCTCTACAGCCGAACGAATCAAGCAATCGGTGTACCTGCTGGAAACAGGAAATAAACAGAAGCAATTGAATGAGCTGATGAAGGACCCGTCCATCGTGTCGGCCTTGGTCTTTACCCGTACAAAGCGCGGCGCTGACCGGGTTGTGCGCGACCTGACGAAGGTGAACATCTCGGCTCAAGCCATTCACGGGAATAAATCGCAGGTCAGCCGCCAGACGGCACTCAAAAATTTCAAAAGCGGGGAGACCCGGGTTCTGGTGGCTACAGATATTGCCGCCCGAGGCATCGATATCGACGAGCTGTCGCATGTCATTAACTTTAACCTTCCGAACATTCCGGAAACGTACGTTCACCGGATTGGCCGGACGGGGCGTGCGGGACTGAGCGGAACGGCGATATCGTTCTGCGAAGTGGACGAGGTGCCTTTTCTCCGCGATATTGAGAAGTTAATCGGAAAGTCCATACCCGAAGTGAAGGACCATGCTTTCCCGATGTCGGGATCATTAAGAGCAGCCAAGGTAGACCGATCGCCGAAATCGGGCTCGGGCAATTCCACCAAAGCCAAATCAGCAGCAGTTAGACCTGCTAAACCGAAGGCCGATCCCACCCGCAAGCCAAAGACCGACATGGCTCGTAAACCGAAATCAGACGGAGCTCGTTCTTCGAGCACGAATTTGGTACGTAAGCCGAAGGCGGAGGCCGTCAGTAATCCGTATTCAGAGATGGCACGTAAGTTCAAATCGGAAGCTGCTCAGAAACCCAAGGATGGCCAAGCACGTAAGCGCAAATCCGAGGGATTCAATAAGGGAAGCAAGACCGGTAGATCCTCGTAAGCAGAAATAACGATAGTGACTCAGAAAGCACCCTCTCCCACTTTTGAAGTGGAAGAAAGGGTGCTTTTTTTCGAAATGGAATGAGAGTTACGTGCTCTTTCTCCCCGCTAGAAACAGGAACAGTGGAATTCTGCGCCTGCGCTCATAGGTTTCCTCGTTCAAGAAATGTTCTCGCACGGGTCTGGATTCCCTAAGCTGCTCCACGATAAAGCCTGCTTCCTGCATCGCCGTGAAGTAATCCTCGACGGTTCGATGGTACTTCCGAACGGTGCCTCCGAGCCATTGCTGTTCCCGGTAGCCTTCGCTGAAGTAATGGTCCACGACCCAGTTCGTTCTTGTGCCGGACGGCTGAAGCGTAGAGGTAATGACGGGATGTTCGACGGAGAAGACAAATCTGCCGCTTGGCTTCAAGCACTGATGAATGCATTGAAAGACGCGCTCGATATCCTGCAGATAATGAATGGCGAGCCTGGAGATCACTAAATCATAAGAATCGCGGGGATATGTAAATTCCTCTATCCTCGTGAGCATAACGGTTCCATTGTTGTAATCGGCCAGGTTGCTTGAGGCGGCTTCCACCATATTACGAGAGCCTTCAATCCCTATATACGCAGCACAACCTTTGTTGAGCAATTCCACGCCAAAGCCTGCATCGCCGCACCCTAGGTCCAATACATGCCGATCCGAGATATCCTCAAGCAGCTGCCAGATGACCGGCTTCTCTAGTGTATCGTTGGCGTTTTCCTGCCCTTGCCGCCGCTCCATGTACTTCTCGAAGTTCGTGTCGTTGTCATAAAAATCAGATCCGTGATAGCTCATAGGCACCTCCTGCTTGGAATCATCCTTACACTCGATATTTCAGAAGATCAGTTAGCCGTGCTAATCCACCTAAAACAGCCGTCTGCAAAATCCGGGGCGGTCCCTCGAGGTACCCATGATGAACAAGGGTCTTTCCTGTCACACAACTCACCTCGATCCGTTATTTTGGAAAAGACTGGGGATGTTTACTCTTATGATTCATTATAACGGATCGTTCCTCCCGGAATAATACCCAGGCCACGATTAATATATAAATAACGGTGCCGATATGAATCCACGCGCTGGCTGGAGCCGCTCCGTCACTACGCAGAACTAATATGGCATCTACAATAGGCATTTCTATGCTGAGAATGAGTAGGATAAGGGATGCTTTACGCAGACGAAAGAGCAATAAGGCGGATATCACCAGCCCGATGTATAAATCTCGATTGGCCTTGATGTAGATGATGGCTGCATCTGAAGAATGAAAAAGAGTTAAACCAAAGCCTTGAATGGCGGCCTCCGGCTGAATAAACGTGTTCACACCGAGGTACAGCAGAAACAGCGAGAGTGAGGCGACCAGCCAGTAAGAGTAAGCGCGCGGCCCCCAATCCTTGGATTGCGATGATGTGCTGGAACCATATGGATTCATACAATAATCCTCCTTAAATTTTTCGAAAGCATCTAGGCTGCTGAATAACGTTACCTGTCATGCTCCGGTTGAATTGACTTTAGACTAACATGCAACATAGAATCGTGATAAGAACCCACTTTCGAGTAAGGAGCTTACTTTAAAGTAAGCCATAGAGGAGGGCTATATGAGAACATCTGCTAAAGCTGTCATTAGTCAATGCCCCATTGAAACGGTCATGCATGTCATAGGGGGGAAGTGGAAGCCCTTGATCTTATGGCATCTAATGGAATCCACCAAGCGCTTCAGTGATTTGGAGAAGGACATACCCGAAGTTACGCAGAAGATGCTGACCCAGCATCTGCGGGAATTGGAAAGTGACGGGCTTGTTGTTCGTACCATCCATCCTTCGGTTCCGCCAAAGGTGGAGTATGCTCTGAGCGAATATGGAATCACACTGCTGCCTGTGCTCGATGCGATGTGTAATTGGGGAACGATTCATAATCGAATAGCGATAGAACGTCCTTTATGATACGAAAAATGTGAATGTTAAACGGCGTCAATCGGCACCAAGGAGTAACCCCTCTCATAAGGTACATGAGCGGACATTTTTATTGAGGGGGTTACTTCCGAAATGTACGAAAATTACTATCATGTACCTGGGCCGATGACCAGGCAGAGAATCTCTATGCAGCAAGCTCAAGAAATTGCACTTGCCCGTGTGCCGGGCCAAATTGTTCATGTCGATATGGATCTGGAGCATGGCGTGTTGGTCTATGAAATATTTATACTGACATCCGACAACAGACTGTTTGAAGTCGAAATTCTTGCAAAATCGGGAAGAATCTTAAAGGTTGAGGAAGAAGACGACGCGGATTAAGGTGTATTAGGCTGGAAAAAGCAAATAACCGAGTGAGACGTGGATAAATCATCGTTTCGCTCGGTTTTTTTATTTGTGCAGGATGTTAAGTTTCGGTTGCTTCACCACCTCCAGACATCGTGTGATTTCCATGACGAAGAAGTGGAAGAATCATCAAGAATCCGGCGAGAAAACATGCGCCAGCTAAAACGTATACGTAGGTTAGTGACATGGTCTGCTTTAATAGCCCCGAGCATCCCATTGTGATCAGCATGGCTCCGGTCATGAGCGGCGTACGTACTCCGGTGACCCGACCGATGTAGGCTTGTTCCGTTTGCTGCATGACCAAGGAGTGGTTCCCGATAAAAATAGCCGGTTGCAGCAGCGCAATCAGGAATTGCGAGAGCATGGTCAGCCAGAGGACCGTCGACAGACCCAGCAGGAGAATGCCCGCTTCGTTCACAATTAACCCCATCATCAGTAACCGTCCGGGAGCTATTCGGGATGCGAGCATAAACGTTACGATTCCACCCAGGATTTCGCCTACACCGTAAGGGATGGTAATCCACTGCAAGTCCTGAGCGGACAAGCCTAAGCCCTCGGTCACCAGAAATACGCTGAGCGGGGAGATCAATCCCACCCCAAGTCCCACAACCATGAAGCAGAGGCTTAGCCGCAGCAGGTCTCTTTTGAATAGAACATAACGAATGCCATCGGCCATATCATGAAGAACGGAGGGAACTGCTGTTGTCGTGTTTATAGACGCCCCTTGGTTTTTAGGCACAAACAGCATGGCTAGCGCAGATAACATGAACAATCCGCTCGTTAACACGAGAGCAGCCGACATGCCCCATTGCTGAAATACCCATGTGCCTAGAATCGGACCGATGATCATGAAGAGAGAGAACAGCGTTTGCAGCAGCGACATTCCGATGGAAGCATCCTCGTCCCGCACATGGATTTTGAACAGCTTCATGCCCGAGGGCTGGGCGAACTGCGAGAGGATGGATGAGCATAAGGTCGCGAAGAATACAGCGCCCCACGAGCCGGATTCCAGCATCAGAAACACGATAAGGACGGAGCAGGCACTGAGTATCTCGCACCAGACGATGGTTGCTTTGGGACGCCAACGGTCGGCCAATACACCCCCAATGAACGAAAACAGAAAGATCGGTCCATATTCGGCGACGGAAATCATGGAAGTGGCAAAAGCATTCCCGCCTGTCATGTCCATGACATACAGCAGGACGGCAAAATTTCGGATCCATATTCCGAGCTGGGAGCATACATTGGAAATCAGGATCGCTCGGACGAAGCCGTTGTGGAGCAAACGGATGGAGCTTGGCATGATGATATTCCTCCTTACAGAATCAATGCTGGAACCTATTTTGCGGCCTCCTGTAAGGTAAGAGTCAATGGTCAACCGCCACCAGGATCGTGTAAAGTAGTATAAAAGGTGGTTGAGGAGGGGTGACATGTTTATCGTCAACGTAGAAGGGGCCGTCTGCAAGGACGGGCAGTGGCTGATGATTACGCGCAGCATGAAGGAAGAGCATGCGGGCGGAACACTTTCGTTAGCGGGAGGTAAAGTCGACAGGGAGGGGCACACACTGGATATTCTGGAGCGCACGGTGAAGCGGGAACTTTACGAAGAAGTAGGCGTCGAGGTGAAGGAGAACGTCACGTACGTATACAGTTCTTCTTTTGTAACGGACGATGACCGTCCTGTCATTAACATGGTGTTCTTGTGCGAGTATGATAAGGGGACGCCATACAGCAAGAGCCCGGACGAGGTAGAGTCGGTACAGTGGATGACGCTGTCCGAAATCATGAATCACCCGATGGCACCGCCGTGGACGAAGGAGAGTGTGCAAAGAGCGGAGGAGGCACGACGTAAGCTAACCTAAGTCAGGGAAAAAAGAATCCAACGAATTGGCGGTGTGGTAATGAGCAACCTATTGCAGGTCAGAGTGACCGGAATCCTGATTGAAGACGAACGTATTTTGCTGGTCAAACAGAGCGTTTCGTCAGAACGTGGCTGGTCGCTTCCCGGAGGAAGAGTAGAGCAGGGGGAAACCTTGGAGGAAGCCATGGTTCGGGAAATGGAAGAGGAAACCGGGCTAACTACAAAAGTGAAGAAGCTCCTATATCTATGCGATAAACCGGATTCATCGCCCTCACTGTTACATATAACGTTTTTGCTGGAACGCTTGGAGGGGGAGATCCGCCTCCCGTCGAACGAGTTCGATTTCAATCCCATCGGTGATGTGGTCCTGGTCCCAATCGCAGATTTAACGAGCCACGGGTTCTCCGAGAAGTTTATGACGATCGTTCAGCGCGGATTTCCGGAGTCAGGAAGCTATCAAGGGCTCAAGAGTAATATTGGGTTATAAAGGAGCTGTTGATTTCATGAAAAACGTAATAATCGTGCGACACTGCAAGGCTGAGGGACAAGCCGTCGACGCTCCGTTAACCGTGCAGGGTATTCAGCAAGCGCTTGAACTTGCGGAGTTTTTATCTGATAAAGGGATTGATCATATTGTTTCGAGTCCTTACCGCAGAGCCTGCGATACGATAAAACCCTTGGCGAATCTCATTGGTGTGGAAGTTGTGATGGATGAGAGATTAACGGAGAGGGTTCTATCGGGTCGCATGGCAACCTGATCTCGCTTCTGCTGAAGTATTACGATAACCGGATCGGCTTCGACGAGTGGGAGGCGTTAACCAATCCCGACGTGTATCAGCTCAACTTCCATTCGGATGTACTCGTGATACAGCGGATATGGACCTCGTGAAGCACCAGGCACAATGTGACGTACCGTATGTAAAAAAGAGTTCATAAGCGTTTATTCCCTATATTTTCCGGTAGGCCGTCCCCTATAATGGAGTTGCACAGATATTCAGGCTGTATTTTCTACGATTCGTATAACAAAGAGAAATCGAATCTTGTACAAGCTGTGTGCAGGGGTTCGCAACAACATTAAAGAGATTATGAAATAAAGGGGATATGAAACATGGCCAAAACAAAACGGGGCCGCGCACTATGGAGTATGCCATCACGTGGCCGCGGCACATGCCCGGTATGCAGCACGTCTCGCATCAAGCTTCTCTACGTCGCCAACAAGTCGGACGGCACGGCGCTAAAGGTATGCAAGAGATGCCAGAATGCCGATCAGTCCAGAGTTGACGCAGCTGTCGTGTAAGATGAGGTTTGTAGGTTAACTGGATGTGAATAGAAACTTGAGAAACGATAGTCATGCAGCAGCCCGCTCCTTACGAAAATGGAGCGGGCTATTTCATGTCCTGTGAATGAAGTTCAGGCGTTACTTGCCGCCTTTCATGAAAACATGAATATGACGGACCTTTTCCCCGGTCATATCGCTCTTGTCATCGTTCTGGCCATTTTTTAAAAAAGAACGAGGTTTACTTTGAATTTCAGATGGGATAATATCTAATTTAATCAGTAGCAAATTAGATGTTCGTCAAATTGTGTAGGGAGTGAACATATCCATGCAATTGGATAAGGTGGTTAGTTATCATAAGGCGCTTGCAGATCCGACGCGAATCAAAATGCTGATCCTGCTAGCCGAAGGCGAATTGAACGGACAGGTTCTGGCCGAGAAGATCGGTGTCACGCCGGCAACAATCACGCACCATGCAGCGAAGCTGCGGGAAGCGAGCCTGATCAAAGAGCGCAGGGATAAGAACACGATCTATTTCTCGTTAAACCATTATTTCATCAAAAATAGTGCAACGGCTACGGAAAATCTAATCTACCAAAGAGTGAGGCCCGAGGGCGTTCCCGAGCGCTTGGAGGAAGAAGATCAGCGGACGAGGGACGCTGTTGTGAACCATTTTTTCACATCCGACGGGAAGCTGAAGAGCATCCCTGCCCAGCTGAAGAAGAAACTTATCGTGCTTACACATTTGGTATCCCGGCTGGAGAAGGGACGTAAGTACACCGAGAAGGAAATCAACGAGTTTATTCAGGGTTACCATGAGGACTTTGCGACTCTTCGCCGGGAGTTCATCATGCATCATTTCATGTTCAGGGACAACGGGGTGTATGAGCTCAATCCGCAAGAGATGTGGGCACGTTGGGAGGATCTATCCTAAATGAAAGAGGATTCTCCGCTATCCCTACAACGGATAGGATTTCGAGCAGCAGGTCTCAGAGCAAGTCCTTAAGAGAGCCGGTCATTTCTATATTCCAGTCACGGATAAGAGGCAGGAGACCGTATGGTTTATCCTGCTTTTTCATCTGGAAACCAGCAGACATGGAAATCCGGTCTCATGGCAGACTATAAAAACTAATCCCTTTTTCATTCAGATCATTAACAACACTTATAAGTTCCTGCATGTTTCTTCCAAGTCGATCTAATCGCCAAACAACGATTGTGTCTCCGCTTCGAACAAAATCTAATGCCTCAGTTAATCCGTCCCTTTTCTTTTTAACTCCACTCACTTTATCTACAAAAATTCTCTCACAACCAAAGGTCATATAAAAAAACAAAACAACTCCATTAACTTATCTCTTAGGAAGGATAATGTTCTATGCAATGGTTTTAATCTTTTATATGGATATTAATATTTCAATACTACTTGACATGTGAATGGATTATCGGTATGGTGTGAATGAGTTCACACTTCACATTAAGGAGTAATCTATGCCAAAAAATACTTTCTATCGTTTAGATGAAGCAAGGCGCGAGGAAATATCTAATAACGCTATGCATCTTTTTGTTGATAATCTTTACGAGGATATAACTATGAAGATGGTTTTGGATAGTTTGTCCATGCACCCCGGAACATTTTATCGGTATTTTGAAGACAAAGATGACCTTTATTGTCTCTTAGTACGTAATGTCACCCAGAAAAGAGCTGCGTATTTTAATAACAGTAATGAAGATTCCCTTTACCGGTTTTTCCTTACTGGCTTATTTGGTAACGTTAATGGCACTGTGACCGAGCCGCTGAATGAGTTGGAAATCAAACTCACTAAAACATTTTTAAACATTCCTGAGAACGTTTTACTTAAAGTATATCTGAATGTGCTAAAGGGCGAGTCATTCCCTTTAATCAAGGACATTTTACGCCGAATGAGGGTTGATGGATATCTCCGACCTGATATTGACGACGACCTGATTTCTTTTATGTTTGAGTCAATGCAGTTTAATTTAGTCATGTTTTTTAGGGAATTCGATATTAAGGACTCTACGCTGCAACATAAGCTTAGCAAGTACTTTGCTGACTTTATGAGTCATGGGCTGCTTGAAGATCATAAATATTCTGAAATGGTTAGCGATATCAAAAAAGCCAGGGAGTAGATATGATTCACTGAAGATAGGATGTAATCGTTTCACCGTTTTGAAAAGTGCTCATAGCGCAGTGTATGTATTTCATATTCGCCACTATTAATTAAGGGGGAACAAGAAAATGAAAACGTATGACGCATTTCCAGAACCAATTGGCGGCTATACTGTCGGTCGAACCCAGATGGATTTTGAGTACACGGCATCAGATCATTCCAAAAGAGAACTGACGGCGTTTGTGTACTATCCGTCCGACAGCAGCGAAGGTAAGACTACATCAACGTACATGTTTCCTGAAGTCTACGAAATGTTTAATGAGCAGCCACTTGTCACTGCGTTGAAGGATGTTTTCTCTATAGATATCAAGACCCAGTGTTACGACGACCTTGCTCTCTCCGGGAAGGAAAAGCGCTATCCGGTGTTATTCTATGTTTGCGGCGGGGGCGGTTCTCCAGAATGGGGTACAGTGATCTGTACAGACTTGGCAAGCATGGGATATGTTGTGGTAAGCATCGGCCATCAGAATAGCACGATGTATAAGCGTAAAGATGGGCGCCTGTTTAATGTATCAAAGGATTTTTCGGATGTCATTATGGCGTTTTCTGAAGATCCGGAGATGCTGGCGTTGGCTGGTAAGATGGAGATGCGGCCTGACGATGAAACTGCCATTGAGATGTGCCGTAACGTGCTTACACTGCCGATACTTGCCAAGGTAACAGAGTATAGTGAATTACAGGCAGAAGATGTGAGGTATGTAGCCGATTATCTTTACAAACTGGACTCTGGAGAACTGAATTCCATCTTTAAGGGCAGATTGTTGCTTGACATCGGCATGGGCATAGTCGGACATTCTTATGGAGGGCTTACGACGGCGATGGTTTGCCGGGACGACGACCGGTTCGCCTGTGGGATTGGCTTGGATAGCGGTGCGTTCGGCCTTCAGGGCAGCGACCTTAAGAAACCCTTCTTGCTACTGTTTTGTGAACCTAACTATAACATGAATGCGATAATTGGCGCTAACAATAGCATGGAAACCTATTATTTCTCTGTTGATCGTGTTGCGCATTTAGATTACTGCGACATCGTGTTTACCAGTGTTAATGAGGAACTCAGAGGCGAACGGGATGCTATGGAGATGCGAAATCTTGTTACAGACTATACGAAGAACTTTTTTGATCATTACTTACTGCAGAAGGCTGCAAGTGTGGAAAGTCTGGCATACGATGGCGTGGACTTGATCAAGAAGACCAGCAACAAGTGACATAACCGAGAGGTTGCTGATAAACGCATATCAAAGAGCTAGCCGTACAGACACAAAGCCGATAACCCTATTACGCGGTTATCGGCTCTTTCATATTTCATGTTTTCTATTTGAAGTATCTATTTCTGTCTTAACTTGACATCAATCATCCCACCTAAAAAATTGAAAATGCTATTTTTAAAAATATTCATATTGAAACCTGCCATGACTATGTCCTTTCATACTTCGCTACCTGATTGCCGTCAGCTGAAATATTATGAAAATTTCTGTTCGATAAAAGTTTTAACATACCACTGCTCACGGTACAGATGTCCTTGCAGTGCTGTTCAATATAGTCCACTACTCGGCGCAGGGATAGGTTGTAATCGTGATCTCGACGGCAACAAGTTTAATGTTTGGCAGGATGCTCCCACCAGCTGACCGACAGAACACTGGAATGGATAGGCAAGCACTGGCTCGAATGAGACAGATGGCTTGCCTTTTTATGTTGTTAACGCGAATTCGCAGTTTGGCAGCTCCAGTGCGGTGACTGAAACTCCTCATGATCACTGGACAACGGTCATAACGAATCTGGTAGTTTAATTCCCCGGTAACGTTTACAATAGGGAATATAAGGGTTAAATGCCAAGTGAGGTGATTGGATGGAAGTCTACCGCTGCATGAACCATCCCGAGATGGAGGCCGTCGCTCAGTGCACGCGCTGCGGAAAGCCGGTATGCGAGGAATGCCATAATCCGGAGACAGGCCGCTGCCGCTATCGCTGCGGTGAGATGAACCCCGCTCCCGGCATGCCGGGACGGCCTAGGAACGTATGGGTGACCGTAATCGTCTCCATACTGGCTATCTTGGGCGGTCTTGCGCTGCTGCTGCTGACGATCTGCGGAGCCATACTGTTTTCTTATTAACGCACGTGTTCCTAGTTCCGACAAGCGCAATTTTCAAATCAGTTATTATTTCAAGGAGTGGACAGATGGAGTTTCCTGTTTATTTGTACCTGGGTTCCTGGCGGATTCATCCACATGTGTTGTTTGAATCGCTGGCTTACTTTATCGGCTTCCGCGTGTATTTATGGACCCGCAGGCCGAGCGGCATGACCAAGCTGATGAGCCTGCAGATTCTGGCTGGAATCATCGCCGGCGCGGCCATTGGCTCCAAGCTGCTATTTTGGCTGGAGGATCCGGCTGCCACTTGGGAACAGCTGCGCCAATTCCACCTGCTATGGGGAGGCAAGACGATTGTCGGCGGTCTTCTGGGCGGTTTGATCGGCGTCGAGTTGACAAAGCGCTTGGTGGGATGGAAGCATTCCACGGGCGACGATTTTGTTTACCCGCTGATGCTGGGCCTGGGACTCGGACGGATCGGCTGTTTTCTGACCGGCCTGGATGACCATACCTATGGCACGCCGACGACCTGGTTCACAGGCGTGGATTTTGGCGACGGGGTTTATCGCCATCCGACTCAGCTGTATGAGATCCTGTTCCTGATCGTGCTGGCCTTGCTGCTGCTTCCGCTGTACCGCCAAAGTCGCGGCAGATCTACTCGCGAGGGCTACGTGTCCGGGCGGATGTTTCAATGGTTTATGGCCGGGTACCTGCTGTTCCGCCTGGTGATCGACTGGATCAAACCGACGCCGCATCCTTACCTGGGACTGAACAATATCCAATTAGCCTGCATCGCGGGCCTCATCTATTATGCATGGCTGATCGGCGGCAGAAACCGGCTTCGCCGCTTCATGCCGGGTTCCCATCTTCCAAGCTGACCAAAGGAGTCTTGATTATGCCAAAAAACCGGCCTTATCTGTATCATGAACTGACGAATAGCATATGCACGACTTGTTACCGCAAAGTGGAAGCCAAGATCATCGAGGAGAACGGCATGATCTATATGCTCAAAAGATGCCTCGTTCACGGTCCGGAAAAAGTGCTGATCGCCACAGAGGCCGATTATTACCATCAGACGCGAAAGTTTATCAAGCCGTCCGAAATGCCGCTTGTCTGGAATACGCCGATCCGTTACGGCTGTCCTTATGACTGCGGGCTCTGTCCGGACCATGAGCAGCACAGCTGCCTCACGCTGCTGGAGATCACGGACCACTGCAATCTGCAGTGCCCGATCTGCTTCGCGGAGTCGTCGCCGCATCGTACCTCGTACCGGTCGCTAACGCAGATCGAATTCATGCTCGACCGGATCGTGGAGAACGAGGGGGAGCCTGACATCGTGCAGATCAGCGGTGGCGAGCCGACGACGCATCCGGATTTCTTTGACATCCTGGACATGTGCAAGAGCCGTCCGATCAAGCATATTATGGTGAACACAAACGGCATCCGCATTGCCCAGGACCGCGATTTTGCGCGGAGGCTGGCCGAGTACATGCCAGGATTCGAAATTTACCTGCAATTCGACAGCTTTGAGGCGCATGTGCTGAAGGAGCTGAGAGGGGCCGATCTTCGGCGCATCCGCCAGCAAGCCATCGACCATCTGAATGAATTCAATATCTCCACGACACTGGTCGTCACGCTGAAGAAAGGCCTCAATGACGGCGAAATCGGAGATATCATTCAGTATGGGCTTCAGCAAAAAGCGGTGCGCGGCGTCACCATTCAGCCGATTCAGGCTGCGGGCCGGCTGGAGGGGTATGATCCGGCAACCGACCGGCTGACCGTGAGCGAAGTGCGGCGGATGATCATCGACCAGTCCGAGGTATTTACGGATGCGGACATTCTGCCGGTTCCTTGCCACCCGGATTGCCTGGCCATGGGCTACGCCTTGAAGCTGGGCGGGGAAGTGCTGCCGTTGACACGGATGATCGACCCGGAAATCCTGCTCGAGGGCGACAGCAACACGATTGTGTTTGAGCAGGATCCGGTGATCCGAGGCAAAATGTTTGAGCTGCTGTCGACCGGCCATTCGCCGCAATCCTCCGCGCTTTCCCTGAAGAGCCTGCTCTGCTGTCTGCCGCTAGCCGCCGTGCCGGAGCAGATTACCTATGACAACGTCTTCCGGGTCATTATCATGCAGTTCCTGGACGCCCATAACTTCGACGTCCGTTCCGTCAAGAAATCCTGCGTCCACATCATGCATCCCGACGGACGAATGATCCCGTTTGACACCTACAACATGTTCTACCGAGACGACAAGGAAGAGCTGCTGAAGGAGCTGAAGGAAGAGGTCGTCACGGCTTGGGACCGGTAGGAAGGCTCTGAAATCATGGCTCAATGGCTCTGAAACTGGAGGGATGAGGCGATATAACACTTGAGAAGAAGATAAGCGCTTTGGATTCTTAATCATTCCTAACTACATAGGGAGGCGAGAATTGTGCAGAACCGAATTCCTGAACCTGAGAAGGTATCCCCTTATCAGTTGGATCAGAACATGAAGATCGAGAACCATGGAGCGGACGAACGGATATGGTATTCCCCCCAGAGGGGGCCGTTTCAGGTATCCGGATTTGGCTGGTTCCACACAGAACGCATATATCGCAGACTGCCTTCGGTACCGGATGTTTATATCCGACCTGAGGTGGATGCGTTAGCGAACTGCACATCGGGCGGTCAGATCCGCTTTCGCACGAATTCGCGGAGCGTGTCGGTCCGCGTGCGTCTGACCGCAGGATCCGGCATGTACCACATGCCGCCAACGGGGGAGTGCGGCGTCGATGCGTATATCGGCGGCCCCGGCCATTGGCTGCATGCGGGAACGGCTCGATTTCAGGCTGGTCAGGTGGAGTATGAGAGCAGCATCTTTGATTCCGGGACAAGCGAGGCACGGTCGTTCCTCCTGAATATGCCCTTGTACCAGGGCGTCGAAGAGATATGGATTGGACTTGAACCAGGGGCCGAGGTTTGGGCACCGGAATCCTATGATTCTTCCAAAAAAGTGATTGTATACGGAACATCCATTACGCAAGGCGGATGCGCGTCACGGCCCGGCATGTCGTATACAAACATCTTAAGCCGCAGGTTTCATCTGGAGTTTATCAATTTGGGTTTCTCGGGCAACGGAAAAGGGGAGTCGGAGCTTGCGATACTGGCGGCTCAAATTCCGGAACCCGCATGTCTCGTCATTGATTACGAGGGTAACGCCGGGAGCACTGAGTCTTATCGACAGACCTTGCCTCTATATATCGAGACTTACCGCAAGGTTCATCCGGAGGTTCCCATCATCTTGATATCCCGCATCCGCCATGGAGCCGAGTCGTTCAAGCCGGAGATTCTCGAAGGGCGGCTTGCGCGGAAGAAGTTCCAGATGGATCTTATCCGGCAGCTGACCGAGGCGGGAGATCATAACCTAACGTTCGTCGATGGATCGGATTGGTTAGGTGATGATCCCGGGGAAACGACGGTTGACGGGGTTCATCCGACGGACCTCGGCTTCAAGCTGATGGCGGACCGGCTTGAGCCTGTGCTCAGGCAAGTGATTGGCGATAGTGCATCTGCAGCAGGGCGATAAGGCAGTCAACAGGTTCAAATGTTAGCGTATGGGTGAAGTAACGTAAACGCAATGAAATCGAAATCTGTGACCATTGGGCCAGGCCAATGAGCCTTAAGGCGCGGATCTATGGAATCTTTACCAAAAATGGTACAAGTCTATTATAGGTTCTAACAAATTTGTTACATCCTACTTGCGTTATGACGATAATATAGAATAATATGAAGGGGCGCGGCTTTCATAGAGGGGACCCGCGCTTTTTTGCTATCTAACTTGCCTGGACACCTTCTTATCGGAAGCCCCCCCTGTAAGAGAGTGTTATGACGCGGAAGGCCGGCATGCCTTAAGGGTTTACAGGCTTGAGATGCGCATTTTCATATTTTCCATGTATAATAGAAGAAATCATTCAAATAGGAGCTAGGAAATGAAAAAGCTAGGAAGAAACGATCTATGTCACTGCGGAAGCGGGAAAAAGTACAAAAGATGTTGTCTTGAAAAAGATGAACGCACGGTATACGGTAAAGTCATCCAGTTCCCTGGTGCGAGAGCAGAAGAGCCTAAGCTGCAGGTCGATCAATTGCGTCAGATGATTAACGACAAGCTGGGATGGATGGACTGGAACGCTGATGAGCATCGCGAGCTTGCCGAGTCTGTGTTTCCTCAGATCTGCCGGGATTATGAGCTGCAGGATGATCAGCAGCTGTTTCAAGTGTTCAGCCTCCTGATGGTCTGGAACAGCTTCTCCAGAGAAGCCAATCCGAAGTACCGTAAACAGGGCGGATATGCAAGTGCGTTGGAATATATAGTAACTTCATCGCTGAACATTTCAACAACGAAGTCCGATATCGCGAAGAAGCATGAGGTTTCCGTTGCTACGTTGACCCGCAACAGCGGTCAGATTCAAGACTTCATGGATGGCGTAGCGGCATCCGGTGACGACGCAAACGTCGAGGATGAGGAAACCGATAGCGAAGTGGACAAGGACTTGTCCCTGGGACGCTAGCATTGCCAAATGAAGATCCATAGCATGAGTGCGGCATTTGCGCATTCGGTATCATAGCGTGACCGCTCCTATTCAAGTGGGGCGGTCATTTTGCGTTTATCCATAATCGACGTTTTCGCAAGGCTGCTTTCCCGATCTAGGCGGAGGCTCCGCGTGAACCCGTCAGCAGCCAGCCTAATGCAATACCATACAGTAGATGACCGGCCAGCCAGAACAGAAGAGCAGCGAGGTCAGATAACTCCGGTGTACGGTCAGACAAAATGGTGGTCAGATACAGGAGAAGCCCTACGGCCAAACAGACCAGGGAGACCCAAGACAAGCTTCGCCAGCGGGTCCAATTCTTCTGCTTCAGAAAGACAGCCAGAGCGATGCTCAGCAGGACGGAGATGATGAGGTGCAGCGCAAACTCGATAATTTCGGAGAGCTTCAGCTCATTCAGGACAGGTACGTAGTCAATGTTTAGGAGCAGCGTGTAAACCTTCAATGAGGTGAAATGCTCTACGATTTTTAGGAACAGCCCGAGGAGAATGCCGGCGGTGATGCCAGCCCATACTGGCCTGTTCAACCTGAATTTACTCCACATGAGCGACGCCCCCTTTTTTGTTCATTGTATAATACCTGTCGATCCGATGCGAAACGAATATTCGCTGTACAACATTGGAACGAATCGAGCGAATACGATGGCAGGCATAAATGTACATATAAAAAATAACCGGACTCATCCCCTCAATGCAGGAGAAGATGTCCGGTTATTCGTATTTTAGCCTGTTATTTCACACGGCGCTTTGCAGCAGCAGGGAGCCGGGCAGTTCGATCCGGTATCCTTTGACAAGATGTTCGCCGTTAAACGTATCCGTATCATATGCCCGCTCAAAGCCAAGCCGCTCATAGAGTTTCACCGCAGAGGCCATCATGTCGGAGGTATGAAGATTCAGCGTGGTTGCGCCGAGCTGGATCGATCTGCGGGCAGCCTCTTGAATCAGA
Source organism: Paenibacillus sp. FSL K6-1330 (assembly GCF_037976825.1). NCBI lineage: Bacteria > Bacillati > Bacillota > Bacilli > Caryophanales > Paenibacillaceae > Paenibacillus > Paenibacillus sp. FSL K6-1330. The sequence goes on from NZ_CP150269.1 coordinate 1,438,489, forward strand.
AGCGTGGCGATGCCGCGTCCCCGGGAACCCGGAGATACGGCTAGAAGGCGAATAATGGGCGAGTGAATCCCCATTTCCGGTTTTCCGTAAGCGGCCTCCGAGGAGAGGAAGAGCTGGACGCTGCCCACGATTTCCCCGTCAAGCTCGGCGACGATCCGCGCATGCGGCGCATGGCTGTACGCGGAATTCCTGATGGAATCCCGATATTCCTCCCATCGCTCCGTAGACAGATCGAAGGCATACTGCTGATAGGATTCCAGCATTATAGCAGCAACAGCCTCTCGTTCCCACTCATGAGCATCCCGTATGATCACTTCCTGCATTGAATTCATCGTTACCACTCCTTTTTTAGGTCATTACAGTTTCAGAGGATACGGTCATATCCTGATAAGGTGAGATTAGTATAGCAGCTTATTCCCATTAAACACATTGGAAAACAAATTTATTAATGCTGTCATTAAAAAAATCTATATGCATATTTGGATTGACAATAATTTGCCAACTGCCTAAGATAAGGATAATTTATAAGGAAATTGCGGTCCTAAAACCATCTATATTCATTGGAATAGTGAGTATAATGATGTCCGGAGGTGTTAGTTTGAACATCGAAAATATCGAGGCCTTTGTCTACATCAATCATTACGGCAGCTTCAATAAGGCGGCAGACGTCCTGTTTCTGTCCCAGCCGACGGTGACCGCACGCATCCAGTCACTGGAGAGAGAGCTCGATTGCAGGCTGTTCGACCGTTTGGGTAAACAGATTCATCTGACCGACAAAGGCAAACAATTCCTCCCTTATGCCCAGCAGATCCTCCAAACCTTTCAAAAAGGAAAGCACCATCTTCAATCGAAAGCTTCCATGCCCAATGAGCTCAGAATCGGAAGCACCGTTTCGGTATCCAATTACTTAATGCCTTATCTGCTTATGGTGCTCAACCGCCGGTTTCCCGAGATGAACTTCAAGTTGACAACAGGTCCGACGGAAGAGCTGGCCGGCAAGCTCTCGTCCAAGGATATCGATCTGGCTTTCGTCCGCAAGCTGATGAATCCGGCGTTTCAATCCTATCCCTTTTTCGAGGACCCCATCCGCTTGTATGTATATAAGGATCATCCGCTCGCTGCTGCCGGGAGAGCCTCCATTCGGGATATCCGGCGCGAGACGCTGGTCTTCTTCGAGTGCGGTTCATTGGACTGGTTGCGGATTCAACGGGTATTCGAGAGTCTGGAACAGCCGCCGAACATCGTGTTTCAGGTTGATAATTCCGAGACGGCGAAGAAGCTCGTGCTGGGGCGGGCGGGGATCTGCTTTCTACCGGGCCTTTGCGCTCAGCAGGAGGTAGCCGAGGGAAGCCTGATTCCCGTGGATATAGCCGAAACGGCAGGCATTTCCCTGCAAACCCATCTCATCTCCTTGAACGGACAGAATAATGAGTTTCTGGATTCTTTGCTGGAGCTCGGTCGGGAATTGTCCTATTGATGATTTGCATGGATGAATAGAAAAACTCTATTAGACGCGTTCCCCAAATCGCGGTAAAGTTAGTGACAACATAATTCTTACTAAATCTATAGGAATTATTTATTTGTGGATGGGGACAAGATCGAAAGGGGATGAGGTCGTGAAGAAATCAATCGTAGCAGCTGTTGTCATCGCATTGGCAGGGGTGATCGTCGGATGCGGAGCAGACACGAAGAGCGGAGAAGCGAAGAAGGACAGCAAGGTCAACGCAGCGGAAGGAAAAGTAACGAAGATTGTTGTCGGCACGGGCACGGCCTTCCCGAGAATTTGCTTTATTGACGAGAATGGTAAGCTGACCGGCTTTGACGTTGAGCTGGTGCGGGAGATCGATAAACGTTTGCCGGAATATGAGTTCGAGCTGCAGATCCAGGAGTTCTCCAATCTGCTGCTGAGCCTGGAAACGAGGAAAATTGATTTTGTAGCTCACCAGATGGAGAAGAATCCGGAGCGAACGGAAAAGTATCTGTTCAATAAAGAGCCGTACGCCCATTGGCGAAATAAAATCATCGTCTCTAAGGAGAACGACTCCATTCAATCGCTGGATGATTTGAAGGGGAAAAAGGTGCTGACCGGTGCAACCAGTGCGGCTGCACAGATTCTGGAAAACTACAACAAGAACAATCACGATGCGATCCATATTGTCTATCAGAACGGTGCGGCGAATGATACCGTAAGCCAGATTACGACAGGCCGGGTGGTTGCAACCGTTGGGGCGGACTTTACGCTGCCGCTGATCGATCCGCAAGGAAAGCTGAAAACAACGGGTGATCACCTGTCGGAGGCCGATATTCTGTTCGTATTCCGCAAAGACGACCCGGACAGCCAGAAGCTGTCGGATGCGGTTGACGATGCGATCAGGGAGCTTAAATCGGATGGAACGCTGACTAAGCTGAGCAAGGAATGGCTGGGAGACGACTTTACGTCGTCGAATCCATGATGAGATAACCATGCAAGAAGGGAGAAGGATTCATGGGTGCACCGTTCGATTTCTCGTATGTGCTTAGCTTTTTGGCTAAACTCTTGTCGACCTTAGGCGTCACGCTGCTGATCGTGGCAGGCTCTCTGCTGGTGGGGATCGTTGTCGGATTTCTGGTTGCCCTTCCCCGCCTGTACCGGATTCCGGTGCTGAACGCGTTTGCCAAGGTGTACATTTCGTTCTTCAGGGGAACGCCGATCCTGATCCAGCTCTTCTTGTTCTATTATGGTCTGCCGGAGATCCTGAAGCTTGTTCATATCGACATGTCCCGGGCGCCTGTCATGGTATTCGTGATCTTGACCTACGGGCTTCATACCGGAGCCTTCATGTCGGAGATGATCCGGGCCTCGGTAACGGCGGTGGACAGAGGTCAGGTAGAGGCGGCGTATGCCATGGGGATGAAAGGACATCAAGCCTTCCTTCGGATCGTCCTCCCCCAGGCGCTCGCGATCGCCGTTCCGGTATTTTCGAATATGGTGATTGCCCTGCTGAAGGATACTTCACTGGCGTTCACCCTCGGGCTTATGGAGATGACGGGAAAAGCGCAAACTCTAGGCAATATCACCCAGCATTTTATCGAGGCCTATCTGGCGCTGGCTTTCATCTATCTTGTCATCAGCTTTACGCTGGAGAAACTGCTGCTGCGTGCGGAATGGCGTCTGATGCGCCATGAGGTACCGGAGTCGGCAGCCCGTGAAAGATTCCGTATGCAAAAGAAAGGGGCCTACCGCCGCATCATCGCCGGAATGAGACCTGATAAAGGAGGAGCGGAGCTGTGAAAATCGATCCATCCTTCATATGGACGGCATTCGTAAACTTGCTGTCCGCGATCCCGACAACGCTGTTGATCACCGCCGTATCGGTTACGGCAGGATTTATGATCGGGCTGATCGCGGCGTTTGTCAGGATCTATAAAGTGCCGGTGCTCAGCCAGATCGCTGCAGCCTACGTGACCTTTATCCGGGGTACTCCCATGCTGACGCATCTTCTGCTGATCTATTTCGGGCTGCCGGTGCTGGTGGATGCGCTGTCCGCACAGATGGAGTGGGGCTATAAGTCATCCTCCATTCCGATGATCTGGTTCGCGTTCCTATCGTTCTCGATTACGGCAGGCGCGTATATGTCGGAAGTGATCCGCTCGGGCCTGCTCGCGGTAAACCGGGGGCAGCTGGAGGCAGCTTATTCAATCGGCATGACGACGTGGCAGGCGCTGCGCAGGATCGTATTCCCCCAAGCCTTGGCCGTCAGCCTACCAAACCTGTCCAATTCGGTCATCGGCATGCTTCACGGCTCGACCTTGGCATTTACCGTGTCGGTTGTGGACATTAACGCGCAGGCACAGATCGTGGCATCGACCAATTGGAAGTTCTTCGAATCCTACCTGGCCGCGGCAGCTATTTTCTGGGGGCTTACACTCCTCATCGAAAGACTGACCGCAGTCATCGAGAAACGAATCAATCTCTACAATCGGGGGGGCGTCGCATGATTCAACTGACCGATATTTCAAAGTCCTACGGCAAGAACGCGGTGCTGAAATCGATTGATCTGACGGTAAACAAAGGGGAAGTGGTGGTGATCCTGGGGCCGAGCGGTTCGGGCAAAACCACGCTGCTGCGCTGCGTGAACTATCTCGAGAAGCCGAATGGCGGCGAGATTGCCATCGGTGATTACCGCCTCGATTGCAAGCGGGCCACGAAGAAGGAAATTCATGACCTCCGCCAGCGATCGGCCATGGTGTTTCAGCAGTACAATCTGTTCAAACACAAGACCGCGATCGAGAACGTGATGGAAGGCCTGGTCGTCGTCAAAAAAATGCCGAAGGCCGAGGCGAGGGAGAGAAGTATCGCCCTGCTCGAAAAGGTCGGTCTGGCCGATAAGCTGGATGCCTATCCGAGTCAGCTCTCGGGCGGGCAGCAGCAGCGGGTGGGCATTGCCAGGGCATTGGCCCTGGAGCCGGAGGTGATCCTGTTCGATGAGCCGACGTCGGCGCTCGACCCGGAGCTGGTGGGCGAGGTGCTTGCGGTGATTCGCAAAATCGCGAAGGAAGGGATCACCATGATCGTGGTGACGCATGAGATGGGCTTCGCGAGGGATGTGGCGAATCACGTCGTGTTCATGGACGAAGGCGTGATTGTGGAGCAGGGGACTCCGTCCGAGCTGTTCCATCATCCGCGGGAAGAACGAACCAAGCAGTTCCTGAAGCGGATCACGCCTGAGCTTAACTACAGCATTTAGGAGGTCAACCAATATGGGGATTACGATAAGCGTGCTTGACCAAAGTCCAATATATCCGGGCGAAACGGCAGCGGAGGCGTTCACGCATACCGTGCAGCTTGCTCAAAAGTCAGAGGAGCTTGGCTTCCGGCGCTTCTGGGTATCCGAGCACCACGATTCGGACCAAGTAGCAGGGTCTTCGCCGGAAGTGCTCATTTCTTACCTGTTAGCTAAAACCCAAACCATTCGCGTGGGTTCCGGCGGCGTCATGCTGCAGCATTACAGTCCTTATAAGGTAGCGGAGAATTTCAACGTGCTGGCCGCGCTCGCGCCGGGACGCGTGGATCTGGGCATCGGGCGCGCGCCTGGCGGGTTGCCGCGCAGCACGCAGGCGCTGCAGCGGGGCGTGCAGGAGCAGGAGTCGTTAACTGATAAGATCGTCGAGCTTAGCCAATTTGTGCATAACACGCTGGAAGAGGATCATCCGCTCGCCGGGCTGCGTGCCGCTCCGCTGCCGGAGACCGCCCCCGAGCTGTACGTGCTGGGGGCCAGCGCAGGCAGCGCGGAAATTGCGGCCGGACTCGGCCTGCCCTATGTGTTCTCCCTCTTCATCAACGGGGAGGAATCCGCGGCGTTGGAAGCCATTCGTGTTTACCGAAGCACGTTTGACTACTCCCATGGCAGGGAACCGGAAATTCTTGTTGCACTGTCCGTAATCGTGGCTGATACGGAGGCGGAAGCGGCGGAGCTGGCAGGGGCGCTGAAGCTGGTGAAGATTCATTTGGCCAGCGGCCGGACGCTGGCACTGGGGACAAGGGAACAGGCCGAAGAATTCGGACGCCAGGCAGGCGAGCCGTACACGATCGAGGAACAGGAGCCGTTCATCACCAAAGGTACGAAGGAGACCGTGCGTGAACAGCTGCTCCGGCTTCAACAGGCTTCGGGCGTTGATGAAATCATCGTCACCAGTAATATCCAGCCCTTTGCCAAGCGAATCCGCTCATTCGAGCTGCTGAGCGAGGCGTTGGCTGAGGTTCCTGCCGAAGCGTAATGGAATCGGTCATAGGTACGTGACTATTTAGGAGGTTTTACGAATGCCAAGCCATGTTTTATCCACGGATATAGACATCCATCGATTTATTGAGATCCGGCGCCATCTGCACCGGTACCCGGAGCTGTCGAACGAGGAGTTCGAAACGACGCGGCTGATTAGGGGCTGGCTCGAGGAAGCCGGGATACGGGTCACGGAGTTTCCGCTCGCCACAGGCGTAATCGCCGAGGTCGGTGGACTTCAAGAGGGGCCGATCATTGCGCTGCGGGCGGATATCGACGCCCTGCCGATCCAGGAAGAGACAGGGCTTCCGTATGCCTCGACGATTCCCGGTAAAATGCATGCCTGCGGGCACGATTTTCACACCGCTGCCCTAATCGGGACGGCGTATGCCCTGAAGAAGCGGGAGCAGGAGCTGAAAGGAACCGTGCGGCTGATCTTTCAGCCGGCCGAGGAGAAAGCCAAGGGAGCGAGGCAGGTCATCGACAGCGGGGCACTCGAAGGCGTGCAGGCGATCTTCGGCATGCATAACAAGCCGGACCTGCCTGTAGGGACCATCGGCATTAAGGAGGGCCCGCTGATGGCCGCCGCCGACGGCTTCGTGGTTGAAGTGGCGGGCAAGGGGTCCCATGCGGCCGTGCCGGAAGCGGGCCTTGACCCGATCGTGACCGCATCGCATATCATTACGGCGCTCCAGTCGATCATAAGCCGGAATGTGAGCCCTCTGAAGAGCGCCGTCATCAGTGTCACGAAGCTGCACAGCGGGACCGCCTGGAATGTGATCCCGGATAAAGCGCTGCTGGAAGGGACCATACGCACCTTCGATGACGACGTCAGACTGCAGGTGCTTGAACGATTCGGCCAGGTGGTTCAAGGCGTGGCCGCAGCTTTCGGAACGACGGCTGTCGTACGCTGGATCGAGGGACCGCCGCCGGTCCATAATGACCGCAAGCTGGCGGAGCTCGGTTATGTCGCTACTGCCGAAGCGGGATATGAGGCGGTGATACCGGTTCCTTCGCCGGCCGGGGAGGATTTTGCGGTGTACCAGCGTGAGGTTCCCGGGTTGTTTGTTTTCATGGGGACGGCAGGCACGCAGGAGTGGCACCATCCGGCGTTTGATCTGGATGAGCGGGCGATTCAGGTCAGCATCGATTTCTTCACGAGGCTGGCGGAGCGGGCACTCAGGCATTACAACTCCGGCGGGGAGACTTCGCTATTGTTATCACCATCACCATCACCATCACCATCACCATCGCCTTAAGGAGTTCCTTCTGTCGCTGTCATTCGAAAGGAAGCACCGATTCATGTTTCAAGCATTATCGTTATAAGGCCCCGAACATGAACCGCAGTGCGATGTGAAGGGCAGCTTCTTGTTGTTGTTTATATCGGGAGAGTCATTATCGAGTTTGTATTGGAGGAGATCGAATGAGTGAGTTCCCTATCGAAGCCTTTGTTAATACGCATGATCAGCTGCTGGCCGCCGTTGCTGGCCTTAGCGAGGATCAACTCCAATGGAAGCAGGCACCGCATATATGGAGCATACAGGAGGTGCTCTCCCATCTGGTGGATCACAGCATCGTGATCTCGTTCCGGATTCGGGACATTCTGGCCGGGACAACGGTCCAACTGCCTGCGTTCAATCAGGATGCCTGGGTCAACGGCCAATATTCGAACGAAGGCAGAGCCGCGGATATTTTGGAAGCATTCCGGGCGCTGCTGCACTACAACAGTTTGCTGCTTCGCCGCTTGAGCGCAGCCGATACGATCAAAACCGGCATCAATTTCAAAGGGGAGACCGTCAGCGTTTCGGATATCGTCAGCGGGTTTACCCGCCACGTACAGAATCATCTCGGACAGATCGAACGCATTAAACTGGCTGCAGCTCCCGTGTGAGCAGATGACGCTAAGATCGATAAGGAGGAAAGGAATATGGCAAAGCAAAGACCATTGAAATTAGGGGCGCTCCTGCACGGCGTGGGCGGAGGGACCTCCATGTGGCGGCATCCGGATGCGCAGCCTGACGCAAGCGTTAATTTTGAACTGTATAAGCAGTGGGTTCAGAAAGCCGAGGAAGGCAGATTCGATCTGATCTTCATTGCGGACGGCTTGTATATCAACGAAAAATCGATCCCGCATTTTCTGAACCGCTTTGAGCCGATCACCATACTGAGCGCCCTGGCCGCCGTCAGCCAAAACATCGGTCTTGTCGGTACGTTATCCACCTCGTACAGCGAGCCGTTCACCGTGGCCCGTCAGTTCGCGTCGCTCGACAAGATCAGCAACGGACGCGCAGGCTGGAACATCGTCACCTCTCCGCTGGAGGGCTCAGCCCTAAATTACGGCAAGAAGGAGCATCCGGAGCACGATAAGCGATACCGGATTGCAACGGAGTATTTGGAGGTTGCCCGGGGATTATGGGATTCCTGGGAGGATGATGCCTTCGTGCGGAATAAGGAGACGGGGGTCTTCTTCGATCCCGAGAAAATGCACACGCTGAATCACGAAGGCGAGTTCTTCTCCGTGAAGGGGCCGCTGAACATCGCCCGTTCCAAGCAGGGACAGCCGGTCATCTTTCAAGCGGGATCGTCCGAGGTCGGCAAGAACTATGCCTCAAAGGAAGCTGATGCGGTATTTACCGGTCATGAGTCTGTGGAGGATGCGGCAGCCTTTTATCAGGACGTGAAGTCGCGGGCGGCTGGTTTCGGCCGGAATCCGGATGAAGTGCTGATCTTTCCCGGAATCAGCCCGATTATCGGAAGTACGGCCGAAGAGGCCGAGCGCAAATATGAGGAGATAGCCAGTCTGGTGACCATCGAGAATGCCCTGGATTATCTCGGCCGCTTCTTCGAGCATCACGATTTCTCGCAGTATCCGCTGGATGAGCCGTTCCCTGAGCTGGGCGACCTGGGCAAGAACAGCTTCCAGAGCGGTACCGACAAAATCAAAAGGGACGCTAAAGAGAAGGGGCTGACGCTCCGGCAAGTGGCACTGCAGTCGGCCACGCCTCGCGGCGGGTTTATCGGCACGCCGGAGCAGGTAGCAGACAAGATCCAGGCTTGGTTCGAAGCAGGCGCAGCCGACGGCTTCATGATTACTGCGGCGGTGCCGAACGGGCTGGAGGATTTTGTGGACCATGTCGTCCCGCTTCTGCAGGAGAGAGGCATCTACAGAACCGAGTACGAGAGCGACACGCTGCGCGGCAATTTGGGCTTGCCAGTGCCCGAGAACCGGTACAGCAAGGATCAGGCAGTTGCTGTCCGTTCCTAATAGGGAGCGGTGGGCATGACGGCGGTTGTGGAATTGGATCAGATGACGGAGTTTGCTGGGGAGCTTCGTGGAGAGCTCTCCCGAATCAGGCGGGATCTCCATCAACATCCCGAGCTATTGTACGATGTTTCCCGTACCTCGAAGCTGTTGGCAGATCTCATGGAGTCGTGGGGGATTGAGGTCAGGCGGAAGGTGGGCAAACATTTCGGGATGGGGTCATCGGCACGCAACAAGGAACGGCAGGCAGCGCCATCAATGTCATCGCTGCGCAAAGCGAGCTTGTGGGAACCTTCCGGACGTTTCAGAAGGATACCGTGGCGGTGATTACGGAGGGCTTAAGGCGTCTGGCCGTGTCCATTGCGGACCAAGCAGGCGGCAGCTATAAGCTGGAGCTTCGTGAAGAGATCTTCGTGAAGGGATGGCCGTGGTCAACGACGGAGCCGCGCTGCGTCGTATGAAGCAAGCCGCAGGGCAAGTGCTGGGCAAGCAAAAGGTACATGTGCTCCATCCACCCAGCCTGACTGGCGAGGATTTCGATTGGTACCTGGATCAGGTCCCGGGCGCTTTTGGATTCATCGGCTGCGGGAATCCGGATCGGGGGATCGTGCATGCGATTCACCAGCCCCGATTCGATCTGGATGAAGATGTCCTGGTGCATGGGACTCGAATATGGGTGCGCCTAGCCCTACATGACGTTTACGAATAAGGAGGAAAACCAATGACGAAAATCGCTTTTATAGCAGGAAGCCCGACGCAAGGGTCCCGTTTGTTCGGATTAACGCAATATGTAGAGGATCGCCTGATCATTGCTGGCTACGAGATCGATTTCATCTCGGCAGCGGATCTACCGGCTGAGGATTTGCTGCGGGCCGATTTCAATAGTCGGGCCATCAAGCAGGCCATAGCGGCGGTTGAAGGAGCCTCTGCCGTGATCATTGCCAGCCCGGTATATAAAGCTTCTTATTCAGGGGCGTTGAAAACGATTTTGGATCTTCTTCCCCAAAAAGGTTTGCAAGGCAAAGTCGTGCTCCCGCTATTCATTGGCGGCACCATCGCGCATTTGCTCGCGGTGGATTATGCGTTGAAGCCAGTAATATCCGCACTCGGAGGAACCAATATTCTCAACGGGGTGTTTGCCGTAGATCAGTGGATCACCCGCCTCGAACTGGGCGGTTACGACATCACGGAGCAGCTGAGAGAACGCCTAGATGACGCGCTAAACGAGCTGCAATCAGAGCTGGCCCGATATTCAGCTGTGCCGTCGGAGCGGCAGGGGCAAGCGGTCTGACGCCTAATATTCCAAGACAAACGGCGATCTTGAGATGCAGCAGCCACGATCCGAATCCGTGGATCGTGGTTTTTGCGCTGCCATGATTACTGAGGGGTAAGGGCTCTAATAGAGAATCAAGAAGCGAGGAAAGAACTTCTCTATATGGTCTTGTAGAAGAGAATGCTGGGTGATAGAGTAATCCGTCTATACTCATTGGAAAGATGGAGTCAGAGTGTGGCTGTGGATTTTCAGTAACGGCACTTCCGGAGAAATCGCTGAGTGGCTGCATCGGATGGTTTACACACGGAGCATCGATGATGTGTTTCTGAGGGCAAGCGGGCTGGTGGCATTGGCCATCCCTTTGGCTCTTCTCCTTCGGCGAAGACGGCGAGCCGTGGAGATTGCCGTCAGCTCAGCCATGCAGGATGCAGGAGCCGTCAGCTTAGCATGTAACCGAGTCTTGTTTAGAAATTGTATAGTTCGGTCCTATACTCTAGTTCTATAGACTTATATAGCTGGAGTGATAGGATGACAGACGAGTATTTTGATGAAATGCGAAAATACGGCCACGAGGATGAGATGCGGTACCGAATGTTGATGCGAGGGGTAAAGAACCTGCTGGAACAACGGAAGCGTGAAAAGTCCAAACTGTTCAAAGGACTTCCGCTTCGACAAAGGAATAAAGCCCCGCGTATAGGTAAATGGTCATAGGTTGTCGTTACCAGAACCGTCAGTGGAACAGCATGTGAGCAATGGAAGACAAAACTTATGTTTATAGCGTTTATTACAAATACAAAGGCTACCCTCATGGTTTTGGGGTGGTCTTCTTTGTGTGTCCTCTTCATGTCCCTCTCCATGTCTTTCTTCATGTCTCACTGCATGGGGGTCTTTTGTCTCTTCGCGTCAAGCCCACATAAAAAAGGCCGGCTCCCACCGCTTGAATGCGAAAGGGAGTCGGCTTGATTTCAATTTATGCTACACCGGTGCCAGCTCAGGAGCTGGAGTCGGCGTTGTTGGTTGTTTGGGTTCCGCTGGTTCCGGCTTGACGGCTAAAGGCCGGCGTATGCCCTTCCCGCGCGGGACGCACATCGGGGTTCCGTACAGCGGGTCTGGAATAATCTCGCACGGCAGCTGGAACACGGTCTGCATCAGCTCGGAATCGATGATATCTCCCGGTTTGCCCTTTGCCTTGATGCTTCCGTCGCGAATGGCAACGATATGATCGGCATAACGGCAGGCCAGATTGATATCATGCAGCACCATGACGATGGTCCGTTGTTCTTGAACATTTAATTCATACAGCAGATCCAGCACTTCGATCTGGTGCGTCAAATCCAGATAGGTGGTCGGTTCATCGAGCAGAATGATTGGCGTTTCTTGTGCCAGCGTCATCGCGATCCAGGCCCGCTGGCGCTGACCGCCGGATAGCGAGTCAACCGTACGGTCAGCCAGTTCGGTCAAACCTGTGGAGGTCAGCGCCGCTGTGACTGCTTCCTCATCCTCGCGTGACCATTGACGAAGCCAGCTCTGGTACGGATAACGTCCTTGCTTTACCAGCTGCATCACCGTTAATCCTTCCGGGGCGGTAGGCCCTTGAGGCAAAATGGCGAGCTTACGCGCCACGTCCTTGGTGGACAAGCCTGCGATGTCGGCCCCGTTCAGTACAACCGAGCCGCGCTGCGGTTTCAGCAGCCTGGCCATGGAGCGCAGCAAAGTGGACTTGCCGCAGCCGTTGCTGCCGATAAACACGGTGATTTTACCTATAGGCACGGTTAAATCCAGATTTTCGAATATAAAGTCTCCCCCATAGGACAGACCCAATCCCTTTGCTTCCAGCGTATTCATGACGCCAGCTCCTTTCGGTTCTAGAATCGATTGCGGTTACGATACAGCAAGTAGAGGAAGAACGGCGCGCCGATTGCGGCGGTGAATACGCCTGCCGGAACGTCGCGCGGCAGAAATGCCGTCCGAGCTACCAAGTCCGCGACAAGGAGCAGAATCGCACCGATCAGTGCGCTGACCGGCAGGACGCTCCCGAAGGAGGGACCCACCAGCCTGCGGGCCATATGCGGTGCCATCAGACCGATGAAGGCGATGGCGCCGCCGATCGAGATGGCTGCTCCGGCCAGAGCTACGCTGAGTCCGATTAGGATCAGGCGCTGTTTCTGAACCTGGGCGCCCGTGCTGCTGGCAACGTCGTCGCCCAAGGCTTGGATGTTCACATTGCGGGCCTGCAGCCAGGTAAGCGGTAGAAGTACAGCTATCCAAGGCAGCAGGGTCAAAACGTCCTTATCCCAGGACATGCCGTAAATGCTGCCTGCCATGAAAGTAAGGGAGCGGTCGGCCAACTGCAGCGGTCCGGATATGATCAGCATATAGGAGATCGATTTGATTGCAGCCGATACTCCGATTCCGATCAAGACTAGCCGCAGCGGTGATACGCCATTTTTCCAAGCAAGCACGTACAGCAGTCCGGTTATGAAAAAAGCACCAAGGATGGCGAATAGCGGCATCCAATGGATCGATACGGTGCCTGTGAATATGAAGATGAAGAGAACCGCTCCAAGTGATGCTCCCTCCGTTATACCGATGACGTCGGGGGAGGCCAGGGGGTTGCGGATGACGCCCTGCAGAATAGCCCCCGCCACGGCGAGAGCGGCGCCGATCAGCACGGCGATAATAATTCGGGGCAGCCTTAGCTGCATAACGATAACCTGCTCCATGGGCGGAGCGTTACCGAACAATGCCTTCATGACATGAAGCGGCGAAACAAACTGGCTTCCTGTGCCTGTGCTAATAATCATGGCGGCGATGCAAAGCACGAATAGGATCAGACATACCCATAGTGTTCTTCTCTCCAGCATAAACGATACTTTAGCGTTCCTGGAGCGGAATATGCGGTGTTTATTCATTGTGCTCGTCTTCCTTTCCTGGCTATGTACACGAAGAACGGCACGCCAATGATTGCGGTCATCACGCCGACCGGGACTTCCTTCGGCATGGCAATATATCGGGAGCCGAGATCGGCCGTCACCAGCAGAAGTGCACCGAGCACCGCGCTGTAAGGCAGAATCCAGCGATAATCATTTCCTATTAAATGCCGAACGATATGCGGGATGATAATCCCGACGAATGCGATGGGGCCCGCAGCGGCAACGGAACCTCCGGCCAGCAAAATAACAGCCGCTGCCGCTAACAACTTAATGAGGGCTGTTTTTTGCCCGAGGCTCTGGGCGATGTCATCACCCATGGAGAGGGCGTTCAGATGGCGGCCCAGCAGGAGTGCAACCAGCATGCCAACGGTCATATACGGCCACACGGCTGCAAGTTGGTTCAAATCGCGTCCGGCTACCGAGCCGACAAGCCATACCAGCACCTGATCGAACATTTTGCCGTCAGAGAGCATGAATCCCTGCGTTAAGGAATGGAAGAAGGCGGCTATGGAGGCACCCGCGAGGGTGATTTTTACTGGCGTCATGCCGTCCCTGCCGATGCTGCCTAGGAAAAACACGATACCGCCGCTTACCGCGGCTCCGATCAGCGCGACCCAGGTAAGAGATTGGAGTCCACTTATACCCAGCCAACCCGCTGACATAATAATGAAGAAGGCTGCACCGGAGTTCACGCCCAGCGTGCTGGGTGATGCAATCGGATTGCGCGTGATGACCTGCATGAGGGCACCCGCAACAGCTAGGCTTGCTCCTACAGCAAGTGCAATGAGCGCCCGGGGCAGTCTTGCTGTGAGAATGATCAGATGCTCGTTGCTCCCGTTGAAGTGAGTGAACGATTCCAATACCTGATGAAGAGGTACGTTTGTTACTCCGAAGGCGATGCTGCCCATGACGGCAGCAGCCAGCGCCAATAGCGATATGAATAGTCCGAATACGCGCATATATGCTCACTTTCTTAAGTCCATGAATAATTAAGTTCATATGAATTTTAGGTGAAGGGACCCCATCTGTCAATGAGCTTGATAATCATTCTCATAAATATCTTGATATTTTTCAGGAAACCCTTTATAGTTTTGAATCAGTGATTGATAATGATTTTCAAGTAGAAGGATATGATACAAGGGGGATTTAGATAGGAATGGGAAAAGGAATGGCAAATAAACCAACGAGAGGCCTCAAGTTTAGCTTGCTGGCTCTCATTATGATCGTGATTCTTGCCGGTTGTGGAGCAAGCCCAGCGAAAGAAAATACAAACAATACCGGCGACGATACGACGAATAATGCAAGTGGTAACAATGGTAGCGCAGCAAGCGAATCCTATGAAGTTACACATGCGATGGGTACGGAAACAATCAAGGGAACCCCTCAAAAAGTGGTGGTTCTCACGAACGAAGGAACCGAGGCGCTTCTCGCATTGGGCGTGAAGCCAGTAGGCGCTGTTAGATCCTGGACAGGTGACCCATGGTATCCACATATTAAAGACCAGATGGAAGGCGTTACCGTTGTCGGGGAAGAGAGCCAGCCGAACATCGAACTGATCGCGGGCCTGCAGCCGGACCTGATTATCGGCAACAAGATGCGTCAGGAGAAAGTATACGAGCAATTGAAGGCGATCGCGCCGACCGTTTTTGCCGAGGATCTTCGCGGCGAGTGGCAGAATAATTTTGAACTGTATGCCAAGGCGCTGAACAAGGTATCCGAAGGTGAGGAGCTATTGGCTGCATACGACAAGCGGATTCAGGATTTCAAAGAGAAGGCCGGAAGTAAGCTGGACGAGACCGTTTCCGTGGTCCGTTTCATGGCTGGCAAGACGCGCGTGTACCATACCAATACGTTCTCGGGCGTCATTTTCGATAAAATCGGCATCGCCCGCAACGACATGACCAAGAACGCCAAAGACGATTTCGTTGACGAGATCACGAAGGAACGTTTGCCTGAGGCAGATGCCGACAGACTCTTCTACTTCACTTATGAAACCGGGGATGGCGGCGCCAACCAAACCGAGCAGGAATGGATCAACGATCCATTATGGAAAAACCTGAACGTCGTCAAGAACGGCCAAGCCCACAAAGTGGATGATGCAATCTGGAATACAGCAGGCGGCATCCTGGCGGCCAATCTGATGATTGACCAGTTGCAGGAGTTTTACGGCATTCAGTAATGAATGAAGACGAATGCTACAGGGTAGTATTATCGAATAGCAGATGATGCAAGGAAAAAGCTAAAAAAGGAGGCATCCCAAAAGATCTCAGATCTTGAGGGACGCCTCCTTTTTTAGCATCACAGCATCGCCAGTACTGCCGCTATAAGGCATGCCACACCGTACGCCAGCACAGCTTAACTAAGCCCCCTAATTCGTGCCGCTGCCCCTGACTGTTATCGGACTCCAGATCCCTTATTTCTCAAATTGCCCCCGATTTTTAAATCTAACGGACACAGAATCCCTTATTACCGCAATAATCTGCCTATTTGCTATCATTTTCTATGAATAACGTACCTAGTGTCCGATAACTCTCAAAAATTACGCCTATTAAGCCAAATAACGTATCCTCAGTCCGTTACGCTCAAGGAGTAGCACGAAGTCCAGTAGATCATCAGTAGCCAAGACCAGCAAGTAGCACCAAGATCAGCAGTAGCACCAATACCAGTAGTAGAACCGAGCCAGCAGCAGCACCAATACCAGCAGTAACACCAAGATCAGTAGTAGCCAAGACCAGCAAGTAGCACCAAGCCAGCAGGTAGCAACAAGATCAATAGTAGCACTTAGACCAGCAGTAGCGATAAGACCACCTGTCAACGGACTCCAGGTCCCTTATTTCTCAAATTGCCCTCGATTTTTAAATCTAACGGACACAGGATCCCTTATTACCACAATTACCGGCCCATTTGCTATCATATTCTATGAATAGCGTACCTGGTGTCCGATAACTATCAAAAATCACACCTACTCAGCCAAATAACGTATCCTCAGTCCGTTACGCTCGAGGAGTAGCACCAAGTCCAGCAATAGTAACAAGACCGGCAGTAAGCACCAATACCAGCAGCAGCCTCAGCTATACACGCTGTGTTACCCCGGAATCTACCTCTAAACCATAGCTACTCTGAGTTCCCGCCGGCCCCTACATCGATTATAATCCCAGCCATCCATGCATACCCCTAGACACCCAACGCTTATGTACTCATTATGTTGGGGAATACATGACAGCCGAGCGTCAGTGTTCCCGTAACAAGTTTCGGCCGCCGGCGTTTTTGCGAATGACCTCCGCCACCGTACATCATCCTAATCCCCACTCATGGGAAAGCTTCGAGCGTGGGGCTCCGCCCACGAACAGTTAACATTTGACAGCATCCATAAACCTATGTACAGTATTAGACAAAAGAATAGGAAGTCCACTAGGGGAGCCGTTGGCGGCTGAGACAAGAGCGTATCTTGGACCCTTTGAACCTGATCTAGTTCGTACTAGCGTAGGAAAGTGGAGCCTTCGTATATGAGGTCTCGGTGCGCTTTTTTGGCGCACCCGGGCTTGTTGACGAAGCCGCTCCAGTTTTCGGGGGCGGCTTTTTAGCGTTGTCTGGAAAGTCGTGACTTACGGACTTCCTGCTCTTCAATAAGTTGGAGGTGGGGACAAAAATGAGTTTCACGCATGAGCTCCGTCAGCAGGCGGAAGGAATTTTTCAAGCAATCTTTGATCATCCCTTTGTAAAAGGCATTGCCGAGGGGAACCTGGCGCGAGAACAGCTGATTCACTATGTGAAGCAGGATTTTGAGTATTTGAATGCCTACATGCGGATTTACGGAATTGCCATATCCAAATCGACCAGCAGGGAAGAGATCGCGGCCTTTAACGAACAGATTTCATTCATCTTGCACAGCGAGGTGCACCCGCATCAGAATTTGTGCGCAGCCGCCGGGGTGACCTACGAAGAGCTTCAAGGGTATCCGCTGGCTCCGTCCGCGCATCATTATATCCGTCATATGCTGACGGTGGCGCATGAGGGCAGTCTGGGCGAGATTATGGCCGTATTGCTGCCTTGCCCATGGACGTATCTGGAGATTGGCCGCAAGCTGCTGGATGAAGTGAAGCCGGATGCATCCCATCCGTTCTATGACTGGATTTATTTCTACGGCAACCGTGGGGAAAACGCGACAGCCAAGTTCTGCAACCGTGTCGATGAATGGGCAGAGCGCGCGACGGCAGCCGAGCGGGAACGGATGAAGGAGCATTTCATGCTGAGCTGCCAGCTGGAGTATATGTTCTGGGATATGGCATATAAGCAGGAGGAATGGCCGGTGCCGCTGCAGGCTGCGGTGCTATAAGGAGTCATAATAAGCACATAAATTCCAATATAGATAAGAGAGGCGATTCATATGCATGCATGGGAAAAAGAGGTTTCGGCGCTTTTAACGAAGGTACAGCAGACGAGCCCCCTCGTTCACAATATGACGAACGTGGTGGTTACGAATTTTACGGCTAACGGCTTGTACGCGCTGGGCGCGTCGCCGGTCATGGCTTACGCGCCGGAGGAAGTGGCGGATATGGCCGCCATAGCGGGCGCGCTCGTGCTGAACATCGGCACGCTGAACCGCGAGCTGGTGGATGCGATGATTCTCGCCGGGCAATCGGCGAATGCGCACGGTGTGCCGGTTCTGCTGGATCCGGTCGGTGCGGGAGCGACCTGTTTTCGGACGGAGTCGGCATTGCGGATTCTGAGTGAGGTGAAGGTCTCGCTCGTGCGCGGAAACGCGGCTGAAGTCGCTCATCTTGTCGGGGAGGCCCGCGAGATTAAGGGCGTAGACGCTGGTAATAGCGCAGGCAGTCATCATGCTGAGCTGGCTGTGCGGGCTGCCCGCGAATTAGGCACAATCGTGGCCATTACCGGTGAAGAGGACGTGATTACCGATGGAACAGAGGTACGCATCATTACCGGAGGGGATGCACTGCTCACGAAGGTCACCGGCGCAGGGTGCCTGCTGACCTCGGTGCTGGGTGCCTTTGCCGCAGCGGAAGCAAACCTGCTGCTTGCAGGTACGGCGGGTCTGGCCTTCTACGGGGCCGCGGCGGCGAGAGCTGCGGAATGCACGGCGGACCAAGGACCGGGAAGCTTCCAGATCGCTTTTCTAGATGAGCTGGCAAAACTTCATCCAGGCTCGTTGGCGGGATATGCCGCTGTCCGGGAAGCGGGAACGGCTGCCGCCGGTGGCGCACGATGAGCAAGACTCGCGTGCCCCGGGCACTGACGATTGCCGGCTCCGACAGCGGCGGCGGCGCCGGCATTCAGGCCGATCTGAAAACCTTCCAGGAGCTCGGCGTATATGGCATGTCGGCGATTACGGCGATCACGGTGCAGAATACCTTGGGGGTTCATGGCGTATATCCGCTGCCTTCCGAAGCAGCCGCGGAGCAGATTGAAGCGGTAGGATCGGACCTCGGAGTAGATGCATTGAAGACAGGCATGCTGTTCAATGCAGAGATCATTCGCCTGGTGGCTGACCGGATTCGGGCATTTGGCTGGGAGAAGGTCGTTGTCGATCCCGTGATGATCGCCAAGGGCGGAGCGGAGCTGCTGCAAAGCGAAGCAGTGCAGGCTTTAAGAGAAGACTTGCTGCCGCTAGCCTTGATCGTCATCCCCAATATACCGGAGGCCGAAGTATTGGCGGGGATGCGTATCCGCACGATCGAAGATCGGAAGGAAGCGGCGAGACGTATTCATGATCTGGGGCCCAAGATCGTTGTGATCAAAGGCGGCCATGACGAGGGAATGCCGGGCGTCGCCGGTGAAGGTTCGGATCACCAAAGAGACAGAGGAGCAGATATAGCGGCGGGTACGCAGCAGGAAGAGTTGCCTTGGTCCGAATCAACGAATGACCAAACGAGAACTGCCAACCCTCTCGGGGAGTTAAGTGAGGGACGCTCTCCTAGTATCAAGACCGACGACAGATTCGGTAATGCCGAAAGTCCTCCGGTCATGGACCTCGTATACGATGGCACTGCCTTCTCCGAACTATACGGCAAAAGAATTCATACCGTTCATACGCATGGTACCGGCTGTACTTTCTCTGCCGCCATCACTGCAGGCCTGGCCAAAGGCTTGAGTGCATTCGATGCGATTCAGAGCGGGCGCTTATTCATCCAGGCCGCCATTGAGGACGGCTTAAACCTGGGGCAGGGACACGGCCCCACGAATCATTGGGCGTATCGTCGCCGCCGTCAGGAGGTGCTGCGATGACGGGGAGAGTGACACCCGAGATGATGAGGCAGCATCTACGGATGTACCTCGTACTCGGCAGCGTGAACTGTATCGAAGAGCCAAGCCGGATTGTGCAGGAAGCACTGGCTGGCGGCGCAACCATGGTCCAGTTCCGCGAGAAGGGACATGGCTCGCTTGTTGGCGAGCCGGTGATCCAGTTGGCTCGCCGGATTCAGGATCAGTGCCGCCAAGCGGGCGTACCCTTTATCGTCAATGACGATGTGGAGCTGGCGCTGAAGCTGAACGCCGATGGCGTGCACATCGGTCAGGACGACGAATCTGCGGCTTCCGTCCGCCAGCGGATCGGCAACCGGATTCTCGGTGTCTCCGCCCATACCGTGGAGGAAGCCAGGCGAGCGATCCTCCACGGCGCCGATTATCTTGGCATCGGGCCGATCTATCCGACCCGCTCGAAGGATGATGCCAAGACTGCGCAAGGCCCAGCAATTCTCCATGAGCTTCGCGAAGCTGGAATCCACCTGCCGATCGTTGGGATTGGCGGGATTACCGTGGAGCGCGTGGAGGAAGTGATTGGAGCGGGTGCGGATGGCGTCGCGGTGATATCCGCCGTGACGGGAGCGGAGTCGATACGGGAGGCTGTGGAGGCTATTGTAGATAAGAGCTTCAGGTAGTGGATGTTTTTCATGTGAAAGGATGTTAACAATTAATAGAACTTACTATAAAAAAAGAGTGTCGAAATTTTTCGACACTCTTTACAACTATAGGGTAAATTTTATCAGTTTAAGTGTTCTGCTTTTCCTTCTACATACCATTGTTTTGATCCATTTGAGTTCTTCGTTTTCATGTTAATAACAATATAAGAGCCATCATACTTCTGCCAAAACTGCTTGGCTTCCGTTAACTCGGAGTTTATTAGAATAGCAGGCATGTAATCCCCTACTTCTAGGTTTGCTCTTCTTTCTTCGCCATAAAATGCATCAATAAAAGACGATTTCTCTTCTGATTTGAATTTTGAGTATAATTTATCTTCAATCTCGATGGAGCTTATCATATTCCATTCGCTTAAGTCTTGTTGTGTTGTCAATGTCACGGATTTAATTGAATGATGTAGGATCGTTTCTTTCCCTAAATTCCATGAAGAAACAAGTTTGTTTTCTACGTTTTTAATATATTGTTGTTCTTCTTGATTTTCTGTATTAAAAGAGAAGATGTTTGTTAATGAGTCACTCGCATAAACACTAGAACCTGATATAGCAAATGCTAGACCGAGAGTTATTATAGCAGTTCTTTTTTTTACCTTCATTAAGATGCTTCCTCCTTTAGTCATTTGTTTTTTAGTATATTTACTGAACCTGAATTAGTTACATCACTGCCAGTAAGAGGCGAAAGGAGAGAATTCCAATTCATAACATAAAACTCGAATGTTTTATGTGTACAGCTTGAGATATTAGCTGCCGCGCTTCTTAAATAATTTTGGGTTTATACTAATAATAATATAAGATTTACAATATATGAAATTAAATAGGACTCATTGACCAAAATTAACAATAAATACCTATTGATTGGCGGGATTACCGTGGAGCGCGTGGAGGAAGTCATGGGAGCGGGTGCGGATGGTGTCGCCGTGATATCCGCCGTGACGGAGGCGGAGTCGGCGCGGGAGGCTGTGGAGGCTTTTATAGGAAAGATATGCCGTGCAACCGAACGAATTTCTTGAGATGTAAGAGGATTATAATACGGATCATGAACAAGAGTGCCGAAGTTTCTGCGGCACTCTTGTTTTGTTAACGTCAGATTTTAAAAAAACGGTATATGCTCAGCTTTTCCGTCAACATGCCATTCTTTTGCTCCATCCGCATCTATCCATTTTCGTGCAGCATCCCAGATCAGATTGCTATACAGACCTGGATATGATATACGTAGGACTATGTACCTGCTCCACATTTAGAGAGCTCTCCAAATAAGTTGAATAGGAGATCGGAATGAATAATAGGCAAAAAGAGATTTTTCGCAATTTGTTAATGGAACCGAACCGGTTGTGGCTCGTTCAGGATCTGGCGGATCAGACCGAGTGCTCGGAGAAGACGATCCGGAATGATCTGAAGGTAATTGATGAATATATAGTTAAGCACTCCAGTGGTAATCTGGTGAAAAGGCCGGGACTCGGCGTTTATCTGGAGATCGGGGAAGCAGATCAGACTGATTTATTCCAACGTTTGTATTCAAACGAGAGTTCCACCGAGCATGTATCCGATGAGGAAAGGGTGCTGCATCTGGCTTACCGGCTCTTGATGAACGCGAAGCCCGTAACCATTCAGAACCTGGCTTCTTTGTTTTATGTGAACAAGACGATTATTCGTCGAGATATGGAGAAGATTGAGGGCTGGCTGCACAGCTTTGATCTGAACTTAGTGACTAAGCAGCGTGTGGGCTTAATGATTGAAGGCTCGGAGAAGAACAAACGGATGGCGCTGGCGCGGTTGAACCAGTTGATCAATCGTCCGGAGTTGACGGGACAGATGATGCGTAAGCAGTATGAACCGCATGAGATTGCAACCGTATTCAATGAGTTGAAGGCGTTGCAAAAGCAACATCAGCTCCGCTTCACCGATGAAACCTTTGAAAGTCTGATGCTGCATATTCTGCTTATGGTCAAACGGACCAAGCTGGGACAGCCGATTTCGCTTTCTGGGCAGGACATAGCCTTTTTGGAGAACAAAGCGGAATTTGCATGGGCGATAGACTTTTTGAAGAAGCTGCAAAAACTGTTCGCCGTACCTTTTTCCAAGGAAGAAACCGCTTATCTAACCCTGCACCTGCTTGGCGGGAAGTTCCGATACACGCAGGAGGATGAAGGCGCCCGGCGGAGTGATCTGGCAGACAGCCACCCCCTGCTGCCCCAATTGGTTGAGCAATTGATTCGGCGGATGTCGGAGTTGAATATGATCCCTTTCTCCAAGGACCAGGTATTATTGAACGGGTTGAAAGTGCATTTATACACGACCATGAACCGTCTTCATTATGGTCTGGCTGTGTCTAATCCGATGCTGGCTGAGATCAAAAAGATGTACCCCTACATGTTCGATCGGGTCATCATGGCATTGGAAGAGGTAGGGGGAGCGCTCCAGCTGTATTTTCCCGAAGAGGAAGCCGCCTATTTGACGCTGCACTTTCAGGCGTCTGTGGAACGGCTTCACCAGAATGAAAGCCATCCTCAGAAGGCCATTATCGTGTGTCATATGGGCGTCGGGATGTCCCAATTGCTTCTCGCGAAGGTGGAACGGAGATTCCCGTCCGTGCATGTAGAGACAACGATGTCCAAAGCGGAAGTGGAGGATTATCTGGCAGCTCATGAGGTGGATCTTATTATTACAACGGTGGATCTGCCCAAGCTAAAATCACCTCACATCCTCGTTTCCCCACTGCTCGAGGCCAGTGACGAGCGTAAGCTGGAGCAAGCGATCCGGCGGCTTGATGAGCCGGATTGCAGGGCGGCTGAGGAATCAGTCTTTTTGAAATATACGACACCTTTTCTCGTCTTTCCTCAGCAGGAGATAGAGCGCCCAGAACAGTTAATCGCCAAATTTGCGCATATGCTGGAGGACAAAGGGTATGTCGAGGCAGGCTATACGGAAAGTGTGCTGGATCGTGAGAATATGTCTGCTACGACGATTGGCGGGGGCATTGCCATCCCTCATGGCAGCCCGAAGTGGGTTAAACAGTCCTGCATCGTGATTGTTACTCTGAAACAGCCGATCACCTGGGGAACCGAGAAAGTAGAGCTTGTGTTCTTGCTTGCGGTTAAGCACGATGAGCGGGAAGAGATGAGGCAGCTGTTCAGAGAATTGTCGCATATCAGTGAGCAGCCGGCTTTGGTCAGTGCGTTATCTAAGGAGACGGATGCGATGCGATTGCTGAGTACGTTAAAAGGGTAATATTAGTCTTAGAAACATTGATGATCAAGCAGGACGTATACGTCCTGCTTTTTACATTCTTTTTTGGGGTCCCCGGAAAGTATTTGGAATAAGCATCGTAGAGGCTCCACTTGGTGGGGACATTTTATTGCGATATAAACCTGTTTTTCCGGAAGTTCCGGTAAAAAGTTCATCCGATAACAGCGTTTTTAGCCTGTACACTATAAATGTAAGCGGGAACATGAGAGCAAAGGAGAATGACGATCATGAAAATATTAGCGATTACTTCATGTCCTAACGGAATTGCACATACGTATATGGCTGCTGAGAATCTGCAGAAGGCAGGCGCGAAGCTGGGCGTTGAGTTGAAGATCGAGACTCAAGGCTCCATTGGCGTGGAGAATCAATTTACGGAGCAGGATATCCGTGAAGCCGATGGTATTATTATCGCTGCGGATAAAACGGTGGTGAAGGACCGGTTTGTCGGTAAAAAACTGCTTGTCGTTGGTGTGCAGGATGGTATCCGTCGTCCAGAAGAGCTAATCCAACAGATGATAAAAGGGGATGTGCCAGTTTATCAGGCACAGTCCAAGTCAGCTGAAGATATGACAGGAGAGAACAAACCTAAACAAAATCCGATTTACCGTCACTTGATGAACGGTGTATCCTATATGGTGCCGTTTATCGTGATCGGCGGGCTGCTCATCGCAGTCGCACTGACGATGGGCGGTGTGAAAACGCCGGGTGGACTGGTTATACCGGAAGATTCGATCTGGAAAACGATTGAGAGTATCGGCGGGGCTGCGTTTACCTTTATGGTTCCGATTCTTGCGGGATTTATCGCCATGAGTATTGCAGACAGACCGGGTCTTGCACCAGGTATGGTTGGCGGGTTCATTGCTGCGAACGGCAGCTTTTATGGAAGTGAAGCGGGAGCGGGATTCATCGGCGGGATTATTGCCGGTTTCCTGGCGGGTTATGTTGCACTTGCTATTAAAAAGATCAAGGTTCCTCGGTCGTTGCAGCCGATTATGCCCATTATCGTTATTCCGGTACTGGCTTCTCTAATTGTAGGGTTAATCTTCGTCTTTGTAGTTGGTGCGCCAGTTGCGAATCTGTTTGAAGCGTTAACGGTCTGGCTCGCGGGCATGCAGGGCACAAGTTCGATTCTGCTCGCGCTTATTCTGGGCGCGATGATATCTTTTGACATGGGTGGTCCCGTGAATAAGGTTGCGTTCCTGTTCGGCTCGGCCATGATCGGTGAGGGAAATTATGTGATCATGGGACAAATTGCCGTTGCCATCTGTGTTCCTCCGATTGCGATGGGACTGGCAGCCATGATGAACAAAAAGAAGTTTACACCTGCGGAACGCGAAGCTGGAAAAGCAACATTTACAATGGGACTGTTCGGGATTACCGAAGGAGCGATTCCATTCGCGGCGCAAGATCCTCTACGCGTTATTCCAAGTATCATGGTCGGCTCGATGACGGGTTCGATGATTGCAATGTTTGGTAATGTCGGTGACAGAGTAGCCCATGGCGGACCGATTGTAGCCGTACTCGGTGCCGTTGATAATGTGTTGATGTTCTTCCTCGCTGTCATAGGCGGCGCAGCTGTATCCATTATCATGGTGAGTCTGCTCAAGAAAGATGTTGCAGGTGTGACTCCGGCAGTTGTTGGAGAAGGAGCGAAAGAAACACCGGCCAGTGCACGTAAAGAGTTGGCAGCAGACACAGCTGCACCCGTGGCTGCGGACTCAGCGGAAGTGACTTCAACCGTGACCCATAACGATACAGCAACCGAAGCACCTGCTATCCGCGTCGAGAAATTGACAGACATTGTAACAATGGATCTTATTAATCTGAATCTGACCGGAACGACACAGGATGCTGTTATTGACGAAATGATCGGTGTATTGGAGCGGAATGGGGCGGTAAGAGCTGATGGAGATTTTAAACAGGCCATATTAGCCAGGGAACAAGAAAGCTCCACAGGCATCGGCATGAATATTGCGATTCCTCACGGTAAATCGGATGCTGTCCTGAAACCAAGCGTGGTCTTTGGTATCCAGCAGGATGGTGTTGACTGGAAGAGTCTGGATGGCAGTGAAGCCAAATTGATCTTTATGATTGCCGTGCCGCGGAATAGTAAACAGAATGCACATTTGAAAGTGCTGCAAATGTTGTCCCGCAAGCTGATGGACGATGATTTCAGAGAAGCGCTCTTGGCGGTGACCACCAAGGAAGAGGCCTACCAATTGCTCGATCAGGTGCATTAATTCAAGCCACCGAGTGACTTCACCTAGCCATTGGTTCGGTGGGCAACAGTAGCCAAAGAGCTTGGCTTATAGCAGAAGGATAATGGCTGATCTGTTGGAATTAATCCTGCCGTTATCTCATCATATTAGGGTTCTATGGAACCATTCCAATGAAGCCAGCCCCTACACAGAAATGAGCGGGGCTGGCTTCAATTTTTTTGTGCATGCTTGAATCGGAGTAGGCATTTCGCCGTTACATTATTTATTTGGTGTCCATCTCTGTCATCTGATCTGTTACTGGTATGTTACGTTGTCATATTTTGCATAATGACAATGATATCCAGAATATGATAAAGTTTGTTCGTTCCATGTCCAATGGATTGTGTCCGTTTGGAGTGGACAATAAACGGAAATAAGATCTGTGGGTGATAACAGCATGAACATGAAAAAACTCGGTTTGCTGCCGAAAATCCTTATAGCCATTTTGCTCGGCATTGCGATCGGATCGTTCTCACCGGAATGGCTGGTTGCCGGATTAGCTACCTTTAGCGGGTTGTTTGGAAACTTTCATTGGTTTTGCCATACCTTTAATTATCATCGGATTTATTGCTCCCGGGATCGGGGAGCTGGGAAGAGGGGCCGGTCGCCTGCTGGGCGTGACCACGGGCCTTGCTTATCTCTCCACTGTTATCGCGGGGCTGTTGGCGTTCTTGGCAGCGACGCTATTGTATCCGTATATGTTGGAGGTTGGTGGTCTGGTTAATTCCTACTCCAATCCGGAAGAGGCGCTGCTGGAGCCTTTTTTTAAAGTTGACATGCCGCCTGTTTTCGGGGTAATGACTGCTCTACTGCTAGCCTTTACACTTGGGCTGGGAGCGGCTGTAATCAAGGGACAAACCTTGCAGAAGGTCATGGTTGATTTCCGGGAGATTGTGGAGAAGCTGATCGCCTCGATCATCATTCCGCTGCTGCCGTATCATATCCTCTGCGTGTTTGCCAACTTAACCTATGGCGGGCAAGTGACCACGATCCTGTCGGTCTTTGCCAAAGTATTCATTATGATCATTGTCCTGCATGTGCTGTTCCTGATCATACAATACTTGGTTGCGGGGCAAGTCACGCACAAGAATCCGTTTGCCATGCTGAAGAACATGCTGCCGGCTTATTTTACGGCGATAGGTACGCAGTCTTCTGCCGCTGCCATTCCGGTTACGCTGCGTCAAACCAAGCTGAACGGGGTCAGCGGGAAGGTCGCTGATTTTGTCATCCCTCTGTGCGCAACCATACATCTATCCGGTAGCACGATTACGCTGGTAAGCTGCTCGATGGCCGTGATGCTGCTGACGGGGATGCCAACTTCCCTCGGCATGATGTTCCCATTTATTCTGATGCTGGGCATCACGATGGTTGCCGCTCCAGGAGTCCCTGGAGGTGCCGTCATGGCAGCACTCGGATTGCTGGAGTCCATGCTGGGCTTCGATACAACGCTGACGTCGCTCATGATCGCCCTCTATATTGCGCAAGACAGCTTCGGAACGGCTTGTAATGTAACCGGAGATGGAGCAATCGCAGTGATCACGGACCGCGTGAGCAAATCTGAGCCTGCGTAAATAATGTAGCGCGGATTACTACTTTGCATCGCGGACGGTCAGGATCCAGCAATCTATATGAGTTCAGGCGGAAGCCTGCCCATTTCCGAAAAGATGGGCAGGCTTTTTATTGATTTTTTTTGTACGATCGTACTAAAATATAACCATGAATACTAAAAATAAAATGAATGACCAAAAGGAAATGTCTTTTATTGAGAAGGCCCGCCGTGCGCAGATCGTGGCATGTGCGATCGAAACCATTGCCGAGGACGGTTATGCCCAAGCTTCGATAGGTCAAATCGCCAAGCGTGCCAACGTTAGCAAAGGGGTGATTTCCTATCATTTTGCAGGCAAGGATGAGCTCCTGGAGCAGGTGGTGACGGAGTATTATATCGCCTTTGAGTCCTTTATGCAGCCAATCCTGCGTGACGAAGCTTCTCCGAAAAACAGGCTCAAGAAGTATATTGAAGCGAATTTGGAGTTTATCGCGGATCATCGGAAGATGGTTTTTGCCGTTGTGGAAATCGTGACGGGCATGAGGACGAAGGAGGGGAAGCCTCGGTTTTCGGCGGATACGGATGAAGGTGTGTTTCAACCGATTGAGGCGATTCTGCATGCAGGGGCGAAGGAAGGAAGCTTTCGAGAATTCACCCCGTTATCCTCCCGAGTCATGGCGCTCGCTATCGGGCATGCCATCGATGGATTCAGCCTGGAATTGATGAGAAACCCCGATCTTCACGTAAAGGCTTATGTACAGGAACTGATTACGATCTTTGATCACGCCACGCGCAAATAAGAACGCTCCCAAGGAGGAGAGAGCATGTTGATTTATTATGTGGTGGAGTGCTTTTGCTGCAAGAAGACATTTCGGCTGTACGAAGGAAGCACGGGATATAAAAATTTCAAGGAAAACCAGAAAGGGAAATATTCCTGCGAGTCATGCAATCATAGCATACGGCTTGAGGCGCTCTTTAATCTGCTTAAGAAATAAGAAGGAAGAAAAAGAAAAGGATAATAATGAAATGACAAGAACAATTATCTGGGCCCCATCGCTTTCGCCGCGAGCATCAGCTGCATTGCGGCATGAAATGGTGGGTATCGGACGGTAGGGTTACGCTGGTGGATATGTTCTCGCATACGCATATGTGGAATGCTGTTCACTACTAGTTTGGAACGGGAAAATGTGTGTGAAGTTAATTTGGGTATGCCCTCTCTTGATGGAGAGGGCTTTTTTTCTAGGGAGAGGATGATTACAATGGGGGGGCTACATCCAAAAGACAGTTTGCAGTTGGCTCAAATGACCGAACGCATCCAGCCTGACACTCTGCAAACTATAAAACGAGACAATTAAATTAATTCTATTATATGGTATTATATTTGAATAATTTTGAACAGAAAGGAAGCCAATCGTGCTGTTTCGAAAAGCTACGGATATACCGCAGTTAATTAAATTTCGTAAGATATTACTACGTTTATGAGGATAACAGTAGTATGGGTGAAACATTTAGAAACTACTTTGATTCCTCATTATCAGACAAGATTCGTAGTATGAGTTGCTGATGATGACAGAGTATTTATATCAACAGTATGTAGGTTTTATTTTCAGGCCTTAGATACTTCCAGAGTCTTAATTTGAATCTTTAATCTTACTATACAAGACTAAAGATTCAAATAATTTACTATTAAGAAGAATTTCGAGATATCCGATAATAAAAGAGAGTCTATAATATAAAAAGGAGATGATTAAATTTTATGAAAAAAATTACAGGATTAAGTATTTTTATTCTATTATTTGTATTATTAGATACTTATGCCTATGGGGAATCCGTAAAAGAAATGCAGGGTAATTCATTCCCAAGCGGGACTATCGCAACAGCTAGCAGCGTAGCGGATTCGTATATTCCCGCAAATGTAATCGATAAAGATTTAAAAACAAGATGGAACGCAACAACATACCAAGCAACGCTGCAACTTGATTTCCCAACGGAGTTGAATATTTCTGCAGTGCAACTAGCAGCAGTTGCCACTCCCACAACGGATGAGGAGTACACGGTCTTTGGATTCAAAAATGGATTATGGACACAAATAAGTGAGCCTACGATAAGAAATGTTCTTGCTTCAGCCGAAAGTACACCTGTTGTACTGGAGTCTATTCCAGTTAATCCAGGCAACTACGATGCGATTAAAATAAATATTGATGGTCGTAATTCATGGGTAGCCATAAATGAAATAACATATATAAATCAGTCATTAAATGCCCCGCATCTTGAAAAGATAGTAGATGGACCGATTTCTTTATATTGGAACTCGGTTCCGGGAGCGACTCATTACGAAGTGAAACGATCCGAGACACCTGGGGGTCCTTATACAACTATTGCTACTGTTCAGGAAAGACCTTGGTTAGGGTATCTAGATGAAGAGACGTACAATGATGAGAATCATTATAAGGATTATTATTATGTCGTAACGGCATTGAACGGATCGGAAACGAGCCCGAACTCAAATGAGGTATCCTTAATCCGGCCGAGCACGCCTATAAATGTTCAAGCAGTACCAGGGGACAAAGAAGCAATGGTTACGTGGGATAAAGTGGATAATGCAACCAATTATGAAGTGAATGTTGCGACTTCGGAAGAGGGCCCCTATCAGTATGTTGGATCCGCAATTGATAATAACAAAACAGTGACCAAATTAGTAAACGGAACGAAATATTATATTCGGGTGGTTGCGAGGAATGAAGATGGGTACAGCAGGTCTTCGTCACCAGTTTCAGTTATACCGGGTATAAATCAGTCATTAAATGCCCCGCATCTTGAAAAGATAGTAGATGGACCGATTTCTTTATATTGGAACTCGGTTCCGGGAGCGACTCATTACGAAGTGAAACGATCCGAGACACCTGGGGGTCCTTATACAACTATTGCTACTGTTCAGGAAAGACCTTGGTTAGGGTATCTAGATGAAGAGACGTACAATGATGAGAATCATTATAAGGATTATTATTATGTCGTAACGGCATTGAACGGATCGGAAACGAGCCCGAACTCAAATGAGGTATCCTTAATCCGGCCGAGCACGCCTATAAATGTTCAAGCAGTACCAGGGGACAAAGAAGCAATGGTTACGTGGGATAAAGTGGATAATGCAACCAATTATGAAGTGAATGTTGCGACTTCGGAAGAGGGCCCCTATCAGTATGTTGGATCCGCAATTGATAATAACAAAACAGTGACCAAATTAGTAAACGGAACGAAATATTACATTCGGGTGGTTGCGAGGAATGAAGATGGGTACAGCAGGTCTTCGTCACCAGTTTCAGTTATACCGGGTATAAATCAGTCATTAAATGCCCCGCATCTTGAAAAGATAGTAGATGGACCGATTTCTTTATATTGGAACTCGGTTCCGGGAGCGACTCATTACGAAGTGAAACGATCCGAGACACCTGGGGGTCCTTATACAACTATTGCTACTGTTCAGGAAAGACCTTGGTTAGGGTATCTAGATGAAGAGACGTACAATGATGAGAATCATTATAAGGATTATTATTATGTCGTAACGGCATTGAACGGATCGGAAACGAGCCCGAACTCAAATGAGGTATCCTTAATCCGGCCGAGCACGCCTATAAATGTTCAAGCAGTACCAGGGGACAAAGAAGCAATGGTTACGTGGGATAAAGTGGATAATGCAACCAATTATGAAGTGAATGTTGCGACTTCGGAAGAGGGCCCCTATCAGTATGTTGGATCCGCAATTGATAATAACAAAACAGTGACCAAATTAGTAAACGGAACGAAATATTACATTCGGGTGGTTGCGAGGAATGAAGATGGATACAGCAGGTCTTCGTCACCAGTTTCAATTATACCGGGTATACAAGAAACAGATAGCAACAATAACTAGTTTTTACTTTACCTAATAACTTCCTCAAATGAATTGCTGGATCGTGAGCTGCTGCTTATGCTGATCAAGCACATCGAAGTTTTAAGAAAGCGGAGAAGTTAAGGCCGTATCCTGTTAAAGTTAAACGATATTACGTAGCGGGAAGGCACTGATTTCCGGCCCCTTCCCACCTTGTTATGTGTTGAATCAGCTTCCCCTACACATGGGAGCACTATTCACTGTTAGCGCGAATGGACAATTAAACCGGAGACGCATTGGCGGAACTAGCAAAGAGGGGCGGAGAGCCCCTCTTTTTTGTTAAACTTCACTATGTTGTTAATGCAGAGATTTGAATCCAATTATTTGGGAAATCATTCGATAAAGGATTAGAAGTGTTGTTTAATATATTCGGCAATATGTTGATGGCTTTTAACCCTGACATGGTATTTGTGGAAAATGGTACAGATCAATTATTCAGAAAAGAAAATGGCTGTCATTATAAATACAAAGCTGGGTCAATACCAGAAAAAGTATCTAAGATAATTAATTTACTACGATTTCCACATATTTATCAGGAGTAGTTATAAAAAACACATTCACATTCGAATGTGTTTTTATTTTATATAAATATTGCTACAGCTTTGGTTTATTTACATTTTTTTGTTCATTATTTACTCCAGTAGAATATTACCTTAATATTTCCTGTTTACAATATGATAGAAACTTATATCGTTTTGCGGATGATATTCTGAAATGATGATAACTAGGAGGAATAATTGTGAAGAAGCTACTAACAAGCATTATGGCAACATCTATTATTTTCAATATGGGTGCTTTTTCAGGATCAGCGCAAGCAAAACTGGATGAGCTTCTATTCTCCAAAGATCCAGGTCTTACTTTTGATGTCATTAGTGACATTCAAGGGGATTACAACGACTTTAAGCATGTGCTTAACGATATGAAACAGGTAAACCCTGCTTCAAAAGCATTAATCGTGAATGGTGATATTACAGACCGAGGGTGGGACTTTGAATATCAAGCCGTACAACAGGTGTTAGATAGTAATCTTCGTCCAGAACATGTTTGGTACAGCATAGGAAATCATGAGTTTTATAAACCGAAATGGGCAACACCGAACAAATTAGCGCAAAACACGTGGCCGAATAATACGCCGGAATCCGAAATGTTCGAAAATTTTTATAACTTTACGGGCGAAGAGAAAGTCTATCATAAAAAAGAGTTAGACGGATATCCGCTGCTTTTCATAGGAACCGAAAAATATATGCATTATCATGATAAATCCTTGTGGGATGAGGTTTATCTTAGTGATGAGCAGCTTGATTGGTTAAAGCAGAATCTTGAAGAATATTCAAAGAATGATCCCAATAAACCCATCTTTCTCTTTAGTCATCATGTCCTCAAGGATAGTATTTCAGGCTCCAATCAATCCCCCTACACAGGTGATTACTTAGACCAGGATAAATTAGAAGGAATCTTAAAGGATTACCCACAAGTCATTCTCTTTACAAGCCACAGTCACTGGGATCTGAATCTTCCGGATTGGGCAGGTAAAAAGGTAGTTGAAGGTGGAGATAAGCGTGGTTTTACTGTTGTGAACACAGCTGGTATTCAAATGGGCTGGGCATCGGCAGGTCCTAATGGTGGCGAAGTGCAAACCGGCATTGATTTTAAACAGGGACTTCAGGTTGAAGTGAACGGAAATGATGTGAAAATAAAAGCGTATGATTATAAAACAGATAAAGTTATTAAAGAGCTGGGTGTGCATCATGGTACGGTTGCTCAATTACCACCTCATGTTGAAGCTGATGATGAGAAAAATGAGCTTATTGGTGCTACCCAGTACATGGAGTACTCTGTGAATGGAAATGGAAATGGAAAAGGGAATGGGAATAGTCGCTGGGTTGACTATGATCCGAAGAACCCTCCAAAATTTGAAGGAAACCAAAATGTATTCGTTCGCCATAAAGGTGAAATGAACCTGGAAGATGGATTATCTAAGAAGGTGACTTTCAAAAAATAATCTGAAAAAACAGAGCGCTGATTTTATCAGCGCTCTGTTTTTTGCGTACAACTAACCCGATCTGACTTGGGCATTTCAATATCAACCTTTCGAAGTAACGGGTTCGCTATTCATCTTTTCGTCCGCATCCATTTTAACTGCACGCCCAAACTGTACATAATAAAACGCAGCTACCACAACGATAAGAATGGCAAGCACCATAAAAATATTGCTATAGATGATAGTCGTGCTATTTTGTGGTATCGGATTTAAGCGAATGGTCGATGTGCCCAAATCCAGTATCTTGCCGATAACAGCTGTTGATGTTGCCGTAGAAATAAAAGTGATCATGGAGAATAATCCCATACCTACTCCTATATGCTCTTTTGATAGCGTTCGTGAAACGGTGTTCGACATCGCAATTTGCATGAACGATTGACCAACAGCACCAAAAATAAGAAAGATCCCAATAAAAACTGGCGACATGCCAACGACGGAAGACAAAGAGATAAAGCCAATCAGAAGAAGTGCCGCTGCTGTATAAACAAGGAACGGATTTCCCTTTTCATCTGCTAATTTGCCGCCGCGCCGACCCAAAAACGCGGCCATTAAAGATGATGGCAACATAACCATTCCGATGAAAACAGGTGACGAATGGTTTACAGAAGAAAGCAACTGAGGTGTAATGAATGGAATGGCAAAGCTAATCCCGATCATTACGAAAGTAATAATTAGACCGAATGTAAAAGGTTTGTTTCGAAATATAGCCGGGTTAATGAATGGCGCCGAAGTGTATCGTATACGTAATAAGAAAAAAATGAGAGTAATAGTACCCACCAAGGCAAACCAGATACTTCCGTTTGTTAAAGCCAGTAACAGAATGGCCACTGTGCCCGCTAAAAGCAATCCGCCAATAAAGTCGATTTTTCTGGCAACTCCCTTTTCTTCATCTAAATATTTCCGATACATCGGTAACGTAAGCAACGATAAAAGCGAAATTACAAATAAAACCCGCCAGTTCCACGTACTGCTTACCACTCCAGCAATGATCGGACCTATTGCCAAACCGAGTGAAAATCCGATTGCAACGGTACCCAACGCACGACCGCGGCTTTCAGGAGAGAAGTAACGAACCGGGACGATCATTGCAATCGCTGGAATGACCGATGCACCAGCTGCCTGCACAATTCGACCCACAATGACCATCCAATATTGAATAGCCGCTAAGCCTACAATAGATCCAATTGCAAAAAGTAGCAGGCCAAACGTCAACAAATTCTTCAGACTGTATCTGTCTGTCAATTTTCCGTAGGTTACCGAGCCGATTGCGTATACAATCATATAGCCTGTGATGATCCAGCTCGCTTGCGATGGAGAAAGTTGAAACTGTTTGCTGATATTAGGAAGTACAATATTAAACATGGTTGCATTCATGACGGAAATAATGAGCGTAAAGACAAGTAAACCAAGTAATAACTCTCTGTTATTTTTTTGAACGCTTTGATTGGATTGCATTGGAATGCCTCATTTCTATAGGATAAAACAGCATTGCAGGGGGATGCTTTAAATACTTTGCTTGGTAGATGCTCATCGCCAAAATACTGAAAAGTCCTCAAAATTGAGGACTTTTCTGTTACTTTGGACAATTTGAATTTGAATTTGTTTTTGATCTTGCTCCCACAGCCGCAAATGATCGTATGCTTCAAAATTAGAATGGGCTGCTGGCACTTGGGGCATATATTTTGATGCTGCGTCGCTTGGAGCATTAGACTTTTCAGCTCTTGTTGTATACGAACACCAAAATTTTTCATACCATCGTCTCCCATGCCTCAACAGCTTGGATTACTTGATTTCCCCTGTTGCCATGAGAACGGCTCTTCCCAGCGTATGGCTCAGCATGGTGAATCCAAGGAGAGCCGGTGTGGAGTTAGGGGCGACGCCAATATTCTCGACATCCAGCGCATGAACGACAAAATAATACCGATGAGGGCCGTGTCCCGCTGGAGGCGCCGCACCGATAAACCGTTCAAGTCGCAAATCGTTCGGCAGTTGCAAGGAGCCTTGCGGCAAACCACTGCTATGTTCGTCACCTGCACCGGTTGGCAGTTCGGTGACGCTGGCAGGAATGTTGATGACGGCCCAATGCCACAAGCCTGATCCGGTCGGGGCATCCGGATCATACGCGGTTACGGCAAAACTCTTTGTCCCTTCGGGTGCACCCGACCATTTCAAATGGGGCGAAAGATCTTTACTGCCTTCCAATCCTGACATCTCCGAGTATTGCTGGGGCTGTAGAGGATGGCCCTCCGCAATGTCGTTACTCGTCAATTGAAAGACTGCGACTTCTGGCAACTTGGAAAATGGATTGTTGTTCACTGTATATTACCTCCTTTTATTTTACAATGTCGATAATACACAACATAATCGATTCTGTAAAGAATAATCGTTTTATTTGTCCATTATTGAATTTAGTCTTTGTTTTTTTATAAATTTCGGTGTAAACTATCGAAATACGGATAATTATAATGTGCATGAAGGAAGGTGCTGCTTCATGGCCAAAAGGAACGGTTCGTCCACCTTAAGCGAGAATGTCACGAAGAAACTACAGTCCGATATTCTGACTGGACAATATGAACCCGGCTTCCCATTGAAAGTTTCGGAATTAGCCAGAGATTTTGAGGTCTCGGTTGCCGTTGTTCGAGAAGCGCTGACCCGATTGGCGACCCAAGGTCTTGTACAGCAAAACCCTAACCACGGATTTTCAGTAAAGACGGCGTCGGAAGAAGAGCTGAATAACATCATACAAGCACGGTTAATCAATGAATCCGAAGCTTTACGCCTATCCATCGCTTATGGCGATCTCACATGGGAGTCCAATGTAATCGCCGTTCATCACAAATTATCGCAGACAGCGGAGCACAAGGAAGTAAATGAAAAGCTTATCGTTCGCGAAGAGTGGTCCGAGATCCACCGTCAATTTCATTACGAACTTATAGCTGCATGTCCCAATCCGGTTCTCCTGAATATCTGCAGCAACCTTTGGGATTTGAGCGAATTTTATCGACATTGTTCGCCCCCTAAACAGCAAGTTCGCGATGGCCTCGCTGAACATAAGGCATTAACAGATGCAATTCTTAGCCGCGACAGTGATCGTGCTGTACAGATCTTTAGAGCGCACATCCAGCTCACCGCGGATGTCCTGTTTGACAATCATTAAGTGGTTATGCTACAAATACCAACTTTCAAACCCGTTGTAGACAAGTAGCAACACAGTCGGAGAGGTGGCTGCCCATCATTTGAGCAAAGCTGCTCTGCCGCACCACCGTTGTATCCAATCGGTTCATAAGTTTGCGCGTTGTTTTCGAAGGACTTGGATAGGACGGGCTGTTTGAGATTCGCCAGTGGCCATTGGGGCAACTGAAATAGGGCACCCATATGGGTGCCCTATTTGATCATATTACGAAGTGCTGTCTTCAAATTTTTCTTTGTGTTTGAACCCCGCTTACCCACTCGAAGACCCGAACAGTCGTTAAGCCCTCTGAATGATTTTTTTGTCCCTGATTTCATATACGGTATCAGCTACATTCTCTATCAAACGGATATCGTGCGAAATGAAAATGATCGTTCCCGCATAGTCCTTCATCAATTGTTCCAGTGCTTCCACCGCAGGAAGATCCAGAAAATTGCTGGGTTCATCCATCAGCAGGATGTTGTACCGTCCTAACAGCATTTTGGCAAGCTGCAATTTCATGATTTCTCCGCCGCTCAACACGGATAATGCCTTGCGTACGTCCTGCTGAGAAAATCCCATCGATGCCAGAACGGCTCGAATTTCCGATACCTCATAATCACTGTCTTCCAACATGAACTCCATAACCCCCTGATCACGGTCAAACTTGTAACCCGTTTGGGAAAAATAACCGATTTCCGCTTTAGGGGATACGGAAATACCATGTTCACGATGGAGTATCATCTTGAAAAGCGTCGTTTTGCCAGATCCATTCGCACCGGTGACTGCGATCTTGGCACCCAATGGAAACTGGAAGGAGGCCTCCTCGAAAATCTCCTTGCCCTCAAACTGTTTGTAGATGTCTTTCCCGGTAATCGGAAACGAATGATGAAGCTCCAAGGCTTTGCTTTGCCGAAAACGGATGGATCGCATGGCTTCAGGGGGTTTCACCTCACCAAGCGCTTCGATTCGATGCCCCATATTTTTAGCGGCATTATGGAGCTTTTTCTGTTTGCTGCCCGTCGATTTTTGATGAGCCAGGCGGCCTCCGCTTTCGGAGCTGTTTTTTCGTGAAGCGCCCTTGGCCTTTTGATCCACTTTTCGAGCCTGGTTAAGCTTTTCGGTAATGGCTTTCTCCAGCCGCTCCCGTTCCGCAGTAAACTGCTTATATTTTGCAGCCTGGCTATGCCGTTCCTCTTCCTTTTGGCGCAGGTAATCGGAATATCCGCCCCAGTACTCCGTGATTTTCCCCTCATTCAACTCCCAGATCTTGTCGACGACTTGGTCAAGGAAATAACGGTCGTGACTGATGATGAGCAAGGCGCCGGAAAAATATTTAAGCTGGTGGATCAGAAAGTCTATGCCATCCCGATCCAGGTGACACGTCGGTTCATCGGCAAAAATTCCGTGCACTTCTCTGGAGAGGGCCTGGGCTATTTTTAGCCGTGTTTCTTCACCGCCGCTCATATTCTCCGCTTCACAGCTCTCAATTCCCAGCTTGCCGATTAAAGCGTAATCTTGAATCTCTTGTACCATGACATCATCCAATTGGGGAATATAACTGATGTTGCCTTCCCGAATGACTGTACCATGGGACAAAGGAATTTCCCCCAGCAGGGCTTTTAGCAGTGTGCTTTTTCCTGCTCCGTTCGCACCAACCAGACCGATTCGGTCGTAGTCGTAAAGCTCCAGTTCATCAATGTCCAGAACATCGCGCCCCGAATATTCCACAACCATATCTTTTGCTTTTATCAATAATTCCATATTGTGTTTCCTCCTTCAAAAATCGCAGTTTCTGTTCGCAGGATCTCCTGCGATTGAAGAAGAGAGGTCTAAATAAAGAAGTACCAATGCATGGATCTCATAAGATCTGCCCCTTTTCATATTTATTTTTTTTCTGCTAGTTTTTATCGTTCGGCTGTTTTTTGGCAATAAAAAATACAGATCCGAGTCCACAATGGGGCTTAAATCTGCATGGATAACGAGAGAAGATGGCGATACAAAGGCATAGCAAACAAGCTAACCGTGTCGCAATCTATGTCTACATACGCAGGAAATAAGCAGCTCAAAAAAAGCCCACACTTGTGGTTTGGAAAATCCGCTTTTTTTATTGCCAACTTATCTTATACGCATGGAATGTAACATAGATCACGAGCCTCCTCATAAATGATACGTTGAATCATAACATTGGCTGCTATACCTGTCAATACAATAGAGTGCAGCCACAATAACGAGTAGATGTGAGCAGACCCTTAGATCGCTAGAAGAACTTGACCTGTTGTTGAAAAGGGTGCTTGGTTTTGAATTGTATTTTCTGATTCTGGATTTTTAATAGGTCGCTTAGCCATCGCTCTGACTATTTTGACCATCCTCTTCAGGATCCTGCGATTGTAAACGAATATCAACAATTCTATTTTTATAAGTTGCTCCCCAACTCTTCATGGATAAAATGATCGGTTCCAATGTCTTTCCGAATTCAGTAAGCGAATATTCCACTTTAGGTGGTACCTGTTTATATACTTCGCGATGAATAATGCCATCCCGCTCAAGCTCCCGAAGCTGCAGCGTGAGCATGAACTGCGTAATGGCCGGGTACAGGCGGCGGAATTCACTAAATCTTTTCGGACCTTCAATGAGGTGATAGAGAATAATACCTTTCCATTTTCCCCCGATAACTTCCAGAGTTGTTTCAACAGGACACCCTTCTGTACTTGGAATCACATGGTTCTTATGTTTACGATCGCTCAAACCCCTTATCCCTCCCAATAGTTCAATAATTAATACTATATAATAAAATTATGCGTACTTCTCAAATCTTTATATATATTCTATTATAAACCCGTGTTAAGTTCAATTCATTTGGGCAAGGTTCGAACGGCACAAAATGAACAGAGAGAAGGATGTTGAGTCATGAATTTGAAAGGGTTGTTCATTGGGTTACTTTTTACGGTTTTATATGCTTCGGGGGCCATTATCATGAAAATTGGTCTGCTCTCAGCGTCTCCATTAACATTAGCCACATTACGTTTTCTGATCGCCGGGGTGCTGCTACTGGTCTTTATTTATGGATTTAGAAAGGGGAAATACCCTTTACCTAACAAAAGAGAGTGGGGCGTTTTACTGCTTCTGGGTTTGCTGAATACCTCGTTGTTTGTTGGTCTAGGCAACTTAGCGCTTCGAACCATTTCCGCCGGGATATTCAATCTCTTTCTACCCATAAATCCTTTTGTCTTTGCGCTTTTTTCCCTAATCTTCATGGGGAAAAACATTCGTGCAAAAGAATGGATGGGTATGGCTGTTTCTGCCATAGGTCTATTCATCGCAACCTACCCATCATTGGCAAACAGTCATGCCTCCTTAAGCGGCATTTTATTACTTGTTTTGGCGATGGTTTCGATGGCTGTTGGAAGTCTCGTCTTTAAAAAGGCCAATCTTCAATTGCCTAATCTTGTGATCAACGCTTGGCAGGTATTCATTGGCGGAATGATTATTATGATTCCTGCTCTCTTCCTAGAGTCTGGAAATCCGGTCAATGTGGACGCTCATCTAGTCGAATACTTGATCTGGTCCGTCTTCGGTCTCTCCATTTTTAGCATGGGTCTCTGGTTTTATTTATTGAAACAAGATGCCGTTAAAGCAAACAACTGGCTACTTTTAAATCCTGTCGCGGGCTATATCCTGGCAGCCATCATCCTGGGTGAACCGCTTACGTGGTACTCGGTCGTAGCCACCATCGTTGTGCTTTTCGGATTGTACTTGTCAGGAAATTTTCGCATCAAACAAACGAAGGGGAAAATGATAGAACAAACGGAATAATATCCTTACTTAAAAGGTAAAGCTAAAGTTTTAAGAAAATCTGATTCAATGAATAAGAGAGCTTGTTTTGATCAATCTTTTTTCAAAACAAGCTCTCTTTTTTGTTCATTTATCAATTTGGTAAAGCAATTAAAAAACTCCCGCATAATCAGGAGTTAGTTATCGTATTAAAACGCTGACTTAAAGAATCGTATAAGAAAGATAGATATCTTTTGTAATGTTCATTCTTTATTTCCGATATAACTCTTTAAGGATGTTTAATCCTTTTAATTGGTTTTCTTCATCTTGTTGTAATAGCAGCGAGTTAATTTCTAATATGATCTCATTATCTTTTTTACCTAATGACATAAAGTCAAAGAAGTCGATGTTTAGCGCTATTGTAATTTTCTCGAGGGTTTGTATAGTGAAATTGCCTTCTCCTCTTTCCAGCCTGCCTATATAGCTAAACGAGGACCCGATTTTTTCGGCAAGCTCCTCTTGAGTTAAGTTCTGGTTTTTTCTTATTTCTCGTATAGCAATTCCCAATCTCTCTGCAACCGATTTTTCCATATATGTATCGACTCCTCTTATATAAGAAGTGTAGACAAAAGATAGTTAATATTGGAGTCACTAAAAGTTTCATTATACATTAATTATTGTCCTTAAAAGTTTCATGTGTTAAATTGTAAATGTATTCAAGTATGGCATGTGATTGCAAAAGGTATTCTTTTAGCAAAGTGAGTTATTGTGTGCAATACTAACTTTAAGCATTAATTGACAGGTGTTAGACTCATTTATACTATTACTATAGAGTCATACTAAATTATGGATGTTCGGTATGCGGATATTCTTATTGGAGGTTGTTTGAATTGATACATACAACCACGATACGATCAGAATTGGATTTTCACCTGAAAAAGACGGGATTAACTATAAATCAATTTGCGGAACGATCAAAAATTAACTCAGGGACGTTAAGCACTATTATTAAGGGTGTGCGCCCCATTGCTATGCAGCAATTAGATCGAATGGTATCGGCGATGGGACTTCCCGAAGGCAGCTTTTATGAGCTGTATGCGGATGAATGTTTTGCTTATCCGCTGAATTGGCGAAGACTAAAGCCATTTTTGTACCGCTGTGCCGAACTGGATAAGCTGGAGTTAATTCAGAAGGTTGTTCGATACATGACGGATAACCTAGCTTATGTGCCGATGCTTTATGACACAGCAGAGGATTTGTTTAATCAGGGTAAAAATTCAGCTGCCTCAATTATTTACGAATCAGTAGCCGAGAGTGAGAAATATCAACATTCTGAACGGTTAGCTCTGTGCCATTATCGACTGTTTACAATCTCATTAGGTCATGACCAGGAAAAAAATCTTCGGGCAGCCACCAAATTTGAGGAATTCGTCGAACGTTTAGATGAAGTGGATCAGCTTGATGCACTAAAAGATTTGGCCAATGTATACTGCTCTCTGCGCCATTGGAGTAAGGTTGATATGTTGGCTAAAGAGATGGGACGAAAGGCAAAGATTCAATATGCTTTTAAATATGGGAAGGATGGCATTCGCTATCATCATGATAAAGAGCCCCAAAAGCCATTGTTTTTATATATCATTTATTCATATTTGATGTGTTCAGCTGTCTGTGATGAGTCTGGTGATTATGAGCAGGCATTACGATATGTGGCATTATATTCCGACTTGAGCTGGGTTAAAGAGGACTCGGAAGAAGCACTTGCGATTAAAGATAATTTTAAAATGTGGGCTATAGCGAATACATATTTATATAAGGTAATGATGGGTGATTTTGAAATTATTGCTGAATATGTGGGATTTATTGAAACAAAAGAAGATGAAATCCTGCCTGCGTTAACCAAGATTTTTCAAGCTGCTAATCGTTTTCAGTTCGATATAGATCATGTTTTACTAAAGTTTGAAGATCATATTTTATCATTAAATCAAAAGGACGACGGTACATATAATTATTTAGTAAGGGCAGAGCGATATGTGCGGTTTCAGGCCGAACTGTCACGTTATTATTTTACAAAAGGAAGATATGATGAGGGAGCTAGAAGTGCTTTAGATGGGCTTGCGTCTGCTATTAAAATTCGCAATGAAAATGCGACACTGCAATGTGTAAAATTATTTGAACAATTCAGACATGGAGTATCTGATGAAGATCAGCAACGTTATGACAATTTATGGGAACGGTTGGAGTATCGTGGTCTTAACGGTTGGTAATTCCATAAGGTAATTTGTTGGATATAGGAGAGTGCCTGGACTAAAAGCACATGAATGGATGATAATAAAAACCAAGCATTTACAGGGATTGCCCCCTAAATGCTTGGTTTTTTTCTGTTCATTATTTCAGCAGCTTCTCCAACTGTTCTTGCACCCAGATAGGATCATATTCATGGGTCCAGGTTGTTCCCCCCACCTCAACAAAACACAACCCCAACCCAAAAAAACAAAGAGGCTGCACCAGCGTTACTTCTATAATGGAGGTTATTAGACAGTTGAGCCAATGGCAAGTAAGTGAGGAGGGTACGCATGAAGCGGGATGAATACATGGATGGGGCAGGACTGGAGCAGGAAAGGTCGAATGCTCTTATAAGCGATAAGCTGGTAAGTGATCATGATAGTAACCGTCAGATAGCCTGGTGGAGGGAAGCACGCTTTGGGCTTTTTGTGCATTGGGGGC
Organism: Paenibacillus sp. FSL K6-1330; assembly: GCF_037976825.1. Classification (NCBI taxonomy): domain Bacteria; kingdom Bacillati; phylum Bacillota; class Bacilli; order Caryophanales; family Paenibacillaceae; genus Paenibacillus; species Paenibacillus sp. FSL K6-1330. Next base: position 1,481,337 of record NZ_CP150269.1, read on the forward strand.
CTTATTCGATACTGGGCGGGATGTGGAACGGTGAACGGGTGGATGCCAATTATGCGGAGCATATCCAGTTAAGGGGAAAGATTCCGGTGACCGAGTATGCGGAGGCCGCAGCCGGGATGAACCCGGAGGCTTTCGATGCGCATGAATGGGTTGCGCTGGCCAAGCGGTCCGGAGCAAAATATGTTATCGTGACGGCCAAGCATCATGATGGGTTTGCGATGTACGATTCCAAGGTCAGCGATTATTCGATTACTCGTCATGCTAATTTTCCGAGAGATCCGATCAAGGAACTGGCAGAGGCCTGCGAAGCAGAGGGGATTCGCCTGGGAATCTATTATTCCCATGCCATGGACTGGCATCACCCGGATTCGCAGGGGAACACGCTGGATTACCCGGGGAATATCGGCGCATGGGATCAACTGGAGGAATGGATCGGAGATGACGATAAGCGGGAACGCTTCGAGCGTTACCTTCACGAGAAGGCTCTCCCTCAAGTTGAGGAGCTGCTGACCGACTATGGCCCGATTGGGTTGATGTGGTTTGATTGCGGTCATAAGATCAGCGACGAGCATGCCGTGTGGTTCTATGATCTGGTACGCCGGCTGCAGCCGGATTGCTTGATTAACAAGCGGCTGCGGGATGACCGATTTGCGGATTACGGCAATCCGCATGATAACCAGCTCCGGTTCCACCCGGTGCAGCGGGACTGGGAATCGATTCATACGCTGAATGATTCCTGGGGGTTCCGATATGACGATGACCATTGGAAGAGTCCGGACGAATTGATCGAACAGCTGCTGCGCGTGGCAGCCACAAACGGTAATCTGGTACTGAATGTCGGGCCGCTCGGAGACGGAGCGATTGACGATACATCGAGAAGTCTGCTGGAGACGGTGGGCAGCTTCTTGGAACGGAACGGCGAGGCGATATACGGCACGAGCGGCAGTCCGATTGGTACGCCACAGTGGGGTTATTGCACATGGAAGCCGGATGAGAATCTCTTGTACCTGCTGGTGAGAGAATGGCCTCAGGACGGTTTCTTGATCCTGCCTGGTCTCGCTAGCGGAGTTCAATATGCGAGGCCTATCGGAGCGAAGGCGAAGGTGGGCCACCTGCCGTTCCGAAAGCTTGGGCCGTGGGACTGGCAGATTGATGTGCGTTCGGTACCTCAGGACGCCTATGCGACTGTGGTTGAGCTGAAGCTGGATGGAGCGCTGGAGACGAATCTCACTCCGAGGTTCATATCTCAGATGGCGAATACGTTCTGGGCTTATGATGGCATTATCGAGGGCGATGGCCTGCGATACGATAATGGAAAACGTGGTCATGATGGCGTTACCGGTTGGACCGCTCCAAATGCGGCTGTTCAATGGACGTTCCGTTCAGAGGAAGAAGTGCCCGTCCAGTGCCGAGTGATCGTCACCTTGGCCGCTGGAGCGGATCAGGCAGGAGGACGTTATGAGTTGTCTCTGGATGGACAAAAGCTGACTTGTACCGCTTTCGATACGGGTGGGGACGGATGCTGGGGAGAATTTGAAATGGGTCAACTGACCATTCTCTCGGCAGGCGTACATCGTCTTGAAGTACGGGGACTATTGCTGGTTTCTGATTCATTAATGAATTTGCGCAAGGTTACGCTATTGCCAATGGAGAGGGAGTGAGGAATCAATGAAAATCGTATTTGATCCTGCACCGGTTGGAGGAGGCTTTCGAATGCCGGGATATTGGATATGGTGCGGCAGCGTTATCCAGGGTGAGGATGGCCGGTACCATATGTTTGCTTCGCGCTGGCCGAAATCATTGCCTATGCATCCCGGCTGGCTTGCGGCCTCGGAGATCGTCCGTGCGGTCTCCGACCATCCGGCCGGGCCGTATGTATACGAGGAGACGGTACTCGGGGCCAGATCCCCGGCCTATTGGGACGGATGCAGCGTGCACAACCCGCATATCGTGAAGGTTGAGGGCTCATACCTCCTCTATTACATGGGCACGACGTTTCCGTTTCCCCTACCTGAAGAAGGGGAGCCTCTGCTTCCGAATGATCCGCTCGTCGTGGCTGCCAGGGCGAACAAACGGATCGGGGTTGCGACCGCTCCTTCCATAACCGGCCCTTGGACACGGAGGGACCATCCGGTTCTGTTGCCGCGTCCGAATCATTTTGACAGCTTCTTGGTGTCTAATCCTGCCCCCTGTGTTCATGAGGACGGTTCGGTGAAGCTCATCTATAAATCTCGTCCCTATGAAGGGCATTCTTATGGCAACATGCAGTTGGGCTTGGCCTGCGCCGAATCGGTGTACGGTCCTTACACCCGTCAGCCTGAACCGCTGTTTCCCCCAGCGATTCATATTGAAGACCCCTTCATTTGGCGTACGGCACGCGGGTACGAAATGATTGCCAAGGACATGGACGGCTCCATCTGCGGGGAGCGCTATAGCGGAGTCCATGCGTGGTCAGCGAACGGGGAACAGTGGAAGATGACAACCAAACCAGGGGAACCCGTGTACTCTCGCAGAGTACGGTGGGACGATGGCACGGAACGGTTGATGGGTAACCTCGAACGCCCGTTTTTGCTTATGGAGGACGGTCGTCCGGCCTGGATGTTTGCTGCGACTTCAGACGGGAGCCGCGGGTTTTACGATTGTACGGAGACCTGGAACATGGCGATTCCGATTCGGGAGATTACGGAGAACGACGACGAATAAGAGCGATCCATATCCGACTCGAAGCATGATAAACAGCACCTGAAACGGGTGGTCGACCACCGTCGTGCGATGCGCACCCGCACCATGCATGGGGAGTGTACGCGGTGAGAAATGTCCGATTACTCAGCGGCCCATGCTCTCATGTACGGCTGCGTTTTACTTCTCCGTTCATTTCCCCCATAAGCCCTTTTGCTTACCATGGCCGGATAGACCATGATAGCAGAAGGGCTTTTTTCTCTATTCCGCCTCAAATCCCCATCTTAAACACAATCGTAAAAAAACACATCGACAAACAAATGCCGCCATTGTTGCCAAGGCCCTCCGCTTATACGATGAATACGAAGGAAAACTTACAACGGGAGGTCCTTATGGCGAACATCAACCCAAGCACGCGGCTAACACCGTCAGCGCGGAGCCGGGAATGGTTATCCAGCTTTCGCAAGTACAAGGCGATATACCTCATCTCGATTCCGGGCATCCTCTATTTTTTGGTATTTAAATATGTCCCTTTATTTGGCAGCGCCATGGCTTTTCAGGAGTACAACTTATTCAAAGGCATATGGGAAAGCCCATGGGTGGGGCTGGATCAGTTCTATCGCATGTTTCAGTACGAAGAGTTTCTGCGGATCTTCTGGAACACCCTTCTGATCGGGATGTACAGCATCGTATTTGCTTTTCCAATCCCGATCATTCTGGCCTTGCTGTTGAACGAGATTCGTCTTGTCCTGTATAAGCGGGTGCTGCAAACCGTTATCTACATGCCGCACTTTCTGTCCTGGGTCATTATCGGGGGGATTGCGGTAGGCATTCTATCTCCGACCACGGGCATCATCAATCAGATCCTGATGTGGGTGGGACTCGAACCGATTTACTTCCTTGGCGAGGAAGGCTATATTCGCAGCATTCTGATCGGCTCCGGCATTTGGAAGGAAGCGGGATGGGGGACGATCATTTACCTGGCGGCGCTGGCCGGGATCAATCCGGACCTGTATGAAGCTGCGCGCGTAGACGGCGCAAACCGGTGGCGCCAGACTCTGGCGATAACGATTCCGTCGATTCTGCCAACGATTATGATTCTGTTCCTGCTGAACATCGGCAATTTCCTTGATTTCGGGTTTGAGCGGGTGTTTGTGTTCCTGAATGCCTTGAACGAGAATAAGGGCGACATTCTGGATACATACATTTACCGCGTCGGTCTGCTCGGACAGCAGTACAGCTACACCACGGCCATCGGGCTGTTCAAATCTCTCATCGGGCTGCTGCTCATTGTGGGCGGAAACGCCATAAGCCGCAAAACGACCGGAAATTCCTTATACTAGGCAGGTGACCGAAAACATGATAAAACGATCAAAAGGTGAATCCGTATTCGAAATTTTCAACTTTATCTTCCTGGCCGTTGTGTCGGCTGCCATGATATTCCCGATTCTGCACGTTGCGGCACAATCGCTCAGCAGTGATGTGGCCATTTCACGGGGAGACGTTGGCCTGTGGCCGGTGGAGTTCACGCTCTCCAACTATGCGATCGTCTTGAACGATACTTCCGTATGGCGTTCCTTTCTGATCAGCGTATTCGTGACCGTCGTGGGGACCGGGATCAACCTGATCGCAACGGCCTCGCTGGCCTATCCGCTGTCGCGCAATGAATATCGGGGACGAAAAGCCATTCTCATGCTCGTGCTGGTCACTTTTATCTTCAGCGCGCCCTTGATTCCGAATTATCTGCTCATTAAATCGCTGAACATGCTGGATACGGTATGGGCCCTGATTATTCCGGGCGCGATTAGCGCGTACAACTTGTTCATTATGCGCTCGTTCTTCATGAATCTGCCGAACGAAATTATTGATTCGGCCCGGATCGACGGGTGCGGGGAGCTGCGAATCATATCGAGCATCGTGCTGCCTTTGTCCAAGCCGGTCATGGCGACGATGGGGTTGTTTTACGCCGTTGCGCATTGGAATTCATACTCGTCCGCTCTATACTATATCAATAGCCGTCAACTGTTTCCGCTCCAGGTTCGTTTGAGAGAGATCGTCATTACCGATCAGATGGGAGAGATGGACACCACGTTTGAGAATCTGGCGAACATGTCCCCGGAGGGCATCAAGATGGCCACGATTGTGATCGCTACGCTGCCGATCATCCTGGTCTATCCGTTCCTGCAGAAATATTTTATTAAGGGCATGCTCATCGGTTCGATCAAATCTTGATCGTAAAAGAACACAATCCCATAATAAGAACGCCAATACTGCATATGAGGGTTATGAGCTACGATGAAATGGATTTAACGAAAGCGCTTACCTCATGAATGAGCCACTTGTCTATTTTTGTGAAAAAGGGGAGAGGTTGATGAAAAAAAATTGGACGGTCTTACTGATCAGCGTCATGATGATGTCACTGCTCGCTGGATGCGGGGGGAAACCGGAAGAAGGAACTGTCAGTCCCAAGCCGGAAGAAACGAAGCAAGGTACAGACTCCAACAAACTGTCCTTCTCGATTTCTTTCTCTACGGGCGGCAACACCTACATTGAATCGTCACCCGATATCAATAAGGACAAATGGGTGCTGAAGCTGGAAGAGATGACAAACACAGATCTCGATATCCGCTTGATGTCCCACAAGGAATTTGATCAGAAGATGAGTCTGATGTTTGCAGGCAATGAAATCCCGGACGTTGTGGGAAATATGCGGGGAGGTCCAACAACAGGGTCCATGTCAGGCTCGGTGGAAGCCGGGGTGTTCATGCCGCTGGATGATCTCCTCAAGGAACATGCTCCGAATTTGATGAAGATGGTCACCCCGGCCGCGTGGGAAGAAGTATCCTATAACGGCAAAATCTACGGCATCCCGGCCTGGCTGGAAAATCCGTCGCGCCGCGCCACATTCATTCGCACGGATCTCATGGAGAAGGCCGGCATCAAGGAAGCGCCTAAAACCGTGGAAGAGTATCTGGATATGCTGCGTGCCTTTAAGAAGCTGGGTGTAGAGCACCCGTACCAATACCGTGAGGGCTTTAAATATGCGGATACTTTCCTTGGGGCATACGATGTGCTGCCGTTCCAGTTCATGGAGCTGAATGGGGAGGCCGTTCCGAAATTCTTCGATGTCGAGAACATGAGCAAGGCGCTCCAGACGTATAAGACGATGTACGATGAGGGTCTGATCCCGAAGGATTTCGCTTCGCTCTCTCAGGAGGATTACGGACGCAATATCAATGCCGGCAAATCCGGGATGTGGGCCTCCAACGGCGAGGGGTTGATCGGGTTCCGCACCAAACTGAAGGAAGTGGATCCTTCGATGAAGGTGGATATTTATTCATCCCCGACCGGACCGGACGGCAAGGGCGGACTCGGCTTATACAGTTCGGTATCGACCACGTACTATATCAATAACAAGGTGGGAAAAGAGAAAGCCATCGAAATCATTAAATTCCTGGATTGGATGCTGACGGAGGAAGCCGATATGTTCTTCTCCTTCGGGATTGAAGGCGAGAATTACACAATGGAGAACGGGAATATCAACTATAAATGGCCAGTGACCAAACAAGAGGTGGATGAAGCGGGCTTCCGAGCCAACCAGCTGTGGTTCGTTCATGAGCTGACCTATAATAAGAAGCAGACGGCCCTTACCGAGGATGGCCAGGACGTGATCAAGGCTTTCAGTGATGTGCTGAGCAATGAAGGCCGCGGCGGTATTACGTTCATGGCGAATCTGAACAGCTTCTCCAAGTTCCCGGATCTGGCTTCGACCGGAGATACGGGACCTAAATTCATCCTGGACAGCATGGTGAAGATGATCTACGGCAAGCAGCCGATCTCCGATTGGCCGAAGGTGCTGGAGGAATACCGTGCCAAGGGCGGGGATGAGATCATCAAGGAAGCGACGGAGCGTTGGAAGAACAAGGAGAACGTCGTAGACCGCACGAGATAATACCCAAGATAGGAAGTAGGGCATCTCCTGTTTGTTCCATATATCGTGTACAATAGATCCGATATGTAAGCGTTTAACCCAAATGAGCGAAGGATGAAAAATCAAGGTATCTGCCGGTCTTACCATCACAGGTATCCGCTGCGGATACCTTCTTGTTCCATTCGATGTTTGCCTCATACCTTATTCTTCTACATACAGGAGGCTAAAATGATATGCGGTTGCTTATTGCTGACGACGAACCTGTAATCCGAAGAGGGCTGGTCAAGATGGCGGAGACCTACCGTCTGCAGTTTGATGCCATTGACACGGCCGTGAATGGTGAGCATGCGCTCTCCCTGATCAAGGAATTCGAGCCGGATGTACTGCTGACCGATATCCGGATGCCCCGAATGGGCGGACTGGAACTGTGTCAGGAGCTTCATGAGTTGTACGGGCATATTCAAATTATCGTCATATCGGGTTATGGCGAATTCCAATATGCACAGCAATGTCTGGCTTACGGGGTGAAGCATTATCTGCTAAAGCCGGTTACCGGCGTGGTGCTGCACCAAACCTTTGACGCGATTGTGAAACACCGCAATAAAGGCATTGTCTCGCTGGCTTCCTATGTCGATTGGATTGAAAATATCGGGCAGGAGATCTGGATGCTGCAGACCGAACAGCTCGATCGGCTGTTGGTCGATTGGAGAGCGCATCTGCAAGCGGCGGGACTCAGCGTCCCACAGCTTCAGCAGCTGCTGGATGACGCGGTGGGCATGATTTTCCGTCGTCTCGTCTCGAAGGGGTATATGGAGGTTTCGGTGATTGAACCGATCGGTCACCACACGGTGCAGGAGCAGCTGTTGAACGAATTTGAGTTAAGGGTCAAGCAGATGACCGCGGATCTGGTTACGCAGCGGTGGGGGAATTTCAAGAATCCGCTGGATGAAGTGAAATCGTATATCGACACGCATCTGTCCGAGGAGATCACCCTTGAGGAAGTGGCGGAGATGGCCGGTTATACGCCGACGTATTTTAGCGCAATGTTTAAGAAGATGACGGGGGATACCTTTGTAAGGTACCGGATTCACCGGCGAATGGAGCGGGCGAAGGAGCTGCTGGCCCTGCCGCATATGCGGATCATCGACGTGGCGGCGAACGTCGGTTACGAGGATTATCCCCATTTTACGAAAATGTTCAAGAAGGTAACGGGACATACGCCGACGGAATATCGGACGATGCTGGGCTTTAACGGATGAAAAATAAACTGTACCGCAAGTTGTTTTTGTACTTTGTATCCATCATTGTGCTGACTTCCTTGTTGATCGGCATCGTTACCTACACGCGCTCATCAGCTGAGCTGGACCGCCAGCTGGACCGGCATATGTCGCAAATCGTGCAGAATGCCTTGAACCATACCGATCTGTACATTAAATCCTACGACCGTACGATGATCTCCTTATTGACCAACCGGGAATTGAAGAAATTCGTAGATTTGCCTAACCCGGCGGACCATTACGAGTACTATCACATCAGTTCCACGATCAAGGATACGGTATTCCGTCCCCTCATGGAACGGGGGCCCGAGTTGCTGACCATGTATCTCCTGTCTTATAACGGACATGCCACGTACAGCTTCGGTTCTGACTTTACGGCACCGGTATTCAGTGCAGAGGAGAAAGCAAAGCAGCTGACGGATCTCCGTAATACCACAAAAGATGAAAGCGGTCTCATGATTCACACGGAGAGTATTATACCTGGACGCAGCGGCAGTGTGGTACGCATGACGAGACTGATCAAGGGATTATCCTCCACAGCGGAAAAAGGCGTACTAGCCATGGAAGTGCGCTCCCAAGAGTTATCCTCCCTCTGGAAAGGAATTGATCTGGGCGAACGGGGATACTTCTATATCGCGGATGCCAGCGGCCATGTAGTCTATCAACCTGAGGGACTGGAGCATGAAGCCTCGTCTCCGGCCGAGGATCCGAAGCTGACGGCCGCCATCATGGGCGCAGACGAGGAATCCTTCAAATATACGACGGCCGATGGAGAGCAGAGAGTGTTCATGACGCGGATGTCTCCCTATTCCGGATGGCGTCTGGTTGCTTCGTTGCCGCTGGAGGAGTGGCGCAAACCGATAGCCAGCATTCGTTCTACGGTCTGGACGATCGGCTTGATCAGCCTCATTGCTGCTTGTCTGCTTGCTTACCGTTTCACTCGTTCCATTACCCAGCCCATCCAGACGATTATCCGCGGGATGCGCCAGACGGAGCAGGGGCGGTGGATTCCCTTGGAGCTTCCTAAACGCGAGGACGAGCTGACGGAAATGATGCAGCGGTACAATCTGATGGTGACCCGGCTGTCGGAATTAATCGAGCGGGTATACGAGACCGAACTGCAGCAGCAGAAGACGATTATCGAACGGCAGAAGGCCGAGTTCCAGGCGCTTCAGCTCCAGATCAATCCGCATTTCATGTACAACACGCTGGAGACCATCGTGTGTTATGCCGAGGTTGAAGGCTCATCGGAGATTACCGAAATGGTGTCCTCTCTTGGCTTTATGATGCGGTACTCCTTGCTGACGTCGCTGGAGGAGATCACGGTCGCGAATGAGCTCAAGCACGTTTTGAACTACATGACGATCATGAAGCATCGGCACGATCTGGAATTTGATCTGCGGGTTGAGGTTCCCCATGAGCTGCTCCTGTACAAAATGGTGCGGTTGACGCTCCAGCCTTTAATTGAAAATGCATTCCAGCATGCCTTTCCGGACGGCATCGAAGCATTGCAGTACATCATTATCGCTGCCGGGTGCGACGATGATTCCTTCTGGGTCAGCGTGAGGGATAACGGCATCGGCATGACCGATGAACAGCTGCGCGAGGTTGCGGCACGGCTGTCCTACGAGTACGATCATGTGAATCATGTGCCTGAGTCCTCCCTGAACCTTAGCGGTACCGGAGGTATCGGGCTGCTGAATGTGCATCGGCGGATTCAGCTGGTATTCGGCGAGAGTTACGGACTTCGTGTAACCTCGGCGGGCGAGGGGACAGGAACTACCATCCGCATGGTCATGCCATGTCCGCCGCGTGTTTAGCACAAGGCCTGCTTCCGTATTGGAGGTTAGGCCTTGTGCTTTTTGAGGTGATAAGAAAGCATAACCTTCAGAGGCTTCCCCTTCTTATCTCGCAAGAATGATTGGCTTACTTGTTCTCCGCTTGCGGCGTAAGATGGATGGATACGCCGCCATACACCTTGAGACGTATCTTGATGGTATCCTTGGCGCAGCACGTTTCCGTGTGAACCTCAATGGGAGGAAGAACGGAACGATATCGATATTCGTCTGCTTCCGCCTGTTCCTGATAGATCACGGCTTGGTAGGTTTGGTGGTCCTCAAGGAAATCCAGCGGAATATGGACGTCTCGTCCTCCTGCGGCACAGATGGAGGCGACAAACCATTCCGTACCCGATCGTCTTGCTATCGTAACGAATCGGCCCGGATAACCTTCCAGCAGCCGCGTCTCATCCCAGACGGCGGGAACGGCGGCCAGCAGCGGCTTGCCCGGATGATCCGCGAAGACGGAAATCGTATCGGCATAATGCTGGATGCCGGATTCGAAGAGGATGGCAAGGGCCAGCTGAAGCCCTTGGGTCGTCGTGGTCCGCCTGCTGAACGTGACCGGCGTAAAATCCATGGACCCGATCACGTTCCGCGTAAACGGCAAGGTACAGAGATGAGTGGCGTTAGGCCCTTCACTCTGCGCCCGGTAGTATTCCGCACCGTAAACGCCTTCTCTTGTCATCACGTGAGGCCATGTCCGGTGTTCGCCGCTTGGTTTGGTGGAACCGTGAAAATTGACCATCAGCCGATGCCTGGCAGCGGATTCCGCAATGGCATCATAGACCTGGAGCGTCTCTTGGCTGTCGCTGTCGAAGAAGTCGACCTTGATGCCAACGGCGCCCCAAGATGCCCACAGGCATAATTTCTCCTCACGGAGTTCCTTTGTATCCAGCCCTTTATAATGTGTCCACAGCCAAATGCCGACGCCGCGCTCCTTCGCGTAATGGATGAGCTGCGGGGCATCCAGCGTGCCTTCCCAGCCGCCGTCAACGACACTGTATTCCCATCCCATCCCCGCGGCAAAATCCACATGCTGCCGTTGAATATTCATATCGCCGCAAGAATCGCCTTCTGCGTACCAGGACCAGGCTGCTCGGCCCGGAGAGATCCAAGAGGTGTCTTGCAGCACGGACGGGGGGCATAGGTGAGTCGTTACCGAAGAAGAGACCAGATCCCCAAGCGATCCGATGATCATAACACGCCAGGGGGTCGAGAGCGGAAGCTGCGAAGCAACCGGCGTTTCCTGATCCGGGGCGAAGGAGGTTCGGAGCTTCCGGCCGTCGTGCTCATCCGCTGCGAGATGGCTGGCGCCATATTCGCCGTCCACATCTGCTTCGGTCAGCAGCAGCCATTGATCCTCTGCTGATTGGACCAACAACGGGAAACCGAAGTGTCCTCCCCGAAGATGATCCGGCATGGCATGGTCGTAGGTTCGTTCATAGCACCGCATGAACGGCTGAGCCCAGACGTTGAGCGTTCGGTCCTCCGGGAGATGGAAGCCGGAGAGCTCATACTCGATGCGAATATCTCCTTCTCCTTGCAGCAGCTCGTACCGGAATGCGACACCGTCATGAAAAGCACGGAAACGGATCCTCACCTGATGATTCTCTACAGACGCCAGCACCACCATCTCGCTTGCTTCGTAAGACTGCGATTTTTGTTTGCCGGTCACAAGTTCGTAACGCTCCGTGATCGTGTTGTGCTCAACCCCTTGGATGCGTATGCCTTCCTGAAATTTGTATTTGTCGGTTATCAGTCCGAGCGGCGACCTTTCAAGAACTCGATCCCGCTTGTTCATCACCGAGTAAAAGAGGGGGCCGTTATGCTCCTGTTTCAGCGTGATCTGCAGATTCCCGTCAGGTGAATGAAGCTGTGCATGAAACGGCGCTGACGGAGACTGGGATAACTCATGATCCATAAACGAAACTCCTTCCTTATCGATCCAAGAATGGCGTATCCATTGCAGCCTCATTGTAGCGGACAAAGCAAAGCTTAGCATAAGGCTCCGTTCGCTCCGGGTTGTGTTTTCTTACGTTGTGATACTCCATAAAAAAACACGGCCATTCCGCAAATTACGGCATGGTCCAGCGAGCAGAGGCTGTTTTATCATAGAAGCATATCAAGAGGTGTTTGAAAGGGGGGCATCATGTAATCGCGGGTAGATCGTAATCACTACATATGACAAAGGATGGGTGATGATTGATGAGACAGGTACGCAAGCGTAACAGGCAGGTAAGAAGAGGAGGTTTCATGCTGCTGCTGGGTATTCTTCTGTTTTCGTTCGGTAATCCGCCAATACAGGGGGAAACGGCTGCACCGGATGTGATGGAACGGGTCAACCTGGCATGGAATAAGCAGGCGACGGCCAGTTCCGAGATCAGCGGGCGTGAAGCCGGGAAGGCCGTTGACGGTAGCCGTGATACCTACTGGCAGCCGGCGAGCACAGACCGTGAGGACATGAGTGTATACATACAGGTGGATCTGGGGAGTGAGCAGTCCTTCAACCAGGTCGTCCTGGATTTAAACCGGGGAGATCATTTGGGAAGTATCGAGATCGATTACTCCCGTGACGGTGAGTCTTGGAGCAGAGCCTATGCGAAAAATGGGGGCATTCGAGCGGACGGTCAGGAAGTGATGACGTTTGATTCCGTAAGCGCTTCCCACATTCGGGTAACGCTGCTTCTAAGCCGAAATCTCAATGTTCAGCTAAAGGAGTTGGAGCTTTATATGCAGGATGGAGATCAAGGGATTCCGTCCGATGTAACGGAGCTGGCCTTCGTGAAGCCGGATGGAACCCCTTATACCAACAATGAGGAACTGACCTTGGACATTGGAGGCACATCTGCCGTGGAGGCGCGCGGCAAACAGGGGAACGGGGAATGGATTTCGCTGCCTCAAGGCCAGGTTCAATATCACGCCGTGGGAACCAGCGCTGCGGTTACTTCCGAAGGTTCGGTAACGGGGGTCAAGGTAGGAGCGACCCGGTTATATGCGGAAATCAGCATTAACGGTCAAGGGATACGTACACCGGATTTCTGGATTGTGGTGAAGGATGATCAGGAGTTCCAGGATGCGAAATACATTGCCTTCAGCTCGTTCACGCATAAGGCGTTGGTCCAGAAGATTGGCGAGGCGGCGATCTTGGGTGATGGCGAGGAGCTGCCAGTCGTAACAATCGCTCCGAATAGGGATGGAACTGTATCCGCCAGATGGTTCAAGGACGGTCAATCCAGAGGTTCGCTGGGCACGAAGGCGCTGCAGGCAGGGGTAACGCAATCGATAACGCTTCCGGGTGGGATGAAGGTACCGGGCACGTACGAGGTGCGGATGACTTTCCAAACCACAGACGGGGGAACCTACTTCGACAGCTTGTTTTATACCGTCATGCCCAAGAAGGGAACTCCTGAAGGTCAGAGCCAAATCGCCTATACCGGAAAAGACGGAAGGATGGTATACGTTCCTGATTATAAGGGGAACCGGATCATCGATTTCTCAAACGTCGGTTATATGGGTGGCGGTGTGAAACTGCCCGACGTACAGGCGAGAATTGCCGTACAGCCGACCGGCGGGGATGATACGGCGATGCTGCAAGCGGCGATTGATGAGGTGTCGCGGCTGCCTCGTGATGCGGACGGCTTCCGGGGGGCAGTGCTGCTGAAGAAGGGCACATATCTGGTCGGCGGTTCCCTGAACATTCAGTCCAGCGGGGTCGTGCTGCGGGGTGAGGGCAAGAGTGAGGACGGCACGATCATCCGCGGTACGGGCACAACGGCCAGAAATTTGATTGTTGTCGGTGGAACCAACGGTGCAGCTGTTGTGGACGGGACGGAGACGGACATACAGGATCTGTACGTTCCGGCAGGCTCCCGATCCTTCCATGTCCAGAATGCCTCCGGTTATCAGGTGGGCGACTCCGTTATTGTTCGAAGAATCGGGAATGACCGCTGGATTCATGAGATCGGCATGGATCATATCTACATGCGGCCAGGGACCGGGGGAACGCAGCAGTGGTCCCCGTTCAATCTGGATTTTGACCGCGTCATTACGGCCATCGACGGCAACCGGATTACGGTGGATGCTCCATTAGCAAATGCCATTGAACGTCAATGGGGTGGAGGCAAGCTGTTCAAGGCGACGGATGAATCTCGAATCGAACAGGTCGGGATCGAGAACATGCGCGCCATATCCGATTTTGATCCGAGCAAGACCGATACCAAGATGGATAACGATGTTCTGGATACCCCGTATTATTCCGATGAGGCACATGCGGAGCGCTTCATTATGATGAACAGCGTGAAGAATGCCTGGGTGCGCGAGGTGGACGGCTACCATTTCTCCTACGCCTTGGTGCAGGTCGGGCGGCAGGCCAAATGGGTCACCGTGCAGGACAGCGAAACGTACGACATGGTCAGTGTGATTACGGGCGGTCGTCGTTACAGTTTTTTCATCCAGGGGCAATTAAATCTGGTACAGCGCAATTATACGGAAACTTCACGTCATGCTTATGTCATTGAGAGCCGCGTACAAGGACCGAATGTCATGTACGACAATAAGGCCACTCGCGAATACAATACAAGCGAGCCGCACCACCGCTGGTCCACCGGCGGCCTGTACGACAACGTCTGTGCGCGCATCAGCGTCCGCGACCGCGGATGGCTTGGCAGCGGACATGGCTGGGCGGGAGCGAATTACGTCATGTGGAATACCGAGGGCGGGCTTGTTGCGCAGAAGCCTCCAACGGCACAAAACTATGTCATCGGCCATATCCCGACTGAAGACGGTTTGAACGTGAAACCGCTCGTTCCAAACGATTATGATTCAAGACCGCGTGAGGACGGCTATTGGGAATACGCCGACCGGCATGTAGCGATTCAGAGTTTATTCGTCCAGCAGTTGAAGGATCGTCTGGGTCAGCAAGCGGTGGATAATCTGGCCCGTACGCCTGTGGGCGGCGGTGCGATCGATATACCAGAGCAGCCTTAATTATATATAGCGAACAGGGGATTATCAGGGGAGACGCTGATCGTCCCCTTCTTCGCGAAGAAGGGGAGACATGTATGAAGATGGAGAAGATGGAGAAGATGGAGACAACAGGAAGAGGTACGGAACGTTTTCATGGTGGGTATCAAACGGAGTCTGACCGTACAAGACAGCACGGCAAAATTGAGGCAGCAGGGCATGAAACCCCATGGCCGCAGCCTGACACATCTGTAAGTCGGCGCTTGCGGTTATGGTACGCTTCCCCGGCTGCGGAGTGGAATGAGGCATTGCCCATCGGGAATGGGCGTTTGGGCGGCATGGTCTTTGGCAAGACCTCGCTTGAGCGGGTGCAGCTCAACGAGGATTCCCTCTGGTATGGTGGGCCGGGAAGGGGAGCCAACCCGGACGCCACCGAATATTTGAGCGAGATCAGGCAGATGCTGCGGGATGGACGTCAGGCCGAGGCTGAGCACCTGGCCCGGATGGCGATGACTTCATCCCCGAAATACGAGCAGCCCTACCAGCCGCTGGGCGATCTGCTGCTCAAGTTCCTGGATGCCGAGGAAGCGGTGGAGCATTATGAGCGAGAGCTGGATTTGGAGCGGTCCATGGTGACCGTATCCTATTCTTCGGGCGGCATAGGCTATCGCAGGCAGTATTTTGTCAGTGAGCCGGATGGCGTGATGGTTGTTCGCCTAACTGCCGATCAGCCGGGAGTGCTGACGTTTGCGGCGAACCTGATGCGCCGCCCTTTTGACAGCGGAACGGAGTCGTTAGGGCATGATACCTTGCTGATGAAGGGAGAATGCGGCGCGGACGGCATCTCCTTCTGCACGGCACTACGTGCTGTCGCTGAGGGAGGAAGGGTCCGAACCATCGGTGATTTTCTCTCGGTTGAAGGGGCGAATTCGGTTACGCTGCTGCTGTCAGCCCAGACGACCTTTCGGTGTCAGCAGCCGGACAAGGTATGTCTGGAACAGCTGGATCAAACGGCAGGCATGTCGTTCGAAGAGCTGGAAAGCCGCCATCTGGAGGAATATCGGGAGAAGTTTGAACGGTTCTCGCTAACCCTTGGTTCCAGCAAGAAGGATGTGAATAGAGCGAGCTTAACCGAAAGTGGAAATATCATTCCGAATGGGCAGGATCGACTCTTCGATTCAGATCAAGTTGAAACTCCGAACCGAGCGGAAGACGATCTATCATCCCTGTCTACCGATCAGCGGCTGAATCTGTTGAAGGATAGAGTGAAGACGGAAGGTGCCTCTGCGGAAAACAGTGATCCCGAATTGATTGCTCTATACGTACAGTACGGGCGCTATTTGCTCATCTCCTGCTCCAGACCCGGATCTCTCGCAGCGAACCTGCAGGGCATATGGAATGACAGCTTCACCCCGCCCTGGGAGTCGAAGTATACAATCAATGTGAATATTCAGATGAACTATTGGCCGGCAGAGCTGCTGGGCCTGGCGGAATGCCACGAGCCGCTGTTTGACCTGATTCACCGCATGCTCCCGAATGGCCGGGACACGGCTCGCGAGATGTATGGCTGCCGTGGCTTCGCAGCTCATCACAATACCAATCTCTGGGGAGAGACCCGGCCTGAAGGAATATTGATGACCTGTACCATATGGCCGATGGGAGCCGCCTGGCTGTGCCTTCATCTATGGGAGCATTACCGGTTTGGCGGGGATGCGGATTTCCTGCGGGAACGAGCGTATCCGGTCATGAAGGAAGCGGCGATATTCCTGCTGGATTATATGACTGTGGATGAGGAAGGGAGACGAATAACCGGACCTTCCGTTTCGCCGGAGAACCGATTTGTACTTCCGAACGGAGCCGTCGGCAGCCTCTGCATGGGACCCGCTATGGATGCGCAGATTGCAAGGGGCTTGTTTCGGGCCTGTCTTGCGGCAGGCCAGCTTGTCGGAGATAAGGACTCCTTCCTTGAAGAGCTTCAAACCGCGCTGCAAGAAATTCCGGCACCGCGGATTGGAAGGCAGGGAGGGATCATGGAGTGGCTGGATGATTACGAGGAGGCCGATCCCGGACACCGGCACATCTCGCAGCTGTTCGCCCTGTATCCGGGAGAGCAAATTGATCCCGTTCAGTCACCTGAGCTTGCCGAGGCAGCGAACAAGACCTTGGAGCGACGACTTGCGAATGGCGGCGGCCATACCGGCTGGAGCCGGGCCTGGATCATCAATTATTATGCCAGGCTGCAGCGGGGCGCGGAAGCGTATGAGCATCTGGTGAATCTGCTGGCTTCTTCAACTTATCCGAATCTGCTGGATTGCCATCCGCCTTTTCAAATCGACGGTAATTTCGGCGGGATTGCCGGCGTTGCCGAAATGCTGCTGCAGTCGCATTCGGGAGAGTTAAGGCTGATCCCGGCCCTGCCCCCGCAGTGGAGCAGCGGTGAGGTGAAGGGGCTTCGTGCCCGCGGCGGCTTTGTTGTCGACATGTGCTGGGAGGAAGGTGAACTGACCCAGGTGAAGATTCGAGCCGACAAGGCGGGCGAATGTAGGCTATGGTCCCGTTCATCGCTTGTCCTCATAGAGGAGAAACGGCTTGGAGAGGTTATGCTGACGAGTACCACGATATCCGGAGGAGCGTATTGCTACTCGTTCTTGATGCAGCAGGGTGCTAGCTGTAGCTGGGGAAGGTCTGTGGGGGAACAAAAATAATGTTATAACGACGAAAGTAACCCACTCCTGAGATTGGCGCCTAAGTGGGTTACTTTCTCTTTCCTGACTTGATCTTGGAGGAGAAATCCTACTCAAGATGTTTGTACAAAGGAGTAGCCATAGGCCGGCTGCTCCTTATTGCTATTCTTAGCTTATCATCCCCCTCTTCTAGACCTCAATAACGGATCGATTGCACAAAATACTAGTGAAAAGTAATGATTGATGTCCACCAGAACTACTATACTACCCACTGGTAAGACGATAACTGATATTATGAGGGTTCCGCGGCCGGGACTCTTTTGCGAAGCGTCATTGGAGGCGAAAACAGGATAAGGATGAGCTGCGCAGGCGTCTTACCGCTCTCCAATACCGGTGACGCAAGAAGGCTTGGACGAGCCTGTCTATGATAATCCGTATTGGAATAACGCCAGCTCAGGAATTTACGTGGACGTGGTGAACGGAGATCCATTATTCAGCTCAATAGACCAATATGACGCCCGAACGGGATTGCCTGCTTTTATGAAACCTCTGCATGAGGGATATATCAGCGGTCTGCTTGTGGCTGGTCCTTATTATACTTATTGGAGGATGTCAGAACGTGAATAGCCCAAAAGAACAGGAATTATCATCTCAGGCGGAGTCCGAAGCCATTCAATTTTTTAAAGATACGTATCAGTTGGATGTCGAGATGATGGGGTCCAATAACTCACCTCGTATTTTTCCCCTATATCTATTCTCTCCCATCCACTCCACATATGGCTCCTGTACAATACCTATTAGGCAAGACTCATGCTTGCGTCTATGTGCGGAAAGGGGTGACGTTGTTGAATACGATTCATATTCACAATGGTGTACAGATGAGAGGGCTGGTTACTTAAGCCGAAGTGTAAGTCCTCTCAGGATGTAGTGGGAGGAAAAAGAGTAGATGATGAAGTTAACAACGATGGTTCGCGGATTAACGGGAGACAAGGTAGCCCACGAACTCATCCGCAACTGGGAGTTTGACGAGGGAACACTGAAGTTCTGGCGGGCCAGCTCCAACTTTGTGTATGTTTTTGAGCGTGACGGAGAGCGATATTTCCTCAGGTTTAATGATGAAGAGGAGAGCAAGATCGAGCAGATAACGGCCGAGCTGGAATTTATGCTGTATCTGGTTAGGAACGGCTATCCTTCTGTCACGCCGGTTTCCTCTGTGAACGGGAATTGGATCGAAACGGTTCAGGCACCCGAGGGACATTACCACGGCGTTGTGTTTTCCGCTGCTGCAGGGATTGCATTAGATGGCAATCTCACGACCACCCAGTTCAAGGACTGGGGGAAATCGCTAGCAAGGCTGCATACGTTATCCAGCCAATACGAACCCGGAACTGTAAGACGCCGAAGCGCAGAGGACATATTGCACATGATCGATCAGGTGCTGCAGCGGCATCCCGAGGAGCAGGATGCTGTTGAGGAGCTTCACCGGGTTAGTCTCTGGCTGCAGTTCATGCCATCGTCGAGACAGACGTATGGCTTAATCCATTATGATTTTCAGTTGGATAATGTCTTTTATGAAGCGAAGGAGCGTTCTTTCCACGTTATCGATTTTGACGATGCAATGTACCACTGGTTTGCGATGGATATCGTGACGGCTCTTGCGGATACCGAGTCGGAGGAAGAGAAACGGGCTTTCCTGAGAGGGTATCGTTCCATCCGCAGTTTGGATAACGAGCTGGAGACGGAGTTTGCAAGATTTCGCCGATTCGAGCGGCTGTACGGATTTGCCAGAGTGCTGCGTTCCCTGGAGGACAGCGATTTGACGGATGTTCCCCCTTGGTATGAGGGGCTTCGAATGAAGCTGTTGCGCATCTGCGAGAATGATAGGCAGGGGTTCAGGGAGCCGTGGTAAGGGCCCGATCATAGTGAAGGAACCAGTCGCTTTAGGATAATCGAGCCAGACAACCATATCGCTTACACAGGTCAATGACTGCAAAGGTTGCCAGTCATTGAGGTCAAGCGTTGCAGGTATATAACAAAAGGGTTAAGCAGAGGGCATGAACACCCGATCTGCCTAACCCTTTTTTCTTTAACATCAACCATACAAATAGGACTTCACGTCCTGCCCGATGTAGGCTCTCCATATGATCAGATTGTAAGGATCGTCCCAGTCGATCTGCTGCGGCTCTTCAAACATGCGGTGCAGGCGGTTGTTGTTGAAGATGATGGAGCCGCATTGATCAAAAGCCACCCCGTCTACCCACAGCATCCTGTCGTCGGACAGCAGCTTGTTGAATGAGCGAGTGTACGGTGAATAGTAACCGATCCCCTTGCTTTCGAGCATGGTGTAGAATATATGGCCTTGATTGTCGGCATGCATGCCGTCGGTTGTCGTTCCTTTGCTGCCCAGGGTCTGAACGGAATTCCGGATGATTGAATCGGGAATATTGAAATTCCGCAGCAGTCCTGTATCGATAGCGTACAGATTGCGCCCCGTTACCTGGCAGTAGAATAGAGTTCCGCGATCCGCGGATAATGCTATGCCGTCGGCGCCGGTCCGGATCGGCTTGTCGCGGTATACCGGCTCGGTATCAATCTCAAACCGGAATCGGGGCACGTCCTGCGTACTGTAATGACTGTCGAGCACACGCCGAAATTTCTTCGTTCTCATATTGTAGACGATAATTCCGCCATACAGCGGATGGTCCGGCCAGCCAGAGCCCGAATCGGTGATATAGGCATAGCCGTTTCGGTTATCCACCACGATGTCGTTCAGGAACGATGTTCGGGGAGGGGCAATATCATCCGGAATGACAATGGAATCGAGCAGGCGGTTAGCGTTCAGATCCCAGATGACCAGTTTTTGCGAGCCTTCGGGCGAAGTATCGTATGCGATTTTTCCTTGATCCAGAATCCACATCCGATGATGCTCATCAATTTCGTAGCCAAGGACGGATTGCAACTTTCGCACATCCCCTGGCGTATTCCACTCCCAGCTTGGAAAAGCCTCCAGTACGGGCTTGCCGTTCACCATCACAATGGTGTTCAGCGTAGCGGGAATCCCTTCCGCCCAGCGCGGAACCGATACATAGAAGCGTCCCTTTAGGTCCACTTTGACGCCTGCGGGCATGCAATGCTTCCAATACTGATGCTCCTCGAATCGCTGCTTCATCGCAGCATTCGGGAAGTTCCAGTCCAGGCGGTTCCAATGGAAGAGGATCTGGTACGGACTTGTATAGCTATGGGCTTGCTTATCATGAAGGGCGGCAGGCTGCTGCCACTGGTCCTCCATGGAATGATACGGTATACGCATATTTGTAAGACCTCCCGATAACATGCTCGGTTCATCCATTACGGCAGCGATAATTCATTCTTCGCGCTGATTCCTCTGAATTAGTTATATGCCTAGAGGGATGGATTGGCACCGAAAATATTTACGAAGAGGTCTTTTTTCAGAGTACCCGTTACACTTGCATAACCTTAATCAGATTCGTGTTACCGGATTGACCGATCGGCACGCCTGCAGACAATACGATAATGTCGCCTTTTTCGATGTAACCTGTCTTGATGGCATTGCGGGTCGCGGATTCGAACATTTCGTCCGTCGTTGTGACCTTGTCGCCTTTTACCGGAATGACGCCGGAGAGCAAGCAGATTTTGGCCAGCACTTCTTCATGCTGTGTAACCGCGATAATTGGTGCTTGTGGCCGATATTTCGAAATCATCCGCGCCGTAAATCCGCTCTCCGTTGACGTAATGATAGCTTTGGCATTCAGCACGAGGGAGGAGCTAACCGCACCCTGACTAATAACCTCGGTAATATCGGCTACTTGCTGTCTGGATTTGAAAGCGAATTGGTCTTTATAATCGATCATCGTTTCGGCACGGCGGGCGACTGCGGCCATCGTGCGCACGGATTCCACCGGATATTTGCCCGCGGCGGATTCTCCGGACAGCATGACCACGTCAGCACCCTGGATAACGGCGTTAGCCACGTCGCTCACCTCGGAGCGGGTCGGGCGGGGATTGACCTGCATCGATTCCAGCATGTGCGTTGCCACGATTACCGGTTTGCCGGCCAGGTTGCATTTATCGATCATTTCTTTTTGCATCATAGGTACTTCTTCAATTGGCACTTCTACGCCAAGGTCTCCGCGAGCGACCATAATTCCGTCGGATGCTTCAATAATGTCATCCAGGTTCTGCATCCCCTCTTCATTTTCAATCTTGGAGATGATCTGTACATGATCCGCGCCGCGTTCCTTCAGGATGCTGCGAATCTCACGGATGTTGTCGCCATGGCGGACAAAAGAAGCGGCAATGATCTCAATGTCGTTCTCGAGACCGAAGCCGATATGCATGACGTCACGCTCGGTGACCCCAGGAAGTGTCGTTTTGATTCCGGGGAGGTTGACACCTTTACGCGGTTTAAGCACGCCGCCGCTAATGATTTTACAGTGAATGTCCTTCCCATCAACACGGAGAACGTTCAGGTCTACGAGGCCATCATCAATCAAGATACGGTCTCCCGGCTTAACCACTAGATTTAATTCGTCATAATTGACCGAAATGCGGTGTGCATCGCCCAGAATTTCTTCTGTAGTCAGGATTAGCTCCTCACCTGGCTTCAGCAGGCAGGAAGCCTCCTTCAGCTTGCCGATCCGTACCTCGGGTCCTTTAATGTCCATCATGATGGGCACATACGTGTTTAATTCGGATGCGGCCTGGCGAACATTCCGGATACGGGCCACGTGATCTTCCGGCTCTCCGTGTGCCATATTCAAGCGGGCAACGGTCATTCCCTCCTGAATCATGTTTTTCAACAGCTCAATGGAATCGCATGCGGGTCCCATCGTACAAATGATTTTGGTTTTTAGCATGGCTGTTTGTTCCTCCTTTGTATTTGCACTCTTCAGCTTTTTTGCAGCATTCGAGCTCATTCAAACTACCCTAATGATCACATTGTAGCCTGTCTTGTCGAATCATGATATGAACTATAGTACAATGAATGGATTATAGTATCGTATTTGAGGTGGGTTATGATCACTCCGGTAGAAGTAAAACAAATTAGCGGTGTCGATTGGTATGAAGAAGCTGACCATGAGAAGCGAGCATGGCGCTTAAGCCTTGTGACATATGGAAAATGTGTATATTGGGTGAATGGCGATAAGCAGATTATGGAGAAAGGGGAGTTGCTGCTTATTCCAGCCGATGTTCCGTATTATGGCAAAAGCATCCCTACCGTGACGCACACGCAAATCGCCGTTGAGTGGACAGACCAGCTATCGACGGGATTATCGGTGCTTGAACGAGAAGAAGCATTAAAACATAAACCCGGCTGTTATGAGTTGATCCGCGAACGGTTGAAGGTGATCCATCAGCAGTGGCAGGAACGCCCATCTTATTATGTCTTGATGATAGAAGCATTATTGACAGAAGTGTTGATTTATATCAGTCGTGAGCTGGACAAGGGCGTCATTACGCCGGAGAAGCACTTGCATGTGGAACGGATGAAGTCTTATATTGAGCGGCATTACCGTGAGAAAATAACGAAAGAAGAGCTGGGCGATGCCATCGGCAAAACCCCCAATTACGCAGCGGTACTCTTTAAGAGTGTTACGGGGCAGACCATCAGCCAGTACGTGCACGCCCAGCGGATCAAACGGGCAGTGTATTTGTTAACGGAATCGCAGCTGACGGTACAGGAGATTGCCGTATTTCTCGGATATCAGGACCTCTCCTATTTCTATAGAATTTATAAACGAGTCACGGGCAGCGCTCCTTCGGATTTATTGCATGAGCGTCCACGAACCGTATAGGAGATTTAACGCAAAAAAAAGAGGGCTATCTATATGCCCTCTTTGATGATCGTTATGTTATTGAGCAGCGTCATTTTCGAATAACTGCTTCACATACTGCCGCAGTTTCGTTTTATCTACGCCGAGCACTTGTGCCCGTCCGGCCTTCTCGTTTGTCAGCAGTGAGAACGGCGGAAGCTGCTGCTGGTCGATTTTATCCATATTCACATCAAAACCGAGAGCCATCAGCTTCAGCATTTCTTTGGGGCTTAGATCGGTTTCGATGTATGGCGCGATTGAATCCAGGATGCTGGGCAGCTTGAACAAAGAGCCTGTGGTCTGCATCTTTTTGGCGACTTCCGTCATAAGAATCCGTTGTCGTTCCGTACGGGCAAAATCGGACTTCGCATCGTGCCGGAACCGGACGTATTGCAGCGCCATCTTGCCGTCGAGGTGCTGCAGCCCTTGCTTTAAATCGATGTCGTACATATGCTTGTCCGCTTTGCTTGTGTAATACATATCTTTCTCAACTTCAATGTCGACTCCGCCAATGGCGTCGACCAGGGCTATGAATCCGACAAAATCGGTGTAAACATATTTATGTATGGGCATGTCCAATAAATCGCTGATGGTTTGTCTGGTCAGCTCGATTCCGCCGTAAGCAAATGCCGAATTCAGCCGTCCTTTGCCATGGCCGGGGATTTCCACATAGGTATCTCGCAAAATCGAGAACAAGTGGGCTCTTTTCGTGACAGGATCGATGGAGGCAACCAGCATGGTGTCGGATCTGCCGGCATCGTCTCCCCGGGAGTCTCCTCCAATCAGGAGAATATTAATGCGTTCTTTACCCTCCCACTTGGGTATTTCGATGATTTCCTCCGACGCGGCGCCCGAAGTATCCGCCTGCTCCGCCGAATTCGAAGCGGTCGAAATTTGGTTTGAGAATTGTATAATAGCGTAGGTATAGTACGAGATAATCCCCAAGATTCCAACGGATAATAAGAGCATGGTGTATTTTAACCATTTCCTTTTCATAGTTCCTATAACATCCTTTCTGTTGTTCTACTGCATAATTGACCATTCTAGCAAAATAATGAACAAAAATCATATTTTCCCGGAAAAACGATTCGGGAAAGTCGATATATTCCGGTCGGATAAACGGGTTGACTCTCCTCCAAGGGGAGACCTTAGACTGGAAGTCGAAGGAGGGAACCAGCGTATGTTATACACGGTAAAAGAGGTTTCGGAGCTGTCCGGGGTGACCATCAAAGCGCTGCATCATTATCATAAAATCGGCCTGCTCTTGCCTGCCGAGATCAGTGAAGCGGGTTATCGCTTGTACGGTACTGCCGAGCTGGAGCGATTGCAGCACATTTTGTTTTACAGGGAAATGGATTTTTCGTTGGATCAAATCAAGGCACTGATGGAGAAGGCCCCTGAGCGGCGGAAGATGCTGTTACAACAGGAGAAGCAGCTGATGGATCGCGCAGATCGATTGGATACGATTCTGAAAACCTTAAGAATATCCTTAACCAGTACGGAGGAGGGCAAGCGCATGGAGCCTCAGGAATTGTTCAAAGGTTTTGAGAGCGAAGAAGAATGGAAGGAAGCCTTAGCAGAGCAAAATGAGCATCTGAAAGGGCAGTATGATGTGGATTTGCTCGAGAGCGAACCCGTTGATGTTCCAAGCATGAACGAGCAGGCAAGGGAAGCGGCTGCCTTTATGGCAGGCATGGCAAATGCGTTGAAAACGGGGATTAAGTACGATGATGTGCGAGTACGGGATTCGATTCGGGATCATCTGCAGTTTATGAATGAGCAGGGCCACGCCTTTACGGCTGCGGATTTTGCGGGTCAAACGAAGTTTTTCCTGAATGATGACTTTCATCTCCGGATGCTGGAGGAGCGGCAAACGGGGCTGGCTTATTATCTGCGTGCGGCTGCGGAGGCGTATGCGCATCTGACGTAAATAGGGTGATTAAGCCGCGCGGGTCGCGGCTTTTATCATTTTTAAGGGTGTTTAGAATTTATCGGAAGGGTTAAATACATGACATAGCAGCAACAAAAAAACAACTTAGGAGTGATGAACAGTGGCTAACAACAACGGTAACAAAATGAGCAGAGAAGAAGCGGGACGCAAGGGCGGCGAAGCAACGGCCAAGAATCACGACAAGGAGTTTTATCAAGAAATCGGCCGTAAAGGCGGAGAAGCCACATCAGAGTCCCATGATAAGGAATTCTATGAGGAAATCGGCCGCAAGGGCGGAGAATCCCGCGGCAATCAAAACAATAACGATTAAATGAAATCTACAATCATAAAAAAACAATCATAAAAAAATAGCAAGCTTTAAAAAGCAGCGGCGGATTCCGTTCAAAGGGAACCGCCGCTGCTTTATTTTTGAGCTAACCGTAACCGCCGAGCCCGGCGTTTGCCGGACGCTGTTAGGCATTGAATTCAAGTCCACCGAGCCGCCCACAGCTTCATTTCCTTGCAGATGACATGAAGGTCCATGCCTTTGGGTGTCAGCGTGTATTCCACTGTAACCGGAACGGTAGGGAATACTTCGCGTTCAAGCACGCCCTGTTCCTCCAGATGGCGAAGCGTCGTGGTCAGTGCCCGCGGACTGACATTCGGGATTTGCCGCTGCAGCTCGCCAAATCGTTTCGTGCCGCCAAAGAGCTCGCGGATGACGAGAAATGCCCATTTTCCGCCTAAGACCAGCAGCGTTTTTTCGATATTACATTCGATATGTTCGGGAATTTTCGGTATGTAACTGCTCGATTTATTTCCCATAACAGTAGGCTCCTTCCGGTATTCTATTAACTATACTCAAGTATATCAGCTATCCTTTCTATAATATAGTGAAGAACATTTCACTTCTTCCCTGGGAATAGGAACTACTTTAAAATAGCAAATGTAGCATTCAAGTAATTCTATTGAAGGAGGAGTTACCATGAAATACAGAAGATTAGGACGCACAGGTCTCAAGGTCAGTGAGATCAGCTTGGGAAGCTGGCTTACATACGGTGGTTATGTTGAACGCGAGAATGCGGTTAACGCAATTAAAACGGCTTATGATCTGGGCATTAACTTTTTTGATACGGCGAATGTATATGAGAAAGGTGCAGCCGAAGAGTTGGTTGGCGAAACCCTGAAAGCGTATCCGCGCGAGTCTTACGTGCTGGCGACAAAGGCATTTTGGCCTATGGGCGATGGCCCGAACGATCGCGGCTTGTCCCGCAAGCACATTATGGAGCAGGCACATGCCAGCTTGAAGCGGCTTGGCCATGATTACGTGGATATTTTCTACTGCCACCGTCATGATCCGGAAACGCCACTTGACGAGACGCTTCGCGCGATCGACGACCTTGTCCGCCAGGGCAAGGTACTCTATGTCGGCGTCAGCGAGTGGCAGGCATCGCAAATAGCAGAAGCGTTGACGGTAGCGGATCGTTACCTGCTCGACCGCATCGTGGTCAATCAACCCATCTACAATATGTTTGAACGTTACATTGAGAAGGAAATCATTCCGCTGAGCGAGCGTTCCGGCATTGGGCAGGTCGTATTCTCTCCGCTGGCGCAAGGTCTGTTGACGGGCAAGTATACCTCAGCTTCCGATATTCCAGAAGGCAGCCGTGCCGCGAAGCTGGAATGGATGCGTAAAGGCATTACCGAGGAGAAAATCGCGAAGGTTCGCGAGCTGGAGAAGATTGCGGCAGAGCTTGAAGTATCCGTAGGCAATCTGGCGCTTGCCTGGATTCTGCGCCAGCCGAACGTATCCAGTGCGCTTGTCGGCGCAAGCCGTCCGGAGCAGGTTAGCGAGAACGCGAAGGCATCCGGCATTGAGCTCAGCGAAGAGGTTCAAACTCGCATTGAAGAGATTTTGAAATAGGGAAGTAAATCGACTAAGAACTAAGACGTTTATCGCATGGATCCTTGGGAATAAGAGAATCCGAGGACAGATAGAAAGATGTATATAAGATGGCTTCTGACTCGGTTCAGGGGCCATCTTTTTTGCGTGTCTCTTTAGCTAATGAATCCCTCTATTAGAAGACATTTTCTCCTTGAATTATATCGTCTACCATTTATAATACTTTCTAGTAATGTTATACTACTCATTAGTATTATATTACTGAAATAGGACAAATGTATTAGGGGGAGAAGCAGCAATATGCAAAAACGAAGGCGAATAGCATCCGCGAAATGGCTGAAGGTGATGTTGTCCATTCTAATAGGTTTAGAGGTTGTATTGGGTGTGCTCGCGTCTCCGAAGACGGTTAGGGCTAATCTTCTAGACGCTCAATATCTGGGGGAGATCCGTCTATTTCCTTACAAGAACGGTCCCGAAGGGTGGATATACTGTGCAGGGCAAGTGTTAACGATAAGTCTGGAAAATTCGGCTTTGTATACTCTATTGGGCAACAACTTTGGCGGGGATGGCAGCAAGACGTTTGCATTGCCTGATTTACGGGAGGAAGAACCGGTGCCGGGTATGGGGTACTATATCGCGGCTGAGGGATTATATCCGAGAGGCAGCAGTGACTTGACCGACAATACGATGCTGGGGGAGCTTCGACTTTTTCCCTACAACATGGAGATGAATGATAACTGGGTGACGACTGATGGCACCGTTTTAAGTGATTCTGATCCTCTATACAGTGTGTACGGTACTACATTCGGCCAAGACAGTCAGGGTAGCTTTAAATTACCGCAGATTAACCCTGTGCAGCCCAACATCCGGTATTACGCCGCCAAGGCAGGGATACATCCAGGCAGCGCTGGTGAGGTGTATGCTGGCGAGATACGCATTTTTCCTTTGGAAATCCCTGGGCTAGCATCCTATAAGGCGGATGGCAAGCTTGTAAATGTTGCAGAGAATAGGGCACTTTATGAGTTAATCGGCAACAAGTTTGGGGGAACTCCGAACCAAACCTTTGGAATTCCTGATCTGAGAGGCAAACCTTTGACGCAGTATTACGTATCCCATTACGGATACGTTCCAACCCTGCAGCAAGTTCAGCCTGTAACTGTTTCCGACCAATATACAACAGATGTTTCCACACCATTAACAGTACCATCCCCTGGGGTGATGAGTAATGATTCCAATGTTCTGACAGCCAAAATATTGAATTCGCCTGCTCATGGAAAGATCACATTTCATAAGAATGGCTCGTTTACTTATACACCGGATGTCGATTTTGTTGGTACAGATTCTTTTACATATATAGCGAGCAATCATAATAAGAGCAGTGGCACAGCCATCGTTAACATCAACGTTACGGAGATTGAGCCGACGATAAGTGGAGTAACCGATGGAGGGCTATATAATCACGAAGTGACGCCCGTTTATACCAATGGCACGGGAACGTTGGACGGGCAGCCTTTTGTCAGCGCCACGACCATCCGCAAAGATGGCCAGTATAAGCTGGTCGTCGAGTCGCCTCGCGGCAAAACGGTCAA
Organism: Paenibacillus sp. FSL K6-1330; assembly: GCF_037976825.1. Taxonomy (NCBI): domain Bacteria; kingdom Bacillati; phylum Bacillota; class Bacilli; order Caryophanales; family Paenibacillaceae; genus Paenibacillus; species Paenibacillus sp. FSL K6-1330. The sequence continues at coordinate 1,509,967 of NZ_CP150269.1, forward strand.
GGCCGATTTTGAGATCGACCAAACCGCACCTCTGGTTACAGGCGTGGCAGATGGAGGCCAGTATGATCGGGAGCGGCAAATCTTCTTTAATGAAGGGAGCGCGACGCTCAATCAGCAAGCGTTCCAGAGCGGAGACAAGGTAAACACGGAAGGGGTATTTGATCTCGTCGTAACCGACCGTGCTGGGAATAAGACTCAGGTTCATTTCTCGATCTATTTCCCAAAAACCGTGACGTTCGACAGCAACGGGGGTTCGCCCGTGGTGGAGGCGGTCGTCCCTTATGCTACGACCGTAACCCAGCCCGTCGATCCAGTGAAACCCGGTTATGCCTTCGGGGGATGGTATATGGATCAATCCTTCCAGCTTCCATTTGATTTCGCGGCACCGATTCTGGCTAACCTGACGCTGTATGCCAAATGGATCGATGCGGATTCGCCTGTCGTGGTGGATCGGACGCCTGCGAATCTGGCTGATGAGGTGTCGATCGAAACGAAGCTTGAATTCAAGTTCAATGAACCCGTAACCGGAGTTAGTGGCAAGTACATATCGATTATGAGGGCGGAGGACCATCACAAAATCGAGTCGATCGAAGTGACAGACGGTTCTCATGTCAGGGTGGTCGATGAGAAGGTAGCGGTAAGTCTGTCTCAACGTCTGTCGTACTTTACGCGTTATTATGTAGAGATAGAGGAGGATGCATTTCAAGACGCTGCAGGCAACTTCTATGAAGGCATGAAGGGTCCTCAAGATTGGAGCTTTATAACGGAAAAAGAATCTGTTTCAGCGCCGCCTGCTCCTGCAAGCTTGAGTGCTAGAGCTGGAGATGGTGAAGTGACCTTGCAATGGTCTACCGTAACGGGGGCTACCTATTACGATATTTATTCCGGGACGGAATCCGGCGTATATGGAACAGCACCGATCGCAACGGTCACGGATACTACGTATTCAGCAGGTGATTTACTGAATGGAACGACGTATTATTTTGCGGTTAAAGCAGGAAATGATGGGGGCTCCAGCGCATTTTCAGAAGAAGTGAGCGCAAGGCCGGCCGGTGCTGAGATTCCCGTTCCGAGCGATGCGGATTTAAGCGGATTAGCATTATCTCATGGAACGCTCGCTCCGGCATTCAACCCTGCTGTCACAAGCTACATTAGCCAGGTTGGAAACCGTATAACGGAGATCAGCATAACGCCGAGCGTTTCCGATCCTCAGGCAAAGGTGACGATGAACGGCAAGGCCGTATCCGCCGGGCAGCCGTCAGATCCGGTCAGCCTAGCAGTAGGAAGTAACAGCATTCATCTCGTGGTTACGGCTCAGAATGGGACGACAAAGACATACACGGTGGACGTGAACAGAGAGGCAGCCGCTTCCCCTGAGCCTGAACCTGGGAATCCACCTCATCCTGGTACGCCAGGCGGTGGATCTGACTCTCCTGGAGGTCAAGGACCAAGCGGTGGTGAGGGTTCCCAAGCAAGTCAAGGGTCAGGTTCGGGGCAGAGCTCCACAGAGAGCAGCCGCGTAACGTCGTATATAAATGATGTATTACAGAACGGCATGATATCATCAACGTTAACGAAAGAGAAGAATGGGCAGGCCGTGTTGACTGTCAAGGTGAACGGAGATAGACTGCAATCACTGCTGATCAAAGAGAAGAACCGTCGACCGATTGTGCGTCTTCACGCCACGGACGATCTCGATCAAGCCGTGCTGGTCCTGGACAACCAGTCCGCAAAAGCGCTTGAAGGAAGCAGCGCGATGATCGAATTCGAGACCTCGGCAGGCAGCGCCCGTATTCCAGGTCAGGCTATTTCAGGACAGCTCGGCAAAGCTGCGGCAACAAAAGAAGGAACACTTCATCTTGTACTTACCAAAAGCGAAATAGCGCTCAGCGCAAAGCTGAAGCAAACCGGGAATGCGAATGATCTTGGTACAACTTATGGCTTCATTGATGTTAGGATTATAGCCTATGATCAAGGGAAGCCGTTGGGCGGAGATTCCTATTCTGCTTACGTGGTGCTCGAGATTCCCCTTCAAGAAGAATCCGCCGCGAAAGTCGTGACAACCGCCGTGTTTTTGGACGAAAAAGGAAACGTCCATCACGCGCCAACCCGGTTGACAACACGTGAAGGCAAAACGTACGCTATCATCCAAGGTTTGAATAATGGTACGTATGCCTTGGTCAGCCATACCGAAGGATTACCGGATATGACAGGCCATTGGGCCGAGGCAGCGGTGAACGAGATGGCCTCACGCCTTATTGTAAGCGGCAGAGATGCTGCCGGGTTCCATCCGGATGCACCAGTCACCCGTGCGGAATTCGTCTCCATGATGGTTCGCTCACTCGGTTTAACAGAGCAGGGAAGCACCAGCACATTTCAAGACGTAACTTCCCGGGACTGGTACTTGGGGGCCGTATCGGCGGCAAGCAAGAGTGGGCTTATTCACGGCTATGCCGACGGCACCTTCTTGCCGGATAACCTGATATCAAGGCAGGAGGCTGCGGTCATTGTCGCAAGAGCCCTAGAAATTGCAGGGGTTGACCTGATATCCGGCAGCTCGGATTCGGATGCTGCGCTAGGTTCCTTCCAAGACGGTATCGAGTGGGCAAGTTGGGCGAAGGCGGCTGCAGTGGATGTGGTCGGAAGTGGAATCATGAGCGGTTATGATGGCAAGTTGAGGCCGCACAGTAATATGACCCGGGCTGAAACGGCAATCATGCTTCTGCGGATGCTCTCAGCATCAGGGATGATTGGTGATGTGCCGTCTAAATAAAGGCTTCTACTATTGAAAAAAAGAGCTGTGCCAGGGAATTCATTAGTCCCTGGCACAGCTCTTTACATTTGAATTACACGCTATTTACCCCAGCCGGTAAGTGGCGAAGGGCTTGGCATAAACAAAGTCGTCGCTGATTTCATCCAGGCTGGAACCCAGTGCTTCATCGATCTCAATATCCAGGCTCTTCAGGTTATCATCCAGCTGCTCGGTTTTCGTAGCTCCGACAATGACAGTGGAGACGGCAGGACGATTCATCAGCCAGGCTAAGGACAGGGCACTCGGGGAATGACCATGCTCTGCAGCCAACTGGCTGACCTGCTGTGCGAGCTTCAGATTGCGATCTTCCAGGAAGCGGTTGAAGTTAGGGTCCGTTTCCGCACGGGAGCCGGAGGGCGTGCTTGCGCCTTGACCGTATTTGCCGGTGAGAATGCCGCCGGCAAGCGGGAAATACGGGATGATGCCAACGCCCTGATCGAGGCAGAGGGGAACAAGCTCCAGCTCCGGCGTACGGTCGGCCAGGGAATAACTCGTTTGGGTGGATACATACCGGGCGTATCCGCGCTGCTCGCTGATCCCAAGCGCCTTCATGATTTCCCAGGCGGCATAGTTGGAAGCGCCGATATATCGTACCTTGCCCGACGACACCATGTCATCCAGCGTGCGCAAGGTTTCCTCAAGGGGCGTATTCGGGTCAAACGTATGGATCTGATACAGGTCCACATAGTCGGTTTTCAGCCGCTTTAAGCTGTTCTCCAGCTCTTGCTGCAGATGATAGCGGGAGGAACCGCGTTCGTTCGGCCCTTGGCCGTTCACGAGTCCGGCTTTCGTGGCTAATACGACGTTATGGCGTTTGCCGGCAAGCGCCTCCCCGATGATGCGCTCGGATTCCGAGCCTGCATAAATATTCGCGGTATCGATGAAATTGATGCCATGGTCCAGTGCATGGTCTATGATGCGGGTGGATGTCTCTTGATCGGCTCTTTTGCCAAAAGCGTTCGTGCCAAGACCGAGCTCCGAAACTTTCAGTCCGCTGTTGCCAAGACGGCGGTAGTTCATCTTGATCCACTCCTTTATGTATAGATTTCCTATAGTATAAACATGATCCCGGAATCGGTTCAAATGGATCGAGCGCGAAAGAAAGATATAGATGTAAGATTCTACATCTTTTTTCGACAATATCTAAAAAAAGTGATTAACTTCCATCCCATCAAATGGTAATATGGTCTTAGGAGAAAAGATTCGGATTAACCATGAGAGATACTACATAAGAACTACTTCGGATGTTGGAGTACGACTTCTTTTTTCACTAATCGTTGGAGTGTGAATCATGAAGATTTATCTGAAGAATGATGCTGGGGTAACGAAACAAGTGAAGGTAGGCTTTAGCTGGACGACGCTATTCTTTGCCTTCTTCCCAGCTTTGTTTCGAGGCGATCTGAAGTGGGCAGTTATCATGTTTATTATTTCTGCCGTCGTCGGTCCATTTACGTTGGGAATCGGAGCTTGGATTAGCGGAATCATATTCTCATTCGTGTATAACAAGATTTATATTAAAGAACTATTGGAAAAGGGTTATCGTCCTGCTACCGAAGAAGCAAGAGCAGTACTTGAGAATAACCAAATTATTGCGAGAGTAGCATAGTTCGATTTCATGCGTAAAGCCTGGGACCTGAGTGAATCTTTCATTCAAGCTCCAGGCTTTACTATATTATATCCTCTAGCCTAATCGATGAAGCGGTTTGTGGACAAATGCTAAAGGTTGTGCAAAATGCCTTAGGACTCCTTGCGATAGGCCGAATATTACGATAGGATAGTTACGAACCATTTGGAAGGGGGATTGTCTTATGAATGAAGCGATTTTTAATCAATTGGATTTTGCCAGAGGAGCGACCTTAAAGTCGGTAGAACATGTAACGGAGCAAGAGGCCGATATCATCCCGGAAGGATTTGCGAATAGCATTCGCTGGAACCTGGGCCATATCTACACCGTGCATGAGCAGTTTGCTTTTGCAACGGCGGGCGAGCAGCCCCGTATTCCGGAAGGATTCGAGGCATGGTTTGCAACCGGAACCAAGCCGGCCGATTGGACGTCGAAGGCGCCTGCGATTTCCGAACTGGTAGAGCTTTTGCAGGAGCAAACGACCCGGATCCGTGAAACCTTCGCGAATCGCCTCGACCAGGCTTCGGCTCATCCGCTGACCATCGGACCCTTGACGTTCCAAACCGCGGGAGAATTCCTGGTGTTCAGCTTGTATCATGAAGGAATGCACACGCAGACGATCAAGGCATACCGAAAATTGATAAAGTAATACGATGAACACGAAGCGATAGAAGGGTGCCCTCGCGCATCCCTTCTATCGCTTTTGTTTGTCGCTGCGGTGATCGATCCTTATAATGGAATCAACACAGATGGATCATCGATTGGAGGATGTGACAATTATGGCGATTGAAATCGAACGCAAATACCTTTTGGAGGTTTATCCGGAAGACTTGATATCGGAAGGAACCATCGTGGTCGAGAAGGAGCAGTTCATCGAGCAGACGTATTTGGCGCTGGATGGGGACCAGGAGCTTCGCGTCCGCAAAATAACGGATCTGAACACGGGTCAGGTTGAATTCACCCATACGTTCAAAAAAGGGTGGGGCATTGCCAGGGAGGAAGTGGAGTTCGCCATTTCCGAAGGACTCTATGACCAAGTGGTGAAGGCGCATGGCGCGATTCCGCTGACCAAGAGACGGGTGACTGCCCGTTTAGGGAACACGATCATCGAAATCGACGATTATGCGCAGATTCACATGCTGGTGCTGGAGGTAGAGTTTCCTTCCATGGAAGCCGCAGACGGCTTTGTGCCGCCGGCGTGGTTTGGACAAGATATCAGCACGGAGAAACAATACAGCAACAAGAAAGTATGGCGGGACCTGCAGCAGCAGGGAATCGTAACGGCGTTAGTCACGAAATGGTTAGCTAAAACATAGGAAACATATGCAGCTAGAACGTGGATACTACCCGTTCTTATATGGTTGCAAAAAGGCTCTTGCGAGCGGTCATACCGGACCGCCCGCGAAGAGCCTTTTTTATAGCATTGAACCCAAAATTCTGTCGTAAGGCGAACTGTAATGGTCCATTGAAGAGTGTTTTGAGAAGCATTCGACTTTTTTAGACAAAAGTATTGAAAACGTTTTATTATTATAATATAATATTATCATGATAATTAATTATTATATCGTAAGTGGTAATATCCATAACAAAAGATGGCGTATCAGAAATAAATAATGGCGTAACAGAGAAGGGGGAAGCTCTTCATGAATGAAAACCAGCAGCTGCTTGAAAGCTATTTTCCGATTGCCTCTTTTATCGCGGCGATCATCGGACCTCAATGCGAGGTGGTTGTGCACGATATCAGCGATCCGGAACGCTCCATCATTTTTATCGAGAATGGCCATATTAGCGGACGCCGGGTCGGTGATGCATCCACAGACCTCGTATTGAAAATTTTGAAGGCTGAGGCCTACAGAGAAGAGCAGTTCATCGCGAACTACAAAGCTTCCAGCGCCCGTGGTCAGACTTTTCGATCTTCGACGTATTTTATTAAAAACGGCAGCGGCGAGCTGGTCGGTCTGATGTGCCTAAACATCGACATTACGCATATGGAGGTTGCGGCCGACTGGATCAATAGCATTTTGCAGGGAGGATCGCTGACGCCGCCAGCAGCTCTTGATGCATCCAAGGAGGAGAAACCGTCCACCGAATATCTGCAGGGGAACGTGGACGATTTGCTGCAGCATATCGTCCAGACCGTCCTTAGCAAAATCAGCATTCCGGCGGACCGTTTATCTTCTAACGAGAAGATCGAGATTGTGAAGGAATTGAATGAGCAGGGGGTATTTCTGCTGAAGGGCGGAGTATCCAAGGTTGCCGCGGCTTTATCCATATCGGAGCCTACCGTGTATCGCTATTTGCAGAAGCTGAAATAAGCGGGTTTCATCCGAATAAGAACGCATTGCATCCTGAGACAATGGAAGGTGACATCATGACATTTAATTTCGACAAGATGGTCAGCCGGTTTGGCACGAACAGTGCGAAATGGGACGGGATGGCGCAGAGCATGGGGAGCGATATGATCGCTCTCTCCGTGGCGGACATGGATCTGCCAGCACCGCCAATGGTGGTGGATAAGGTCGCGGAGGCCGCACGTCACGGCATTTACGGATATACCGATCCGTTCCCGCCTTACTTCGAAGCTGTCCGCACTTGGCTTGATAAAGCCTATGACTGGCAGGTCGAGCCCGAATGGATCGTATTTTGTCCGCGCATTGTTCAAGCCGTTTCGGTCATTATACAGAAGTTTACGGAGACCGGAGATAGGATTCTTGTCCATACACCTGTTTATCAGCCTATTGCGAAAGCGGTTACGTTAAACGATCGGGTATTGGTTGAAAGTCCGCTTAAGCTAGCGGACGGGCGATACGAGATCGATTTTGAAGATATGGAGCGGCGGATGCGGGAAGGGGTTAAACTGGTCCTGCTCATATCACCGCACAATCCGGTGGGCCGCGTATGGACGAAGGATGAGCTTGAACGCATGGCGGAGCTTTGTATCCAGTATGACGCACTGATTGTGTCCGATGATATCCATGCTGATTTCATTCATGAGGGACACGAGCATACCGTCATTGCGAAGCTGTCCGAAGAGGTTGCGAATCGTTCCATTATCTGTACGTCACCGGGCAAAACCTTTAACCTGGCAAGTCTCGAAATCGCTAACATCATCATTCCCAATGATGAGCTGCGAGGGCAGTTTAAGCACGGTCTGCTGCAGGCCGGAATTCATAATCCTACATTCTTCTCCGTGCCTGCGCTGGAAGTCGCATACACAGCATGTGATGAATGGTTAACGGAACTTCGTGCTTATATCAAAGATAACATGGCTTATGCCCAAACATTCATAGCTGATCATATGCCAGAGCTGGCCGTGATCGAACCTGAAGGGACATATTTGCTGTGGATTGACTGTACGGCCGTGAGCTGCCATGAAAAGGATTTGGTGGAGTGGATACAGGAGAAGGCGCGTGTCAGCGTTAGCTTCGGTTCTTCTTTCGGTCCTGGCGGTGAAGGCTTCATCAGGGTTAACATCGCCACGCCGCGTCATATATTGCAGGAAGGCCTGGAGCGGCTTGCCGCGGCTTATCCGCTACAGCGTTAACAACCAAAGTTTAAGAGATCAGAAGGAATAAACTTCAAAGGCTTACCATCCTTATCTCGCAAGAAAAACTTCCGCTTTATGCGGTCTGTCTTCTGAGAAGGTACGTCGATAGACATTTTCTTATTTACATCCAGGGGGAATCCATGATGGCTAAACCAAAAGAGGAACGAATGATAAAGCAGCCGACCATGTTTCTGGCGTTGCTTCCGATTTTTACGATGGTGATTTTGCTGTGCCTTGGTTACGTATTATTTGAGCTGCCGCCCGAACCGCTGATTATTGCATCCGCCATTGTCGCAGGCCTGATCGCGATTAAGCTGGGTTACAGCTACAACGATATTTTGGAATCCATTTCGCAAAAAATTGCGAAAACCATGCCCGCCATCCTCATCTTGATTGTGGTCGGATTTATGATCGGCGCGTGGATGGTCGGTGGAACTATTCCTATGATGATCTACTACGGCCTGAGAATCATTGATCCGCAATTTTTGTTGATCACCGCTTTTCTGGTTACATCTGTAGTATCCGTATGTACGGGAACCTCCTGGGGATCTGCCGGGACCATCGGGGTTGCCTTCATGGGGGTCGGCGCTGGAATGGATGCCAATCTTGCCGCTGTGGCAGGTGCAGTTGTAGCGGGTGCTTACTTCGGGGACAAGCTTTCGCCGCTTTCGGATACAACCAATATTGCTGCCTTGTCCACTGGCGTTAATCTGTACGAACATATCGGCCATTTGCTGTATACGACGCTGCCGTCCTTTTTCGTGGCGGGGATCGTTTATGTGGTCACAGGACTGAACACACATGTATCCAGCGTTGGGGTTCCTGAGAAGGTCACCGAGATCATGAACACGATGACAACGATATACGATTGGAATTTGCTCTTGATCCTGCCGGTATTAATCGTTCTGTACGGCTCGATCACCAAGAAACCGACGATTCCTGTCATGCTGCTATCGTCCTTTGTGGCCATGGCGAACGGCATGATATTCCATGGCTTCACTTTGCATGATGTTGTGACTTCGGTTGTAAGCGGATTCGATATCGCGATGGTTCATGTTAGCGGCTTTGATCCCAATACCGTCATTGCCGATATTCCGCGTCTCATTAACCGGGGAGGCATGAGCTCCATGATGGGGACACTGCTCATCTGTTTCAGTGCGATCACGTTTGCAGGCACGATATCGCTGACCAAATCGCTGGAGTTGATTGTGGACAAGCTCTTGAAGCATGTGCGTTCCACCGGCTCGTTGATCCTGGCTACGATTGCAACAGGGTTGACCATGATCGGCGTAACCAGCAACGGACAGGTCTCCATCCTGATGCCAGGCGAGATGCTCCGTGAGGCTTACATCCGGCGCGGTCTCCATCCGAAGAACCTGGGGCGGACGGTGGAGGATTCCGCTGCCATTACCGAACCGATTCTGCCATGGACGGCAGCAGGTGCCTATATGGCCGGTACACTGGGCGTAGCGACATTATCTTATTTACCTTGGGCAGTATTGTGCTGGACAGGCATTATCTTCGCAACGATCTGGGGTTTTACCGGGTTCGGCATCGCGAAGCTTACGCCCGAGCAGCAGGAGGAAATGTTGAAGGAATACGACAATCCGCATAAAGGAAGTCAGAACAAGCCTCATGCGGATGATGCAGGTGCAGCATCTGTCCATTAATGCAGGATGAATATTTCTTGGATTAAGACAAGAAATCATCAATATAAATGCGTGAACGTATGCGCTAAAGAGGAGAGAACACCATGACACAACAAGAGAGAAAAACCATCGCCACTCAGCAAGCACCTGGAGCCATAGGCCCTTATTCGCAAGCGGTGCAATACGGAAACCTTTTGTTTACATCCGGCCAGCTTGGGATGGATGCGTCGGGGCAGTTTGCCCCGACGGTAGAAGAGCAGGCGAATCGCTCACTGCTTAACGTGAAGGCGATTTTGGAAGCGGCCGGCTTTGGTATGGGGGATATCGTCAAAACTACAGTCTTTTTAAAGGACATGAATGATTTCCAAGCCGTCAACGAAGTATATGCTTCTTTCTTTTCAGAGCCATATCCGGCACGGAGCGCCGTGGAAGTTGCCCGTTTGCCGAAGGATGGACTGGTTGAGATTGAAGTGGTAGCTCGCAAGTCGTAAATAGCAGATCGTGACTAGGAAGTCAAAACCTCATCTTCCATCGATGTGCTGAAATTAGGGATATGAATATCATTAAGTTTTAAACAAAACTGCCGGGCATGAAGCCCGGCAGTTTGTTTGGTTTGAAAAGGGGTTACCGTGTTTATTTCGTACGCCCATATTGCTTCCCGTAAGACAGCACCTTATGGTACAGGCTTTTGTCTTTCAAGTTTTTGAGCGGATAAACTTGGGGTCTGGTGTTGACCTCTAGAATCCAGGGCCTCCCCTTGGAATCGACTGCCACATCCAGGCCGAGTTCGTTAAATCCTTTGTAATGGCGGTCAAAGTTTTTACCTACCGCCACGCCAAGTCCTTTGAGCTCGGATTCCAGCTGTTGGGTGAAGGCCGAGGCGAAATTGGCGCCGCTCATCGTCTTGCGGAACGTGCCAATGGTGCCGCCTTGATTATAATTGGTGGCGACTTTGTTAGGGTTGCCGACTTTGGTGAACAGGGCGGTGCTGACCCAGGCTCCCTGCCTAGTCTTCTGGACCATTACCCGGATATCAAATGGCTTGCCATTGCTTTTGGCCAGACGAATTCCTTTTTGCAGCAGGTAGGGTCTGCTCCCTGCAAAGCGGTTCAGATCACGGTACAATTGAGATGAGCTGGAGTATGACGTTTTCTTGGTATTCAGCTGGCTTTGGTAGCCCCCGTCCGTTTTGCGGATTCGGATGATGTTATTGCCGCCTGAACCATCCGTAGGTTTGAAGAAAACCGTGGAGTAGTCCGCCAGCATAGAGTTCAGGTTTTTTTTGCTGAACGGCAATGTGTGCGGCACGTATTGTCTGAAATAAGGATCCTCGTTCAGCCATTTCGTTTTCTTCCATTTGCTTTTGATGGTGCTGCTTTTATATTTCATAGCTAAGAGGCTCACCCCTCTTTTTTGTTCAGCATATGCCAAAAAAGTAGAGCAAGCCTCCACGATGGCCTTGAACCAAGCTATGTGTTTGAAAACAATTTTTTATCGAAAAACAATAAGGTGATAAATAAAGCTGCCGCGACAAGCAGTATCGACGCCGGTATGATAAAGGCCAGCAGGGTTGCCGTATTCTGCATTTGATAATACATCAGCATGCCGAGCGGCATGATCCCGCCCCCGAGGATGCTCGTCCAGAAGTGCAGCGCGGCCGTCTTCTTCATACTAAGTTTTTCTCGAAACACGTAGTAGAACAGGCCATAGGCAAATAAGGTCAGCCAGCCTACCACCAGAATATGGGCGTGGCCTGCAACCATGTTGTAGTTACTTCTCCCTGCCATGTCCGCTCCGATCAAAGCACCGAAGAGTGTATAGATTGCCGCGATACGCATCAGCCACTTACTATATTTTACCAATGGATATTCCCCCCCTTGCATCTTGAATCGGTCCCAATATACAAGAGTTATATGAACGGAGCGTGAACAAAATATAAACCGGAATTGAACAGGGAAACATCTTCTACTATAATCAAATAGATCTGATTTAGAAGGAGAGAATTTCCAGGTGCGAAGCCCACTCATTGCTTACTGTCTTTCTAAGAAAGCTGCAACCGAGGACTATCCATTCGGACCGCTTCCGATCGTCATGAAAGTCGGGGGCAAAATGTTTGCCCTGATTACCATAATGGCAGGAGAGAAGGTTAGTCATATTTCCCTGAAATGCGATCCGGTGATTGCAGAGAATTTGCGCCAGCAGCATGACGCGGTGCAGCCTGGTTATCATCTCAACAAAAAACATTGGAATACCATTACCGTGGATGGCTCCTTAACGGAAGCGGACCTCCAGGATATGATTGATCATTCCTATGATTTGGTGCTGAAGAGTTTACCGAAGGCTCAGCGCGATGCGATCTCTCAGCGGCTGGTATGAAGCCTGCTGAAATAAATAATCGCCCTGTGGCACAGTGGAGGCAGATAAACATCCACTTGCCAGAGGGCGATTATTAGATGGTACCATCAAACCTAGTTCAACCCATCCGCTGGGCGGTTTCGTATCAGAATGGTCTCATGCCCAAAGTATCCACTTTCTCCCCGGTAATATCAACGCCCATACGGCTTGTAATATCGCGGTAGTGACCGGCGCGGCGCTGCACCGGGCTGCCCTCGGTTTCACCGAGGTTAGCCTCCAGGCCGTTCAAGACCATCACGGTCGTACCGAAGCCGGGATCGCCCAGCCCTCTGAACTTCTCAAGCGGGGAAGGCTTCCATCTGCCAACCATCACATCATGGGCGGAAGGCTTCGGGTCCTGCGGCGTCATCCAGAACAGGATGGCGGTCATGTAGCCGATTTTGCCGTCAGCGGCAACGATCTCCGGATGGTCCAGCAGCACGCTTTTGTCTCCATAGATGATGGAACTGAACAGGCCGTAATTAAAGTTCCAGCTGAGCATGATCGGTCCCCGTCCATAATAGCGTTTGTCTGGTGTTCCGGGATACAGCACCGCGCTGGCAGGATCGACGAAAGCATCCTTGTTGACACCAGTCCGGCCGGCGATGTTCTCGTTCCAGAACAATCCCCAACGGAGCGGTCCTCCCGGAGCGGTAGCCCAGCCTCCGCCCGTTTCGTGGGACAGATTGGCGAGGAAGGCGGCCAGTTCACGCTTGCGGTCCTTCTTGAACCCTTCCTTCAGGAAAGTGCCGCCATCAATGATAACGGTTTCAATATCTTTGTTAAGGTTCTCAACCGAATGGAAGTCAGCTGAACGCACAACGAGTGTTTCAACGCGGGCATCCTTGTCTAATCGGTAAATCTCCTGCGCGGAAGGGGTTCCTTGCCGCGTGTTGATCTTGATCTTCAGATTGGAGACCTCCGCGACCGCGTTGATGAGGTTGTCGTATGAGAAATAGTCGGTCTGATCGGCTTTATAGTATTCTTTGCCATTGGAGATTTTAAACCATTCCGCCGAGCCTAGCCGGAAAGGGAACAACGCCTCAAAGTCTTCCTCCGAAAGCAGTGCTCTAACAGCGGCGATCGCCTTCTCCGGTGTGTAATCCGGATCGAGGCCATCCCAATTCTGGTCGATCTCCTTACGACTGGTTAGCCGGTGCTCCCCGATCGCTAGGGAACCGCCTAGATTCTCCGTGATTTGTGCTGGAGCTGAGGTGCTGGATTTGGTGCTGGCTGCCGGATGAGCGGAAGATGCTTCGGGCTGGGGCGCTTCATCGGCTGCAAAGGCATGAAGCGGGGTCATGAGGAGCGCAGCGCCGAGGGCTGCAATCATACTTCGCTGGGTCATTTTGCGGGATAACGGATATTTCCACACGGTCATACACATTCTCCTCTGTATCATTGGGATTGGAATACACTGCCATCATATATACGGTATGTTGTTTTGTACATAGTCAGGAAATCCCACGATTTAACGCGCAGTTGACACTGAAGGGGAACCTCTGGCGCGACCAAGCGGGGAAGATGTGACGATAGACAGGGGATTTGCTGTGGAATCACTAAAGATGCCGTCGAAGTTCGAATACTGGCATTCGCAGTGTCCTCCAACTTGATAACTAGTTTTTTAAAGCAAAAACATTATAATGTTATTATGTCTTGATTCTAGCAATCTATTAATCTATGGAAAGAATGCTTCACTTCATAATGTTCTGTTCATTTGTGTCATTTCATACATATTAGAGATTCATCATCTTATAGACGAAGAAGGTTAACTGACATGAGTTTATTTGTTCGCGAAAAAGGGTTCTACAAAAGCTTTTTCTGGCTGACGCTTGTGATCGGGATGCAGAACCTGATATCGGTCGGCGTGAATTTGTCGGACAATGTCATGCTGGGAGGATACAGTGAATCGGCCCTATCGGGTGTTGCCCTCGCGACCCAGATCCAATTCCTGCTGCACATGCTAGTTATGGGCGTATGCGAAGGATTGGTCATCATGTCGTCCAGATTCTGGGGAGCGAAGGATTTAGGCTCCATCAAAAAAGCAGCAAGCATCGGCATGCGCATGGCCATTTTCCTCAGTATTGTGTTATGGATAGTCGTGTTCTTTTCTCCGCATGAGGTACTGTCCTTGTTTACGAAGGAAGAGAATGTTATAGCCGCAGGTGTGGAATATTTACGAATCATCTGTTTCTCTTATATCTTCTTTGCCGTCACCAGTTCCTTGCTGGCTTCACTGCGAAGCGTGGAAACGGTGAAAATCGGCTTTGTGGTATCGTTATCGACCCTGATTATCAACATCTGCCTGAACTATATCCTCATCTACGGGTATTTAGGTTTTCCTGAACTGGGTGTGGCCGGATCGGCTATCGCTACCCTGACGGCTAGAATCATTGAATGTGTGATCGTCCTGGTGTACATTAAACGATTTGATCGCAAAATTTTGCTGAAGCTGCAGGATTTCCTGCAGTTCGATATGGAGCTCTTCAAACAGTACATTCGCGTAGGCTCCCCGATTCTGCTGTCGAACACGATATGGGGGCTTGCCATGGCGGCACAAACTGCCATTCTGGGGCATATGGGAGAATCGGCAATCGCGGCCAACAGTATTGCGACTACGATTTTCCAGATGGTGACAGTCATCGTTTACGCTTCGGCCAGCGCAACGGCTGTGCTGATTGGGAAGACCATCGGTGAAGGGTTGATGGACAAAATCATATCCTATGCCAAAACGCTGCAGATTCTGTATATCCTGCTCGGCTTGCTGACGGGCGCTGTGCTGTTTGTAATTAAGGATTTCGTCCTGGGCTTCTACTCCATATCCGATGAGGCGAAGACACTCGCGCTCCATTTCATGACAGTGTTGTCGATCACCGTAGTCGGAACGGCTTATCAGATGCCGGCATTAACGGGCATTGTGCGAAGCGGCGGAGACACCCGCTTTGTCCTTTACAACGATCTGATTTTTATGTGGCTGATCGTGCTGCCCTCCTCGGCATTATGCGCGTTCGTGTTCGATTTATCACCACTCGCTATATTCATTTGCTTGAAGTCCGATCAGATACTGAAGTGTTTTGTGGCGATCGTAAAGGTTAATCGATTCAAATGGATACGATCCTTCAGCTCATGATGGATGGACGGTTGTCTTATGGTAAGAAATCCATAGAGTAAAAAAAGAACCTCGGGAACGCGTGTCCCGAGGTTCTTTTGTATGGTTATGTTCAATCCTCTAGCAGGTTTAATGACTGGGCTTTAACCAGAGCCTGCGTGCGGGTAGTCACGCCGAGCTTGCCATACAGTCTGGATAAATATACCCGGACTGTTCCTTCGGACAGGCCAAGTGCTGCGGCCATCTGTTTATTGGCGGCACCTTGCCGGATCAGATGCAGGAGATTCATTTCATTCCGATTCAGCTGTTCCGGGAGAACAGACGGGGATAGCTTGGCGGATGAAGGGTCCGCTTGGGGATAATCCGGAAAATGCTCCAACAGGATGCGTACATATTCAAGCAGCTGATGCTGCTCCGGCTGTAAGCCGCTTTCTTGTCCTTGGTGGTTTGCATACAGCTTCAGCAGCTGGTACATCTCCTCTCCTTCGTCCAGGAAGGAACGGACATAACCGTTCTGTGCTCCAATACGCAATGCGTCGCCAAGGAGATGAAGGGACTGCTTTCGTTGACCACGCTGATATTCCAGCAGCGCTTGCAGGCCTGTGATCTCGATGATGCTGGATCGTTGCTGTTCGCGCTCGGCTTGGGGTTTTAACAGCTCCAGGAGGTGAAGCGCCTCGGCTTCCCTGCGCTGTTTGCCTAACAGGCGAACGAACGCCAGATATTCGGTTTCCCGGCTATAGGTTGGTCGGTCCTTGACGGAAATCGGGAGGCCGGCCGCTTCCTTGCGGGCTTCGGTTATACGCCCTTCCCGAATATAGAGCATGCATCGTATAGCCTTTAATGGAGTAAGCCATGGGCTGGCTTTCCTGCCGATGACAGCGGTCCATGCTTCATCCAGAGCATAATGGGCCAGATGAAACTTCCCCTCCGCAGCGTACAGCTTGGCTTCGGTTATATGAAGCGGCACGAACAAACCCATGGTTTCTTTGGCGGGGGGCGCATTTCGAATCTGTACCAGCAGCTGGCGGCAGTCGGCAAGCCGATTCCATTCATAATACCCCTCGCACAAGGATTGCTTTACATATAAATTCATGAGCGAATGCGCCCATCCATGGGATTCCAGCACGCCGGTAAACAGATGTGCGATCTTCTCCGTATCAGCGGAGAGAGCTCCCTTCATGCCAAGCGGTGTACGTCTTACGTAAGGCTCCTGACGGTTGTAATCGAATTGATAGTAGATCGGATTGTCGGGCATAGCGTTGTCGAGGATGCCTTCGCTGAAAGCGAACCATTTGCCGAAGTCCCCGTTCAGAAAAACAAGGTTGGAACGCACGAACAGGAGGCTGCTTCGGAGCTGCTCCCGTCGATCTGATGACGCGAGTGCGGCGCACGTTTCTTCAATCTGAGACAGCATGCGCTCAGATCGCTCCAGATCCCCTGCCAGAACCATGATAAAGGCATGCGCTAATGACATTTCAAGTGTCGTCGAGAATGGGGATGGGATGCGGTCAAACCATTCTAGCAAGGTAGCAATTTCCCCCCGTTCAAGCACGGTTTGCATATGCTGCTCCAGCAAGTTCACGGCCCCATCAATGTCCTGCGCTGCAAACATATGGTCAATGGCCTCATCCATAGAACCGGCAGAAGCGTAATATTGCCCGGCAAGCCGATGACGCTTCGTATACTCCCCGTTATCTTCACGCAGCAGGAGGTCCAGCAGAAACTGCGAGAACAGATGATGATAGCGATAGCAGGTATGATGTTCATCCAGTGGAACCAGAAACAGATTCAGCTTCTGCAGCTCCTCCAGCATCGGGCGGCTGTCGCTGAGATCGGTTACAGCATCGCACACCTGTGGATGAAGCTCCGACAGGACTGCGGTCTGCAGCAGAAAAGTAAGCACCTCGGAAGATAGCCTGCCTATCACCTCCTGGAACAGATATTTTGAGATCAGAAGTTGATTTCCCTTCATATCTTCGACGAATGGCTCCAGATCGCGGCCGTTTCGCAGGGAAAGCGAAGCAAGCTGGAGCCCGGTTATCCAGCCTTCCGTTCGATTAAGCAATGCATCCAGCTGCATCGGAGTTAGACGGGGCTGACTGCTATCTGATTCATGCCGGAAAAAGCGCTCGGTTTCATCAGAGGTGAATTCCAGCTGCTTCATTCCGATATGGTTGACCTCATGGTTAACCATCCCTTTCATTGTGGGGAATGGAAGCTCGGTTCGGGAGGAGATGAATAGATGAATAGGCTCAGGGAGGTAATCAATCAAGTAGGAAATCCCCGCATGGATTGCATGATAGTGAATGCTATGCAGGTCCTCGAGAATGAGATTGAGGGGTTCATGCTCCTCGTATAATTCACTGATCAGCGTATCCAGAAAGCTTTCAATCGAGGCGCTTGGCAGCAGATGCGTATGGTTCATAAGCCGATCTCCTTGCTGTTCTGGAAGAACCGAAGCCAAGGCGGCTGTTACGTATCGCCAAAAGCGGACGGGATCGTTATCCCGTTCATCCAGCGACACCCAGGCGCATCGCTCGTTGGCTCCATGGGCCCACTGGGCCAGCAGTGTCGATTTGCCGTATCCGGCAGGGGCAATAATGGTAGTTAGTTGTCCATTGTGGCCTGCTGTCATCGCTTGAATAAGCCGATCCCGGTGAATGAGATGCTTTTTTAACCCGGGAAGGCTTATTTTCATTTTCAGAATAGGTGAATCAGTCAGTAATTTCATAGATACCCTCGCTATATACGAACGTTATTTTTACGAAATTTGAGTCAAGATAACTAGATTATATGAAAAAAATGATGAAAAGTTAACGTTTGTCAATCGTTTCCCTTCCATTTATTTGATAGCATCCATAGTACCGCGGTCCCGACCGGGATTGTGGTTTATAAGCGCTGATGAAATGAGGGAGGAGATTTATGTTAAGGCATTCAGGGAAAATCCTGCTATGTATAGCTTTGCTGTTGATGCAGATGGATTGGGTATTCGGATACCGGCAAGCCTTCGCAGCCACTGCGGTTGCACCGAAGCTTGTTGCCGGTTACTATCATACCGCTTCGCTTGTAAGTAGCGGCGAGGTTTATTCATGGGGGTATGGAGACAGGGGACAGCTGGGCGACGGCAGCTGGAGCACCCGGATCACTCCGGTCATGGCGAAGGGTTTGAACCATGTCATTGACATTCATTCCGGCGTCCGCAGCTCCATGGCGCTCCGCCAGGATGGAACGGTGTGGACCTGGGGGGCGAACGAGAACGGACAGTTGGGAATTGGAACGACAACAAATGTGAACGCCCCCACACAAGTTGCGGGTTTAAGCGGGATCAAGGCCATATCCGGCGGATTGGGCTATCACGGCATGGCGCTTTCCGAGAACGGAAGCGTATGGACTTGGGGGAGAAACGTCAACGGAGAGCTGGGCAATGGGACGACGATACAACAAAACTTCCCGGTTCAGGTGAGCGGTTTGAACGATGTGACGGCTATTGCGACTGGAGGATATTACAGTCTTGCGCTGAAATCGGACGGTACCATATGGGCCTGGGGCGTGAACGGAGACGGGGAGCTTGGCGATGGAACGACGACGGATCGATACATGCCTGTACAAGTTGCCGGGCTGACAGACGTCATTGCGATTGCCGCCGGGGGGTCTCATAGTTTGGCCGTTAAACAAGACGGCACCGTCTGGGCATGGGGAAAAAACACATACGGCATGCTTGGTGACGGCACGAGAACAAACCGAACGAGACCGGTGCAGGTTCGAAGCTTGGAGCATATTGTTGCGGTTGCAGGCGGTGGGTACCACAGTCTTGCAGTGGACCAAGCAGGAAACGTATGGAGCTGGGGGGATAACAGTCAGAAGCAGCTCGGCCTAGGCTCGAATGGTTCAAGCCTAATTCCGGCCCCTGTGTCAGGGATCGAGCATGTTCGTGAAATTTCCGCCGGCGGCTATCATAGCGTGGCGATGAAGAAGGATGGGACCGTCTGGGCATGGGGCTTTAACTCCGGAGGGCAAATCGGGGATGGAACCTACAACAATACCAGGGATATTCCTACCCTGACGAAGGCCGTGCTGGATACCACGGCGCCGGATACCGGCAGTGGGATTCTGAATCCGCACAGTATTACCGCGGACTCGGTTGGATTGGAGTGGCCCAAGGCCCGGGACAATATGACGGAGCAGCACGAACTGCAGTATCTATTATATTTGTCAGGCAGCCCGAATATCGGGGACGTAAGTCAAATGGAGAGGTATGGAAAGCCGATCGGCAGCTACACGGCGGATCAAACCGCACTTGCGGTAAACGGACTTGCGGAAGGCACGGATTATTATTTTAATGTCATCGCCAAAGATGCCGTCGGCAGAAAAAGCGCATACCGTATGCTGAAAGTGACAACGAAATGGCCGCAAATCTACTCGTTAATCTATGATGGCAACGGAAATACGACGGGGAATGTTCCGGCAAGCAGTGGTTTGTTTGCCAGAGGCGAAGAAACGGTTGTAGCGGGCAATACAGGCCAACTGGGCAAGGATGGATATACCTTCGTCGGCTGGAATACGGAGGCCGATGGAAGCGGGATCGATTATCCGGCTGGAGGCAAGCTTATATTTGGTACGCAGGATGTCACGCTGTATGCCAAATGGAGTGCGAACCCGGCACCAACCGAACTTACGGCGGTATCGTATACGCCGGCTCATCAGTCTGTCGGGGTTGAAAGAGATGAGACCTTGCAGGTTGTCTTTAATGAAGACGTGACGGCTGTGTCCGGTAAATCGATTACGATTAGGCAAGCTTCGGATCAGCGCGTCGTGGAGACCATCGATGCTGCTGATGCAGGTAAAGTCTCGGTTCTCGGGAACACGTTGACCCTGGATCCGTTGACCGCTTTCGACTATGGAACGACTTATTATGTCGAGATCGAGTCTGGGGCTTTTACCGGTAACCATTCGGGTACCTATTTTGCCGGAATTCAAGGCGGGGATACCTGGAGCTTTACGGTCAGGGAGCCAGCGACCACGCCGTATGACGCCACCTTGCAAGCATTGGCGCTGAATTCACCTGGAGCGGAAGTGGGTCTGAGCCCTGAATTCGATAGATACCATCATGACTACAAGGCACAGGTAGCCAATGAAACGGAACGCCTTACGGTGACTGCCCAGGTGTATGACGCTCGTGTACAGGTATCGGTCAGCGTGTACGGGGAAGCCGGGGATTTGGAAGTGGGGCCGATCGATATTTTCTCCGGTCAGGAGAGCCCGGAAATCCCGGTTTCCGTCGGTAACCATATAATCGAGGTCGTTGTGACGGCGCCGGATGGACAGTATCTGAAATATAGAGTGATGGTGACAAGAGCGTCGTCAACCGGAGGCGGAGGTGTAACGCCTGAAGAACCGGGAGGAGGTTTATCTCCTGGAGGTACTGGCTCAGGCTCAGGATACGCAAATTCAGGTTCATCAGGCAGTGCCACGCCAGCAGAGAACAGAGTGAATGTCAGAGTTACGCTAAACGATGAATCTCAGGAAGGGATGGTTACAGGCTTGTTCCATGAGACAGATGGACATACCGTCGTTTCGATGAAGCTGGATACGGCAAAGCTGGAAGCCCGTTTAAAGACCGTGGACTACAATCCGGTCATCGTCATTGCGCTTGCACAGCCTGCGGATCATGTCTACCTGGAAATAAGCGGTGCTGCAATTGACCTTCTTGATGCTAAGCAGGGCGCCATTGAAATCCGATCCGTTCTCGGTACCTTCCATGTTCCTGCTGCCGTGATGGCATCATCGCGCTGGCAGAAGTCGGGAAGTTTGGATAAGCCGATAGCGGCGGATCAAATGTTGGTGACTCTGACGATGGCTGCCAGCGATGCAGCTAAGGTAAAGGCTGTTCAGAAGGCGGCGCTGCAATCCGGCATAACCCTTGTCGGTTTGCCTGTCGATTTTGAAATTACAGCTAAAGTTCAGGACATATCCCTGCAATTAGATCCGTTTCCACAGTATGTGGAGCAGCGGATTTCATGG
The DNA here is from genome assembly GCF_037976825.1 of Paenibacillus sp. FSL K6-1330. Taxonomy (NCBI): domain Bacteria; kingdom Bacillati; phylum Bacillota; class Bacilli; order Caryophanales; family Paenibacillaceae; genus Paenibacillus; species Paenibacillus sp. FSL K6-1330. The sequence continues at coordinate 1,531,126 of NZ_CP150269.1, forward strand.
TCACAGGGAGCGTCAGGCCATATTACTACAGCTGCCCGGGTGGAAGAGAATGGAGATTTCCATCATATTCCGACGCGAATAGAGATGAAGAAGGATGGAAGCAGCGAGGCCGTTCTGCATCGCCTCACCGCCGGAACCGTTGCTCTCATATCTCATCAAGCGAGCGTTGCCGATGTTTCGTTTCATTGGTCCAAGGATGCCGTGAACGATCTGGCTTCGCGATTGATCCTTGATGGAAGCGGCCGGGTGAAGGAGCCCACAAACCCAGGTGCGAATCAGCCCGAGAGGACCCGTTTCGCTCCGGATGCTCATGTGAATCGTGCGGAGTTTGCTGCCATGATCGTCAGGGCACTCGGTTTGCACGAGGTGAAGGGCGAAATCCCTGCTTTTCAGGATGTCAGCGCAAGCGACTGGTATAGTGGCGTCATTGCACAAGCCGTACAGTATGAGCTTCTTCAGGGGTATGAGGACGGCCGTTTTCGGCCAACTCAAGGGATTACGCGCCAAGAGGCCATAGCGGTTATGGCTAGAGTGATGAAACTGGCAGGTATAACAACTACAGTGAATGAGATGGAATCAACTGGTATCCTTTCATCTTTTCAAGACCTCCAAGAGCTGTCCGCTTGGGCCAAACCGGCTGCTGCCGCGCTTGTGCAGCAAGGAATAGTCCATGGAGCCGACGCAGGGCTTAAGCCGCTGCAGAAGCTGTCCCGCGGCGAGGCGGCCGTCATGCTGCAGCGGTTATTGAAGGCAGCAGAGCTGATCGATTGATTCAGCGGGATTAACTAGGTCGGATCTTAGAACATTTCATATATTTGCAGGGGATGCCTTTAGGCATCCCTTTCTGCGTGAATGAAAAGGAAAAGTAGCATATAAGCTGCCAACAATTTGAAATTAATGCGTTTTCATGCTGATCTCGGCAGAAAACGCTTGCTCAAATGTTGGCAATTTCCGAACATTATCGACATTTTGATAAGGTAATGTTCTGTGATATCGGCAGTTTTCCGCCAAATATTTGCTAAAAAACACATTAAACTACATAAAACGCTAAAATTTTTGTTTTGACATCTGCTTGTCTATACCATAGGATAATAGTATAAAAAGTGCTCACTTAGGAGGATAAGGTCAGGAAATGAAAAAGACATGGTCAATTCTATTAACACTCGTATTATCCGTTGGATTGCTTGCAGGTTGCGGCAATAGCGATAAGTCTACTGACACTGGTGCAGCTAATGGCGGTTCAGAAGGATCTCAAGATAAGAAACGCATTGCACTTGTTCTCCCTGAGAAGATCGGCGTGAATCCTTTCTTTGCATTGATGGACGAAGGATTGCAGAAGGCTGCTGCCGATTTCAATGTCGAAGTGAAAACGATTGAATCGACAGACCCGGCCTCGATTGAGCAAAACCTGCGTACGGCGGTTGCTGAAAAATATGATTTGATTATCACATCCACCTTCCAAATGGAAGATGCATTGAAGAAGGTTGCACCGGAGAATCCGGACGTGCCTTTTGCCATTATCGATACGGTAGTGGATTTGCCGAATGTCCGCAGCGTCGTATTCCGTGAACATGAAGCAGCTTACCTGCTTGGTGCAGCAGCTGGATTGGCTACGAAGACCAACAAGGTTGGCAACGTGGTTGCAGACGACATTCCGATTATGCATAAATATATGACCGGCTTTGCAGAAGGTGCAAAATCGGTAAACCCTAACGTTGAAATTTTCGTTAACTACGTCGGCGGTTTCACAGATCCGGCTAAAGCGAAGGAACTCGCACTCCTGCAGAACTCTAAAGGTGCCGATTTCGTTGCAGGCCTTTCCGCTGTTGGTGATTTGGGCGTATTCGAAGCCGCGAAAGAGAAAGGCTTCTATGCTTCAGGACAAGATACGGATAACACGGGCACGGATCCCGAGCACGTTGTGCTTGCTCAATTGAAAGGTACAGACGCTGTTGTCTACGAAACGGTTAAAGACTTTGCAGAAGACAAATACTCATTCGATATTCGTGATTATGGTCTGAAAGAAGGCGGCGTGGGTCTTACTTACGTAACCCATGAGAGCAAAACACCGCTTAACCCATTTATTGGACAAGACATCGTAGATCAGCTTAAGGTGATTTCCGACGATATTATCGCCGGAAAGATTAAAGTAACCAACGCATTGGAACAAAATTAGTTCTCACCTGGACCGGCTGCCCATGAGCAGTCGGTCTTTCATTCAGAAGCGAAAGGAAGGCATGACTCGATGCTACTCCAGATGGACAATATTACGAAAAAGTATGGCGAGTTTAGCGCAAACCGCGGCATTGATTTTTCGCTGCGTGCGGGTGAAGTTCATGCGATCGTCGGGGAGAATGGTGCAGGCAAAACAACGCTGATGCGGATATTGTACGGGATGGAGCAGCCAACCTCGGGTACGATTCGGCTGAATGGCAAGGAAGTTTCGTTTGCAAGCCCGGAGGGCGCGATTCAGGGCGGCATCGGTATGGTGCACCAGCACTTCATGCTGTTTCCTACGTTTACAATCGCTGAGAATATCGTGATCGGCAATGAACCGGGATCAGGTGCCAGGTTTGACCGCAAGCAAGCCGTGAAGATTGTTGAGGGGCTTTGTGATCAATACGGAATGAAGGTGGATCCCCGCGCAATCGTAAGCAGCAGCGCGCCTGGCGTGCAGCAGCGAGTTGAAATCTTGAAGGTGCTGTATCAGGGCGCCGAAATCATTATATTGGATGAGCCAACTGGCGTGCTGACGCCGCTCGAGGTGCAGGAGCTCCTGGATGCCATTAAACAGCTCTCCAAACAGGGAAAGAGCTTTATTCTGATAAGTCATAAATTGAACGAGGTTCTTGACGTGGCCGATCGCATCACGGTGCTCCGTGACGGTGCCGTCACGGGCGTGGTGGAGAAGGGAAATACCGATGCCCATCAGCTTTCCCGTCTCATGGTCGGCCGCGAACTGATAGAACTAGATCGCAAGCCGATCACGCCGGGTGAGAAGGTGCTGGAAGTATCAGACGTTTCGATCCGCGGAACGAAAGGAAAGCCGGTTCTGGACGAAGTGAATGTTGAAGTCCGTGCGGGCGAAGTTGTCGGGATTGCCGGTATTTCCGGCAACGGGCAGTCCGAGCTGCTTCAGGTAATTTCCGGTCTGGCTCAGCCGGACAGCGGCCGGATTGCCGTTTCGGGCAAGGACGTAACCGGCATGTCGACAAGGGAGATACGGGAGCACGGATTAGCCCATATTCCGGAGGATCGCTATGTATGGGGTGCTAATCGAACGGCAACCGTGATGGATACCGGGCTTATGGGGCACCACCGCCGCTTGCAGAAGGGCGGCTTCCTTAATCTGAAGGACATTCGTTCGTTAGTTTCCGGATGGGTTCAGAAGTTCTCGATCAAGACGGGCTCCCTGGAGACCAGCACGCAATATTTATCCGGCGGCAATCTGCAGAAGCTGATCGTCGCACGGGAACTGGAACAGGGAACCCCGTTCCTGATCGCTGCCGAACCGACGCGCGGCGTCGACATCGGAGCCATGGAGACGATCCACGGCGAGCTGCTTAAGCGGCGTGAAGAGGGGACGGGAATTCTGTTGGTATCCTCGGAATTAACAGAAATTTTGAAGCTGTCCGACCGGGTTCTGGTTATGTTTGAAGGCCGGATCGCGGGCGAGCTGTCGGCGAAGGAAGCGACAGAAGAGAAGTTGGGACTGCTGATGGCGGGAGGAGCCTTGTAATGAATAAATGGACAAAATTTACGCTTCCGCTGCTCCAGCCGATTGCCGCCATCATTGTTGGGCTGCTTGCCGGAGCCATCGCGATCATGATTGCCGGCGGCGATATCCTGCAGACTTACGCGGAGATGTGGAAGGGTGCCTTCGGCGGCATGTATTTCTTTACGAATACGCTGTCCCGGGCGACCCCGATTATTCTGATTGGTCTGGGCGCGGCGTTTGCATTCCGCGCAGGTTTCTTTAACCTTGGTGCCGAAGGTCAGATGGTGTTTGGCGCGCTTTCTGCCGCATTGGTCGGATTGTACATGCCGGGCCCGGGCTGGCTGGTGTGTATCGTTGCCATTCTTGCCGGTGTGATCGCAGGCGGATTATGGTCGGTGATGGCCGGATATTTTGATGCCCGGTTTCGGGTTAACCTGCTGATCTCCACGCTGCTGCTGAACTATGTGGCCGTGTTGTTTGCGGGTTATCTGGTCGCCTATCCGCTGAAGGACCGCTCGGGTTCAGCTGCGATGGCGCAATCTGAAATGCTCGATAACAGCGTCTGGCTGCCGAAGCTAATCTCCGGTATGCCGCTGCATGTAGGCTTTGTGCTCGCGGTGCTGGCCGCGTTGATTATATTTGTACTGTTGAAGCGCTCCGTGATCGGTTACGAGGTACGGATGCTTGGCGGCAATCCGCTGTTTGCCCTGTTTGGCGGCGTTAAGCGCGGACCGATGATGCTTGGCGCCATGTTCTTCAGCGGCGGCTTGGCCGGTCTTGGTGGCGCCGTTGAAATTCTGGGCTCTCAGTATCGCTATATTGATGGTGCATTATCTACGGCCGACTATGCCTGGACGGGCATTATGGCTGCATTGTTGGCAGGATCGCATCCGATCGGCACGCTGATTGCCTCGATCTTTTTGGCCGCGCTGCAGACAGGCGGTATGGGCGTGGAACGGAATACGGAAGTGCCGCTTGAGGTAGGAGCGATTATCCAAGCCGTGCTGATTCTGTTTATCTCCGCCCGATTCACTTACAGCTTCCTGAAGCGCAGAAAGGGGAACAAATCCGATGGAACAGCTGTTTGATCTTGCCTTAATCAACTCGGCCCTCCGGGTGCTCACTCCGATCTTGCTTGCGGCCCTCGGCGGTGCCCTGTGTTCGCGCGTCGGACTGTTCAACGTCGGTTTGGAAGGCTTTATGCTGCTTGGGGCTTTTTCCGCCGTGGTGGGGAACCACTTCTTCGGCAACGTCTTTTATGCGATTTTGTTCGCGATTGTGATCGTTTCGATATTCTCTTTTATATTTGCTTATCTCAGCATCAATCTGCAGGCGAACGTCATCGTGGTCGGTATCGCGATGAATGCGTTGGCGGCTGGATTGACCACATTTAGTTTACGGGCTATTTTTGATGTAAAAGGTGCATTTTATGACAATACGATGGTTGGGCTGCCGAAATGGAACATTCCGATTATCGAGGATATTCCGGTGATCGGTCCGATACTGGCGGGTTTGACGCCGCTTGTCTATCTGTCGTTTTTGATTGCGGGCCTCATGTGGTATTATTTCTATCGCACGAAGAGCGGCTTCCGGTTCCTGGCTGCCGGTGAGAATCCGCTCGCTGCCAAAAGCGTAGGAATCCGTGTAAGACGGTATCAGTATGGAGCCGTGCTGGCGAGCGGTGTGTTGTGTGCCCTTGCCGGTGCGCAGCTGTCGCTTGGCCAGGTGACGATGTTTACGGAAGGCATGACGGCTGGACGCGGCTTTATTGCGCTCGTAGCTACAATGCTGGGCCAATCGGGTCCGCTTGGAGTAACGGCCGCAAGCCTGCTGTTTGGCTTTATGGATGCGCTCAGCATAAGGTTCCAGGGACTGGCGCTGCCTACGCATTTCACGCAGATGCTGCCTTATGTCGTCACGATTCTGGCGATGTTCTTCTTTAAGGACAAAAGCTTCCAGCAGGATGCACTGAAGCAGGGCTCAAGCTCCAGATAGGTGCGCATGCTGCGCCGTGACAACAAGAGAATTCGCCATCTTAGACGATCAGCGGATGCGAAAGCCGACAAAGCGTAAAGGAGATGAACTTGGTGCACAAAAAAGCAGAGCGATTGAAAAAAATGAAGCCGGTGGCGGTGGGCAACCTGACCGAGGAGCAGCGTGCCAAGCTGCCGCCGGGGCAGACGCTGACCGAGAAATTCCCTATTTTGCACGAAGGGGAGGTTCCTCATTACGACATGTCGGAGTGGACGCTCAAGGTATTCGGCGAAGTCGAAGAGGAGCGGACGTTTTCTTATGAAGATATCATGGGGCTGCCAACGGTGACCGTGAATACCGATATTCACTGTGTCACCCGCTGGTCCAAATTCGATACGGTTTGGGAGGGAGTCCTGTTCCGGGATTTCCTGGCGGGGCTGAAGATCAAGCCGGATGCCAAATACGTCATGTTTCATGCCGATCCGGATTATGATACGAATGTACCTATCGAGGATCTGCTCAAGGACGATGTGCTGCTGGCCTATCGCTTTAACGGCGAGCCGCTGACGGACAAGCATGGCTGGCCGCTGCGCACGGTTGTGCCGCATCGCTACTTCTGGAAGAGCGCCAAATGGCTGCGCGGCATTGAGTTTATGAAGGAAGACCGCCCAGGCTTCTGGGAACGCAACGGTTTCCACAATGAAGCGGACCCGTTCAAGGAAGAACGGTTTAGCGGCGAGGCACTGGATATACCTGAAGACGAATGGACACATAAGGAGTTTGACTAATATGTTGATGCCTATTTTGCAAGTGAACTCAGAGGATATACCTGAATTTGTGATTGTCTGCGGCGATCCGAAGCGTGCGGAGACCATTTCCCGCAAGCTTACAAACGCGCGCGAACTCGCGTTCAGCCGGGAATACCGCACCTTCGTGGGGACGTATGAAGGCGTCGAGCTTGCGGTAACCAGCCACGGCGTTGGTTGTCCGGGAGCTGCGGTTTGTTTCGAGGAGCTGATCCGCGCGGGGGCGAAGACCCTGATTCGCGTGGGCACGGCCGGATCGTATCGGGCGGATACCCCTGCGGGAAGCCTTGTTGTCAGCACGGCGGCGATCCGTACGGATGGCCTGACGAAACAGCTGGTGCCAGACGGCTTTCCGGCAGTTGCGGACAGCCAGGTAGCGGAAGCGCTGTACGAATCCGCCCTTGCGATCGGTGAGGGCGTGGTGCGTAAGGGGATTACTGTAACCCTGGACGTGTTCTTTAACGGCGTTGAAGAAGTACCGCACCAAAAGTACAAAGCAGCGGGAGCGCTTGGCGTAGAGATGGAAATTGCGGCGCTGTACGTCGTTGCGTCGATCCGCGGCGTTCGCGCCGGTGCGATTGTAGCAATGGACGGCTTTGCCGACGCTGATCTCGCGGCCGAGTACGACCCGAACACGAATGTGGTCGCCGACGCGGTGGAACGCGAGATTAACACGGCCTTGCAGGCTGTGGTGAAACTGGCGAAGCAGGGTTAGTAAGGGCAAGCAAGCCGGATTACCTGAGAGCAAGCTGCAGGAAATCCGGCTTTTTTGTTTTGAGTATGATGAATCTGGGGGGAGCATTAGAGATTTGCAGCAGCAACTCCAGCAGTACCTATCGTTACCGCTTTGGCGGCTGGACCGTGAAGAAGGGAACCTTTTCGATTCCGACAGCCCGCACGTAAGTGAATAATTGCCCTTTATGGTGGATTTCGTGATCGACCATGTTGCCCAGCCACACTTTTCCTGGGACAACGAACCCGTTAAAGTCCAGCGGCTGCTCCAGCAGGAAGTCGGACAATTCATTAAAAACCGCCGTAGACGATTCGGTCGAAGCCTGCACGATATTTCGAATGTCATCGATGGTTTCGTACTTGGTGGAAATCGAAGGCGGAGAGAACGAGCCTTTTGCAATGGAGCGCAGGAACATATCCGAGGACGCCGCAATATGAACAGCTAATGCACCCAAGGTATAGGCGTTCTCCCACGGTTTATAATCCAAATGCTCGCTCTTTACGTCCTGCAGCAGTTGCAACAAGACCGTACGGTGTCTATGCCATCGTTCGAATTGCTGTTGACCTTCATGACTCATGATTCTTCCTCCTTGATCGATTGCAGAATAAAGTGTTTAAATATACGCCCGCCTTATACACGGTTCATAAAACAGTTCGATAAGTAATAGCGGATTCCTTCCCGATCGCAAGTTATAGCCAGATGTTGTATTTGATCATTTTGGAAAAAGCAGTTGCAAAAAGAAAGGAGGCCGTATATACTAAGTTCAATTAGTGATTGGTCAATCAATAATAAAACGATATGAGTGAAGGAGGGTGGTAGAAATGGCTAGAGCGTCAACCTCTGCGAATCGGCGGAATGATATCGTGGCGGCAGCCATCGAAGTGTTTGCAGAGATCGGATATTATCGCGCGACCACGGCTCAAGTTGCCGAACGGGCAGCGATATCCCAGCCTTACGTCTACCGGTTCTTTACCAAGGAGTCACTGCTCGTGGAATCGCTGGCTGTTTCCTGGGAGCGCATCGTGAAGGCATTTCAAGCGGTGATCGAATCCGCTTCTCCAGAGAATCTGGAGTTGGGTTTGATTCAGGCCTACGAAGGGATTGTGCAGTCGCATCGCAGTGAGATCCTGCTCCAGATGCAGGCACAGACGATTCAGGAAGCGCCGATCCGCGAAGCGATGCAGCAGGGAATGAATGAGGTGAAGGATCTCGTGGAGAATGCCTTTGTGCGGGCGGGGTTTGAGGATGCCGATAAGAAAACCTCCGATTTTCTGGCCCGGGGCATGCTGTGCAATGTAGCCATGGCGATGGATATGCCGAATATGATGCCTATAAGATAGATCATGTCCAGGCGCGTTTTGTGCCACACCGCGTACCGCATGGGTAGTGCGCGGTGGAAGAAGGGCATTTTTTTAAAAGAAATTGTAATTGATCAATCAATAACGATATGAGATAAGGGAGAGATTGATGATGAAAAAAGCGATTGTTTTGGGTGCAACAGGTGGGGTAGGAGCTCCATTAACCGTGGAGCTGGTAAAGCGTGGGGTCCAAACGGTGGCCTTCGGCCGCTCCTCGACGAAGCTGAATGAGCTGGCGGAGCAGTTGGACCATTCTCCTCTGCTTACGCTGGAAATTGGAGATGCGTTTAAACCCGAGGATATTCTAAGAGCCGGGGAAGGAGCTGACGTTATTTTTCACAGTGCCAACATTCCCTATCACGAGATGGAGTCCAGGCTGCTGCCGCTGGGTGAATCGGTCATGACAGCAGCAGAGAAGCTGGGTGCAAAGGTTGTTGTCGTTGATGGAATCTATCCTTATGGTAGACGATTAATGGAAAAGGCGACGGAGGATCATCCCAAAAAACCGCATACCCGCAAGGGCAAAGTGAGATTGGCCTACGAGCAATTGTTATTCTCGTCGTGCTGGCATAAGGCAAAGCCTCTTATCGTACGGCTTCCCGATTATTACGGTCCCTCTGCGCAGGCATCTTACCTATCGGTAACGATGGAAGCCATTGCGGCAGGCAAACCGACCGCTTTCATCGGCAATATGAGCGTTCCCCGCGAGTACGTCTATTTGCCCGATGCCGCCCGGATGATTGTGGAGATTGCAACAAGGGAGGAGTCCTATGGGCAGAACTGGCATATCCCCGGACCCGGCGTTATTTCAGGTCATGAGCTGGTGCGGATTGCGCAGCAGGCTGCCGGAAAGCGCAAGACTGTGATGCCGCTGGGACGAATTGGGCTATCTTTGATTGGATTATTCAATCCGGTGATGAAAGAGGTGGTTGAGATGCTGTATTTGACCGAGGAGCCTCTGGTGCTGAGCGGTGAAAAATATGAACGCTTGATAGGGCCGATTCAATGGACGCCCCATGAGCAGGCAATTACGGCAACGATGAGGAGTTTAATGGGCAAAGGTGCTCGAGAAGCTGAAGACGCAAAGGGTAGTGCAGCCATGATATAACGATACATTACAGATGTTTTTTACGAAAAGTAGTAATTGATCAATCAATAATATTGATTGGGATTAAATAGAGGCAGACACGCTGACTGCGTAGACGGTTGGCGTGTTTTTTTTATGGGCTCGAAAAAAATTTCGAGAATATCCATCAGTTTCATTTGCCCAAACGTTATATTAACAGAAAAGACAAAACGAAAAGTGAGAGGTTGGCTAATGGAAGTATGTGATCTCTATGAAAATCTGAAGGAGGATGTCCGGCGTTATGCCAGATCCATTGCCAAGCATGCTTATGAAGCGGATGATCTGGTCCAGGATGCCTTTATGAAGGCCATCAAGGAGCCGAATCTGGCAGCTCTGCCCCTTCACAAGCAAAAGGCCTGGTTCTTCAGAGTCGTCAAAAATCGCATGATCGATATTAGCCGCCGGGAGAAGCGGCTCGTATCGTGGGAGGATGATCTGGACGTCGCAGAGCTCCCCGTTTCAAGCCGCAATATTGAAATGACGGAATGGCTCGCCCGTTTGCCGCAATCGCAAAGCGATATCGTGTTTAAGCGCTTTTGGCTCGGGATGTCCAGCCAGGAAATCGGTGAGCAACTGGGCATGCCGGCAGCCACGGTTCGGTACAAATTGCAAACCGCCATCAAAAAATTGAGAAAACTATGGGAGGAAGATATGAAATGAGCAGAATAATCGAGAATGTAGGGATGTTGGATCTTACGCAGGCAACGGAGGAAACCGTAACAAGCATCGAACGGATCGGAAACGTGGGACTTGTAATCTACCGGGCAGAGACGGCACATCTGCTCACGCTGTTGAAAAATGCAGGCAATATCGGCAAGACGCTTGAAATTCCGGAGGGGCACCGTTATTACAGCGGTACGCTGCGATTGGACGAGGAATATTTTCAGCTTCTGGAGCAGCCGGACCGCGTGTTCGTTAACGGCACGGTCATTATCGATAAAGAAGTATCTCTTGAAGTATTCCAGAACGGTACGCTGCACCTGGTGGTCAACGGCCAGGTCTATGCTCCCCGGCATCTGGCCGGAGCTGTTACCGCTGCGTTGATCAAAGCGGGGGGAGCCAGCGCGGAAATACACGCGTATCAATACGAGCCCAGGTTCGAGTCCGGGAAGGTTCAATTGAATAATGCGTATCTGGCCTCCAGCAACGAGCCCATGGAGCTGGTGTTGAACGGCATAGTTCAACTGGATAAGGAACTGGATATGGAGCAGTTCACGGCCCGAATTGAAAGTATCCGCGTTAACGGCAAGGCGGTTATTCATGAACATCAATCTCCTTATTTCTACGAAAAATTGAAAACGATAAACGGCTTGGTCGAGGTGATCCCGGCAGGCTTCGAATATGTAACCAAACCCGTAAGGCTAAACGCGAGAACCGCTCGGCGCTTTAAAGACCATAAGCTCTACACGAATAAGCCGCTCATTCTCGAGGCGGACGTGACCCGGGATGCCTTCAGCCAGGCCTTGTCAGAGATACAGTCGACTTCGTTCATCATTTGCAGCGAGGAGATCGAGGATTTGGTTTGGGAGCGCTGTCCCAACCTGAACACGGAAATCGTAAGTTATGAGCGGCTCTTTGTTTTCATCAACGGCGAGGAGACCTGGTCGAGGGATCAACTGCTGGCTTTGGGGCAGCCGGCTAGCTTTATCGTTGACGGGACGCTGACCTTTGACGATGACGTGACTGAGGAAGACATTAAGGCTTCGCTGTCCTCCCTGGATCTTTTCGGCGAAGTCGTTGTAGGGGAAAAAAGAATTAAAGGCATTTTGTACCCTTACCTTCGAGTAAACAATGGAAGTATCATAGTGAAGGGGACGGAAGAGGCGCTTGCAGGTATTGGTAATGTCGGAATGTTGTCGCTATAAAAAGAAATGAGGAATGAAACCATGAATATCAATAATGAAGATATTGCCAAACAGCATGTTCGCGATCTCCGTCAGGAATTGGAACGATGCAGGATGGCAACGAAATTGCGATCTAAACGCAATCAAGCGGCCAACACCGCAACGACTGCACGTACAGTCGATGGAAAGTGGAAGTCGCTGCTTAATACCATCATCATGATGGGAAGAAGAATGCTCTAATCGGTTGAGCCGGTTATGGCACCAAACGAATCTATACGAATCGTCGATGCGATAAGCGTCGGCGATTTTTTTATTTTTAACTACCGATAGTTAAAAAATATTGACACTTCCCATTCTTAGATTTAAAATTCTACCTATCGGTAGTTAAAAAAGGAGTGGGATCATACGTTGAAAAAGAAAGACTTAACCTCGCAGCAGATCGTTGAGGCCGCCATCGGATTGTTTGCGGTTCATGGCATCGAGAAGACCAGCCTTGCGATGATTGCCGGCGAGGTGGGTATTACGAAACCGTCGATCTACTACCATTTTGCATCCAAGGATGAACTGGTGGAGCGCGTCTTTGATTATATGTTCAGCGATTATCATTTCGATCATTATTTCTCCCTGACCGAAATGAACGAGCACAACTTCGCGGAGAAGCTGTACCAAGGGGGATTGCGCATGTTTCCGGAGGAGGAAGAGGCTTTTGTGCCGGTCATGCGCCTATTGAATGAGTTCATGCTGACCACAAACCGGAGTGCCAATTACGGCCAGCGGGTGATAGCTATGCAGCAATCGTTCCTGGACGGCTTTCGGGAACTGATGCGGTTAGGAGCAGACTTCGGGATCATTGAGCGGCAGAATGCAGATTCCAAAGCGTATGTTCTGGCACTGGTCATTGATAATGTCACGAGTTATATCATGATGGATATTCGATTGGATTACCAAGCGATATGGAGGGAAGCGGTGAACAGTACCCTCAGGAAAGGGGCGGATATACTTGAATCACGGGATGGAATACAGTGACCTTGGATTATCCTCTTCTGACCGGATCCTGATTTGGGCGGTACCGCCGTTATTAGGCGCGGTTGTCGGCTGGTTTATACCTGCAATCGCGGATTGGGCAACGGGCCTCGCCTGGGTGCCTTTTCAAGGACCGCTGGAGTTAATCGCATCTATACAAGGACCTTGGGTCGTCATCGTAACCGCTATTCTGGGCTTGCTTGCGGGCATGGTACTCTCCCATATTGCCATTAAAGAAAGCCTTGCCGTTCGTCTGTCGGATCAAGAGATCAGACTCCGCATGCATGATGCCGAACAAACGTTTACGAGAGACGAGGTTTCTGCGGTCTTTCTGGATGGCAAGCAGTTGGTCCTGCTGGGCACTGAGGGGCAGGAACTCTACCGGGAGAAACCCGAAGCCAAGCGGGATGCCTTAGCCGAAGCCTTCAAGCGGCACGGTTACTCCTGGAGAGACCGCGATCCGTTCGCCGATCATTATGTCCGATGGGTTGCCGATTCGCCGGAACTGACGCCCAGCCTGAACGCGCTCTTCCTGGCACGGAAGAAGGCGATGGAGAACGAGGATAAAGAAGATGCAGCCGATCTGCGCCGGGAACTATCGAAGCTGGGAATTACGGTACGGGATGACGGAAAAAGACAGTATTGGCGGCAGCACGGCCGCCGGCCCTAACGGCCTTAGGAAGCAGTCGTAATTGTCCCGATCATACGCTACACACACTCATCACGCCACCGCCGATGCCGCGATCATCGGCGGTTTTTTAATGGATCTTCGCGTCACTGTCGTTTGCCATGACATTTATTCCCCCTCTCATCGAACAAAATGACACCTCACCCGCTTAGACGAGCCTGCAGCAAACAATATCCCTCTATCGGCAAGACATCCGGCAGTCCTCTCTTCCCATGAGAAGTCTTACAATGAAAGCGATACCTCAGCGAAGGAGATGTCTTATGAATTTTGATCTGAATATCGTACCTTTCAGCCGAAGAGAGTCCTTCTTGGCAATTTCCCTCCTGCCCGCGGCAAAGGACCGCAGACCAGGACTTTACCTGCGAACCGTCCGCGGAGGAGATGACAAGTTTGGCGAGGCGTTTCTGATAGAGCTGCTAAACCGGCAGAGCGAGCCGGTTCCGTTTGAACCTATGGCATCACCCGACAAAATCAGGCTAAAGGCCTCCGATTCGGAGGGTCATGCGGACATTTGTTTATCGGACTCCCGGACCGTCCGATTCCGCTCGGAAGGCTGCGGCATCCGGCTTACCTTTTTTCCAGCAGCGTATGATTACGCCTATGAGACCCATCCGGACAGCTGGGAGGTGAACAGCTTCACGCATGGCTGCCGCTTCATGCTGACCCGGCTTGCAGGCCAGATGGGCATGGAGGTCGAATGGAACGAGATCAAGAGCTCGCGGGTGACCGCCGACTTCTCCATGGACGCGTTAACCAATATAGCGGAATTTGCGGTAGAGGAGTTCATGACCGTCATGACCCCACGCAAGGAATGGGAGTCCTTCGACGAGGCGGTTCATAGCGTCCGGGAAGATTATGCCGCATGGCTGAACAACACCCTTACCGTCTCTGAGCGGTGGCAGGAAGCAAGGGAGCTCGCGGCCTATATTACCTGGTCCTGCGTGGTTCCGGCCGAAGGCTGTCTGACCCGCCCAGCCATGTATATGTCCAAGAATTGGATGACCAACATCTGGAGCTGGGACAACTGCTTTAACGCGATGGCCCTCGTGCGGCATCAGCCGGAGCTGGCCTGGGATCAGTTCATGATCTTTTTTGACCGGCAGGATGAGAGCGGCCTGATCCCTGACTTCGTGAACGATAAATACGAGCTTTGGAATTGCAACAAACCACCGATTCACGGCTGGACACTGGCCTGGATGATGCGTCGGACCGATTTCATTAAGGAGACCCAACTGCGCGAGGTCTATGGCCCGTTATCCAAATGGACGGAGTGGTGGTTCACGCACCGGGACCATGACGGCGACGGCATTCCCCAGTACAACCACGGCAACGATTCAGGCTGGGACAACAGCACGGCGTTTAATAACGGCATTCCCGTCGAGAGCCCTGATCTTGCCGCCTATCTCATTATTCAGATGGAGACGCTGGCCGAAATCGCAGGTTTGCTGGGCCTGACCGAGGAGTCGAGCCAATGGAGACAGAGAGCGGACGATACGCTGGAGCGTTTGATTCGACACTTCTGGAAGGATGGCCGGTTCACGGCCTGCCGCTCGGGAACGCATGAGGTATCCGAGGGAGACAGCTTGCTGCTGTTCGTTCCCATCCTGCTGGGAAGACGCCTTCCCGAGTTTATTCGCAAGGCTCTACTGGAAGGACTTCGGGATGAAAGCCGATTCCTGACAAGCAACGGCTGGGCTACCGAGAGCGTAAGCAGCCGCTATTATAAGGCGGACGGATATTGGCGCGGGCCGATCTGGGCTCCTTCCACGATGCTGCTGGTCGAAGGGGTAGCGGCAGCTGGGGATATGGAGCTGGCGACGGAGATTGCGCAGCGGTACTGCCGGATGGTCAGTCTCAGCGGCATGGCCGAGAATTTTGATGCCCTGACCGGAGCGGGGCTTCGTGATCGGGCGTTCACCTGGACCTCCAGCGTATTTTTGATTCTTGGACATGAATACACCCTATAAGTGCGTGTTCAAAAAGGTCGATTTTCAGCACCGAAGCTTATGCTTCCGATGTGCGTTTTTTCAAAACGCTTCAGTTGGATGAAGCTAGGGACGTCAGGAGCGGAGCTACACGTTTTCGCAGAAAACGCCTTCGAAAGCATCTGCTGTTTTGGGTACGTGAGCACCTGAAATGTTTCCGCAGGAAACATACTTCGGAAGCATCTGCTTAGTCCCGGCTGAATTCAAGATTCGATGCCGAGCTGCTTCCTGATTCGCTTCGTGTTAGATATAGAATTTATTCGTTATCAGCAGAGCTGATGAAATTCTATATCGCAAGAAAACCTACTTTTGAATCGCGGTCGCTCATCCTTGATTGGCCTCGATTGGTTTTCTTATCAAAAGCGGACTTTTTGAACAACCTCTATAACGATGACGGACAAATACTTCTTCCCGGGCTTTTGCCTTGTGGGGGAGGTGCTTTTTCCGTTTCCTCTCCGTTTCCAGTTGCCGCCTAATTACAAGCCCTTTGTTCGGGTTTATAATGAAAGCGGTATCACGGACGGGTTAGCAGTCCTGCCGCATGGCGAACGAGTGGACGAAAGTTTCACGATACGATACGACAACGGGGAGAGTAACCATGAATCTTCAGGGGATCAAAGATCGAGTGGGCCGGCTGTTCACCGGCACCTATCACAGTATACGAACGAAGCTGCTTACTTGTTTTTTAGTCGTCACCCTGATTCCGCTGTTCTCGCTTGGCGGACTTTCCTATTATCAATCCGCTAAAGTGATTAACTCCCAGTTCGGCAAATACGGCGATAATGCCGTAGCGCAGCTGGAGCAGCAGACCAGTTCGGCATTAGGGCGGATGAAGCAGACGGCGGAAACAATTTATTCCTATTTACTGGACCCGAGCCATTCGGGGATCGGAGCCGGGACGCCATCCACATACGGCGACATTATGGAGAAGAACGACTTCGAATCGTTATTGAAGTCTCTTCGGACGCAGCTGACAGCGGGAATTTATATCATTACGACCTCCGGCTATTACTATGGGGAGAACAATCTGGATGTGAATAAACTCGGCAATATCCCGATGTGGAGCACGAGGCCGAAGGCCTATGCCGGGACGTATTGGCTCGGTTTTTACAAACAGGATCATTCCATTAAGAGCAGTGATAGCGATAACGTGCCGGTCATCGGGCTCGCCGTACCGATCCACCACCCGGACAAGGCTCAGGACGGCAGCATCATCCTCATTGAGGAGAGTGCCGAGGAGCTGCTGCGCAGTTATGCCAAGTTCGAGGCCGACACGCACGCCCACCTGCTCATTACATCGCCGGACGGCACGATCGTGTATGAGACGGATGCTCCGTATACCCCCCATGACAACGATGTGACCTGGTCCCGGACTCTTGGCGTCAACCAATGGACCATGGAAGCCAGAGTTCCGGCCAAGGCTTTCTATCAATCCTCGGGCGTTATCCGGGCGAACACGATGGTTGTTGCCATCGTCTCCTGCTTGCTTGCTTTTGGCATTGCTTATCTGTTCTCCTCCCGGTTCACCTCACGAATTCGAACCTTGAAGGACTCGATGCAGAAGGTGAGCTTTGGCAAGCTGGATACCCGTACGCCAATCGAGGGCAGGGATGAACTGGGCAGTCTCGATATGAGTTTTAACCGGATGGTTACGGGCGTGCAGACACTGATTGGCGAAGTGGAGCAGAGCGAGCGGCTGAAAAAAGAGGCGGAGCTGCGCGCATTCCATTATCAGATCAACCCTCATCTGCTGTTCAATACACTCAACTCCATCCAGTGGAAAGCCAGGCTGCAAGGCGCGGAGGACATCCGTCAGATGCTGTATCATCTGACGATGGTGCTGGAGGGGAATTTGGATATCTCGCAGGAGCTGGTCACGTTGAACAGGGAGCTGCGCATGATCGGTCACTTTTTGAAAATCCAGGAGATCAGGTACGGCGAGGTGTTCCGTTATGAGCTGGATTGCGATGAGGCGTTTCTGCCTTATTTGATTCCACGGATGACGCTTCAGCCGCTGTTTGAAAACATTTTTTTCCATGCCTTCACCGATGGTCAGGGAGAGATACATGTCAAGGTCGAGGAGGATCATGACGAGCTGGTGCTTACGCTTCGCGATAACGGGGCCGGCATCAAGGAGGAGAAGCTCGCTCAGTTATTCTCGCCGGAGATGAAGCGGAAGGGACGCGGCGGGCTTGGCGTGCGGAACGCCGATCAGAAATTCAAGCTGCATTTTGGTCCGCTATACGGACTGAAGGTACATTCGATTAAGGGAGAAGGAACAACGATCACCATACGCTGGCCGAAAAAGGAGGAGTCTTTCAATGATGAAAGCAGGGTACTTTAAGGTGTTGATTGCCGATGATGAGAGCATTGTGCGTAAGGGACTCCGCTCCACGGTGCCGTGGGACCGATTCGGGATGGAGGTTGTGGCGGACAGCCCCAACGGTCAGGCGGCTTGGGAGGCGTTCCTGGAGTTTCGCCCGCAGGTCGTCATTACGGATATCGTCATGCCGGAGATGGATGGAATCGAGCTTTCGCGCAAGGTGAAGGAGGTCGCGCCGGAAACCCGAATCATTCTGCTCAGCTGCCACCGGGATTTCGAGTATGCCCAAGAGGGGATGCGGCTTGGCGCCTCGGGATATCTGCTGAAAACCGCCTTCGAGGACGAAGAACTCGAAGCGATGCTGGAAAAATTCCAGCGTGAGCTGTCCGATACGCCGTCCTACGCGCACGAGTTGGCAGAGCAGATTTCTGCTCACCTGTTTGCTTGGCTGAACGGTCATAGCGATCGATTCCCGGGAGAACTCCGGCAGCTCTGCAGCCGTGTGGGGCAGGGGGAGTGCAAGCCCATCTCCCTCTACCTGATCAAGACGGCGGGCTGCAGCAGCAATTGGGAGGGGCTGCTTCAGGAACAGGGCTCCGACGAGCCGGGTTTGCGCTGCAGCAAGCTGATTCACTACGGCGCGGACAGCTGCTATTGGGCCGTACCGGAGGAGTTTAAGGGAGCGGCGGACAGCTTGCTGGTGGAGATCAAGAGCCGGTGCGGGAAGCTCACATGGAATTCGCGGGAATGTCTTCACGATTCGGAGGATGTACAGGCAGCTTTTCAATCCTTGCATAAGGAAGCCGAGCTGGAACGGGTGTACGGTCTTAGCGGGGAGCAGTGGCCTGAGCCGATTCTGCACGCGGTCCATCTCCTGCATGAACATCCCGCGGACGAGTGGTCGGCAGCGGAGCTGGCCCAGAAGGTGGGGCTGAGCCGCAGCCATTTTTCGATCCTGTTTAAGAAAACGGTTGGCGACAGCTTCATCACATTCCAATATAAACGCAAGCTCCGCCTCGCCTATGGCCTGCTGCGCGAAACCTCCTTAACGATGCAGGAGATCGCCGAGAAGACCGGGCTTGGCGACAGCAAATATTTCAGCAAATGGTTCAAACGCTGCACAGGCCAGACGCCAAGCCAATACCGTGCCGAACAAAAAGGGGAATCATTGTAAACAAATGAACACCCGAGGACGAAAGTTCGAACAAAAATACGATCATCTGCGAATCAGCGCACGTTTTGAACCGCTTTCATCCGAGTTATGATGAAAGCGGTTCAATTCATATCAACTCAATACTTTAGGGGAGCTGACAATATGAAAAAGAAAATGTCATGGATCGCGTTGGTTTCGGTTATGACGTTAATGGCATCCTTGCTGGCCGCATGCGGCGGCAGCGGCGGGACCGGAGCATCGAAGGAGCCGGACGGCAATGCATCGGGCGCGGCGACAACGCTTCGCTTCGCTACCTGGGATACGGGTGATGCGCTGAAGATCGAGCAGGAGATCGCCAAGAAGTTCGAGGAATCGCATCCCGGCACGAAGGTTCAGGTGGAGGCTTATGCCGACGGATTCGATCAGAAGCTGGCCGCCGGTTTTGGCGCAGCCAATCCGCCGGACGTGATGTATATGTGGGATTTTCCGACGTATCACCAATCTCTGGAGCCGCTGGACGGCTACGCGTCCAAGGATGAGGATTTGAATATCGATGATTTTTACCAAGGATTGTTTAACTACGGCAAGATCGATAATCAGCTGTACGGAATCCCGGCGGGCTTTACGACCCGGGTGGTGTACTACAACAAGAAGATGTTCGACGATGCGGGCATCGCCTATCCGAGCGATGGATGGACATGGAGGGAATTCCAGGAGAATGCCCAGAAGCTGACGGATAAATCCAAGAAGCAGTATGGCTTCGGCGTACGAGCCGAGAACGATACGTATGACCTCCAAGGGTTCGTATGGAGCAACGGCGGTTCCTTCATTTCCGAGGACGGCACAACGATTGAAGGCTACATGAACAGCAAGGAAACGGCGGAAGCCATTCAGATGCTGGGCGATATGCTCAAGAACGGCTCAGCCGTCCTGACTGGAGGCAAAGGGCAGCAGAGCGGGGAGGATATTTTCAAAGCCGGCAAAATTGCCATGTGGGAGAGCGGTATCTGGCCTCTGGAATCCTTCAGGGAAGCTGGAATCGACGTGGGTACGGTGGAAATGCCAGCCTTCGAGGGCAAGCCTGTAAAGGGCGTATTGGCCGAATCCGCGCTGTCGATAGCGAAGGATTCCAAGAACAAGGATCTGGCTTGGGAGTTCATTAAGTTCTACGTATCGGACGAAGCGATCAAAATGCGCGTGGCCGACCTTCCGGTCCGGGTCAGCGTGGTGAACGAGCTGAAGAAGGATCAGGATCCGCTCTACAAGCCGTATTACACGATGCTGGAGCGTTCGGACAATACGCCGGCCTTCCTGCTGAATCCGAAATGGAACGAAGTGAACCGCCAGCTGTCGGCAGCTGTGGAATCCGTCATGTTTGGCAGCGATGCCCAGGAGGTTCTGAACCAAGCGGTGAAGGATAGCGAACGCTATTTGAAATAAACGAAGAAAGAAGGTTCGCGAATATGGCCCATACTGAAGTGCCTTACTCACAACAGCAGACAGCGGCCCCGAAGCGACTTGGACCAAAACGTTGGGGTGGGGCCGTGCCCTACCTCTTCATTTTTCCATGGATATTCGGTTTTCTGGTTTTCACGCTTGGTCCGCTGCTGTTTTCCCTCGTCATTTCGTTTTTTGATTGGCCGATCGTAGGCCAAGTGACTTTTGTCGGCATCGACAACTATGTGGAGATGTTCTCGAACGATCCGTTGTTCTGGAAATCGCTGATAGTTACGTTAAAGTTCGCGGCTTTGTTCGTTCCGCTGAACATCATCGTGGCTTTGGGACTCGCCATGCTGCTGAATCAAAAGGTGAGAGGGAGCGCGTTCTTCCGCACCGCCTTCTACCTGCCGTCGGTCATTTCCGGCGTTGCCCTCGCCATGATCTGGTCTTGGGTGTACAGCGGGGATTACGGGATCCTGAATTTTTTCTTATCGCTTGTCGGCATCGAAGGCCCGGACTGGCTGAACGATACGAAGTGGTCCCTGGTCGCCATGGTTATTGCAAGTCTGTGGGGACAGGGCTCGATGATGCTTATTTTTCTGGCGGGTCTCAAAGGCATTCCGAAGGACCTGTATGAGTCGGCCTCGATAGATGGAGCGGGTAAGATCAGGCAGTTCTTCAATGTGACCATCCCGATGATCACGCCGACCCTGCTGTTTAACCTGATTACGTCCATCATTGCGGCCTTCCAGCAATTGACGCTGGCGCTTCTGCTTACGGGCGGTGGCCCGCTGAAGTCGACGTTTTTCTATGCGATGTACATGTACGAGAATGCGTTCAAGTATTTCAAGATGGGTTATTCCGCAGCCAATGCCTGGTTCATGTTCCTGATCGTGCTGACGCTGACGTTCCTCGTGTTCAAGTCTTCGGAGGCCTGGGTGTTCTATGAGGGCGAGATGAAGAAGGAGAAGGCGAAGCCAAAGCGTAACAAAGCAGGCGTACCTGCCGGCAGAGAGGGGCGTTCCGCATGAAAAAAGTAATCACGTACACACTGCTCATCTTGTGCTCCCTGCTGTTCATTGCGCCGCTCTTCTGGGCGATCACGACAGCACTGAAGTCGCAGCAGGAGCTGTATCTGTTTCCTCCAAAATGGTTGCCTTCCGTGTGGAGATTCAGCAATTTCGCGGAAGCCTGGAGCATTCAGCCGTTTAACCTGTTTTTGAAAAATACGCTGATCGTGACGCTGCTGTCGACGCTCGGGCAGCTCATATCGTGCACGCTGGTGGCATACGGGTTCGCACGGTTTCAGTTCAAGGGACGGGATGCGCTATTTCTGATCGTGCTTGCCACCATGATGATTCCGTGGGAAGTGACCATGATTCCACAGTATATGGAGTTCAACTACCTGGGTTGGATCAATACGCTCAAACCGCTCATCGTACCGTCCTGGTTTGGTTCCGCCTACTTCATTTTTCTGCTGCGCCAGTTCATCATGACCTTGCCGAAGGAGCTGGATGAAGCGGCAACGATTGACGGGGCGGGCAAAATGACGGTTTTGCTGCGGATCATCGTGCCGCTGATGGGACCCTCGCTCATTCTGGTGGCCGTGTTCCATATGATGAGCTGCTGGAACGATTATCTGGGTCCGCTCATCTTCCTGAATGATCAGACGAAATATACGCTGACGCTGGGGTTATCCCAATTTAAGGGTATGCACGGCGTCGATATGCAATCCATTATGGCGATCACCTGCCTGATCTCGATCCCGCCGCTGGCCGTATTTTTCTTTGCGCAGCGTTATATCGTTGGCGGCATTGCCACGACGGGGATCAAGGGGTAAACGGTGCCAATGATAAGAGGCATCCACGATTGATATGAAGCATGAAACAGCATCAGAACATAGAAGTGCGTGTTCAAAAAGTCATGGAAAGATGACTTTTTGAACTACCTCTAGAAGACTAGACTGCTTGGGAAAGGATGGAGAGATATATGAAAGACCATCGTATCGGCCGCGACTGGGATGACCTAAGCGTGCTGGAACGGAACCGGGCGAAAAGCCGGGCCTATTTCATTCCGTTCGCGGATGCGGACGGAGCGTTAAGCTATGACAGAGGCAGTTCGGCTTGGTACCAATCACTGAACGGGGTGTGGAAATTCCACTATGCCGAGGAGCCGGAGACAGCTCCTGAAGTTTTTTATGAAGAAGATTACGATGTATCGGCCTGGGATGACCTCCCAGTTCCGGGGCACTGGCAGCTGCAGGGCTACGGCCATCCTCATTACACGGATTTGTACTATCCGTTCCCGGTGGATCCGCCGCATGTGCCAAATGCGAATCCGACCGGAAGTTACGTACGCGAGTTCGAGCTTCCAGAGCATTGGGATGGCAGGAAGATTTGCGTCAAATTCGACGGGGTGGACAGTGCGTTTCATGTGTGGCTAAACGGGTCGTTTATCGGCTATAGCCAGGGAAGCCGGCTGACCTCCGAGTTTGATCTGACGCCTTATGTGAAGACCGGCGTAAACAAGATATCGGTTCGGGTATACCAGTGGTCTGATGGAAGCTATCTGGAAGATCAGGACATGTGGTGGATTAGCGGCATTTTCCGGGATGTGTATCTGGTAGCCGAGCCGTCGGCGCTTCGCATCAACGACTTCCGCGTAACGACCGATCTGGATGCGGAGTATCTGAATGCCAAGCTGAACGTGCGTTTGGAACTGGAAGGAAGAGAGCGCGGCTCCGTCCAGTTGCGGTTGTTGAACGGAGCCGGAGTGGAAGTAGGGTCAGCCGGGAAGGATGTCTCGCACTCCGCCGTGGAGGACTTTGAGATCAAGGTAGCCGGTCCGGATTTATGGAGTGCCGAGTCCCCGGCACTGTACCACTTGGTGATCATCTTGCAGGATGCTCAAGGGGGAACGCTGGAGACGGTGGCGCAGCGCGTCGGCTTCCGCTCCATTGAAGTGAAGGACGGACAGCTCCTGGTAAATGGCAAGACAATCCTGCTTAAAGGCGTCAACCGCCATGACCATCATCCGGATACGGGCCGAACCGTCACCCTGTCCACGATGCTCGAGGACATCCGTATGATGAAGCAGCACAACATCAATGCTGTACGGACCGCTCATTACCCGAACGATCCCCGGTTCTACGAGCTGTGCGACGTGTATGGGCTGTACGTGATGGAAGAGACGGATCTGGAGACCCACGGCTTCGAGCCGCTCGGCAACATTTCCCGCTTGAGCGATGATCCGGAGTGGAAGGAAGCCTATGTGGACCGTGTCCGCCGAATGGTGGAACGGGATAAGAACCATCCGTCCGTGCTGTTCTGGTCCCTCGGCAACGAATCCGGCTTCGGCTGCAATTTCCGCGCGATGGCGGAATGGTGCCGGGAGAATGATCCAACGAGGCTGATCCATTACGAGGAGGACCGCGAAGCCGAGGTGTGCGACGTGGTGAGCACCATGTATTCCTCCGTCGAGAAGATGGAGGGATTCGGCAAAATGACCGATCATCCCAAGCCGCATATTCTGTGCGAGTTCGCGCATGCGATGGGCAACGGGCCCGGCGGTCTGCGTCCCTACTTCGATACCTTTGAAGCGCATCCCCGCCTTGCGGGCGGTTTCGTGTGGGAGTGGATCGATCACGGGCTGAGCAGAAGGACGCCGGACGGCAGGATGGATTATGCATACGGCGGTGATTATGGCGATGTTCCAAACAACAGCAATTTTGTTATTGACGGTTTGGTCCGTCCGGACCGGACGCCATCACCTGGACTTCTGGAATACAAAAAGGTCATTGAACCGGTCCGCATGTCGATGCGAAGACACGGTGTGCTTCATATCATGAACCGCTATGATTTCATTTCGCTGGATCATCTGGTGGCCCATTACCGGGTGTTGGCCGATGGACAGCTTGTCCATAGCGGAGCGCTGGAGCTTCCCCGCATCGATGCAGGCACAAGCACGGAGTTAAGCCTCCAGAAGGTTTTGGAGCAAGCGACAATAGGCGTGAGTCCTTATGCCGAGCTGTGGTTTGAGGTATCCCTCTCCCTGGCTGCGGACTGCCGCTGGGCGGAACGGGGACATGAGGTGGCATGGTCCCAGTTTCTGCTGCGGGAATCGTCCAAGCCTGAATTCGAGCAAACGGCCGCATCGCGGCGGGGACCATTACAGCTCACCGAGGAGAAGCACAAGCTTAAGGTGGGAAATGGCAGCTTTCAGCTGTCACTCGGTTCGCTTCATTCCGGATTTGAGAGCTTATTCCTGCATGGCAAAAGAATCACGCTTGGCGGACCGGCGCTGAATTTCTGGCGTCCGCCGATTGATAATGATATGTACGTGCTTCCGGATTGGCGCAAGGCCCATCTGGACCGACTCTCCGAGCGGATCGATCATTTCGAATGGAAGCGACTGGACCAAGACAGCGTGAAGGTGCGGCGGATTTCCCGGATTGCGCCGCCGGTATATGATTGGGGCTTCCGCTGCGAAACGACCTATACGATCACTTCCAGCGGCCTGATTATCATGGATGTGAAGGGTGAGCCGATCGGCACGCCGCCCGCCATGCTGCCGAAAATCGGATTGCAAATGCAAGTTGCGGGAGACATGGAACATGTCCGGTGGTACGGCAGAGGACCTGGGGAAAGCTATCCGGACAGCCTGGAAGCGGGACGGTTCGGGGAATACCGCAGCACTGTGGACGGCTTGTTCACGCCGTATATTTATCCGCAGGAGAATGGGAACCGATCGGATGTCCGCTGGATCTCGCTCGCGGATGGTGCTGGATTGGGGCTCCTCGCCGTTGGCGAGCCTGTCCTGAATTTCAGTGCAAGCCGGTACACCGACCAGGATGTGGAGTCCGCGGCGCATGCCAGCGACCTTGTTCCACGCAGTTTCATTACGCTGAATCTGGATTACCGGCAGAACGGACTTGGCAGCAACAGCTGCGGTCCGGCACAGTCTCCGGAGCATTCGATCAAGCCGGAGCCGTTTTCGTTCCGCATTCTCCTGAAGGCTTACGCTGCCGAGGATACCGATCCGGTAAGACTGAGCCGGCGGATGCGCTCGGAAGCGGAATTATACAAGTAACCGACTGATTTCATTTCAGATCGTGATCGGATTTTCTGGAGAAGGGGAATAACATGTCCTTTTACATCAAAGACCTGCTGCAGCTGTCTACGGGGGTGCGCCGCTTCCTTATAAGCGAGGCCTTCTATGGCATTGGAATCGGCCTCTATACACTCGTCCTGAATCTGCATCTGCTTTTTCGGGGGCTAAGGGAGGACGAAATCGGCGCGTTGGTGTCGATGGGCATTCTGATTATGGGCGTGCTCGCCATTCCGGTATCTCTGCTCGCCAACCGGACCGGAAGGAAAAAACTGCTGGTTACCGGCGTATTCTTTATCGCCGCAGGCAATGTGCTGTTTGCTGTCAGCGATGATTTGCTGTGGTTCTATGCCGCTCAAATATTGGTGTCTACCGGCTTGACGCTGGTGGAAACGACGGAGATTCAGCTTCTCTTCCATTATTGCCGTTCCCGTAAGGAGGAGGCCCGTGCATTTTCCTTGATGTTTGCCGTCTTTACGGCTTTCACGGGTCTCGGAACGCTGGCTGCCGGATATATCTCGAAGGGATTTGAAGGAAGCAGGGGCTATGAAGTGTCCCTTCTGCTGACCGGGCTGGTGCTTGTGCTTCATGGCGTCATCCGGGCGTTCTGGCTGCCTTCTGAGCGCAGGGACTTGGATGAGGAAGCGCCGACGGTTTCATCTTCTAAGGGAATATCCAGGTTAACGGGGCCTCTGTCGTCCGGGACCTTATGGCTGTTCGCCGTGTTTACGGCGCTGCTCGGTGGCTGTATCGCCATGACTGGCTCATTCTTGAACGTCATCGTGAAGTTCCGCCTGGATTGGATGGATGACCAGGTATCTTTAATTCTTGCCATCGGCGCGATCCTTCTGTTTATATGCTCATTGATGACACCGTACGTCATGGAGCGGTTCGGTTATAACACGGCCATTATCTCGGTATTTATCGTTAATATGTTGCTGTTTGCCGCTCTATACATGATTCTCCCCGTATGGCTGTTTGTCGGGCTGTTTCTGCTGCGGGGCGGTGGCGTGACCATGCTGTCCAATCTGCTGGACAGTCTGCTGATGTCGGCTTTCAATGAGAAGGAACGTAATCTGTATGCTGGCATGCGGTCGGTATTTCGGAGTTTAGGCTCGTCCGGGGCAACTTTTGTTGCCGGACTGATCCTGGCCAGGCAGGATTATCGGCTCCCCTTTCTGGCCACGGCCGGCGTGCTGCTCCTATGCGGCCTGTATTACGTATGGTGGATTCGTCCGGTCTTATCCAAGAGATTAAACAGCGGTATCGAGCCATGAATGAAGGGCCGTCTAAAAGGGGAATTCCCTTTTAGGCGGCCTTTTTGCTGATTGCAGCATGCTGTTTTCATATTCATCTTACGGCGTCGGCTTCACAGTTACAGGTTGAACCCGTATTTGTTCGAGGGAAAGTCTTTAAACATATTGACATCAAAAATTGGTACATGTTTAAATAGAAGAAGTGTTAGCACTCTGCTGTAAAGAGTGCTAAAAGAAACCTCGTTCAGATTGGAAGGGAGATTTTTTCATGGCGAAAAAACAGTTTAAAGCTGAGTCCAAACGGCTGCTCGAGATGATGATCAACTCCATCTATACGCAGCGTGAAATTTTTCTGCGTGAGCTGATTTCAAATGCCAGCGACGCGATCGACAAGATTTACTATAAAGCGCTGACCGACGACAACTTGACCTTTAACAAAGAAGATTACTACGTTAAGATTACCGCAGATAAAGCAAACCGTACGCTGACCATTACCGACACGGGGATCGGGATGACAAAGGAAGACCTCGAGAACAACCTCGGCATCATTGCGAAGAGCGGTTCCCTTGCATTCAAGAGTGAGAACGAAGCGAAGGACGGCCACAACATTATCGGCCAGTTCGGCGTTGGCTTCTATTCGGCTTTCATGGTTGCCGATGTCGTTACCGTGACCAGCAGAGCCCTCGGCAGCGACGAAGCATTCAAGTGGGAATCGGAAGGCGCGGATGGATATACCATTACGCCGGCCGAGAAGGATTCTGTCGGAACCGAGATCGTGCTTAAGATCAAAGAGAACACGGAAGACGATCAGTATGACGAGTATTTGGAAGAATATCGTCTAAGAGCGATCATCAAGAAGTACTCGGACTTCATCCGTTATCCGATCAAGATGGATGTGAAAACGCAGCGTCCGAAAGAAGATGCCGAGAATGAGTTCGAAGAAGTTCAGGAAGAGCAGACCATCAACAGCATGGTGCCGATCTGGCGCAAGAATAAAAGCGAGCTGACCGACGCGGATTACGAGAATTTCTACAATGAGAAGCGCTACGGCTTCGATAAACCGCTCAAGCACATTCATGTCAAAGCGGACGGCGCTGTTGTATACAACGCGATTTTGTTCATTCCCGAGAATACGCCATTCGATTATTACACCAAGGAATACGAGAAAGGGCTTGAGCTGTATTCCAACGGCGTCCTGATCATGGACAAATGCGGCGACCTTCTGCCGGATTACTTCAGCTTCGTGAAAGGGATGGTCGATTCCGAGGATCTGTCGCTGAACATCTCCCGCGAGATGCTCCAGCATGATCGTCAGTTGACGCTGATCGCGAAGAACATCAAGAGCAAAGTGAAAAGCGCGCTGCAGGGCATGATGAAGGACGAACGAGACAACTATGAGAAGTTCTTCGCCTCCTTCGGCAGAGGTCTGAAATTCGGCGTCTACAACGATTATGGCATGAACAAGGAAGATCTTCAGGATCTGCTGCTGTTCACTTCCTCCAAGGAGAAGAAGCTGGTTTCGCTGGATGAGTACGTATCGAGAATGCCGGAGGATCAGAAGTATATTTATTATGCTTCCGGTGATTCCATCGACCGGATCGAGAAGCTCCCGCAGACGGAAATGGTGCTCGATAAAGGTTATGAAATCCTGTACTTCACCGATGATGTTGATGAGTTTGCGATCAAGATGCTCATGAAATACAAGGAGAAGGAATTCAAGTCGGTATCCAGCGGCGATCTTGGCCTCGATTCCGAGGCGGACAAACAGGAGAATGAAGCCGAAGAGAACGACAATAAGGAACTGTTTGAAGCCATGGGCAGCCTCTTGGCCGGCAAGGTGAAATCCGTTAAAGCTTCCAAACGATTGAAATCCCATCCGGTATGCCTGTCCACGGAAGGTGATGTCTCGATTGAGATGGAGAAAATCCTGAAGGCGATGCCGAACGGACAGGATATCCAAGCCGACAAGGTGCTGGAGATTAACACGAATCATGAGGTGTTTAAATCTCTGAAAGCTCAGCAAGCGGATGAGGATAAGCTGAAGCTTTACACGAATCTGCTGTACAATCAGGCGCTGCTGATCGAAGGCTTGCCGATTGCCGATCCGGTGGAATTCACGAACGATATTTGCAAAATCATGGTGTAACCGGCGCAGCTGGATTATAAGATAATAACAAACAAACCTGAAACTCTGGTGTAAGGTACCAGGGAATCGGGTTTGTTTTTTTGTACATCTAATCTCAGTGCAGTGTAGATCGTTACACTACGTCCGCGGCAAGATCCGATAACAATCCGTTCTCGGTTGCCAGGCCTAAAAGGTCGTACACCGATATTGGGAACATCGGAAAGCCGACATAGTATGGGGTGATGGCATATAGCGGATAGAAGATGACCAGTGACTTATCCGCTAGATAGAAGTCCTGGTTCGGCGAAACGGTAACCGGACGGTTCTCCAGCACGGGAATGCCGCGTTCCTTGATCTGACGGTTCACCTCGACGGCCAAGATGGCTTGATAGCCCGAGCCTGGGCGGAACAGATCGGATAAGGCATAGGATTTTCCGGTGGCCGTGGCAAAGGTCAGGCCTTTCGTCACCGTATACCCGTGCGCCATATGTTCGGAGTAGGTATAGTTCGTCAGCACGAGGCTAAGAATGCCGCGCTCGTTCGTTTTGATCTCAAAGGTGCCCGTCGTTTGCGGGTTGGTGCCGGTCTGAACCTGCTGCTGTTCTCGCTGCATGTCCTGGATTTGAAGAATAATGACCCGGTTGATGGCTTCTTCCGCCCCCGGATCCATGAGGCCGTGTACTTGCGGATAATGAATCACGAGACTGGGTGCCGTATGCGTAAGGGTATGGATACTTGCCGGGGGTACATATTGCGCCATACGTACAATCGCTCCAATCTAACATCAGATACGTTAGCCTATTCGGAAGCGGACGCAGAGGTTACGAAGTTGGCAGGAGCGGAGGCTTGAGACTTGGAGGCTTCTAAGGCTCCGTCAACCCGGCAGAAGGGCTTCGGATAGGCAGAACGCTCCAATGCGAAAGAAAGCTCTAATGCGAAAGAACGCTCCAATGCGACAGCGGTAGTCCAAGGCCGCGGGCATGTTTGTTGTAAATCAGCAAGCCTTCACTCCTTGTCTGTAACGCCAGACGTAAGCAATCTTCTTACAAAGATCGTGAATATGACTAAGGAAACGACTACCGATGCTGCTGTAACCGTGAACAAATACGTATAGCCGATACGCTCGGAAACCAAGCCGAGTATAATGGCGCCAAGTCCGATGCCGAGATCGAATGCCGTCATGAACGAGGCGTTGGCTGCTCCTCTCCGGTTCTCCGGAGCAATGCGCAGGGTCGCTGCTTGAAGCGCGGGCTGGGCCGAGCCGAAGCCGATACCGTACAGAATGGCTGCCGTAATCAGCCCGGTCAATCCGTTTGACATACTTAAGACGATCAGAGCCGCCGCCGTCACGACAAGGGACGGAATGATGACAGCCGCTTCGCCGAAACGGTCCGACAGCTTCCCGGCAAAGGGTCTGATCAAGGTAAGAGCGACGGCGTACACCAGGAAAAAGGTTCCCGGATTGACCCGGATGGACTCGGCAAACAGCGGGAGGAAGGTCGTGATCCCCCCGTATGCGACAGCCAGGAAAAAGATTGCGACCGTGACAGGGAGAACGGATTTCTCGACTAACTGAATTCGCCCTGCCGACGGTTTGGCTTGATAAGGGGCTCTGGTCATGTAGGCCAGTATGAAGGCAATCAGAGAGAGTCCGGTAGCGACAAGGAACAACGTCCGAAACGAATACCCGCTGACGATAAAAGTACCCAGCATGGGGCCGATGGCCATCGCAACCGTCATCGCCATACCGTACCAGCCCATGCCTTCCCCGCGGCGGGAGGTTGGGATTAAATCCGTAATGACCGTTCCGATGGAGGTTGTCGAGAAAGCCCAGCTCGCGCCATGCAAGATCCGCAGCGCAAGCAGAAGCAGAATGCTGCCAACCCAATCGTAGAGATACATCGAAAGAACAAAGAAGATAAGACCCCAAACGTAAAAAGCTCTTCTGCCGTATCGGTCCACCAATCCCCCGACCATCGGGCGAAAGACGACCGCCGTCAGCGTGAACGCACCGGCCGCCAAGCCCACCTGGGATTCGGAGCCGCCTAAATGCTTGATATATAGCGGAAGCGTGGGCAGCAGCAGATAGAAGCCCGTAAACAGAAATAACATCCCGACCGTCATCTGAATAAACGGTTTCGTCCATAAACGTTCCATCCTGTATCCCTCCTTATTTCGAATTTCTCAATGTGAAAACATCTGGACTCTAGTCTTCTTCGGATTTAACAGTCGATATTTCTTTCCGGATCCACTCGATATTCGTCATTCCTATCTGCTTCCGGTGATCGAGTACCCGCAGCAATTGAAGCCGCTGTTTCTCAGGATCAGGTTTATAAAACGTGATCTCCGCTTCAAAGTCCGTCACATGTTTCAGGTTGGTCTCCAGATAAATCAAATACTGCTCTAGACAATCGAGCCGAACCTTCTTCGGAACATACCGGAAATAGACCATTTTAAAATGGAATATCTGCTCCGTATCCATGTTGTATTCCAGGGGGTTCTCCATGAGCTCGAGAAACTTCTTCCGTCCGGAATCGGTGATCCCGTAGATTTTGCGGGGGCGTTTGCCTCCGCCGGATTCGTCCAGACGAAGATGGATCCACTCGTGATCCACCATCCGGGAGAGCAGGGGATATAACGTTCCGGAACTAATCTGACGGTAAGGACCCCCTGCATTTTTTAATATCTCTTGAAGCATATACCCGTGTTTATCCCCGGTCATCAATTCACCCAACACAAAAATTTCATACATATGAGCGCCTCCAACAATATGTCGTTACGATATAAATATATATCGTAACGACATAAATATGCAATACCTGGAAAAGATTTTTTGCAATCGTTCTCCAAACGACGGTAACTATGACATGGCGCTTTAAGATAGTGATAGATGAAGTGAAGCAAGAGGAGCGATACATTTAATCTGCGTCAGACACAAAAAATAGGAAGAGAGGGATTAGCGGTTTAAAACGGAGTCTTGTAAAAACTGATCCCTGTTAGAACTACCAGCTTAGAGGGGACCTAACAAATGAAGCCGATCTGAGTAGGATCGGCCGAAGAGTGCGCGAGGGGGATGGAGGTCAATTGCAAATTGAGGAATATAGCAGACTAGGATTCGTGGTGCACAGCAGGGAGTAAATGCATGCGTTCGTATAGGCGAGCAGTGCCCAGCATGAGCATTAAGGGTTTTGCTTCCTGCGTTTACAGTCCGCCTGCGTTTTTCCCATGACTTTCACCTTGTTGTCCGTTGTTCTTCTCGACATAATCCAAATGTTGAAACCCCCAGGTGCACATGTCGGTCAGAACGCTGCCCAAGCTCTTTCCGTGCTCCGAGATGGAATACTCTACTTTGGGCGGAATCTCCTGATATACCTTGCGTACGACCAGCCCATCCTGTTCCAGTTCGCGGAGCTGATTTGTGAGCATGCCTTGGGTCACGCCCGGAAGCAGCCGCCGGAGCTCCCCGAACCGTTTGGTTCCGTCCTGCAGCAGTATAAACAAAATCAGCGGTTTCCACTTGCCTCCGATTAATTGCAGCGTTGTCAGGATGCCTTCGGTGTTAGGCCGTTCATGATCGCTTGTTCTCATATTCTCATCTCCCATAGGAAGGGTGTCATCGGTCTTTGTTCATGTGATGTTAGTAATGTAGCACAGTATTCCGTTTAAACCCAGTACTATTCTTATTCGTACTTAGTATGTTTTATCGTACTATGCATGGGATGAATAGGTACGCTAAAACCGACTAAGTACATAAAAAGAGCGTACTTTTCAACGAAGCCGATCCGAAACATAATGGGGGTGTCAAACAAACCAAATGAGACAGGAGAGACCTGAATATGAAAATCATGGTGATTGTGGCTCACCCGAATTTAGACAACTCGCGTGCGAATCGAGTGCTGATGCAGCACAGCAGGCTGTATGCGAATGGAAATGTAGATATCCGGGATCTTTACAAGGAGTATCCGGACTGGAATATCGATATCGAGCGCGAGCAGCAGCTTCTTCTTCAGTATGATCGGGTGGTGTTCCAGTTCCCGTTTTACTGGTACAGCTGCCCGCCACTGTTGAAGAAATGGTTCGATGACGTGCTGACCTTCGGCTGGGCGTTCGGACCGGAAGGCAACAGTCTGAAGGGCAAGGAGTTTATGCTGGCCACGACGGCAGCAGGCACGGAACAGGAGTATCAGGCAGGTGGGGACAATTGGTACACCGTCAGTGAGCTGCTGCGTCCGATTCAAGCCACGTTGGACCGGTGTAAAGTCCGTTATTTGCCGGCCTTCGCGACCTATAACGTGGAGCGGGTAAGCGATGAAACCCTCCAGGCGGAGGCCGACAGATATGCCAATCAGGTTCTAGCACCTGCAGCCGAAAGCCGATACTGAGGCTCGCTTCTCCGTTAACCGATAGAAGATTGGCTCTTGCCGGCCGAAACCATTAAGGGCATGATAGAGTCATATATGACATGACCTGAAGCAGTTCTTATGCTCTTTTATGGGGGCCCGCTACTATTAGCTCGAGGCAGCTTCATAAGCACATGCGCACCAAATTGGAGGGAGGAAGCTTTATGACGATTGATGAAGATATTCATTTGGAGTCCTACGACAAGCAGTGGGCGGATCGGTTTTGCGACGAACACCAGACGTTAATCAGGGAGATCGGCGCTTATACGTCCGCCATCGAACATTTCGGAAGTACATCCGTACCGGGGATGACGGCTAAACCCATCATCGATATTCTGGTGGGCGTGGAGAACGCGTTGCATACGAATGAAATCATCCCCAAACTGACCGCTATGGGTTACGAGGACTTGGGCGAAGCCGGGATTCCCGGCCGTTTATACCTGCGCAAAAGAGGTAAGCATGCCTATAATGTTCACATTGTGTTATACCGTGGCGACATTTGGAATCATAACATCATCATCCGGGAGTACTTGCGAGCACATGCCGTGGAAGCCGAGCGTTACAGTGAGATCAAACAGCGTATCGTTTTGCAAGGAACCCGGACCTTGCTCCGATATTCCGATGAGAAGAATGCGTTCGTTGAGCAGCTTCTTGCTAGAGCGAAAGTATGGATGAATGGTGTGCAATCCGAATAAGCGTCTGGTAACTCTATCCTCCATTCATGGCCTTGCACTGCTTTCGGTAAGCGGAAGGGGTGAGGCCATGAAATTTTTTGAACGTCTTGCTGAAATGGACATAGTCCGAGAAGCCGACGCGGTAGGCCGTTTCCTCGGCGGAAAGCTCAGACTCCGCCAGCAATTCCCTCGCTTTTTCCATGCGAACCTGCACCAAGTATTTCACGAAGTTCATATTCGTTTCGCTCTTGAAGGTACGGCTTAGATACGTGACCGACATCCCCACTGAATCAGCCACCTCCTGTAAGGACAAATCCTCCATCGCGTAATTCTCTTCAATGTATCGCTTGGCTTTCTGAATATTGTGGCGAGACCCTAGATTTCGGGAACCCTTAATCAGCGCCAGCATTTCCTTGACCTTATCCTCGATTTGACGGCGGCAGGCCATGGGGTCATCCTGTGGCCATTGATCCTCGCCGATCTCCATTGCAAGAAGCAAACCGCGTTCTTCAAGCGCAGCCAGCAGATCCTGCATCAGCATATGAGCATATCTTGATAAGCTCACCTCTTCGGGTCCCCTCGTCTCAAAAAGAGCCATGATCTGGCGGATTTGTTCCAATGCTCCCTGCTCATCGGCAGAATACAGCAGCTGGGCGAGCCTGGCTTTATGGCGCTGCTGCGCAAGCGTCCATTCCGTCTGCCGGGAGAATCGCGCTTTCCGGTTATCCAGCTCCCTGCAGGCACGTTCCAGTGTTGTATGGAACTGCGCCGGGTCGATGGGCTTCAGCAGGAAATCCGAAACGCCATAGCGCAGGGCCTGACGTGCAAATTCGAAGTTGTCGTGGCCTGAGAGGATAATAAAATGCATCTGTGGATGGGATTCCCGGACACAGCGGATAAATTCCAGTCCATCCATTTCAGGCATGCAAATGTCGGTCACGATAATATCTGGCCGGGTGCTCTCTAGCATCTGCAGGGCTTCAACCCCGTCTTCGGCTTCGCCGGTGACCACAATTTGAAGACCGGACCTCTCAACAAGCTTTCGCAAACTCAAATGAATGGCGTATTCGTCATCAATCATCATTAACCGGTACATGGTGTCCCTCCTCGCTAGTCCTATACGGCAGTCTAATCTCAAATATCGTGCCTTCCAAGGGCACGGACTCCACAAGATGCAGGCCATACTCGTCACCGAAGGTAAGCTGAAGTCTTTGATGCACGTTCAAGAGCCCGATGCCGCTCGTGGGTTCCTCCCCGCCGTTTCGCAGCATGCCTTCACCCGGCTTCTCCCGGGTTTGCAGGATGCTGCTGATCTGCCACAGCGTTTCCGCTGCCATGCCAATCCCCTTGTCACGGATCATGATGGCAAAATAGCCCGCCTCCGCACGGGTGCTTATCCCGAGGTAGCTTGGCTTCTTGCCTCGGTATCCGTGTATGAACACATTCTCTACGATCGGCTGCAGCGTCAGTCTGACGGCATTTACGCGATCCAGGTCCCGTTCGTTCACATCCATATCAATCTGGAGTCTGCGGAAACGGGCGCTTTGAAGATCGAGATAATACTGGACATGCGTCATCTCCTCCCGCAGCGGCACGACAGACCCGGCATGGCCGATATTGTAACGGAACATATGGGCCAGCGCCCGCGTCATGCGACTGATCTCCATATGATCGTCCGCAATGGCATATGAATTAATAATCTCCAGTGAATTGTACAAAAAATGCGGGTTGATGTGGGACTGCATGGAGCGGAGCTCGGATTCCTTCTGCTTGATCATGAGCTCCCGTTCCTTCAGTTGGGAATCCTGGACCTCCCGAATCAGCCGCTTCAGCTCTCCCGTCATGCTGTAAAAGCTCTGGAATACGGCAGTCATTTCATTGTTGCGGAACCGGTTCATTTTGGTAGGAAGCACAAAATCACCCCGCTCGACGCGGGCCATCAACTTCTGGAGCATGGATAGCGCTCTCGTCAAGGACAAGGAGAATCCGCCTACAAGCGCCAATGCAATGATTAAGAGAATGGCTGCGGCCGCTAGCGAGTAATTACGCTGGGTGATCAAACCGCCGATGAGATTGTTCAGCGGCAGGTCGGCGACGACCGTCCAGCCAGTGATCTGCGAGCGTTCATGCAGGACCATCTTTTCGGTGCTGGAAGCTGCGTCTTGATGCCGGAAGAAGGAGGAGTCCCGGTTTTGAATATGCGTTAACAGCCCCGGTTCGACTTGGGTTCCGACCCGACTCGGATCCGGGTGGTAGATCATCTGCCCATCCTTGCCCATGATCCAGACATCAAAGCCGCCCAGCGAATCATTAGAGCAGATGGCTCCGATTTGCTTCAGATTGAGATCGACAATCAATAAGCCTTTATAGAGAAAGGAAGAATTGTCATAGAGCTTCCGGGCCACGGTAAGGGCTGGCGTGTTTCCTACCCGGCTGAGGCCGATGATTTGAAAATCGTTGAATTGATCCAGCTGCGCTTGAAAGGACCGGTTGCGTTTGCGGATTTCACTCATATCGAGCAGCCCCGGCGCGCTTTCGTAATCGGTGATTTGTCTCTTGTTCTCGGCGACGAGCGAAATTCCGATAATATCGGACCGGCCGTAGATCATCTGGGCAAACAAGTCGTCCTCGACTTTTTTGGCAAGCTGAAAGTACGCATAGGGGGTAAGCTGGGTGGTCGAGAGAAATTGCTGGATCTGCGGGTTGTGGATAAAGGGATAGGTGGAATTCTCCAGATTGGATATGTACGAATCCAGTGAGACGTTGGTTTGCTCGATGATACGCCTGTTAGCGCCTGCGGCAAACTGTTCAATCGCATCGGTAGACGACTGGTACCAGAAGCTGCCAAGCAGAAAGAAGGGGAGGCCAATGAATAGGATGATCAGAACGAACAAACGTTGGTTAATGGTCAGATTACCGGTGGAAACGCCTTGGATGTTCATCGCTCTTCCGCCTTCCGCATTGAAGTAGGGAATTTGAGACTCCCACGGCAAAGCCGCAAGCTGACACCTTCGGTATCATTGGGATTCTTGGGTGGTAGTCGGTCGTGCATTTCTGCTAACCGTAGTTCCCCCAAGTTCAGGGCTGTCTCATCAGCCCGTCCTAAGACAGTGCATATAGCATCTTAGGCTGACAGACTGTTACCATCTGCCACAGGTTGATTCATGATATTGATCGCTCCAACCCGATCACGATGAGCGTGGAATCCGCATGAGCATTCGTACCTTCTGTCTTTTGGTTTGTTCTTCTCCCCACAGGCAGGACAAGATTGCGAAGTGTAGGCAGGATCTACCTCCACAACCTTAATGCCGACAAGCTTTGCTTTGTAGAAGATGAATTGCCCAAGCTGATAGAATGTCCAACTATGCAGATTCTTTGCGTTTTTGCGGCTTGTTCTTGCCGTCTTGCGAATATTCTCTAGTCGTTCAAGCTTGATGATTGACACACCTTCCTGGGTGGCTGTATCGACAATTTGCCGACTAATCTTATGGTTTTGATCTTTCATCCAACGTTGCTCTTTATGACCTAGCTTACGAATGGCAGACAATTTTTTGAGTTTTCCTAATTTACGCCTACGTTGCTCATGCTTTCTTCGTATGTACTTGTTTTGTCTGCCGTTTCCAAAGAATCGGGTTTTACCTGTAGAAGTTACAGAAACAGCAGGAACTTTTAAACCAAGATCAATTCCCATGATGTTTTCGTTGCTTGTTACACTTGTTGGCACTTCTACCGAAATTTGAGCGTACCATTTCCCTGACTTTTCAATGATACGCATCAATCCAAGTTTAGCTGTTCTTAACAGCTCCATATCTCTTCTAGTCGCTGTAGCACGAAACGTTGTTTTCTTCGTCTTTTCATCTACAACGATAGGGAAAGCAACTGTATTTTCGGATACCGTGTAGTTTTGATTGTTAACGAAATATACAGGTTTTTTAAGAATGGGACGAACACCAAGTTTCTTGATTTTACTGAAAACACTTTTGGCATCACGAATCGCTTGATTACAAACCGCAGACGGAAGAATGGTTTCTACATCTTTTGTAGTCATTTTCGGAAATGCCCCCAGTTGTTCAGCCCGTTCGGTTAGTTGATTGACTACCCGAATGTACTCATTTCCCAATTGACCTAGAATGGCTGGTTGATCAGGAAATATGCGTATCTTAACGGTTAAAACTTGCATGTGTTCACCCCTTTTTCTTTTGTTCTTCAACATAACGCTTTACGGTTTCGCTTGATACGTTTCCAGCTGTACTAACGAAAAAAGAACGTGTCCACAGACTAGGCAAATGAGCAAGATGCTCAAACTCCTGCCTTAATATTCGAGAGGTCACTTCTTTCACTTTTGCCATAACGTCTGATGAAGAATCGGTGGGAAGACAGTTCAGGAACAGATGGACATGATCGGGCATCACTCCCATTTCCACAATAATCCAGTTATTCTGATGGCATATTTCAGCTAATAGCTCCTTGAATCGAATTTCCACTTGTTTTACTAACACTTTTCTTCGATAACGAGGGCAGAAAACAAAATGATAGTTAATGAGAGATACCGTCGTAGCTGTACGTCTATATTCTTGTCCCATAAAACAATTCTATCAGTTCAACCGCACAACTGAAACGATTAAACAAAAAGAAAAGCACACACGCACACGTGCTATGTGTTTGCCCTTCCCATCCATGAAGGGATGTTCTGGCAAAGCCGACTGAAAGCCCACGATTAAAACCGTGGGCTTTCAGTCGGCAATCAATGTAAGGAACATTGTAGCAAAAAAACACAAGTTGTAAATAAAAAAACATGATGCCGCAGCAAGAAATCACAAGTGGGCTAAGAAAGCACATGGGCGCATTCGGTCGTTATCAACTACAATCGCATTAATCCATTTCAAACAATAGGGGGCGAGGATTTGTGAAAAAGAGAAAAGGGCTTTACAGCTGGTTAACGGCCTTATTGCTGATAACCGTTATAGTAAGCGGTTGCAGCAATGCTGATGAAGGAAAGGGCGGTACTGCCACACCTGGTACCGGAGGCGATGAAGGGAAAAAGGTAGAAATCCTGCTCGGGTATTATTCCAGCGACAGCTCCGATACGAAGATGAAGGAGCTGATTGAGCAGTTCGAAAAACAGCATCCGAACATTAAGGTGAAGACGCAAAGCGCGCCATACGGGCAGTTCTATCAGAAGCTGGATACGCAAATCGCGGCCGGCCAAGCGCCGGACGTATGGCTGTCCGACGGCGTCTACGTCATGAAATACGCCCAGCGGGGCGCCGCTAAGGATCTGACGGATTGGATCGCAAGAGACCTGAAAGCCGACGAGTACTACGGCCTCGATTTTAATAAGGACGCGGACGGGCGCTATTGGGGCGTGCCGCAGGGCATTCAGGTCGGCGTGCTGTTTTACAACAAGGAGCTGTTTGATAAAGCAGGCGTAATGTATCCTTCGGATGAATGGACCTGGGACGACCTGAAATCGTCGGCAGCCAAGCTGACGGTGGATGCCGGTGGAAAAACCGCCGAGGACAGCGGGTTTGACGCTGCAAGCGTGAATCAGTTCGGGCTGACGTTCTTCAGCATTACCGAAGGCTGGTTCTCCGTGATGAAATCCTACGGCGGCGGTGTCCTTGACGAGAAAGCGGAGAACTCCATCATCAATTCGCCGGAGAACAAGCAGGCGTTCGAATGGATGGTCGACGGCATGCAGCGCGGCATCATTACGGATCCGGTCGACCTGAAGAGCTTCCAGAGCAATACCGCCGTGTTCCCAAGCGGATCTGCAGCCATGCGGATCGGCATCTATGCCCGGGTGCAGGCAGCGAATGAAGCCGGCCTGAATTACGATGTGACGCTGCTGCCGAAGGGACCTGATGGCAAGCGAGTGTCCCCGGTCATCGCCAACTCATGGGTGATTAATCAGAAGTCGAGCGACGAGAAAGCCGAGGCTGCCTGGGAGTGGATTAAATACTGGGCTACGGAAGACGATGTGCAGAAGCAGTGGACTGAACTGGGTGAAGCCGTGCCCGTCAAAAAATCCGTAGCGGAATCCGAAGTGTTCCTCAAGGCGGGAGAGCAGCCGGCTAACCGCCAGGCCTTCCTGGATAGCCTGGAGTTCGCACAGACACTCGACAATAACGCGGTCTGGGAAGAATGGGTAGGCAAATTCAACGAACATGCGGAGCGTGCCTTCCTTGGGGATGCAACTATCGATCAAGCGCTCAGCGAAGCGGATGCTGCCGTTCAATCAATTCTCGATGATTTTTATAAAAAATAAAACAAGGGTGGAAGAAAGGCGGGAGTGAAATGGGCAATACATTAAACGACAATGCAGCACTCAAAGCCGATCCGATGCCGCACGGAA
The DNA here is from genome assembly GCF_037976825.1 of Paenibacillus sp. FSL K6-1330. Taxonomy (NCBI): domain Bacteria; kingdom Bacillati; phylum Bacillota; class Bacilli; order Caryophanales; family Paenibacillaceae; genus Paenibacillus; species Paenibacillus sp. FSL K6-1330. The sequence goes on from NZ_CP150269.1 coordinate 1,571,213, forward strand.
AGCCCGCCCGAAAACGGAAATGGGATCATGAGGGGAGATGGGGGCTGCTCATGGCCTCCCCCTATTTTCTCCACTTTATCATCTTTGTGGCAGGTCCTCTCGCCGCATCCCTGTACTTCAGCTTTTCCGATTACGATATGCTGAATCCGCCCGAGTGGAGCGGACTGGATAATTTCCGGCGCATGGCCGAGGATTCGATGTTCTGGCGTTCTCTGTGGAACACCTTGTATTTTGCGGTTCTGTTCGTACCGCTCCAGACTTTTCTCGCTTTAGTACTGGCTGTCGCGCTAAACCAGCGTTTGAAAGGGCTTAAATGGTTTCGAATGGCCCATTTTATTCCGGTGATCTCCTCATGGACCGTCATCCTGTACGTCGCCGACGCCATATTCAACCCTCGCTTCGGTCTGGCGAACACGCTGCTTGCCAAGCTGGGGCTGGAAGGGCAAGGCTGGCTGCAGGATCCGAAGTTGGCCATTCCGCTGCTTGTCTTCATCGCGGTCTGGAAAGGGATCGGCTATATTATGGTCATTTATCTGGCGGGTCTGCAGAGCGTTCCCGGGGATCTGTATGAAGCCGCGGAGATCGACGGCGCAGGAGCTCTGCGAAAATTCCGCTACATTACGGTTCCGTTGATCTCGCCGACCACGTTCCTGGTGGTCATTATGAGCACGATTTCAACCTTCCAGGCATTTGAACAGATTTATGTACTAACCGGCAGAGGCGACATCAGCTCGGCGGGAGGCCCGAATAACTCCAGTCTGGTCATGATGCTGTATTTATATCGTGAAGGGTTCACGTTTATGAGGATGGGGTATGCTTCCGCCATTGCCTGGGTGCTGTTCATGATCCTCTTCCTGTTGACGCTGATACAGCTCAGGGGTCAGAAGAAGTGGGTGCACTATGACTGATCAAGCAGTCAAGATGGAACTGCAGATGTGGAACCGCATCGGAGGAAGGAGGAACCTCACATGAGAAGAAAGCTGCTGGGAAAAAGCATCGGTTACGTGCTGATCGGGATCAGCTCGCTCATCATGATCGTGCCGTTTCTGTCGGCGCTCATGAATTCATTGAAAACCTACAAGGAATATACAACCGTTCCGCCCCGCTGGATTCCCGAGGTATTCCAGTGGTCTAACTACGCGCAGGTGTTTCAGCTTGGGAATATTGGCGGCTACACGTTAAACAGCATCTTCGTAGCCGTATTGTCCGTCGTCGGCGCACTGATCTCCTGCTCGATGGTCGGTTATGCGTTCGCAAGGCTGCGCTTTCCGCTGAAAAGCGCGCTGTTCGTAATGGTGCTGGGAACGATGATGATTCCGGCGGTGGTCATCATCATCCCGCATTTCATCATTTTTAATAAGCTGAACATGCTGGATACGCTTACGCCGCTGTGGATTATCGAATGGCTGGCTCAACCATTTGGGATTTTTCTCATGCGGCAGGCTTTTATGAATATACCTAAGGAGTACGAGGAGGCGGCCAAGATGGAGGGCTGCAATCCGTTCCAGATTTATCTGCGGATCTTTATTCCGATGGCCAGGCCTACGCTGGCGACGCTGGCGATCTTTACATTCATGGGCAAGTGGAACGAGATTTTGACGCCTGTCATTTATTTGACCTCGAATGAGAAGTATACGCTGCCCATCGGCATTCTCTCCTTATCAGGCCAATGGACCGGCAATGAACAGCTTATGATCGCAGCCGCACTGGTCAGTCTCGTTCCAATTCTGCTGGTATTCCTGTTTGCCGAGAAATATTTTGTGCAGAACCACAATATGGCCGGGATTAAATAATGGAGTGTTATCATCGGCCCGGGAAGGGGCCATGTCTGTGAAGGAAAGGATGAAAGACAAGATGAAAATAGCGGCATTCAGCGGATCGTTAATCGATTACAGCATCCATGAAGCGATGTCGATCACGGCCGGGCTTGGTTTCGACGGAATCGAAATTGCCTGCCGCGAACCGCACTTAAGTCCGGAAGCTTCGCTGCCGCGAGTTCGCGAAATGAAGGCTGTTGCGGAAGTTCATGGCTTGGAGATTCCGGCATTGGCAGGTTATATGGGATATTTCTCGACAAGCGGAGATGCGGAATGCGCTGAGGCTTATGATCAGTTTATGGGCCTGCTTGAACGCGCGGTGATGTTGGAGGCAGGCATGATCCGGATCTTTCAGGGTGGGCCGAATGCCTTCCTGGCGGAGGATTATCATTATGCCAAGGCGGCTTTCTGGATTCGGAAATGCGCGAAGGAAGCCCGGGCTGCGGGAAAACGGATCGTCCTGGAGATCCACAACCAGAGCCTGGTGGAGACAACGGACAGCGCACTGCGGTTGCTGGATTTGATCGGCGATGATCAGGTTGGCCTGATTCATGATGCAGGGAATATGTACATCACGGACACGGAATTTGGGGAAGCGTCGGTCCGGCAGCTCGGAAGCCGGTTGTTTCATGTGCACATTAAGGATGAACGGCGGATCGGGCAAGTGGGCGCGCCGGGAACGTTCAAGAATTTGACCCGACACGGGGAAGAGTTCTTCCTGCAGTGCCGTCTTGGTGAGGGAGAAGTGGATCACGGCGGGCTGCTCAGGGGACTTCGGGAACAGCGGTACGCAGGTTGGCTTACGCTGGAATGCGCAGCACCCTATCCGCCGAAGGAACGGCTCGCTTATGATCTGTCGGTCATCAAGGAATGGCTGCAGGCTGTGGAGGTGTCGACAAGATGACGGGGAAAGCGCGGAAATTTGGAATCATTGGCTGTCAGCATGCCCACATCGGCATGTTTATCGAGGAGATGCTGGCCCTGGGCTACGAATGTGCAGGCGTATACGAACCGGATAATAAGCCGTTAGCCCGTACTCTTGCCCACCGGTACGGCCTGGAACTGACGGGGGATCGGGAATCGCTGCTGAGCGATAAAGGAGTGAGTGTTATCGGCTGCGCGGCCATTAACTATCAGAAGATGGATGTCATTGAGCTGTGCGAGCTCCATGGCAAACCAATCATGATCGACAAGCCCGCCGTGACGGATCGGGCGGGGCTGACCCGGCTGCGCGGCGTTCTGGAGCGGGGAAGGATCGAGGTAGGCATGATGCTCACCGAGCGCTTTCGTCCTTCCCTGCATACCGTTCAGCGGATGATCCGGGCGGGTGAATTGGGGGACATTGTCCATATCTCGATGCGTAAACCGCATCGGCTGAATCCGGAAGCTCGACCTGCCTGGCACTTTGACAAGTCACAATCCGGGGGCATCATCAACGATCTCTTCGTGCACGATTTTGACCTGTTACGGTGGCTGACGGGCCGGGAAGTGGAGACGACATCCGGTTATCTGGCGAAGAATATACTGCCTGAACATCCGACCTTCTATGATACGGCCGGCGTGCAGGTATTCATGGCTGGCGGCATAACGGCGCAGCTTTACGCGGATTGGCATACACCGGCAGGCTGCTGGACATGGGGAGACGGACGGATATTCATTACGGGGACAAGAGGCATTGTGGAAATTCGGCTGGAAGGAGACCCGTTGCTCTCGAGTGATGAGGCTGTGCTTGTTATCACCGATCAGGAGCTGCGCTCCTTGCCGTTGGCGCAGCCGCCGTTCTCCCTCTCGCAGGATTTTCTGAACCGGGTGGAGGGAGAAGCGGGCTTCATCACGCATGACGATATTTACAAAGCCTCGGAGGCGACGGTAACGGCCGATGAGGAAGCACGGATCCTGATTCGGGAAAAGGGAAAAGCATGCGGTTTCGCTGCAAACTGAACGTAACGAGGAGGCGTAGGATACATGACGGAGGAAACATTGCCGGTTCGATTCGGAATTATCGGCTGCGGAATTATTGCCGACATTCATGCACAGGGCATTTTGAACACGGAGGAAGCCGTGCTTGCCGCCGTATTTGATACGAAACGGGAATCTGCGGTCAAGCTGACTGCAAAGTACGGAGGAGATATCTGCGATACATTGGAAGAACTGCTGGCACGCGAGGATGTGGAGGTTGTCTGCATCTGCACGCCAAGCGGCATGCACGCAGAGCAGACGGCGATGGTCGCCCGGGCGGGCAAACATGTGCTGGCGGAGAAGCCGATGGCGATCAAGCTTGACGATGTCGAGCGCATGATCGAGGTATGTGCGGAGAATGGTGTGCTGCTGGCAACCGTCTTTCCGAGGCGCATGTCCCCGCAGGCCCGATACGCCCGGCAGGTCATTCAAGAAGGACGGCTTGGGAAGCTTAGCTTATGCTCGGCGTATGTCATGCTGTTCCGCGATCAAGCCTATTATGACAGCGCAGGCTGGCGCGGGACCTGGGCGATGGATGGCGGCGGGGCCATGATGAATCAGGGAATTCACACGGTGGATATGCTGCAATGGCTCGTTGGGCCTGTTGCGTCCTTGTCCGCGAAAGCCAAAGCCGTGCTGCGCAATATCGAAGTCGAAGATACCGTTATCGCTGCGCTTGAATTTGAAAGCGGCGCGCTGGGCGTGCTGGAGATCACGACGACGGCCTGCGACGGGAAAGGGCAGCGGCTGGTCATCCATGGCGAGAAGGGCGCGCTTGTCATTGAGGAGGATACGATTGTATCCCTTGAAATTGATGGCCAGCAGATTCAGCTGCCTGAGTTCGAGCCCTTTAAAGTTATACCTGACGGACACCGGCTGCAAATTCGAGATATGGCGCTTGCCGTTCGCGAAGGCCGCGAGCCTGTAGTCACCGGGAAGGACGGCCGACATTCATTGGAGATTATTCTTGGCACATACGAAGCTTCCCGGCAGCACAAGGAAATCAAACTGCAGACCGAAACACCGGTATTGTAGGGGATGGAGGTGACTTTATGATGTCTCAGCGCAGCATAAAGCCTGTTCTTGAAGACGTTCAAGATCAACTGAAGGTCCGCGTTTATGACCAGCGCGAAGCGATGGGGAAAGCGGCGGCCGCCGATATCGGCGCGGCCATGCAGCGCCTTCTGGCAGAGAAAGAACACATTCGCATCGTCTTTGCGGCTGCCCCATCCCAGAATGAATGCCTGGCGGCGCTGGTTCAATCGGAAGGATTGGACTGGAGTAGGGTCACGGCTTTTCATATGGATGAATACATCGGCCTTCCTCCGTCGGCACCGCAGCGGTTCGGGAACTTTTTGTCTCGGCAGCTGTTTGATCTGGTATCTCCAGGAGAGGTGCATTTGATCGACGGCATGAATGATCCTGAGGCGGAGTGCGACAGATACAGCGGATTGATTACTGCTGCGCCGATCGATATGGTGGTCCTGGGTATTGGCGAGAACGGGCATATCGCCTTCAACGATCCGCCCGTTGCCGATTTTGCGGATCCGTTATGGGTAAAGCGGGTGAAGCTGGACGAGGATTGCCGCCGACAGCAGGTGAATGACGGCTGTTTCGCAAGCTTGGAGGAGGTTCCGGAATACGCCCTTACGCTCACCATTCCGGCGTTAATGTCAGGTGCCCATCTGTTCTGCGTCGTTCCGGGTGCAAGCAAGCGGGCAGCGGTACAAAGGACGCTGCACGGCGATATACACGAGGCCTGTCCTGCCAGCATTCTTCGAAGGCATGCGGATTGCAAGCTGTACGTGGACCGGGAGTCGTATGGGGAAATCCGGAATGGATAGCCATGCCCTTGTTCGTGTGGGCCGTCATTACGCAACAGGTAAGCGGATAAAGCTAACATGGACTCCTGACGGCCGGATCGAGCAGATGCTTCCGCACGATGGTGACGAGGACGCCTGGATCGCTCCCGGACTTGTTGATCTTCAGATTAACGGCGGGTACGGCCATGATTTCAACTCCTTGCCGCTCACAACGGAGACGGTTATCCAGGCAACCCGGCGTTTATGGGAAAAGGGTATAACGCTTTACTACCCAACCGTCATTACCAATGGCGATGAAGAGATCGAACATTTGCTGCGGGTTATCGACGCCGCTTGCCTGGAGGATGAAGCAGTCGGTTCAACCATTGGCGGGATTCATTTGGAGGGCCCCTTCCTTTCTCCGGAAGAAGGGCCCAGGGGAGCCCATGATTCCCGGTACATCAAAGCGCCTGATTGGGCGTTGTTTTCAAGATGGCAGGCGGCATCGGGAAATCGGATTCGGATCGTGACGCTATCGCCAGAGTGGCCGGAAGCTGCGAGTTTTATCCGGTCGTGCATAGAGGCGGGAATCACGGTATCGATCGGGCATACCGCCGCGACGCCTGCGCAAATTCGAGTAGCCGTGGAAGCAGGAGCGACGATGTCCACTCATCTTGGAAATGGCGCGCATCTGACGCTGCCGCGCCATCCGAATTATATATGGGAGCAGCTTGCGCAAGATCAGCTGTGGGCCGGGATCATCGCGGATGGGTACCATCTGCCGGACTCGGTCATCAAAGTGATGCTCCGCGCCAAGTCCTCCAAAGCGCTGCTAGTCAGCGATGCCGTCTATTTAAGCGGTATGCCGCCAGGCGAATACGAGACCCATATCGGCGGCAATGTCGTATTAACACCCGAAGGCCGATTGCATCTCGCCCGCAAGCCCGAGCTGTTGGCCGGTTCGGCCATGATGCTTGCCGATGCGGTATGGCGGCTGGCTCAGTCAGGGCTGTGCACGTTTCCTGAAGCTTGGGACATGGCTTCAACGCTGCCAGCGCAGGCCATGGGGAAAGCAGACCATTATGGATTAAAGAGAGGGGCGCAGGCCGACTTCGTGGTGTTGGAGAAGGAAGAGGGAAGTCTTCGCATTGTGGAGACGTTCAAGGGAGGCCATTCGGTTTACCAAAGGGAATGTTAGATGTTAAAATATAGAAAACGAAACCGAAAAACCCAGATTGCGATCTGGGTTTTTCCTTATCACGGAACAAGGCGTAGAGATGACATGACATTGAAATGGAGAGTTCCCATTATGCGTAAAATCTCAGCATGGACGTTTATTCTGCCTATCCTCTTATTCACAATTGAGATTTTATTTGTCCGCGACGGGCACTGGTTTCACTATTACGGACTTCTGTCCACTGTCTTTCTTCCACCATTCGGGATTGCGCTATCCATACGTTCCTATGGAATAACAGACTCGAACAAGGACCTGCTATTTATAGCCTGCAATGTGCTTGCGTTATTCTCTTATTTTATCTACACTTTTTTAGGATATCTAATGCTGGGTCCATAGGAGGGCATGTTGGTGTACCAACATAGAGGCAGCTACGGGTAAGTTATTGATCATCGAATATCTATTGGTTGGCGGGGGCTATAGCCTTTATCAGTGGAGGGAATGGGAATTATCTCGGGAACAATATGAATCCGATCGGTTCGCATAAGATGAGGCACTAACCATCAATATTTAGTTTGGCACCTCCGAGTGGGCGGATGGTGCTTTTTTTAGATTCGCTTTTACAACTCTATTACAAAACAATAATAATATGATTGTAGAAGTAGGGGGAGGGGGGAATAATTGTGGCAGCGATTTTAATAGTTGAGGATGAAGTATCAATCAATGAATTGATTAAACGAAATTTGCAGCTTGTGGGGCATCAGTGCACTTCGGTTTTGGATGGTGAAGCTGCGATTTCTGAAATACAATGCCATAACTATGATCTGATCATTTTGGATGTGATGCTGCCTGAATTTGACGGGTTTGAAGTGTTTAAAGAAGTACATGGCACTCCCACCATTTTCTTAACGGCACGTAACAGCTTATCGGATCGAATAACAGGCTTTTCCATGGGGGCTGACGATTATTTGACCAAGCCCTTTGAAATGCTGGAGCTATTGGCTCGTGTCGAAGCGGTGCTGCGGCGAACCCAAAAAAATAAAAAATGCTTTGAAGCGGGAGAGGTGAGGATTGATTTTGATGGCCGTCAGGTATTTTATAAGGGAGAGCTTGTGGAATGCACACCGAAAGAATATGAGTTGCTGGAAGTGCTTGTAAACAACCGCAATATTGCATTGTCCAGGGAGCGGCTTCTGGAGCTCGTGTGGGGCCATGATTATGAAGGCGAAACCCGGACGATTGATGTTCATATCCAAAGACTGAGGAAAAAATTAGGTTGGGAGAACGTGATCAAAACCGTCTATAAGCTGGGTTACCGCTTGGAGGTAAGCCGATGAAATATAGAACCTTTTTAACGACGCTTGTGCTTTTTCTGTTCTCCTTCAATCTCGGGATATTTATCATTTCTGTCGCTTCATTCAAAGATACGGTTCATCGAGCAGAAGAAAGAAGTTTGGGCGAACATTATTTTATTACGTCTGCGCTTATAAAGGATTTTCGTGCAGTGGAGAGCCGCGGAGTTCATATTGAGGGCTCATTGGCTTCTCTGCTCCAACCCTACAGTTATCTGTCCGGGGATCAGAAGGTTAAGCTGGCGCTTTACAAGGGCGAACAGCTTGCCTACTCCAATCGGCTGGAAATGGTATTGCCGAGCCGTTTTTTGGAGCCGCCGAAGGACGGAAATCGTTTGGTTGCGATGCAAAAAACAGGTGGCCATTCCTATGTCATTGTTTCGGGGAAGCTTCCTGCGCCATATGATTCCTATACCATGGTCTATCTTTATGATGCGACAGATGCCATCACCGCATGGAAACATATGAAAAACGTGCTGTTTTTCGCAGGATTTATTCTTTCCTGTCTGCTTGCGCTTGGTCTTATGTTATTACTTAATCGAATATTCAAGCCACTGTCGCAGATTTCCCAAACCTCCCGTAATATCGCAGCGGGTGCATATGAAACCAGGCTTCCGGTATCCGGGCGTGATGAGCTGTCCGAAATGGCACAAAGCTTCAATCATATGGCGTATGAAATCCAGCGTCAAATGACGGAGCTTATCGACGCCGCGGACAAAAAGCAGCAGTTTATTGATAATTTTGCCCATGAACTCCGTACACCCTTGACCGCAATCTATGGATACGCCGAATATATGCAAAAGGCTGCCCTGACTGAGGACGAGAGGCTGTCCGCGATCAGCTATATCATGTCGGAAAGCCGGCGTATGCAGACGATGTCCTATCAATTACTCGAATTGGCGAATCTTAAAAACGATGAGATTGGCTGGGAAGCACAGAATGTAACCGGTCTCTTTCGATCTGTCCAACAGACACTGCATAGTAAAATTACGGAAAAAGATATACAAATCGAGTTTATTTGTGAAATAGATGCTGTGTGGGGAGACGCCTGCTTGCTGCAAAGTCTGTTTGTCAATCTGATTGACAATGCGATAAAGGCATGCAGCACGGGCGGACATATCGTAGTGCGTGCCGCCATAGAGGCCGGAAAGAAGACGGTTTATATCCAGGATAACGGAAAAGGGATGAGCGCTGAAATACTCCGGCATATTACAGAACCTTTTTATCGCGGAGAGAAATCACGAAACCGCAGGGACGGCGGCGCCGGATTAGGCTTGGCCATCTGTCAACAGATCGTCTTGCGTCACCGCGCGGAGCTTGCGTTTACGAGCCATCCCGGGGAAGGAACGACAGTCAAAGTAATTTTTACAACTTCATAATGACTTGGTGATGGTTCTATAATTTGGCTATTCTATACTGCTTATTGTGATCACAAACCAAAACGATGGAGGAGTGAATTCAGATGAAAACAAACAGATCGGAAAGAAAAAAATTTAAAAAAACCATATTAGCGGCTACAGCGGTTATTGGGGCCAGCACACTATTGTTCCAGGGATTCACACAGGCAGCGACGGCGACGGAATTCAAAAAAACAAATACGATCCCTACAAGTTATTCGAATTATGCAGCCGGATCATCCCAAGCGGTGCCAAACAGCTTGCCGAAAGGCTACCAAAAAGCGAATTACAAGATAGGAGCCATTGATCTTGAATATTACCGCAACCAGAAGCCGACCAGCAAGGACATGCCAAAAGAAGAGGCGGCGGAAATTGGCGCACGGGCCTTGTGGGAAGTATTCGGTCTGAACCTGGAGGGTCAGGTGATTGAAATGGGCTACGAGCAGCCAGCCGAAAGTCTCCCCCGTTCGAGATGGTACGCTGATGTGCTCGTGAACGGTAAGCGTAGTTATTCTTTCTCTGTGGATTCGGTAACAGGAGAATTATTTGACATTGTCCACGGTAGAACGCTAGATAAAAAGGTTTCAGTAGCTTTTGATCCGGCACTTGATAAAAACCCGCAGGAATATGTTGCGCTGGCGAAGAAACTGGCGGAGAAATATAACGTTGTTCACGGTCCAATCAAGTCGGTTGCATATAACGGCCAAGGCTACAGCGACAATGATCCGACGATTTCACTTGATATCAAAGGCGAAGATGGGGAAATAGCTTTGATGACTTTCTCTCGATATGACAAGGCGCTGCTCGGTATCGGTTATAACGGGTCATATAAGCCATCACTGGAATTCAGTGAAAGGCTCATGAAGCGGGTGGAGGAAAAGGCCAAAAAGCTTGAAAAGTCAGCTCCCCCAACCAATGAGAACGAAGGATCCTTTCTGAGGGTTTTGGATTTGGATTGAGATATGTTCTTAAAATGGTAAAGTGAAGTTTCAGCCTGTAAGCCGCCACGATGTTGGCGGCTTTTTTGTATAAGAAAACCCCCGGTTCGACCGGGGGTTCAGGAAGGCTTATAGCTATGAGTAAAAATCCCTTGAACATCATGATAAGATGATAGCCGGTTAGAGGGCCGCATCATCAAGATCAAGGAGGACAAGGAAATGGATAAAAGCAGTCTAGCACATACACGATGGAACTACGATTCTGATTGAAACGCAGCGTTGGGTATATCTGCCGCTATTCTTATATTGAACGAATATTTATCGATTATTCGATAGAACTATCGTTACATTTCTTCGTATACCTTTTCTAAATACTTAATGGATACTTGTTGTGCCTCAGATTTTATTTGTATATCGCTTTCATATCCTCGTCTTAGATTTACATATAATGATATCGTATGCTTAATCGCGTTATAGCAACTTTCTTTTTCATGAAGAGCAATTGTTTTTCCCAGTTCCTCGATAAGTTCAGGGGCATGTCTTTCAATTTTCCGTACCCCATTTGGAAGTGAATTGTGTTGCATTAAAATTAATGGACCAATAACAGCCTCTCTAACAAATGAAAGAAGACTGATGACTTCGAATAACTCTCCTCTGCCGAGTTTAGTAGCACCATAATGTATCCAAACCCAGAAACGGTCTTCAATCCATTGAAGATCAGGGGAAGGATAAGAAAACTTGATTTCATTCAGAAGCTGTTCCAAAGAGGAATTCCGTTGCCATACCACAACAGGCTTTTCTACTCCATCCTTTATTTCTTCGATTGTTACAAATTTAAAATCAACATGAAGAGGGCCATGGTACAAGCCAATGAGTAACCGTGGCTCACCTACATGTTCACCAGTAAACCCGGATAAAAGGTGACCAAATTCACCAACGATTTGCAGTCTATTCATCATAATGTCCGTTTTAAAGGTTGGATCATAGACAAGAATCAAATCAAGATCGCTAAACTGATCCATCGTATTAGTTCTCATTGACCCCCCAGCAAGTACACCTACAAATCGTTCGTCATCTTTTATCTTCTTTATAAGATTTTGAATAAACTCTTCATGTTGTTTTAACATGCTTATCACTCCTGAAATTTGACCTATTTAAAAATAGGTATTACGCCATCGTAACATAATTGATGAATCATATTCAATATTGATTTTCTAATCGAAAGAGTTTGAATAATCCATAAGGTTGGCTGCCTCTAATCGTATTTCGCCATCATCTCTGTGAGTATCCCCTTAATGCGATTCACCAGCTCCTGCGGCTCCTTCACGGTGGCTTCATTTCCTAATCCGATAAAAAATTTAGCAAAATACAAAAGCTCGCTCGCAGGGACATTCTGATCGAGCCGTCCGCTTCCATCCGGCCGCATGTCAATGAGGGGAACAGGACACAATTCGGATTCACAGCGCTGAACGCCTTCCCGGCTCAGATCAACCACCATCCGGACATAGACCGATTTCTCTGCCCCGTATTCCCTCCAATTGCCCAGATGGATATGGCGGTTATCCCGCGGCTCGATTCCGGTTGTATCATAGGCCACGGACTTCATGCGGTCACAGCGGAACAGGCGAAAATCATCGCGCAGAAAACAATAAGCGGGACAATACCAGAAGCCATTGCTTGCATAAATGCCCACGGGCTGGATACTCCGCTCGGCATAGCCTTCCCTGCTCTCGTATAACACCGTTACGACCCGCTGGTCGACAGCGGCATCCAGAAGAACGCCGAGAGATTCAACCTTCTGCTGCCTTGTATGCGTCAAAAAATCCACCCGGTTCTTCATCTGGTCAATCCGGTCGCGCACATCCCCGGGCATGTAATAATAAAATTTTTGAAGTGCGGTAGAGGACTCGGCTTCAAAGGGAAGAAATAGATAGTGACGCAGGGCGTGGCTGGCAAAAAACATCGCGACGGCTTCTTCCTCGCTAAAAGCGATTGGCGGAAGAATTCGTTCCTTCAGAACCTGATATCCACCGTGCGGTCCTACCTCGGAATAAAGTGGAACGCCCAGCTCGCTTAGCTCCTGCAGGTCCCGCAAGATCGTGCGAGAGGACACGCCGAATTGATCGGCCAATTCCCTTACCGTGAATTTCCGCATCCGGTTCACGGTCATCATCAGCTCCATGAGACGTTTGGATTTGGACATAAGATCAGCTCCGTATCGTTTGATGACTATGACAATAGTTGTCACCATTATACGCTATACTGGCTGTAGAACCCAGAGACCCCTTATAACTAAAAAATGGAGTGATGAAACGTGAGTCAATTGAATGAAATGAAGCAGTTGTTATTTGAGGAACTGGAGCTTATCGTTAGAACCAGTTCGAATCTGATCGGCAAAATTTCGCCAGAACACTGGGATTACAGACCTGCCCACAATATGAGGTCGCTTCAGGAGCTGGTTTACCATCTCGTTTCGGTACCTGCTACCGATTTATTGATTCTGCAAGAGAAGAGTGAAGCGGAGATCCGGGAGCTGGAGGCAAGCATTGCTGCAGACGGCGTAGACAAGGACAAGCTGATTTCCTGGATGACGAAGGGACTTGCGGATGTAAAGTCATACATGAATGGGTTGACGGATGAAGAATTTATGCAAAAGAAAACTAAACCCTTCTATTTGGAGCAAGGTTCAACGCAAGCCAAGTGGCTGATTGAAATCGTCACGCATGCCCAGCATCATCGGGCGCAAATGTTCAATTACCTGAAAGCCCAGGGTTATGAAGTGAGCATGTTCGATTTATATTAAAGTTAAAGCACGGATATCCAGCGATAATTAAAGGAGAAGTAAAGATGCTGAATATGTTTTTAACATCTTCGTTTAAAGATGTTGCTGATCTTTTTAGAGAATTCGTTGCTGATGATCTGAAAGGCAGGAGTTTAACGTTTATTCCTACTGCGAGTATTCCAGAAGAAATCACCCACTATATTTATACAGCAAAAGAAGCATTCGAAAAGTTGGGAGTCGTCGTTGAAGAGCTTGATATTTCTGCAGCTCCATTGCAGGAAATCAAAGAAAAGCTAGAACGAAATGATTTTATCTACGTATCTGGTGGAAATACGTTCTACTTGTTACAAGAGCTGCGGAAATCAGGGGCAGACAAGATCATAACAGAGCAAGTTCATTCGGGAAAATTGTATATTGGAGAATCAGCGGGATCTATAATAACATCTCCCGATATAGAGTATGTAAAATTCATGGATGATATAGGTAAAGCCACTACATTGAAATCGTTCGAGGGTTTAAACTTCATAAATGTTTATCCTGTTCCGCATTATAACAACGAACCTTTTAAAGACGCAGCTTCTGATTTAATGGCTCACTACAATTCTAAATTAAATCTCGTGCCTATTTCCAATACGCAAGTAATCCAAGTTGAAAAAGATAAAATAGTTGTTCGTTAAAATGATATTCGATTCGATGATTGATGGGATGGCAACTGCCATCCCTTTTTTTATCTTATATATAAATATAATTTCAATTGAAAGTGACGCAACGTCATCTTGTACAATGGTTTCAAAGTTGAAAAGGGGTGTTAGAAAGATATGAAACGATACGCAGCTGCAATTCTATGTGTCCTATGCGTGTTATTGCTCAGTGCATGCAATTCCACGGACGAAGAGGAGGCTCTTCAACGCGTAACGCTTGAGGAGGTTGAAGTGCTGGAGATTGACCATGGCAGCACGACCTTGTTCGTCGAGACAGCGAATGTGGAAGCATTGGAAGTTTCGCTGCTCAGAAACACCAAGTCCGCTGGGGCTGTTGTTGATCAGGATGGCAATCGGGTAAAGATTCGTTTAGATAACGACATCACGCGGATGTTGAATATCGGCAGGATGCCGCAGCTTAGTGTGAGAATTCCTGCGGACTATGCAGGGAAGGTCGTAATTGATGGTTCTTCCGGCAAAGTAACGGGAACTGGGTTGCAAAATCATAGCCTCGAGGTGAAGGGGAAAAGCGGGAATATCTCACTTGCGTTCACCCGTTTGAATAACGATGTGGAGGTATCGGCGACAAGTGGAAACGTGAACATCCAGCTGGATGAAGAAACACCTGATGTGACATGGATGCTGCAATCCGGAAGCGGACATCGGTCCATTGCCGTTCTGCTCCAGGACAGGAAGGAGAGCAATCGGAAGACGGAAGGGCGATCCGGTCATGGCAAGCATGAGGTGAAGCTCAAAACCTCCTCGGGGAACATCTCGATAAAATAATCATGCAAGAACAGAGCTTAAGAAAAAAACAAGCATCCCCATACTCGTCCTTTGCAAGAGTTCACAGCTTTTACGACCCTTGAAGCAGACCATAAGAGGATGCTTGGCATGTTAACCTATTCAAGTTTTTTATATAACAAAGAAGAATGATAGCACTTATTTATTCTTCAGCAGGTACAGAAGCCTTGGATGAAGCGGAGGATCTCATATATTGCGGCGGGTTTACGTCATCAATAAGCAGAATACCATCGTATTGATCACGGGCAATCAGACTTTCGGGGATCATGCCCCAGCTGTAGGCAAAACGCGGCTCGAACATCCAGGAGTTACCCGCCTCACGCTTCTGGTATCGCAAATCAACGAAGGTATACGGCGCACCCGCGGCCGACAGGATCGATTCAATGGAGCCTGGTTCTGCCGGCAGAACGTCATGCACATTGCCCATATTATCTGCGGTTTGTCCGCTGGCCGGATACAAGCCGAGTACGTAACTGTATTTTTTCATTTCGTCCGAGAGTTTTTCTCCCATTAGAGTAACCGGATATGGCGTACCCATGACCTCGGTTTGAGCCTTGCGGATGTGGTCGTTATGTCCCCAGACGATGAATTTCTCCGTTGGATAGACTTCGGTAGCCAGCCACATGAGATTATCGTGCATCGCCTGATCCCGCCATTCCATCGATTCCAGGAACGGTGCATAATCCCCGCTTTCCATGCCGAGGGTTGATTTAATGGAGAGCTCCACATACTCCCGGGCTACCCGAATCCGGTCGTTCAAACTTCTTTCAAGCAGCAAGGACAGCTTGGGGTTATCCGGATATAGCTGCTTCAAATGAGCCTCGTTTGCCTCCATCTTTAAGGATTTTATAGCATCCTTGTATACTTGGATCAGCTGACTTTTCTCTTTGCGATAAGCGGCAAGATCCGTACCAAGAGAGTAGTCTGACAATTTCTTCTCAGCTTCCGCAAGGCGCTTAGCCATGGTCTGATCCTGCAGCCATTGCCCATCCAACAGTGGGTGCTGCATCTGCATGTCAAAACCGGTCAGCACGAGCGGCTGCTTGCTCTTTTGTGCTGTTTTCATGTAGTCGAACAACGGCAAAACTTCCTTGGACCACCAGACACCGAAGATGGAATCCTTCATGGTCGACACGGGACTCTGTTGTCCTGCTTTACCATATGCCAAAGAAGTATTGCTGAGTCCGCTTTCGAAGGCAAGCACGTTATAGCCCATTTCCTGATGCAGGAACTGGATTAAACGAGTCTTGGCCAGATTGAACTCGGCAACGCCGTGGGAGCTCTCGCCGAGGAACACAAAACGTTTATCTTGCAGCAATGGTTTTAGCATTGCCAGATCCTTATATTGGTTTGGACCGCCCGCCGTGTCGGCGGGCTGAATCGTATCCAATCGGTATACGTGGTCTTTAGCCCAGTCCTCCCACTTGGCAATCTTTTCGTCAGAGGTTCGGGCCGTTTTCACTTCTGTAACCTGACCTTGGATGGAATCCGGGGTGGAAGCGTAAATTTTTCCGGCAGGGATTAGGGATGTCCCCACAAGGGAAGCGGTGAGCAGAAACACGGTGAATGCTTTTCTAGCGTTATGTAGCGGCATGCAGGATCACTCCTTAGATGATTTGTTGTATGATTTTCTAATTGAATGGACGTATAGCAAAAAAAGATATTGTCATGGTTACCTTGGGAAACACAGCATCACCTCCTTAATATAGACATAGTTACCGTGATTTTGCTGGAGAACTGCACTGCTGTATTAGCCTTAGTCCTCTTCCCAGAACAGATCATTAAGAGTACGAGATAGCGCTTTGCATATGGCAACGCACAGACTGAGGGACGGATTATATTTACCTAACTCGATCAGACCAATGGTTTGTCTGGAGACACCCACGATCTGGGCTAATTCTTCTTGCGATAGATCCTTCTCAACCCGGGCCATCTTCAGTTTGATGTTTTTCATACGGCAGTCACCCTGATATCCCTTTCTACGAGTCGAACGGATCGTTCTGCGACATTTTCTGGCTCACCTTGTTGGCACCATAGTGGATCATCAAATTCACTCCAACAAAGAGGGGGATATAGATGATCAGTGAGACGAAGAAAACGATAAAGAAGTATTTGATCTCGGTCGCACTGCTGTTATTGCCAAACAGAATGGCGCTGCGGATACCGAAAAAAAGAGCAAGTGCGATACCGATAACGAGTCCCCATATCGCTGTACGCTTACTGAATGAAACTTTGCTTCGCTGGTCATGGACCTCCACTTCATCCGAATAAATTCCCATCGCTACACTGCGGATGCCGAAATATATGCTTCCTCCCAGCATGATCAGCATTTCCAGCCATACAGATTCCGTTCGGGGCAGCGCAAAAGATTTAATAATGACGGAAATGCTGCAAATGATCATGATCAAGGTATACACCTCTTTATATAACTTGTTCTTCAGATTGACGATACGCTCATCCTCAACCGTGCTCTTCTTGAACCAATTCACACTCATCATTCCTTCCATTTTGGTTAACAATCGTTCCTTAGATTTCTTGATACATGGATTGTAATAGTATTTACGTCTTTTTGCAATATATATATGTCATTTTGATTTTAATATTAGTCAATTTGGGAAATAAAAGTATATTCAGCCTCGGGTAAACATCATACCGCACAGGGCTGCCTTTTTCTTGATATATTTTGCTAAGCTGCACATTAGGTTTACAACACTTCTCAGCGTGTTACAATTGGAATTGGGCAGTTCTCTTGCCCGAATTGATTGATACTAGGAGTGTGTTCGTTCTCATGATCCATTTCATTCGCTTACGATAATGTGAGGTACAGATTCAAGTAGGCTCGGCCCTTTTTTTGTGATTGCGGCTTGAGTTTATTTTTCTGTGCCTTTTTCATTGCGTATGATCGAATGAAAGGGTGATTTTGCTGTGTCCAGAAATGAAAGGTTATTAAAAAAAGCACAATGGCTATCGAAACATGAGAAGATGTTTAAATGCCCGATTTGCGGCAGTTCTATGAAGGTTCAACAGCTGGCAAACTTGGTGTGCGAGAAGCTCCATAGCTATGATATATCCAGACAGGGGTACGTCAACCTGCTATCCCATAGAGCCAAAACTAAATATGATAAGGCTTTGTTTGAGGCACGAAAAATGATTAACAGCAGCGGGTTCTTTGGCCCGATGATTGAAGGAATTTCGAATCGTCTGATCCGGATGCAGAAACAGAAGCTGTCGGAATCTGGCAGGCCTCTGAGACTGCTCGATGCAGGATGCGGGGAAGGCTCCCATCTCTCGGCAATTGGACATAACCTACAGGAGCAGGGGCATGAGCCTAACGTTATTGGTGTGGGCATGGATATTGCCAAAGAGGGAGTCGTATTGGCTGCCAAGACATATTCGGACCCTATGTGGTGCGTGGCCGACCTGTCTCAGTGCCCGTTTGCAGACGAACAGTTTAATTACATTTTGAATATTCTGTCTCCTTCCAATTATTCGGAGTTCAGGCGACTGCTTACGAGTGACGGAATGTTGGTGAAGGTAATTCCGGGGAGCCTGTATTTGCAGGAGCTTCGAGCTTTGTTCTATACAGGTACAGGTAAAGAGACGTATTCCAATGACGGCACCATGGAGCTGTTCAGCCGTCACTTTGAACGGATCGAGTTCGAAGAAATTCGGTATCGCGTCGTTCTGGATTCCGAGCAGATGAAGCAATTGATTCATATGACGCCGTTATCCTGGAGCGTTTCGTCTGAGGTTATTGAACGGATGTCAGGTGGAGAGATGGAGATAACCGCCGACTTCACACTTCTGTATGGATGGAAATAACGGTAAGTATTTTTCCAATTTAGATTTCCGTCATATTTTACTAAAGTGTCCACAGTGGGAGATAATAGGAGTTATCTTTGATAATATGAAAAAAAGGTGGTTAACGATCACATGACACTTCGAATGAATCCGTATCTCTTTATGGACGGGAACGCTAAGGAAGCTATTCAATTCTATGAGAAGGCTTTGGACGCCAAAGTCGTCATGGTTCAGACTTTCGGCGAGATGCCGGCTAACCCGGACTTTCCGCTGCCGGAGAGCGCGCGGGATCGGGTATCCCACGCAAATCTTATCGTCGGAGAGACGGTTTTGATGTTATCCGATACGTTTCCCGGGCAACCGGTCCAATCCAGCAATCAGGTCCAGATCTGCATCATGACCGATGCAGCCGAGCGTGCAAAGCAGGTATATGAAGCACTGCAGGAGGGTGGCAAGGTGGTTATGCCGCTGCAGGAAACCTTCTGGAGCCCGGCCTACGGGATCGTTGAGGACAAATATGGCGTAAATTGGAATATCTCAACCGAAGTTGAAGCGTAGAAATAGATTCTATACCTAATAAAAAGGGCCCTGACGATATGCCGTCAGGGCCCTTTTTCAATTATAGCAAATCCAGTTTCCTAAATTACGCCCGCGTTCCATCCCACCACTTATAGTAGATATGGACATGCCCGGCGGGGCTTGCCACTAGCGGATCGATAACGAGTGTCTTGCCGCTTACCTTCAACTCGATCACCTTCTTGTTTTTCTCGGCGGAGTCTATCTTCGCGAGGAAGGAGGAATCGACTTGGAATCCATACAGTTGGAGGAGCTCGATCAGCATGCTGCGCTGCGTTTTATCGGTGGCATTGGATAGCGCGATTCCGCTGAACTGCATAATCTGCGGCTCGAATTGAACGGACACGGCATAATCCGTTTCGCCGGTTTGCTTCGTGCTGGTCATGACTATTTTGTTTAACCCGTCGTCATAGATCCTGTAGCCGCTGTAGTTCGAGAATACCTTCTGACGAATCACGAGATACATCTCATCCCGGTACACATCCCAAGGCGTTGGCAGCTTCGGAAGCATGGCCTCCGCACTTGGCACGGTGGGGCGATCATATAGGTTCGACATTCCACGATCGGTCAGGTTCTTGATCAGCTGAAGCACTTCGGCGCGCGTGATGGTGCCGCTGCCTACATACCCTTCAATCGTATTTTCGCCCTTAATCCGGCCCTGCGCGTACTTTTTGCCCAGAACATATTGAACCGCTTGATTTCCATCGTAGTTCACGCCATCGGCGCTGGATATCAGCTCGGCCACATGGCCCCGCGTTATGTATTGGCTCCGCTTGGTTTTGTCAGTGAATCCGTGTACAGGATAGTTCTTGAAGTGCAGAAAATGATAATATTTATCCGACCATAGTTCGGTCAATAGTTCTCCTGCAGGTCTTTGCCTGTGATGCCGACAACCAGCATGCGGATGAATTCGGCCTCGGTCACATTTTGATTGGGCATGAACATTCCGTTGGCATAGCCGTTGACAATCCCTTTGTCGACGCCCCATTCGATGGTCGTTTTTGCCCAGTGGTTATCGATATCCCGAAACGTAACCCCGGCGGAAGCGCTGCCAGCCCCAACGAATAAAGAGACAACCAGGAGTATAGGCGCACATAGTGCCCTGAACTTCAACATCTGCAATCCTCCATCTATAATTTGCTAAAATACTACAAAATACATTGTATAAGTGTGTTTTTCGACCGGTCAAGCGTCTGAAAGCGCTTCTGGTCAAAGATGGGCTGTTATAACTAGCTAACTAACTTAATCGATACTTAGTGACTACAGGACTAAGGAAGTGCATATATCCTTCACTTTGAAAAATGGATTTGCGAAAGAAAGGCATGTTTTTCGCGAAAGAGCTAGGGAATGGAGTACGATGTACCATGAAATAATTGACTCGGAGCAAGCAGGCTATAGTCTAAAAGTTAGGGGTTCGGAATTCCTATTGGAAGATACCAAGCCATTAGGTAAAATATCCCTTGTTTACTATCTATAGAAGAGGGGCGAAATTCGATGAGATTGGTGCGAAAATCCGTATTGACCCTATGCAGCCTTTTGCTTGCAGTCTCGGTCCTATTTCCGCAAACAACGGTTCACGCAGCGGATCAGAAATGGATGAATCAAGTATGGAGCGAGTATAAATCCTATAACAAGAAGACGGTAAATGCGTATAACAATTACCAGAAACAAGTAGACAAGAAATATCAGGTGTTTTATGATGCGAGCCATGCGTCCCTGGATCAGCTGGAGAAAAAAGTGCTGGAGGATCAAAAGCAGTGGGACGAGAAGCTTCAAGCAGATCTGGATCAGCTGAAGCTGAAGTATGAAGGGAACCGTGATTTAAAGGAGAAGCTGACACAATATGAACGGTTCATCAATCCAAGTTATTTAAACAGTCCGATGTGGAAGTATGCAAAAGCCGCAGACCGGGATTATTTGAACAGTACCCTATGGAAGCTGAGCAAAGCAATGAACGAGGATTATTTGAACAGCTTGATGTGGACATACAAGAAGACGATCACCCCGAGCTATTTGAACAGTTCCGCATGGAAATTCAGCAAAATGGTCAGTGAAAGCTATTTGAACAGCCCGATGTGGAAGCTTCGTAACGGATCCAGTACGTCGTACCTGAACAGTCCGATGTGGAAGTACAAACAGGGGAAAATCAGCAAAGCAACAGCTAAGAGTCAATACAGCAAGCTGTTTAAGGAACAGACAACCGCGATCTCCAAGGGTAATGCTGCAAGAAAATCCGAAATAACGAAAATGGCAAGCGGTACGCAGAAGAAGATAGGCGAGCTATACAAGGAAACGGTGATCACCCTTGAGACACGACGCGAGGAGGCACTGAAGAGCATCTCCGACCTGCGGATTGAAATCACCGGAGAAGGCTTGCAATGGGAAACGCTGCTTGTGGAGAGACCGTAATATTATTTTATTGTTAACAAGGGAAGAGCTGCCCTACTGGTCTGAACATAACCAGAGGGCAGCTTTTGCTTTGTAAAAATGAAAACAAGAAAATGCAGGATATTCTTTGACTTTGACTGCTTTTTCAAATAATTCCGCGCTGTGAGCGAGGAACTGTGCGGCTTATAGAGAAACCAATCTTCGATGGTTTGATTATAAGCAACAGTAACCTAGGGGTATCTTCATCTCCATGTGATGAGGGCATGTATAGGGTGTCCGATTCCGGCTAAATGTCAGCAAATGAAAAGAAGTCCAGCACTCTACTATCGATTACCCTAGATTGGTAGACATTCTGTTGAGATATGTCCATACCCTTAAGCAAAGATCGGGAAGGAGACTAAACATGAAAAAGCAAGTTTTGTTCATCCATAGTGCCGGCCCTCAAGGTATAGACCAAGGCAGCTGTGACTTAATCGCAGATCTAAAAGAACAGCTCGGGGAAGTTTATCATGTCTCATCCCCGGCCATGCCGGATCCGGATTACGCTCTGTGGAAAGCGCAAATCGCTAATGAAATCGAGGCATTGGATGAGGAGGTTCTCCTCATAGGCCATTCCCTGGGCGGCTCGGTGTTGCTAAAATTTCTGTCGGAAGAAGGCTGCAGGCGAACAGTCTCCGGACTGTTCTTGATCGCAGCCCCCTACTGGGGCAAAGACGATAAGTGGCAGAGTGAAGATTTTAGATTGCCTGATTCTTTCGCCACCATGCTGCCTCGCATATCAAGTCTGTACCTGTACCACAGCCGCCACGATCCCGTGGTGCCTTTCGCGCACGCTCAGCACTACGCGAAGCAACTCCCCCAAGCTGTCACCCGAGAATACGAGGGCGACGATCACTATTTCTGCGAGGGCTTGCCCGAGCTTGTAGATGATATCAAGCGTATATAATCTAAGTCTTCAATCTTGGAAAGCCCCCCTGTACATGTTAATTACAGGGGGCGGCTTCCTCTCACTCCCCCTCCCCAAAAAAGGCGAGAGTAGCTGCGCCGCGGCTATCGTTCGTCCCTTTTTATGGCTAATGTGAGATGTATCGAAGCATGAGCTAACAACGGACTACTTAAGGTAGTGCTCCAGCGGAGAAGGCGGAATGATTCTGGAGAAGCGAAGCGGTCTCCTTTGCCCCCGGATTTCTACTCTGGCCCATTCATTCATAGAAATCTGGGGGCAACAGAGATCGGAAGAAACATCCGCATGCGGAGCGATGAAAAAAACAGCCGGAGCGATGCAAAGGGTCTACCTGCGAACATAGCAATGCTATGGGAGCCATAATTTTAACGTGGCGCATATAAAGCTCGCATCAAAAAAGACGACATCAGCTTTTCGCTAATGTCGTCCTCTTTTTTTACTTGCTCGCTTTATATGCGCTCAAGTATTCCTTCACCTTCGCTGGATCGGCAACCAGCTCGTTGCCGGTTTTAACGATTGGGCTGACAGTGGAGTAAGCTTTAATTTTGTTGTTGTTGTAGTAAGTCAGGATTTCATCCTGGTTGATGGAGTAGAGCACCGCTCTTCTCAAATCATCGCTTGTTGCCACATCACGGTTTTTCGTGTTGAACAGCAAGTAGGATACGGCGTTACTTTCGATGGTTTGCAGCTTCAGCTTACTGTCGCCTTTAACCACATCGTATTTCGTTTCAGGCACGCCGTAGTACAGGTGAATTTCGCCGCTACGCAGTGCGGAGAGCGTGCTGTCCGCATCTTTGATAAAGCGAACTTTCACTTGTTCGATTTTCGGTTCGTGCTCGGTACCCTTCATATAGCCAGGGTTTTTGTAGAAGGTCGCTTCATAGTCAGTTTTGGAAGACAGAATGTAAGGACCGCTGGCATACAGCGTGTTGTTGTATTTGTCGCCTTCGGTTACCGTGTTTTGGTCGCCGTAAGGGATGTCTTTGTTCACATCGAATTTCTCAACATCATATGTGTTGATGGATTCCACTTGTTTCTTCGATACGATACCGGCCGATTGGTGAGCCAGGTAGTTCAACACTTGCGGGAACGGCTCGGTGGTCGTCAATTTAATGACTTGGTATTTACCATCTTTCGTGCTTGCTTGATTCTTGTCGTCGACAAGGGAAGTGATCTTGGTATCCAAACCAGCTTCCAGTGCATCCTTGATGCTTTCGCTGCCACCGGACACTTTAGTGTTCTCCAGTGTGCTCAGATCGGTTACAGCTTCAACCGTGTTGATATGCTCGTGAAGCGTGTAGGTGCGATGATCAGGTACCGAATTTTTGTCTTTGGCTCTGTTCATGGAGAAGATGACATCGTCAGCGCCTACGCGCTCGCCGGAATCTTCAGCCTTTTTATTTGTGATTTTCGCAAAGTCAATATCGTCTCTAAGAATGAAGTAGTACTCCGAGTTGCCTTCGCCAATGGCATGGTTATAAGACAGCGATCCTTCGGATGTGATCTTGTCATCATCGGTCAGGTTGATCAGACGTACGTTCATGTTGGTGTTGATGATATTGATGGAACCATCGTTACCCTTGATTGGATCAAGAGAAGTCAGTTCAGAGATCGATTGGGACAGAATCAGCGGCTGCGTAGCACGCTTGGATTGGTCTTTGAAATCAACAGCTTCCCAAGGAAGGGAACGGGATTTCGAGAGACGGACGGAGTTTTCGTCCAGCACATCCTTGTTGAACGCTTGGCTCTTCAGGGAAATGTACAATGGCGCGATGTAAGCTTTGTCCGTAACGAGACGCTGTTCAAGCTGTTTGTAGGTTTCGGCAGCGTCCTCAGGCGTTTGTGTTGCCGCTTGGTCGATCAGTTTGTCCACTTCTTCGTCGGACATGATGCTGTAGTCGCCGCCCGTTTTGAACAAGGAACGTACAGCGTAGTCAGGGTTACCCGTAACGGTTGTCCAGCTGGACAGCGCGATGTCGTAATTTCCGGCATCTTGCTGTGCCTTGTAGCTGCCGTAATCCGGCTGCAGATTCAGCTTCACGTTGAAGCCGTTCTTTGTGAGCTGGTCGCGAATGATGTTGACATCGGATTCGTTAGAGCTCATGCCAAGCAGTTCAATATTTACAGCGGATGTATCTGTAGCTGTATCCGATGGTTCTTGCTGATTTTGCTGTGCATCATCTTTGGTTGTTACGTTGCATCCAGCCAGTACAATGACTAGCGAGAGGAACAGTAACAGCAAGGAACTCTTTTTCATTTGTGATACCCTCCTGAGTTGTATATATATAAAATACTTTTGAAACCATTAGTTAGTGTGCCATGGGCACTGAAGCTCATTAATCCAGCTTAGGATCTAGGGCATCCCGCAGTCCGTCGCCAAGGAAGTTGAAGGACAGGACAAGCGCGATGATCGCGAGACCCGGATAAATGGCCAAGTAGGAATGTGTCTCAAGATACGTGCTTCCGATCTTAAGGATATTACCCCATTCCGGGATGTGCGGCTCAACGCCGAGACCCAGATAACTCAAGCTGCTCGTCGAGATGACGGCTGCACCAATGGTTAGCGTAGATTTGACAATCATGGGTGCAAGCGAGTTTGGAACAATATGCTTGAATATAATCGAAAAATTGCTCGAGCCGAAAGCTCTGGCCGCATCAACGTATTCAAAGGTAGAGGCCAGGAGCACATTCGCCCTCATGGTTCTCGCATATGTCGGGATAGCCCCTACGCTGAGTGCCAGGATGAGGTTGATGGTGTTGGCTCCGAATGCAGCAATGATCGCAATGGCGAGTAAGATACCCGGAATGGCGTACAGCACATCCAGCAAACGCATGATGATGTTATCGGTATGGCGGCCATAGTAGCCGGAGATGGCACCGAGAACACCGCCGATGACAACCGGGATCGCTGTAGAGGCAAATCCGACGATCAGCGAGATTCGGGCCCCGAACACAATTCGGGAGAACAAATCCCGGCCGAAGTTGTCCGTACCGAAGGGGTACACAAGGCTTGGCGGCTGCAGGATGGCACTGTAGTTGTTATCAATTGCGATGCTGTAATCGAAAGTAAACAGGCTGCTTACCGACAGACAGAACAGGAAGATCACAAAGAACAGTCCGGACATGGCCGTGGAGTTAGCGGTAAGCTTCACCCACACGTCGCCCCAGCGAGTCATCGCCGGATTGCCGTTCTTGCGTATCTTCGCTAGCAGGTTGATGCCGAGCACCAGGGCAAAAATATTACCCGTCACTGCAGTCAGAATGACCGGAAAGGCAAGCCAGGCCATTTTGGGATGTGCATAATTCGTTGTTACATATCGGGCAACGAGTATAAGCGCGACCAGTTGAATGACTGCAATAATCAGAAGCGCGGCCATCGCCGGCAGGAATGTATTCGAGACGTAAGGCTTGAACAGATTCAGTGCCGATACCGCGATAACAAACAGCTGGGTTAACAGCATGTAGACGGCAATCGTATATTCAGGAGGCTTCTGTTTTTTAATCAGATTGAAACCGAACGTGACGGTAAACAGATTTCCTGTGACGATGCTCAGCAGCTGAATGTATCCCAGGATCCTCGTCGAGCGCCGGATTTCTCCCTGGCTTTGAAGGTCTCTTCGGATCAACAGCGTGATGATGATCTGAATGATGGTAAACAATGCATATACCGCAAAGGCGGTGAACACCCACGGTTTGATGGTTCCCCCAGTGAAATCAAAGCTGTTCAGAAGCAGGATCACCGTTAAGGTCAAAGAAATAACCCATGTGAAGCTGGCTTGACTGTACTCGTGTGAGGATTTCAGCTGGTGTTTGGTTTCTTGTTTAGAAAGAAGCTTCTTGATCATGAGTACACCTGCTTTAGTATTGTTTCATCTTGGACCTGATCCGTGGATCGAAGAACGCGTACAAGATATCAATGATGACGTTCACCAGCGATATGGTAATGGCGGTGTATACCACGCCGCCCATAATGGCCGGGATGTCAGGGATGAATTGTTTATCGACGATGTAGCTGCCGATACCGCTGATGTTGAACACCTTCTCTGTAACGGCAGAACCGCCAAGCATCCCGCCGAACTGAAGTCCAATGACGGTAATGATCGGAATGATGGCGTTGCGGACAGCATGCTTCATCAGGATGGTGCCCTTGCTGAGCCCCTTCGCTCTGGCTGTGATCATGTAATCTTCATTAATAACCTCCAGGGTAGAGGAGCGCGTCATTCTCGCTACCGAAGCAGTAAGTCCTGTGCCGAGCACAATCACTGGCATGATCATGGACAACCAATTCTCCGGATTAAAGGTGGCGGGCAGCCAATGCAGCTTGATCGAGAAATTCAGGATGAAGATCAGTCCCTGCCAGAAGTTCGGAATGGACAGCCCAAGCAGAGCCACGAACATAAAGGTATAGTCAAAGAATGAATTCGGTCTCGTAGCCGAGATAATCCCGATTGGCAATGCGATCGCAATCGCAATGATCAGGGAAATGACCGTGAGCGTCAGTGTGATCGGGAACTTTCTGGCGATGCTTGAGGTGATCTCTTCGTTGCCAGAGAAGGATTTGCCAAGATCGAAATAGGCGATTCCTTTAATATTGTTCCACAGCTGGGCCAGGTACCCTTGGTCTAGACCGTGCATTTTGTTAAAAGCCGCGATCTGTTCCGGCGTTGCCGTCTCGCCCAGGATGTTGGCTGCAGGGTTGAACGGCGATAAGTGGAGAATCGTAAAGACGAGCACGGCTACCCCAAAGATAACGAAGACCGTCATCACGAGTCTCTCCATAATATATTTCAGGTAAGGATTGCTGTACAAAAAAATAAGGATGTACATCAGCAAGCCTGGAATAAGTGATATAATGAAGAACAACGGATTCTCGATGAGAGAACCAAACGTATCCGCCATGGTCAACCGTTTCCGGTTGTTCAGCTTCAGTTCCTTGGCAGTCCGTTCCTTAAGGACTTCATGGAACCTTGCTTCTACGATCTTGTCGACTTCCTGCCGGAGCTGACCCTCATTGACTTTTTGCTTGAAAAAGTCGTGTTTGCGTTTCTGCTGCTCCATAATCTCGGAGCGAAGGGCCTCCAGATATCCGGCAGCCAGCATCTCGCTGCGTATGCGGTTCTCCGCCGCTGTGTAGTCATCCTTCTTTCTCTGAACCAAATAAAATAGGAAGACCACGAGATTCACGGGCGCTCCCAATAATAATAGTAAGTATCTATAAGAAGGATTCAGAAGGATCTTACTGTATGTGCTGCTTATCAAACCTATGAGTCTGTTTGGTCTTGCTGCTTCTGTCCCCCCCATAAGCTGCCTTTCCTCCTTGTTTCAAATTGCATTATTCCGAGTGATATAGTATATTTTATTTTAGCCTATTTTAAAAGTCAATAGATTATAAGAGTTGTAGATGATATTCCTTTAATGACATAAACGCATAATGGCAGGTGAGCAGAGTTGGAACCGATATTGCAGGTTAAAAATTTGAGTGTAGCCTTTCAATCCCGTGATTCAGAATTTCACGCGGTGCGTGGGGTCAGCTTTGAAGTGAAGAAAGGGGAAACGCTCGGGATCGTTGGGGAATCCGGGAGCGGCAAAAGCGTCACTGCACGCTCGATCATGCGGCTGCTGCCGTCCCCGCCCTCTTATATGAAGGATGGGGAGATCCTGTTCCTTGGCCAGAACCTGGCAGAGAAAACCGAGAAAGAGATGGAGAGCATCCGCGGACGCGATATCGGGATGATTTTTCAGGACCCGATGACCTCGCTTAATCCGACTATCCGAATCGGGGAACAAATATCGGAGAGCCTGGTTAAACACCAGAAGCTGTCCAAGCAGGAAGCGAAGAAGCAGGCGCTTGAGATGCTGAAGCTGGTCGGCATACCGAACAGCGAAGCGCGCTATAATCAATACCCGCACGAGTTCTCGGGCGGCATGCGGCAGCGGGTCATGATCGCCATCGCGCTGGCGTGCAGTCCTGCGCTGCTGATCGCGGATGAACCTACAACGGCGCTTGACGTAACGATTCAGGCCCAGATCCTCAATCTGATGAAAAATATGCAGGAGCGCTTCGGTTCTTCCATTATATTGATCACGCATGACCTCGGCGTTGTTGCGGGCATGTGCGACCGCGTGGCGGTGATGAAGGACGGCATGATCGTGGAGACGGGCACGACGGAGGAAATCTTCGAGAATCCTCAGCATCCTTATACCTTAAAGCTGTTAAACGCGCTTCCGCGTCTGGATGAGAAGAAGAAAGTTAAGCCGGCTCCGATCATCGTGCCAAGCACGGATTACAAGGGACCTCTGTTAGAGGTTAAATCCTTGAAGCAGTATTTTGATATGGGTAAAGGAAATGTGCTTAAAGCGGTGAATGATATCAGCTTTCATATTCAGGCTGGGGAAACACTTGGAGTCGTCGGGGAATCCGGCAGCGGAAAATCGACGACGGGACGAGCCATCCTTCGCCTTCACCAGCCAACAGGCGGAGAAGTGCTGTATCAGGGAATGTCTGTGAATCGTCTTTCTCCTTCGGAAATGAAGGCCATGCGGCGCCATATGCAGATGATTTTCCAGGATCCGTATGCTTCGCTCAACCCGAGATTGAAGGTGGTGGACATTATCGGCGAAGCGCTGGATGTTCACAAATTGACTGGCAGTAAACAGGAGCGGAAGAAACGGGTCGAGGAGCTGCTGGATATGGTCGGATTGGATCCGGCCTATGCCACGCGTTATCCGCATGAGTTCTCCGGCGGTCAACGCCAGCGGATCGGGATTGCCCGGGCGCTTGCAGTGGAGCCGAAATTCATCGTGTGCGATGAGCCGCTCTCCGCGCTCGACGTGTCGATTCAATCGCAGATCGTGAAGCTGCTGGAGGAACTGCAGCATCGTCTGGGCTTGACCTATCTGTTTATTGCGCATGACCTGTCGATGGTGAAGCATATCAGCGACCGCGTTGCTGTTATGTATATGGGCAAAATCGTAGAGCTGGCTGAAAGTGAAGAGCTGTACTCCAATCCGCAGCATGATTATACGAAGTCCTTACTCGCGGCGATTCCGGTACCCGATCCGAAGATCGAATCCAAGAAGAAACGGGTACTGCTGGAAGAACGCACCGGAGAGGACAAGTATAATCTCGAGCATTCGGAGCTTGTGGAAGTATCGGAAGGCCACTGGGTGGCTATGCCAACCGGAGCCTAACGAACAATAATAGAACCTGTCCCGACCGGAGTCGGGGCAGGTTTTTTGTTGAATAAGGAGTATGAAGTTCAGAAGTTTACCGTCTTGATCTCGCCAAAAAAACTTTCGCTAATAACTTCCGCTAGATACGGTCTGTTTTCTGGGAAAGTACGCCCGATCAACTTTGTTCTCATTCAACGGGACATGCCAAAAAAATTCGCTCATAAATCGACGATTTGCGTGGTACATAAAAAAGGAATTGAGCCCTGAACGGCAAATATTTAAATGTTAGGAAGCGTTCTCACGAGAAATGAGCCTACGAATTTCCAATTGTACGTACATTAGCAACATACCGATAAGGAGGAAGTGGAATGAATCGTTTGCAGCAAGGGGATGTCGTATTATTTCAAGGGGACAGTATTACGGATTGCGGTCGTGACCGGAACTTTTCCGGCAGCTTGGGTAACGGCTACCCGCTATTGATCGACTCGTTGTTCGGCATGAAATTTCCTGAGTTAAACGTAACCTTTTTGAATAGAGGGATCAGTGGAAACCGGGTCGTTGACTTGAATGACAGATGGCAGGAGGATTGCCTGGACCTGAAACCGGACTGGGTATCCATCTATATCGGAATCAATGACACTTGGCGTCGATATGATAGCGGTGACCCGACAAGCACCGAGGATTACAAAGCTGGCTACCGTCGATTGATCGAACGCACCAAAGGGGCGCTGGACGCCAAGTTGATTCTGGTTGAACCGTTCGTGCTGCCGCATCCGGAGGATCGCAGAGTTTGGCGCGAGGATCTGGATCCAAAAATCACGGCGGTTCGCGAATTGGCGGTAGAATACGGGGCGCTTCTAGTGCCGCTGGACGGATTGTTCGCTGCGGCGTCGGCGCGCCGCGAGGCTGCTTTCTGGGCGCCGGATGGCGTGCATCCGTCACCGGCTGGACACGGCCTGATCGCGAAGGCTTGGCTTGAAACAATGGGTGTTCGTTTGGATTAATTCATGTATCAGCGAATAGCGGAATGCAAGATGAAGGATAAGCTTGATGCGCTGATCGATCAAGATTAGAAAAGAGCTCGGGCGTGAATCACTGCCTTTCGAGCTCTTTTTTTAATCATGCATTAAAGCGAGAAAATAAAGGTTGACGCCTCCTGTTAAATCCTATAGGATTACTTGTATTAATAGTCGTCCTTTTAACGGAAAACAGGGGGAGAGAGAACATGAAAGGCAGTAAACATGTAAGGAAATTAACGACGCTGGTGCTCGCGTTTATGATTGTCTTAACCGGTTGTGCCGAATCGGGCAGCGGTGGCGGGAACGGAGCCGGGAATCTGGCGGACAAGGTCGAGAACCTGCCGGCAGGCATCGCGGAGAAGGATCCTGTGAAATTGATGGTCGTCCGGAAAATCGGGGGCGATGATCATACGGCGCAATTTTTGGCAGGCGCAAAGCAGGAAGGCGAGGCACTCGGGTTTAAGGTAGATACCTTCTCGGCGAACGGGGATTCCGCCAAATTCCATGATGCGATCGCCCAGGCCATTGACAGCGATTACGATGGATTTATCATTTCGCACGGAGACGACCCTGCATCGGTTCAAGACGTGAAGAAGATTACGGATAAAGGGATTCCTGTCGTCACCTTTGACTCCCTGCCGGAGATCGGCGACATTGCAGGGGTAACCCAGACATCGCAGGATGACGAGCAGCTGGCGAAGCTGGCATTGGACAAACTGGTCGAAGAGCAAGGGCCGGAAGCCAACATTGTCTATCTCTGGGTAGACGGATTCCCGCCGATGGTGCGTCGTAATGCCGTATACCAGGAAACGCTGAAGAACAATCCGGGCATCAAGGAACTGGAGCGTTTCGGTGTAGCGAGTAACCAGACTTCACTGGAAACGCAAAATGCAGTATCCGCCATCCTGACGAAATATCCGAAGGGTGAGCTCGATGCGATCTTCGCTACCTGGGATGCCTTCGCCATCGGTGCAGCCAGAGCGCTAGAGGAAGCGGGACGTACCGAGGTTAAGATTTACGGCATCGACGTATCCAATGCAGATTTGGAGCTGATTCAGAAGCAAGACAGCCCATGGGTGGCAACGGCTGCCGTGGATCCGAAAACGATCGGCGCAATCAACGTCCGTTTGCTTGCTAAAAAGATTGCCGGCGAGGAAACGCCTGCTACGGTCAATCTGGAGCCTGTATTGATCGAGCGCTCAGGCCTTGCCGGTGCAACCGAAGCGGTCAACATGGTCAACCTGGCGGATATTATCCCTAGCTGGGGAACAAGCACCGAATTCGAAGAGGACTGGATGAAGGCGTTGAAAGAAGCAGGCGGCAAATAAACAGCACGATTCATACAGGCGCTCTTGTCGGTCATCGATAAGGGCGCCCTATCCTATTTGAAGGGAAGAATGCACTTGCGAAGCGTTATGGAGCCAACAACTGCCACATCGACCGACGTGTCGGGTGCGGCACCCTTACTTCAAATGAAGCATATCTCGATCTCCTTTCCGGGTGTTAAGGCGTTGACCGATGTTGATTTTCAGACGACGGCGGGAACGGCCCATGCGTTGATCGGCGCGAATGGCGCAGGGAAATCTACATTAATGAAGATTCTATCGGGAGCTTACAACCATTACGAGGGCGAGATCTGGATCAATGGGAGCAAGGTGCACATTCGTTCCCCGAAGGAAGCGAAGGACCTGGGCATTCAGATCGTCTATCAAGAGGTGGATACGGCGCTCATCCCGAACCTGACGGTCGGGGAGAACATTATGCTCGACCGGACGGTTCACGATATGGGCAAACGGCACTTGATCCACTGGAAAGAACTCCATCAGGAGGCCGAATCGATTCTTGCACGGATGAATATCCGGGTTCCCGGCAAGAAGCTGATTTCGGAGCTGACGCTGGCGGAGAAGCAGATGGTGCTGATCGCAAGAGCCGTCTCCAAGCAGTGCCGGATTCTGGTGCTGGACGAGCCGACCGCGCCGCTCAGCCACAGCGAGACGGATCAGTTGTTCAAGCTGGTGCGCAAGCTGAAGCAGGATGGGGTCGGCATTATTTTCATATCGCACCGGCTGCCGGAGCTGTATGAAATTTGCGATGATATTACGATCATGCGGGATGGTCAGCTAGTGAAGAGTGACCGCATTGCGAATATCGATCAGCCGAAAGTGGTGGAGTACATGCTGGGCTCCAAGATGGAGCAGCAGTTTCCCCACGTCGAGCGGGACATCGGCTCCACCTGGTTCGAGGTGAAGAAGATGTTTGACCCGGGCAAAATCAACGGCGTTGACCTGCACATCCGCAAAGGGGAGATCGTCGGTCTGGCTGGTCTGGTCGGGGCCGGGAAAACCGAGCTATGCCGAGCGATATTCGGAGCATCCGACACATCGACCGGCGAGATCACGCTGAACGGGAAAAAGCTGCGCATCCGCTCGCCGCATGATGCCGTATCGCAGGGCATTGCGCTGGTCCCCGAGGAGCGCCGCCGCGAAGGTGTCTTCGTGGAAGAAGCGGTGTCCGTCAATTTAACGGCTGCGGTGCTGTCCCGTTTTTCCAGATGGGGCTCCTGGCTTAGCTTCGGCAAGGAAAAGCAGGCGGCGAGGGAGATTATTCAGTCGCTCGGCATTAAGACCCCAAATGAGCGGGCCAGAGTGAGAAACCTGTCCGGGGGCAACCAGCAGAAGGTGGCGATCGGCAAGTGGCTGTTGGTCGACGCGGACGTGTATATTTTTGATGAGCCGACCAAAGGGGTTGACGTTGGCGCGAAGCGGGACATCTTCCATCTGGTGGCCGAGCTGGCCAAGCGGGGGAAATGCGTGCTGTACGCCTCAAGCGAGCTGTCCGAAATCGTTGGCATCACGGATCGGGTATATGTGATGTATGACGGCGGCATCACGAAGGAGCTAACGACGCAGTCATCCAACGAAGAGGAAATATTGCTTTATTGCACAGGAGGCGTGTTGACATGAATACAGCAAGACCTGTTAAGGAGAAGCCGGCGGCTAGTTTTGCTTTTGATTTTCTTTATAAATACGGTACGTTGATTACGGTATTTGTACTTATTCTCATATTCGGGACCGTCGCCGACAACTTTTTGAATACAAGCAACATTATTAACATACTCCGTTCGATCTCGATCGTGACGATCATTGCCGTCGGGCTGACCGTATCGCTGGCCGTTGGCGGCTTTGACCTGTCTGTCGGCTCGACGGCTTCCCTGGCGAACGCGTTGGTCATTTCCATGTTTGTCTGGCACGGGCAAAATATCGGCATCGGCATTGGTATCACGCTGCT
Organism: Paenibacillus sp. FSL K6-1330; assembly: GCF_037976825.1. NCBI lineage: Bacteria > Bacillati > Bacillota > Bacilli > Caryophanales > Paenibacillaceae > Paenibacillus > Paenibacillus sp. FSL K6-1330. Next base: position 1,605,148 of record NZ_CP150269.1, read on the forward strand.
GTTCTGCCTGGTTGTGGGGTTGATTAACGCCTTCCTGGTCATCAATTTCAAAATTGACGATATGCTGATGACGTTGGCCACGATGTTTATCTTTCAGGGCGTTGCGCTCACGTATACCCGCGGCGCTACCATTTCCCAGAATATGATCCTGCCGAGCGGAGATTTTGCCACCGGTAAAATTCCGGCGGTGTTTGAGAAGATTGGGCAAGTGCCATGGATCATTATCATTATGGTTCTCGTCGTCCTCGTCGTCCATCTGTTCCTGACCTATACCAAACACGGACGGTATATGTATATGATCGGAGGCAACCGTGAAGCAGCGGCTTTATCCGGGATTCCGGTGAGCAAATACCGTTTGCTTGCTTATCTGGTTTCTGCATTGTTTGCCGCCATCGGCGGCATTATCCTCGGGGCACGCGTCATGACGGCAGAAGTCAACTCCGGCGGACCTTATCTGATGGATGCCGTCGCCGCGACTTTCATCGGATACTCCGTATTCGGAGCCGGCAAGCCCAACGCGCTCGGGACCTTTGTCGGCGCCGTGTTAATCGGTATATTGCAAAATGGCCTGATCATGCTGTCCGTGCCGTATTATGCGATGGATATCGTGAAGGGCGCCGTGCTGGCGTTGGCGCTTGCTTTAACCTACTATAAGAAGCGGCATTGATCGCTTAAGCTGCGCTTTCTGTAACCGAACTTTGTTCCATTCATACTTATCGAGACCATCCCTCCAGTGTCCCAACTTCGGAGTGGGCGGTCTTTTTTCATGACTAGCAGCATTTAGACAACCGATGGGATAAGCAAAATTTCAAGCCTTATTCTACGGGCGAATTCGGCGGATTATCCATGATTTGGTTATTTAGTTGACGGACCCAACTTGTATTCATTATCCTTGATAGAAGACTGATTATAATTGTACATACATTTGCCTCGTATAAAGAGAAAGGGGACTCATCATGAAAAAAACAACCTTCATACAACCGGATCCCATGACTTGGCTGGACACATTTCACTTTGAAATTCCGATAAAGATAAGGTATTGCGAAACGGATATGCTGGGTCATGTCAATAACGTCAGTTATTTCATGTATTTTGAGCAGGGACGCATTGAGTACTTCGAGAACCTGGGATTGACCGAGGATCTGTTCAGCGACAAAAAGGTGTCGGTGGTTGCGGATCTGGAATGCCAGTATCTTGCTCAAATGTATCTGAAGGACCCGCTTAAGCTTCATGTCCGGGTGGCTGAGATCGGGCGTTCCTCCATGGACGTCCAATATGCGATCGTGGTGGATGGCACCTTAAAAGCGGCCGGTCGCGGAACCATTGTCCTCATCGATACCGCGTCAGGCAAGAGCACACCGATTCCGGATTCGGCACGCGAGCGAATTTCGACGTTTGAAGGATGGATGTAACGAAAGCGAAAGATCAATCATAATCAAATAAGAAGGGAAGGGATTAGGGATGAACATCCGTTTTGCCGTTATCGGCACAAACTGGATTACCGAGCGGTTTCTCCAAGCTGCTCTGGAGACGGAAGAATTTATTCTTGCTGCCGTATACTCTCGTACAGAAGAGAAGGGAAAGGCTTTTGCGGCCAAGTACGCGGATCCCAAAGTGTACACGGATCTTGTGACGATGCTGCAGGATGACGAGATTGATGCGGTGTACATTGCGAGCCCGAATTCCTATCACGTCGATCAGGCGATATTATGCATGAACCACGGAAAGCATGTTCTCTGCGAGAAGCCGATGGCTTCTAACGCAGTCGAAGTGTCCTCCATGATTGAAGCTGCGAAGAATAACAACGTTCTGCTAATGGAAGCCCTGAAGTCGACGTTGATGCCGAATTTCAAGACCGTCAGGGACAACCTGTACAAGCTGGGTCCGATTCGGCGTTATTTTGCAAGCTATTGCCAATACTCCTCCCGTTATGATGCGTACAAGCAGGGGACGGTACTCAATGCATTTAATCCCGAATATTCCAACGGTTCACTCATGGATCTGGGGATTTATTGCCTGTACCCGATGGTCACCCTGTTCGGTAAACCGGGCTCCGTCAAAGCTTCGGGTTATATGCTATCCTCCGGGGTTGATGGCGAGGGCAGTCTGTTGTTGTCCTATCCCGAGATGGATGCCGTTATCATGCACTCCAAGATCAGCGATTCCTATGCCCCTGCCGAAATCCAGGGCGAGAACGGCACGATGATTATCGACAAGATCAATCAGCCTTACGATGTGAAGATCCATTACAGAGACGGCACCATTGAGAACGTCACCCAACTGCAGACCCATGAATCGATGTATTATGAAGCTCGGGAATTTATCGATTTAATCCAATGCGGCGAAAGGGAAAGTGCAATCAATACCCATGCCAACTCACTCATTACGGCTGAAATCATGCAGGAAGCCAGACGTCAGGTCGGACTGCGGTATCCGGCCGATTCCCGCACCGATATATGATATTTGTCATACTCCCGAAATGACGTTTATGACTACGACACGCGTGACATTCTAACTATAATTAAGTTAGACAAGTGCGTGATACATGTATAACGTCCTTGCGCCATTTCGAGGAGGAAGACAACTATGGCTAAACCCGATAACAAACTATCCAGCTTAAAGAAGAACGTTGCCCCTTATGAGGAAATTGACACAAAGGCGAGTATTGGTCAGCTTTTCAATACACTGGTTCCCTTGATATTGCTATGGTATGCAGCTTATTTAAGCCTATCCGTATCGTACTGGCTTACCATTCCCATAGCGGTTATTGCATCGGGGTTTGTTGTCCGGACGTTTATCATATTCCATGACTGCTGTCACGGATCTTTCTTCAAAAGCCGCAAGGCGAACAAAATTCTCGGCACGATTACAGGCGTAATTACATTGTGCCCTTACGAGCAATGGAAGAACACGCACGCGATTCATCACGCGACGAGCAGCAATCTCGATAAGCGTGGAATCGGCGATATGTGGGTATTAACCGTTGAAGAGTATGGAGCGGCTTCTTTTTGGCAGCGTTTATACTACCGGGTATACCGCAATCCGATCGTGATGTTTGGACTGGGTCCTATCGCCATTTTTCTGGTATCTTATCGTTTCAACCGCAAAGGCGCGAGACGCAAGGAGAAGATCAGTAACTATATAACGAATATTTCGATTGTTGCGCTGTATGCATTACTGTGCTGGGCGATTGGATGGCAGGCGTTTCTGCTCGTTCAAGCTCCTATCTTTATGGTATCGGGGATGCTTGGCATTTGGTTGTTCTATGTACAGCATCAATTCGAAGAAACGTACTACGAGCATGATGAAGAGTGGAGTTATATCAATGCAGCCGTAGAAGGCAGCTCTTATTACAAACTTCCGAAGGTTCTGCAATGGATTACGGGTAACATCGGCTTCCATCACGTTCACCATCTTAGTCCGAAGGTTCCTAATTATAACCTGGAGAAGGCCCATGAAGCCGCTCCTCCGCTGCAAAAGGCAACAACGATTACGCTCAAGACCAGTCTGAAGTCTATTCGTTTCCGTCTGTGGGATGAAGAGAAAAAGGTGTTCGTCACGTTTAGGGAAGCCAAGAAGTCGCTCCGTAAACCGCAGGAATCGGTATTGGCGAAAGCCGAGAAGAGCCTGGCGAGCAGCAGACCTAGAGTGCAGGGCGAGTAATTCCGTTCGAGACGAGGTTATAATAGAAATGAATAAGAATACGGGTCCGTTATGTAGAAATGAGGACTAAAGCTTGAACCGACAGAAGGTGGGACTCCATGCAGAAATGGTATCAGATATTTCATAAAAGTACGGGGCTGAGCCCTTATGTATGGGTCGTCTTCTACATCCTTCCGTTTTATTTCATCTTCCGTTCGACCTCTACCTACCAGGTTGTCTTCGGAACACTGATGATTGTGATGTTCTTCGCCTTCTATGTGCTTTCATTTCTGGCCAAAGGCTGGCTCGTCTACTTCTGGACGAGTCTGCAAATTTTAATATCGATTACGATGTCATTGGTATTCGGGTATATCTATTTCTCGTTGTTCCTCGCATTTTTCATCGGGAACATCAAGAATAAAGCGGGGTTTATCACGCTGTACTCCATCCATCTGGTCACGACCATCATTACGGTCAATTATGGATTGTTAACGCGGAATCCGTTCTTTATCACACAGCTGCCATTTATGCTTGTCAGTGTAGTCGGGGTGATTCTGCTGCCCGTGACGAACTATAACCGGAATAAGAATGATCAGCTGCAGGGTCAGCTGGAGGATGCCAACAAACGGATTTCGGAACTGGTGAAGCTGGAGGAACGTCAGCGGATAGCCCGCGATCTGCATGATACGCTCGGACAGAAGCTGTCTCTCATCGGCCTCAAAAGTGATTTGGCCGGTAAATTGATGACGCAAGATACGGAAAGAGCTCAGGCCGAGATCAACGATGTACGCCAGACGGCCAGAACGGCACTCCAGGAAGTGCGTGAGATGGTGACACGGATGCGGGGGACCCGGCTCACGGATGAAATTTTCCGCATTCAGCAAATTCTAAAGGCTGCCCAGATTGAATTAAATTTTGAGGGAACGTTGGAGCCGGAAAATCTGTCGTTAATGAATGAAAATGTGATCAGCATGTGCCTGAAAGAGGCCGTGAATAACATAGTGAAACATAGCAATGCTACGGTGTGCTCCATTGTGATCGAATCCACGGAAACGGATCTGGTTGCGAGGGTGAAGGACAATGGAACAGGGTTCGTGACCGATGCGAGAAACCGCGGAAATGGACTGCGGGGAATGAGAGAGCGGCTTGAATTCGTAAACGGAAGCATGGAGCTCACTTCCGGCGAGGGGACTACGCTGGTCCTTCGTGTACCTAATGTGCTCAGAATGCCGGATAAGGAGGCGGGAATATGATCCGAATTGTCATAGCCGAAGATCAGCGATTGCTGCTTGGAGCCCTGGCCTCACTGCTTGATCTGGAAGAAGATATGCAAGTGGTCGGGACGGCAGGGAACGGGAAGGATGCCGTACAGCTTGTCAAACTTCATAAACCGGATATCTGTATCATGGATATTGAGATGCCGATGATGAACGGACTTGAGGCTGCCGAAGAACTAAAGGGCTTTGGCTGCAAGGTAATGATCTTGACGACCTTTGCCCGGCCGGGGTATTTCGAGCGTGCCGTGAAGGCCGGCGCCAACGCCTACCTGCTTAAGGACAGCCCAAGCGAGGAACTGGCTGCATCCATTCGGAGCATTATGGCAGGCAGACGAATATACGCCTCCGAGCTGGTGGATGAAGCGTATTCCGGTGAAGAGAATCCGCTGACGGAGCGGGAAAAGGAAGTGCTGGGCCTGATAGCGGACGGCAAGAATACGAAGGAAATTGCCAACCAGCTGTTTATTACGACAGGTACCGTGCGGAATTATATTTCCGTTATTCTTGATAAGCTTGGCGTCAGCAACCGGATCGAAGCAATCACGCGTTTTAAAGAAAAAGGTTGGTTTAAATAATTAAATAAATATAGCCGGAAGCCCCGTGGTTGCAGCCACCGGGCTTCTTTTTCGTGTGGATAAAGAGCAAGGGATAGCCTGGAAAATCCATTTTGATTCGCGATATATGTATTTTTTTACCTGATGTATTATTCGTTTTTATGCATAAATATTCATTATCTTTTGTGTGGTAAATTATTTGGATATAATTTATATTTTTTGGAAACCATAAAATCACTAATAAAATTAAGCCTGTACTTTATGTAAATAATGTAGTATCTATTGGGCTATCAAGCAAGAATATTGCTGTTGCTTTGTAAATGTATGCATTTTTATGTATAATAGGAATGATTGCCCGAAGTCAAATTTGAGGAGGAGGAGGTCTTCTATGGACCATATGATGTTTGAGGTTGGAACTGCTCTGATTCTGGTTGCTATAGCCTCCATAATTGCAGGAAAGCTCAAGTTCTCGATTATACCGTTCTTGATTGTACTCGGGATGCTTGTAGGTCCGCATGCACCAACGATAGGAATTCTTGACTTTAAATTTATCGAGAGCCAGGGAATCATCGATTTTCTGGGGCAAATCGGTATTCTATTCTTGCTCTTTTACCTTGGCCTTGAATTCTCTGTTCAAAAATTAATCAAATCCGGACGAAACATAGTGGTAGGCGGAACCATATATGTCATCCTAAACTTTGCACTGGGCCTGGCTTACGGATTTGTAATCAACATGCCGCTATATGAGACGTTAATCATTGCAGGGATGTTGTCCGTTTCCTCTACTGCAATTGTGGCGAAAGTGCTGGTGGATCTGCGGCGCACCGGTAATGCGGAGACGGAGCTTATTCTTGGCATGATTTTGTTCGATGATATATTCCTTGCCGTGTTCTTATCGATTATGTCGGGACTGCTGTTAGGCGGGGCTACATCGGTAGGGGCAACGATTATCTCCGTAGGTATATCCATAGGTTACATGCTGTTGTTCTTTGTTATTGCGAGAAAAGGTCCACCTATACTTAACAAATTGCTGAATATTACATCCAGCGAAATTTTCATTATCGTTGTTTTCTCGTCGATGTTCTTTATTGCTGGATTTTCAGAGACGCTGCACGTAGCTGAAGCGATTGGCGCGCTGTTGTTCGGACTAGCCTTATCCGAGACAGATCATAGTGAACGGATTGAGCAGTTGGTTATTCCTTTCCGTGATTTCTTTGGAGCGATCTTCTTCTTCAGTTTCGGTCTCGGTATCGACCCGACCACGCTGGGGAATGCGTTATGGCTGGCACTCGGTGCCGTGGGACTGACTATTATTGGCAACCTTGTAGCAGGCATGATCGCGGGACGCAAGGCAGGATTATCGCATAAGTCGTCGCTTAACATCGGATTGACTATTATGGCGCGCGGGGAGTTCACGATCATTGTTGCGAATCTGGGACTAGCTGGCGGACTGTCCGCCGTGCTGAAACCGTTCTCGGCGCTATATGTTCTGATTCTTGCGATCCTCGGGCCTCTTCTAGCCAAGGAGTCAAAACGGGTCTATCGTGGCGTGAATAAAATATTCAAATGGAGCGAACCTGTGGAGAAAGTAAAAAAAAGGAAAGTATGAGGATGCTGGGATGATTTACTTTCTTCCAACTAATCTATATAATCTAGAGATTGAATTAACCCCAGAACGGAGGATTTTCACATGAGTATTATTCGCGAATCTGATCTGCCGGGTATCGGGAAGAAATTCCTTATTCAGGCAAGATCAGGGGATAAGCTGGTTATTGTGATTCATGACGATGGCCGTAGAGAACTGTACCATTTTGAAGATGACGATCCTGAGGAGACCATCTCCCAGATTACATTAGAGGATGATGAGGCTAGACAAATTGCCGGCATCATCGGCGGCATGACGTATAAGCCGAAAGCGCTCGAGACGATCGAGGTGACACTTGAAGACCTGATCATCGAATGGGCACGCATCGAGCCGCATTACAAATGCGTGGGACAATCCATTGCAGGGCTTCAGGTTCGTCAACGTACAGGTGCTAATGTATTAGCGATTGTGAACAAGAAAGAGCAGAAAATCAATCCGGGTCCGGACGACATCCTGACAGCGGGATCGACGCTGGTACTAGCGGGCGAGCGCAAGCAGATCAAGCAGCTGAAAGAACTGCTGGTTAACGGTTAATAGCGCTCCTTGGTTGATACGATGATAAACCATACCGAAAGCAAGCTCCTCTTTTGTGGGGGGCTTGCTTTTTTATGCGATGGGCAACCTATTCATCCAAGGGATAATATACGAATCTGTTTTGCATAAAAAAAGCGCCAAGGGCTTTGTCCCTTGTGCGCTTTTTCTGTTTAACAGCGGGATGCTGCGGGTTATGGAATTCCAGAGGGGCCGGTTATTTCCGGGCCACTATCATAAACCGTGCGGAATTCGTCCGAATCCCACGATCTGTGTGATGGTCTCTGATGAACTGCTGCAGGATGCGAAAATCCAATTCCTCCTGTCCAAACCCGGGGATGATGGGCGTGTGCTTGAGCAGAAAGATAAGATCCTCTTCACGCTCATAGTACTCAACCGCATCGTATTCGGCATATTGGATATCGCCGAACCCGGCAAGCCGAAGTTCCTTCATATATTGATCCTTTAAGGCACCGTCTTCACGGGAGGATTGTCCTCTGCCAAAGGCTTGAGCCAGATTGGCTTTATCACATTCGCGAACCTGCTGCGTCAAAAACACGCCATCTTCATCTAGTACTCTTCCCACCTCTGATGCACGGAAAGGGGAGTGTCTGCATGAGATTACATTGAAAAACGCCTCCGGGAATTGAAGAGACTCTGCATTCATCTGCATCAAGCGTACATTGGAAACAGGTACGTTCCGTTTATTCCGCCGGGCTGTCTCTATCATCGCATGCGAAAGATCGATCCCGACCAGCAAGGCTGCTTTGTCGGCGATGGACAACAAGTTCTCTCCACCACCAGTGCCAATATCGAGCACAACATCGGATGGTGTGCAACATTTGCCGACCTCATCGTAAAAATCCCACTCCACACCTTCCGAGATACATCGGACCTGGCTGAAGTCCCAGCCGTTTAAGGCTCCTACAATATCATAAAACTGCTTGTATTCCTGTGAATTCATTTATATTGTCCACCTTCCATATGAGATAAAATGGGATGCTGCAAACCGATTGACCCTCATTCGATCGAAGCCAAAAGCCGGCAGACTTCTTGGTTATAGAGCAGGAGAACTTGTCCATAGGAACGGACGACTCCCTTTCTGTCCGGCAGCTGATTTATGTTATATAGCAAAATGCAGCTCATATGGCTACGAGTTATAATTTTGGCATGGCCCGGTCCTCTGTGAACCCGAGCCTAGCTACTTCGAATGATACGGATCAAGTGCAACATCCCATTCACCCCCATTCTGAAAAGTTTATTTTTGAGATAAGAAAGATATACATCTGAGGCATAGTATCCTTATCTCGCAAGAAAAACTTCCGCTATATGCGGTCTGTCTACTGAGAAAGTACGTCAATAGACGTTTTTCTTATTGTAAGTCCAAGGATTCTTCGTAATCAAGGAGAATTTTATTAGGAGGAAGGACCATAATCTTAAGCAAATGATAAGAATTTGGAAGTGTTGGCGTTAAGAATTGTTTACTATACTAGATAAATCTGTTTCGCAAGGAACGAGAATAATATGATTAAAAACCATGAAAGGGTACTGCCATGAACAAAATAAACGCTTTACCAAGGGAGCGTCTTCCCGAGCTGCAATTGGTACGCGCATTTGCCATCCTCGGCGTGCTGTCCGTGCACTCCACTTCGTATGCTGTATCTGCGATGACAGACTCCAAATACTTTTTTATGTACAATTTCATGAACATCTTCATGAAATACGGAACGCCAACATTTATATTTTTGAGCAGTCTGGTACTCTTTTATAATTACTATGACCGTCCTACGACGAAAAAGCTGATCGGTGGATTTTACAAGAAAAGACTGCTGTATATTATCATTCCATATACGCTGTTCTCTGTGTTCTATTTCGCGCTGCTGCACTATTTATATTATCAGGGCAGACCGTTTGGCGAGACGATGGAGAGCTTTGTTCAAAAGTTGTTGACGGGCAAAGCGTATACGCATCTATATTTCGTATTTATTAGCATTCAGTTTTATGTAATGTTTCCGCTTGTGTTGTGGCTGTTCAAGAAGGTGCCCCAGCTTGCGAAATGGTCGATACCGATTGGACTGGTGATCCAGTGGACGTTTATACTAATGAATAAGTACTATTGGCAGGTACCGAATAAAGGGAGCTGGGCATTGTCCTACATTGCCTATTTCATGCTGGGAGCATTTATCGGCATCTATTACCCGAAACTGAAGGCCTGGCTTGTCATTAGCCGCGCGAACGCACGACCACACCGCATCGCCGCCTGGGTGGTGCTATGGATCGCATGGGCAGCTGCCGGTCTCGGCCATGTGTACATTTATTACAACAACCGTCTTCACGGAACCGGATATAATTCAACGCTGTATGAGCTATTGTGGAATATGCATACTTATTTTGGGGCGCTTGTCCTGCTCCAGTTTGCCATTCTGTTCTATCGGGCAGGGGTGCGCGGATGGACACCAGCGCTGGAGAGACTGGGGGCCGTATCCTTCGGGATATATCTCATTCATCCATTCTTTCTGCTCGTCTACCGGGAGTTTCCGCTAACCACGGGGAGCTCGATGCTGACCCATCTGTGGTATGCAGGAGGTTTTGCGGCAGCGCTAGGCTGTTCATGGATCGTTGTGGAATTGACGGTTCGATATATACCGGGCTCATGGGTGATATTCGGTAATATTCCGAAGGCGAAGAAATCGGTTAAGCCAGTCGATTCGCCGTCCGTGCCGCTTTCCGGTTCGTAGTCGGTTTCATCGCAAACCAGGACGCATCCGAAGACGAGGGCATGGCTATGGAGAAGAAACATCAATTACCGCACCACGCGGTCTGACATCCATGAAGAAAGACGACGTACAGATGTTGTGCTGACGGCCGCATTCGGAACAAGGAGGAGCCATGTCTGGAGTTACGATATTAATGGTTGATGATGAAACCGAAATTTTGAAATTGATGGAGATTTACGTCAGAAATGAGGGCTACACGCTGCTCACCGCATCTCACGGCCTGGAAGCGCTGGAGATTCTAAGAACCCATAAAGTGGATTTAATCATCCTTGATGTCATGATGCCGCAGATGGATGGCATTGAGGCATGTATGAGAATTCGGGAGGAGAACAACACGCCGATCATCATGCTGTCCGCCAAGAGTCAGGAGATTGACAAGATCGCCGGGCTCAGCATCGGCGCGGATGATTATGTGACCAAGCCGTTCAGCCCGCTGGAATTAATCGCTAGAATCAAATCACAGCTCCGCCGATACAAACAGCTGAACAGCAACTCGGTGAGGGATGAGAACGAAATCCAGATCGATGAGCTGATTATGAATGTCGCTTCCCACCGGGTAACGGTGGCAGGCGTTGAGATTAAGCTGACGCCGCGCGAGTTTGCCCTGCTGCATATGCTGGCCATCAATCGCGGACTCGTGCTTAGCATGGACAAGATTTATACCGAGGTGTGGAACGAACCGTTCATGGAATCGAAAAATACGGTCATGGTACATATTCGCAAGCTGCGCGAGAAGATCGAGAAGGATCCGCAGCAGCCGGAATATATTAAGACGGTGTGGGGGATTGGCTACAAAATAGAGTAAACTTAAGCAGAGGTGACTAACTTGAAAGTAATGAAGCTTCATAGCATCCGCCTGAAGATGCTGTTTATGCTGCTTGCCAGCATCGGCATTACGGCAGCCCTGCTTATCATACTCTATGCGTTAAGTACGCTAATACTCTCGATTCCGGCAATCAAGCCGCCGCTCGTCTGGATCATTAACCATATTGGCTCGGATCCGGTTATGCTGGTTACGGGCATCATTCTCTTTTTTGCCAGCTATTATATGAGCACGAAGTGGTTTGTCCTTGATCTGCAGAAAATACAGACCGGTCTTCAGGACATCACGGCGGGACGATTCGATTCCAGAATCGAGCTTAAATCCCAAGATGAATTAGGCGTCGTCGCAACCAGCATAAACCGCATGACCGAACAGCTGAACGTTTATCTGGAGGAAATCAGGAATGGGCTTCGCGAGATTGCCAAGGGGAATTTCGACACCGACATTCCGGTGCAGTCAGGCAGCCAGCTGGGTGAGGTGGCGGAGAGCATCAACCAAATGAGCAGGCAGCTTCACCAATCCATTCTGGAGGAGCGTAACGCGGAGAAAACAAAGAATGATCTGATTACGGGCGTTTCCCATGACTTGCGGACGCCGCTTACATCGATACTGGGATTTCTGGAAGTTATTGAGGAAGACCGGTACCAGGATGAAGTGGAGCTGCGATATTACGTGAATATCGCTTATGAGAAAGCGCAAAATCTAAAGAAGCTCATTGATGATTTGTTCGAATACACACGGATTAATAACGGGCTTCCGCTGGATATCCAGAAGATCGATATGGCTCAGTTCATTAGACAGCTGATCGAGGAATTCGTTCCTGCCCTGGAGAAATCCGGGATGGAATGCAAGCTTGTGGCAGAGGAAGGCCTCATTATTCAGGCAGATGGCGCCCAGCTTGTCCGAGCTTACGAGAATTTGATAACCAATGCGATCCGTTACGGGGATTCGGGCAAAAAGATCGACATCGCCGTCCGCAGCGATGGTAATCAGGTGAGCATTAGCTTCACCAACTACGGAGATCCGATTCCTGAGCGGGATTTGCCGTTCATCTTTGATCGCTTCTACCGTGTGGAGACCTCACGTTCGAAGCAGACAGGGGGTACCGGCTTGGGATTGGCCATTACGAAGAGCATTGTGGAGATCCAAGGCGGTGAAATCCGGGTACGGAGCGACCGGCAGAGGACAACCTTTGAAACGCGGTTTCCTAAAGTCGTATAGTGGCTGCTTCAACTTGCCTGTATGTACTACATCTTTTTTTACAATGTAAAACACAACCCAGTACCGCGACGGTACTGGGTTTGTTGTATACTGGAAAGAAAGAAATTTTTCTAGGGATTAAACCCACTAATATCGAGGCCATAATTGAAACTGCAAAGTTACTCTGTCTCATAGGTATTATTGTTCTCCCGAATCACTTCCATAAACTCCAGGACAATCGTTGATATGGCATCCTCTTGAGGCATATAGATATATTGACTGATTCTCAAAATATCGTCTTTGTATAAATCAATGAGTTGCAGAATGGCTTGATCATCATTCTGCTTTGCAGCTTGCAGCAAAGTCATGAATTCGCGATCTGAGATAACTTTTGGATCATTTTTCTTTTCCATCGGTTCACCGCCTGTTGAGAGATATGGAGCTGCTTGGCTACTTCCGCTTCAGTGAGGTCTTCTATGAAGAGTTTATATATAATGGTTCTCCCTTGCGGGGGTAATGAATCCAGTAATTGACCAATCCAAATGCGGTCATCGGATCTTGCGTGAAATGAGCCTGTCTGCACGGTACTAAAATCAGGGTACGGCGTTTCTCGTTTTCTAAGCTTTTTAGCCTGATATTGTATTCTCCAACCAATTCGATAAATTTCTGTTTTATAGCGTTCGTATGCTGTTATATGCTTCTTCATAACGCATCCCTCCTATGCCTGTCTATAATCGTATTCATCATTTAGGGGAAAAAGAGAAGTTAACGAGCCGCAAAAAAATAAGAACGTTTGTTCCTATTTTATTGTACCATTTTTTACATCTATTGTGAAATGGTACTCTATAAGTTGAACTATTGAATCCACTCATAAAAACGGACAAAAGAAAAAGGACAGCTCCGATAAAGACCGAGCTGTCCTTTTTCATTCTCATGTTATTGGAGTGTGACCCTAGGATTGAGTGTGATCTCAAAGGCTCGCCACCAGATGAAATCAGGATTGTCATAAGCCAGCGAAGCACTGCTGTATTCTGCCAATGTCCACGAACACCCCTTTATTTGTTTGACATTGCATGTCGGAGCGGAGGTGCCAATCAGGAAAGCGTCCCTTCCGGCCAGCGTTGTTTGGTGAATCTGCATTTGATCTCGAAGGATCGTGAACACTTGCTGGTAAGCTGATTCTGTGTTAAAGAGACGCATGTTCTGATCAGCGAACGAGGCTTGAAGATTATCGTAACGAATATGGCTTGGAGTTCTGGAATAGCTTCGGACATCGACGACAGCAAGCCTCTTGTAATAGTAATCCTTCAAAAACCGTTTAAAGAGTAGTGATCCATGAGCGTTAACGGCCATATTCAACTTGGAGGCAGAGGTTTCTGATACCAAAAAAGCATATCTTGCTTGCCCCATGCCAAGCGAGATGCCCATAAGGTTCCCGGCAGTGTTCCATGCACTATAACCTAATAGGCGTCCCGTATACTGGCTGTCTAGCAGCGCTTCCGTTACTGTTGGATTGGCAGAGCCTTTCCCGGTGAAATCCATAACCACGGTTGCTACGAAGTTTGCTCCATTGGCATGGATACGGCTTACGGCATGGGATACCTGTGTTTCGTCTGTGATTGCCAGAATTTCTATGTTTGGTTCGCAAGTTACATATTGGCCGCCAACCACATCAATATGACGAAGAATATTCTGATGTAAAGTCATGTATTCATAGTCGTTGATGATCGTGGATCCATGAGGGCCGTAATATTGCAGCGAAATTTGCGTTTTGCTGCCTTCTCGATGCAATTGATTAGCCATCCGTGCTACCAGAGAATGACCCAAGCCATCTGCATCAGGCAATATAATGGCACGATTCGGATTTTGCCCCTCGCAACCGTCCAGATAACGATCGATGTAGTTCTCCACAAATTTAATTTCATTGATTTGCACACCTTCTACTTTCGCATCGTCCACTCCAACGGCCAGGAAATCAATATAGCCCTGACGTACAAGCCTGTCCAATACATAATGATTGGTTTTAAACTTATGTTGCCTTGTGTTGTAGTAATGGGTTTTATTGAAGTGGACGGTATCGCCCAGCTCGGTGCCATCACTGGATATATTATAGCCGTTCAAAATATCGCTGAAGTCTGTATATTTTTTGCGAGCTATACCCATGAAACTGCGAGACTCGGTGTACGCGTTATAAGAGAGTCCCTCCACATAAGTGGTCGTAGCGAGTCGCAAAATGGTATCAAACACATAGATTGGCTTGCTGGGATAATGTTGTTTAATCTCGCGGATTAGGTCAAGCAAGTCTGTTGTCCCTGAATCATAATGGGGATACGTCCCGCCTCCGCTTGTTCGCAAGCGTCTACTACCGATTAACCCCCCATAAACGAGCATATCGATAGAAATAATAAACCCCTGGACGGAAGAGGCATGATTCAATATGAACTGACGAATATCCTCCGGTTTACCAAAAGTAGGTGCGGAGGTGCCTGTAAGTTGGCTGCCTGAGGCTTCTGCGACCGAATCGATTCGGTTACGAATAACTGCAGCAGTAGGAGTTATCAGGTTCAAGCCCGAAGCTTGTCCCAATTTGATTACATCATCAAGGTTTACTGGGCGATCATCCAAGGGTACATACAATACATTTTTCATTGGTCAACTCTCCTTATTTATGGTTTGATTGGCCTTCATATATATAGGTAAATTTTCCATTCCGTTTACAACCATAAATCATTTATTTTTTTCAATCCAATCTTCCAAGCATTTTAAAGTCAATCCGGATTGCGCTCTGGCTGTTAACCCCTTCAGACGGAGGGAAGTACATGGATTTAAGCATATTTTTCGAATGTATGAAGATCTGATTCAGCATAAGCGAAGGTAATTGTTCAGCTTTATTTAAGCATTCGTTAAGAACTTGCCCCACTGATTGATAAGATATGTTCCTTATACTTTCCTTCAGAGAGTACATAAGGAGGCAGTCGGGATGGGATCCATACATCATGCGAAACGGAACATTAGGCTTACTATGGTATGGCCAGCAATCATAGTATTGGTTGGGGTCTTGCTACTATCGGGGTGCGCAGAGTTCAAGATTTCTGGTGAAGATACCCGGATTGAGAATCGAACCATTGGAGGGGCGGCAGCAGCCAATAGAAACTCATCGATGGCACCAGCATCCTTTCTCGAGCAATTATGGGGGGAAATATCAGACGGGGTGACGAATCGCACCAGAAAAATGAGAGGCAGGCAAACGCCGGGCCATACCCTATCCGAAGCGAGTTGGCGTATGGAGGTACGATAATGCAGGGAAGACGGCTAATTGTGAATATGCTGCAGAAGTCATTTTAACGAGATCCTATCGTGAATGTAGACGACAATAAAGAAAATGAGGACAGCTCCCTTTCCTGGAAGGGAGTTTTTTTGTTTTGATTTTGGAACAGATTGTCTTATAATAGCGTTTACATGATGTATGCTTGTATGGGAGAGGATGGTTTCAGTGAGTTTACGCGTATCGATCCGAAAGCGACTATTCATTGGAATAACGGCAGCTGTCTGTATTTCACTTGTTGGGCAACCGGCTCAGGGTATACAGATGAGCACTCGTATCGTAGTCGCTGGTGCTGCTGAAACTGGGGGCTTTACATCCGGCCAACGCGTTACGATTCAGCAGAAGGCTGCTTTATTTCCTAATACGCTTAGTAAGAATAGCAATCTGACAAAACTCAAGGTGAGCTATTACGGCACCAAGGGGGAAACGCTCCGGCTTTCCTCCGTGAAAGGGGAATTGGCTTTAATCAAATCCGATTCCCGGGGAGACTTATGGCTCCCGACATGGTATGTGTCCAAGGAAGCTGCCCTAGTAAAAGAAATTTCTCCGCTCTCGCTTCAACTGCGCAGCAGCGGCAGTATATATCTTACTCCCGGCAGCACGGTGAAATGGCCAATATCCCAAACGGGAACGTCTCTTATCGCCGTAGCGAAGTGGAAGGACTGGTATGGCGTCATGATCAGTCCTGCCAAGTGGAAGGAAGATTACCGGATCTACCGTCCGGCGATGATGTGGGTGCGAGGCAGTGACGTGACGGCCAAGAAGGCGATGCCTGACGGGCTTCTCGATGGGAATTCGGAAATAACGACGGATGTGGTACGCAACTTGACGGAGTTTCTTTTCAAGAAAGGCACCCCTTCTTCTTATGTGAAAAAGCTGCTTGGCGAGCCGCAGGCGAGGGAGACATCGCGGAATCAGGAGATGAGCTCCAATAAACCGATGATACTTGGAGAGACCTGGAGATATGAGCAGCGGGATGCCCATTATACCGTGACGTTCTCTCCGTCCGGAAAGCTGACGGCCAGCGAGTGGACGATTCCGGGGACCGGATCCCTTGAACGGAGTTTCAGTCCTGGCGATGATTACGAGTTTACCTATCATTTTGCCGCCGTGCCGCCGCCGAAGACCCTAAAAGCTGAGCCCGACTGGCGAAATCAGGGCAATCTGAACTTCACCTTCCTGCTTGAGGCAAACGAGGACGTCCTGCTCCTCAAGGGGGATGATGGCGGATACAGCGGGATGCACGATAATTCATCCTTGTATGCGATTGACCGTGGCACCGGCATGAAGCTGTGGCAGGAGGATGCGGGATTTGGCTGGTATACAGCCGTCACGGATAAGGAGCGGGAGTATGTCACGATGTTCTCGGCTTATAACCCGGTGGTAAAGGATTATGTAGCCCGCGTGCGGCATATCCAGTTGTCGGATGGAAAAGTGTTATGGGAGGTTAAGCCGAAGAACGAATTTGGACTGACGATGACGGCTGCGCAAGACACGGTAGTTCTGGATGAACCGCTCGATCTGAACGAAACCAAAAGTTTGCTGAGCGTGCTGGATCAGGAAACCGGAAAGCTGCGTTGGAAAAAGACGTTGTCCGGCGAACACCGCTTATTGAACCAGGGCACGGACGATCCGTACGTGCTCATCGAGCAGAACGGACAGCTTACCGCTTACGATCCCGAAACCGGCAAAGCCGTATGGGATTACAAAGTCGGGAAAAAGTTCATGGACGATCCGACCCAAGATCCGTATTTTACTGGAGGCTATCGCTACAATCCGGTATCTCCTGCGGATATGACAACAAGATGGATGCTGCTTGGCAAGGAGTGGGTTCTGCTCAATACGGAAACTGGCGAACGCGAAGGCGTGTATCCAGCACGTGAGATGGAACGGTTCGAGGTGCTAAATGAGCGGTATTTGTTGGTGCAGCGCGCGTTGAACGGGAAGTATTTCAGCGGGGCTACCGCTTACGAAAGCGTATTGTATGACAGCTTGGAAGATCGGGAATTATGGACCGTGAAAGGCAAAGCTGCCCGCGGCGCCATTGAGGGAGAGCGAGTCTATCTTACATTGAACGGCATCCCGGCAGCGGTAGATAAAGAAACCGGTAGCGTAATTTGGAAGATGGAGACCATTTCCAAAGCGAGTGACGATCTATCCCATCTAGTTGGCAGCAGTTATGGAATCCTGGACCGCTACCTGCTTCTGAGCTTGGGAAGCGATCTTGTGGTGTTGAACAAGGACGACGGCAGAAGCTTGGGAAGATTGCATAACGTGATTACCGGCAACGTGGATTTGCGAGAGCAATATGCCAGAAACGGTGCACTGAACGTAACGGATCATCAGGTGTTGGTCGGAACAGTGAATGGAGCGTTCATTCGCTATGATGCGGAAGAATTAAAGGCTCGTCTGGATGAACTGTTTGAA
This sequence comes from Paenibacillus sp. FSL K6-1330, assembly GCF_037976825.1. Lineage (NCBI taxonomy): Bacteria > Bacillati > Bacillota > Bacilli > Caryophanales > Paenibacillaceae > Paenibacillus > Paenibacillus sp. FSL K6-1330. The sequence goes on from NZ_CP150269.1 coordinate 1,623,349, forward strand.
CGCATGGAATAAAGAATGAATCAAGAGATAAGCGTCCCTGGTGTCTGGAAACAGATGCTGGGGGCGTTTTTTTGGTTTGCAATCTTGCAAATTTTGATATTGTTTCATTTCTATAGGGTGGTATAATATTCCTGGTTCAAATTAACTAGATCTGAAAGACTTACATTCAGATAAGAGATGAGGTTCATTCATGTTCAAGAAAATGTGGGTTCTGCTGTTGGCGGTTTGCGTGATGATCCCGAACGCAGCCGGGGCAGCTTATGGGGAGTCGGGCAAGTCAAGCTCGAAGATTGCAATGTTATTGCCTGATGGTACACCTTTGATGGAGGATGGCACGGTCTGGGTTACGTACAGCCGCCTTCCAATCAACCAAATCCCGATTCCGCTGGGTGGAGATCTGAAGTTCATCGCGGGCTCCAGCGGATATGGATTCGGCGTCAATAACGCGGGTGGACTCGTTATGTGGGGGGAATCGGGATATGAGGCTGTAGCGGGTGTGAACCATGTGAAACAGGTTGGACAAGGCTACTGGTTGACCTCTGACGGCAATGTTCAACGTATGGTTAATTCCAAGCCGCAAGATGTAAAAGGCTTTGAGGGAATAAGCGTTTTTGACGAGAATAAGGGAATTATCGGCGGTGTTACCCAGTCGGGAACAATCTTATATCATAATAGTGCCTATACGCCGGAACCTGTGACGCTTGGTCAAGCAGCGGATGTGAACGCCATTCGCAAAATCAAGGTTGCCGGCGATTACGCCGCTATTTTATACAATGACGGAAGACTTGTGCTGTTCAGTACGCTTCGAATCAATGGCAGCACGACTTATCTGTCCCAAAACCTGATTTCTGACGGGGCTGACATCTCTTTTGGGAAAGAACAGAAACTGATTTTCGTTAAAAAAGATGGAACGGTGTGGAATGCGAGATTGGATGTATTCACGCAAACCTTCGAAATGAGCCCGTTGAACGGGATCAGCGGAGTGAAAGAGATTGTGGGAATCGAAGGTTCCAAAAGCTTTTTTGCCCGGTTATCGGATGGTACTTGGACGGAGTATGATAGTGGACAGCAATACGATGTGGCGGTACCGAGCATTACCGGCGTCACTATTAAGGTATCGAACAGCAAGCCGAAGGTGGGGAGCTCGATCACGCCAACGGTTGAATTTCAGTACAGCAGCGGAGAGAAACACAAGGTTCCGGCGAATATGATCTCGTTATCGGTAGATAAGCCTCATCTGGTCAAGGCAGGGGATAAAGGCACCTATAAAATCATGGGTGTGGGTGAGGCCACGCTGACGGTGGAAGTTGCAGGCAAGAAGCAATCGGTGAAAATCATTTCAGGACTTGGCAAACCGCTGGAGAACGCTAAACAGGAGAAGGGAATTACCTACCTGCCTCTGAAGCCGGTGTTTGAAGCCGTGGGAGGTTCGGTTCAATATCAGGCTGCTTCCAAAACCTTTGATATCACCGTAGGACAGACCGAGCTTACCGTCAAGGCAGGAAGCAAGCAAGCGAAGATCAACGGAAAAACCGTGAATATGAAAGGTGCTCCGATCCAGAACAAAGGGGAGACACTCGTATCCGCGGATCTGCTGACCGCAGCACTGGGTGCAAAACTGAAATGGGACGCATCCAAACAGCAAATGACCGTGACGCTGGGCGCGGCACAATTCGTTGTAAAGGGCGAGCCGAAGAAAGCAACGAGCAGCGGTAACACCGGAAACTCCGGGAAAAGCAAAATGTCATCGGTCCCTGCGACCGGAAGCATGGCTGGTTGGAGGCTGTTAAAAGGCCATGAATATGAAAAATCCTTGCGGATTTATTACCAATACAAGAATGGCATCCTGTCGACCAAAACGGAGGATATCCGTAAGGTGGATTTGAATAAAAAGGTGACTTGGACGGATGATTACGGCCGTAAGCATACCAATACCGTCCGTGAAATCTACTCTCTGTTCACCCTTTCGAATGAATATACCTCTGAATGGCTCCACAAGAAATTCGGTAAGCTTTATGAGGATTGGCTGCTAAGCTCCTTGGTTGATGCCGCTCGTATTGTTGAGCAATATCTGCAAGAGACCGGTCAGATGCCGAGTTATGCACCCAATGTCACCCTGACGCCGGATGCGGTATTTGAATACGAGTGAGTGAACACAAGCAAGGAAAAAAGATATTCTCGTTTCCGATAAGGGCCAGGAGATTCCTGGCTCTTTTTGTTATGGATGCAAACATGTCCGGTAAACGTCATTTCTGTGCAAACTCCATGCACAGAAGTTGCAGCGAATATTATAACTTACATCAAAATATAGTAGACGTAAATGCAAACCTTGTTTACTTGCAATTTTAAATACCAAGGGGGGGACATTCATGAAGCGAAGGACGCCGCCTAACCGATCACCTGAGCCGGGGGATACCGATTCTCTGCCTCCCAGAAGGACCACTCTGTTTTGGAGGCTGTTTGCCAACTATTTTCTCCTCATTCTCATCCCCGTCATTGTTGCTTCGGTTCTTGCGCAGGTGCTGGTCGTTCGCATCATTGAAAAGGATGCCGAGCGTTTTAACCAAGTGATGATGAATCGATTCTCCGAGCAGACGGATACCGAGCTTCAGTCCTTGAAAACGAGCATGATTAATATCCTCAGCACCTCCAGATTACGGAGCGTGCTTCTCGCTCCCATGGCTTCTTCGCCGGAAAGCCAGCTGCTTCCGGAACTGCTTCATTCCCTGCGGGAGCAGCTGCAGCAGCTGGAATCGGATGATCTCGTCGAGAGGGCGTATTATTATTTTGTTCACCAGGATTTGATGATGGATGCCGAAACCTACACGAATAAAGCGTATTATTTCCATTCCCATTATCCCTTGGATCTGAACCGCCGGCATCAGCTGGAAGCTGAATTATCCGGCAAAAAAATGATGGACTTTATGGATACCCCCGACACGTTGACGGCTTCCATGAGCTACCCGTTTAATACCGCGGCTCCTGAAGTCTATCTCCTGGTCGAAGTGAAACGAGACAAGCTTCAGGAGCAGATTCATATTCCGGAGAGCTGGGTTACGGGCACGGCGATTGTGGATGATAGGGCCAAAGTGATCGCCCAGAACGGACTGACCGAGCAGGACCAGCTTGCCCTGCAGCAGCGAATACGTACAGAGGGCATTGCTTCGCAATTCACGATATCGGACAAGACGGGGCTGTCCTTCATGGCATCTGGCTTTGACGAGTCCTGGCATTATATCAGCATGATCGATTTGGGTACATTGATGAAGCCGGTCTATATGACCCGATGGATCTGTTGGTTATTCCTCCTATTCTTTCTCATTGTTGGCGCACTCGCCTCGTATTATTTAAGCCGGCGCTTATATCGGCCGATTCGGGAGATTAAGGATGGACTGAAGCTGCATCACACTCCGAACGGGGAGGTCGGCCACGAAGGAAACGAGTTTGATGTCATCAAACGCTATTCCCAGTTCATTATTACGGAGAATAAAGAGCTGTTCCAGATGGTGAACGGGATGCTGCCGATTGTCCATGAGCAGTTTTTTACGAAAATCCTGCTGGGGCAATACCGCGATGCCTTATCGATTGAGTACTACGCCAAGGAGATTGAGTTTGCCTACAGCCATAAGGCGGCAAGAACCGTCCTGTGCATCTCGTTCCATTATGATCCAACCGTTTACGAGTCGGCATCGGAATCCACCAAGACTTTTTTGCTGACGGAGCTGAAGGACAAGATTCATCGGCTGGCACATGGCATGGTCTGGATCTGCCAGACAAGGCCGGATCTGATAGCTTGCATCGTGGAGCATGGTTCCATTACGGAGGGCGAGGACCATCCGGAACAAATAGCGGAGCAGATAAGGCACGTTTTTCTGGAATACGGTGCTTATTATAAAGCGACCATCGGTATCGGAAAGACCGTTCATGCCATTGAGGAGCTGCACCAGTCTTATGAGCATGCGCTGGCCATGCTGAAGTACCGGGGGCTGCATTCTGCGGTGGAGATTTGCGGCAGTCAGCCTTCCCGGGAGCTGCAGCAGTGGGATTCTTTTCTATCTGTACAGGAGGTTCAGCGGATTCTCAATCAGTACAAAACGAGGGAGTATGACAAGCTGCTTCATTCCGTGCTTGCTCTGCTGGAGGAGGGAGAGGGCAAGGATGCATCTGCCATGCAGATGAAATATCTGCTAGCCGATGTGCTAAACACCTGGATTCGGGCCGTGGAATCGGAGCGCAATGAACTCAACGTTCCGTATTACTCGGGTCTGTTCGAACGAATGAATCGCTGCATGACATGGGACGAGCTGACGTGCTGTTTCGAAGAGATTCATGGTTTTCTGTTCCGGAAGCCGGCTTCCAGCAGCCGGAGTCAACAGTTTAGCGAGATCGTGGAATACATTCATGAGCATTATGATCAAGAGATGTCGATCGAGTATTTTGCCGGTATGTTGAATATGTCCATCGGGCATTTCAGCCGGACCTTCAAGGAGGAGGTCGGGGAGAAATACGTGGAATATATCGCGAAGTACCGGCTGATGAAGGCGAAGCAATTTTTGCTTGAAACCGATTTGAAAATTGACGAAATTGCCGAGAAGGTTGGGTATTGGGGCCGAAATTCTTTGATTCGGGCTTTCCGCCGATATGAAGGCATTACGCCCGCCAAATACCGGAGTTTTCACCAATAGGAAAGAAGAGACTGCATTATTTTCTGAAGTCTCTTTTTTTGCATGGAACAGGCTGAAAGCCTTGCGGCACAGGCAGTGCAAAACATGTGTCTTAAGGAAAAGATGTTTGCTTTACGCGAAGGAAGCACAGCTCGTATAGTGGGGACAACAACGAATGAATGTAAATGCTTTCAATCGGAGGTGGGGATTATTGGCGCAGCTATCACGGATCGGCTATGTTCTGAGAAAACATAAAGCGTTGTACTTGCTGATGCTGCCCGGCATTTTGTACTACTTGATATTTAAGTACGCGCCGATGTACGGCATCATCATTGCCTTCCAGGACTATTCGATCGGCCGGGGTATTTTGGGAAGCCAGTTTGTCGGATTCAAGCATTTGATTGAATTTTTCTACGTCACCCCCGATGCATGGAAGCTGATTCGCAACACGATCATGCTGAATGTGTATGATCTCCTGTTTCATTTTCCGGCGCCGATCATTCTGGCGATCCTGTTCCATGAGTTGAAGAGCAAATGGTTCAAACGGTTTGTGCAAAACATCAGCTATATGCCGCATTTCCTATCCACCGTCGTGATCGCGGGCATTCTCGTGACCTTCCTGTCTCCCACCACGGGCGTGGTGAACCATCTGCTCGTCAAGCTGCTTGGCATCGAGCCGATCATGTTTCTGGGCATGCCTGAGTGGTTCCGGACGGTGTATGTGGGCTCCGAAATATGGCAGAAGGTGGGGTGGGGCACCATTCTCTATCTGGCTGCGATTGCCGGAATCGATCCGACGCTGTATGAAGCGGCCAAGATGGATGGGGCGAACCGGTGGCAGCAGGTCAGACATATTACGTTCATCGGCATGGTGCCTGTCATGATTATTCTGTTTGTACTATCGCTCGGTAATTTCATGGAGGCCAGCTTCGAGAAAATACTATTGATCTACAACACGATGAATTATGAAACCTCGGATGTCATTAACACCTTTGTGTACCGGCGGGGCATCCTCGATGCCGATTTCAGCTTCGCCACCGCGGTGGGCCTGTTCCAATCGGCGATTGGCTTCATTCTGGTCGTTGCGGCCAATCGGATCGTACGCAAATATTCGGAGACCAGCCTGTGGTAAGGGAGGTGCGCGATGAAAAAGCAGGAAAGCTTCGCCTCGAAGCTGTTTGACGTATTCAATGTATTGTTCATGATTGTGCTGATCATTGTAATGGCTTATCCGATGGTTTACGTATTCTCGGCTTCCATCAGCAACAATGCCATGGTCGCGAGTGGCGCCGTGCTGCTATGGCCGAAGAAGATCACGCTGATCGCTTACGAGCAGCTTATCTATAACCCGGATCTCTGGGTGAGTTATTGGAATACGATCCGTTATACCTTCCTTCAGACGGTACTGACGCTGATTGCGACCTCCGCCATGGCATATCCGCTTGCGAAACGATGGCTGCCCGGCCGAAGAGTGATTCTGCTGATGGCGGCGTTCACACTACTGTTCAGCGGCGGCATGATTCCAACCTTCCTGATCGTTCAAAGGCTGGGGATGCTCGATACGATATGGGCGATCGTGCTCCCGTCACTGATCAGCACATGGTATCTGTTTATCATGCGGACATTCTTCGAGGCGCTGCCGGAGGAGCTTGAGGACGCGGCTGCCATCGACGGATGCGGGTCCATGCAGATTCTGGTGCGGATCGTGCTGCCTTTATCCGTACCGGTGATGGTCACGATCGGCCTGTTCACGGCCGTGAATCAATGGAACTCTTTTTTCAGCGCTTTGATCTATCTGAATGACCGGGAGATGTACCCGCTGCAGATTATGATGCGCAACATCCTGATCGCCGGTACGAATGTGCAGGGCGAGGGAGACCTGACACATCTGGAGACGTTGAAATACGCCATGATCATGATCGGTACGCTGCCGATCCTATGCGTCTATCCGTTTATCCACAAATATTTTGTACAGGGCACGATGATTGGCGGCATTAAGGGGTAGTTATGGATTTCAAGCAAATCCGTCTCTATACGTTGTGAAGATAAAAGGGAGGTTAGGGAATGAGGAGAAAGGGGTTCAGAACTGCGCTTGCCATGATCCTGCTCAGCGCGATGCTGGTTGCGGGATGCTCCGGCGGGGGCAAGGATGATTCGGGAACGTTAAGTCCTGACAAACCGGTTACTTTTTCTTGGCTGGTATACGACCGGGTCGAGGGAAAGGTTCGGGATGACTGGGAGATTTTCAAAGAGATCGAGGCGAAGACGGGCGTCAAAGTGAAGTTCCAGATCGTGAGCCAGGAGGGGCTTGAGGAGAAGAGGCAGATCATGATTGCCACAAATACCGCCACGGATTTTATCCAGGTGCCGACGCAGGACGGCAGGGAGCATGGACCGGAGAAGGTGTTCCTGAATCTCAATGATTACTTGGATCGGGCGCCGAATCTGAAAGCCTTTTACGACAAATATCCTGAGGCCAAGGCGCTGGCAACGGGCACGGACGGAGGCTTGTACACCGTACCCGTGTTGGAAGGGGATGCGGAGGGCAAGGGCTTCAACTTTATCTGGTATGCCCGCAAGGATATCATGGATCAGCATGGGATAAAGGCACCGACCACCGTGGACGAATTTTATCAGTATCTGAAAACATTGAAAGAGAAGGTTCCGGATTCCTATCCGCTCATATCCAACGCCATCGTTGGCGATACAGGGCTGTATACGACCTTCGGGCGTATATTCACGGGGATCAGCGGTTTCTACAATCTGGATCCGACCACGGATCAATACGCGTTTGCCCCATATCATGAGAATTATCAGGATATGTTGGTCTATCTGAATAAGCTGTATGCGGAAAAATTGCTGGATCCGGAATTCTCGCTGCTGACGCAAGCGCAGTGGGAGGAGCGAATACTAACCGGCAAATCCTTGGTGACGTTTTTCTGGAAGGCGGACCTGGAGTCGCTCGTAGCGAAGGCGAGGGGGGCTGGTACGGCCGAGTATGAACTCGACGCGATTCCTTCCTTTGCCGCCGAAGGGATCAAGAACTATCAGTTTTCCCGTCCGGTCGTTGGCACTGTCGGTCGAGCGATATCGGCCAAAGTGAAGGATAAAGAGCGTGCCGTTCAATTCCTTGATTATTTGGTCAGCGAAGAGGGAACGAATTATCTGTCCCTGGGAATCGAAGGCAAAACGTATACGATGGAGGACGGTAAAGCGGTATATAACAAGGAATTTGGCGAGTCTCCGTTTAATGCGCTGCGCAAGGACTGGGGCGTATGGTATGACCTGATCACGCTGAATAACGCTAAATCCCGTGAAGTATGGGAGCGTGGTTTAAGCGAGAAGAGCAAGGATATCAATGCCCGGTACGAGCAGTACATTGTCCCGGCACCGAAACAGATCGTCAAGACGGAAGAGGAGCTGGAGCTCGAGAAATCGAAGCTGAACAATCTGAACAAATTCCTTGAGCAAAAGGTGACGGAGTTCGTGACCGGCAAAACCCCGATTAACGACACCACCTATCAGCAATTTATTGACCAGGCCAAGAAACTCGGCTCCGATGAACTCCTTACTATGTACAACACCGCCTACACGCGCACGTACGGCGGTAAGTAATTACTTATGGAGATTGGAGGAATCAGGCAATGGACGATATGAAAATTATCGACGTCGACGTTCATAACGAGCAGGACGACAGGGCGCTGCTTCCATATTTGCAGGAGCCCTGGCGCTCCCGGGTAGCCGCATCTGGCATCGGTTATGCAGGCTCAGGGTATTACTCGCCAATCGGCGTGATGAAAAAGGACTCGATCCCTCCGGGGGGTGGCAAAGCCGGTTCCGACCCCGATTATATGATCAAGCAGCTGATCGAGGGCTATAATCTGGACTACGCCGTGTTGACGGGCGTTGTCTACAACATCTCTTCCACCCATGATCCGGATTATGCAGCCGCGATATGCTCGGCCTATAACGATTATCTGATCGCCGAGTGGCTCGGCAAACATAAAGCATTCAAAGGCGCAATGGCGGTAGCGACTCAGGACCCTTTGCTGGCGGCACGCGAGATCGACCGGATCGGCGGCCATCCGGATATCGTGGAGGTGATGATCTCCAGCGCGGCGCGTTCGCCGCTGGGTCAGCGTCATTATCACCCGATCTACGAAGCAGCGGAGCGCAAGGGTCTCCCAATCGGGATCCATCCGGGAGCGGAAGGCGGCGGGAGCTCGACGGCTCCCACCGCGGCCGGCTACCCGACCCGCTACATTGAGTGGCACACCTGCCTCTCCCAGATGTTCATGGCGCATCTGGTGAGCATGGTATGCGAGGGCGTATTCGTGAAGTACCCGAACCTGAAGGTCGTTCTGGTTGAAGGCGGAGTGGCTTGGCTGCCGGGCCTGATGTGGCGGCTGGACAAAAATTACAAGGCGCTGCGCGCAACCGTGCCCTGGCTGACGAGAATGCCGAGCGAATACATCCGGGATCATTGCTACTTATCCACGCAGCCGATTGAGGAGCCCGACAATCCGCAGCATCTCATCGATCTCTTCAACATGATCGATGCCGAGAACATGCTGCTCTACTCCAGCGACTACCCGCATTGGGACTTCGACTCGCCAAGCCATATTTTGCGGGGGCTGAAGCCGGAGGCCCGGCGGAAGATTTTTTACGAGAATGCGAAGCAGCTGTACAGATTGGATTGAGCGGATGGATGATGAACGTAGAGCCAATTTGATGAAACTAACTTGCATGATCGAAGTTAGCTCGCATGGTCGAAACTAGCTCGCATGATCGAAGCAAGTTTGCATGATCGAAGCTAGCTCGCATGAACGAAACCAGCCTACTAGATGAGATTAGCTTGCTAGATTGAAACTGGTCAACGATGAACGTCAATAACTGGCAACTTTTTTACTGAGCAGGAGTAGGTTATGAACTCGATGATTTGGACTGCTGGATAGAATACCTTAGCTAAATTGAGCCATTGGATTAATTAATATGATAGGGAGTGGCCGGGCAGATAGGGTAACTCGACAACCGGGATTAATGAATTTGACTGGAGTCAACTAAGGTACTCTGGATGAATAGCACGCGGTGAAAGACAAACAACGAACTGGGCGCACAGGCAAGGAGGTGCATGAATGGGAGTACATTACGTGCTGGCGGAGGAGGACATACCGGAGGGCGGACACCAGGTCGTAAACATTGAGGGACGCGAAATTGGAATCTATCGGATCAACGGCGAGTTTCATGCGATTCTCAACTACTGTCCGCATCAGGGGGCGCCGATCTGCGCAGGACTGGTCTCCGGTACGACGCTTCCTTCGGAGGTATACGACTACGAATACGGCCGGACAGGCGAGATCGTCCGCTGTCCCTGGCATGGCTGGGAGTTTGACCTGCAGACCGGCAAGTCGCTGTTCAGCGACCGCATCCGGGTGAAGAAGTATAAGGTAGAGATACATGAGGGCAAGATCGGGGTGGTGATGGGGAGGAAGTAGGTGGGGAGTTGAAAGAGTATCATTAAGGACAGAGGGACTCCATCCAATGTGAACAGACGTGGGGCCGTCGAGCATTGGATACTTGTTGGATGCAGGTGACGATTGGATACTTGATGGATGCAGGTGACGATCAAGGCACATTCGTTGGGAGTTGGGTATAACGAGATGTCGCTATTACATTGGTGTGGCATTGAGATATAATCGGATGTGGCAAATTACCTGGCCTGCTCCTGGTTATTGTGACCTTGCGCCACTTCCTGGGATTACTTAATGGGAAACTGCAGGTTTCATTGCCAAATCATGGGCGCTCAAGGTACTTGTGTCAGCTTTTAACGGACTCTAGATCCGTTATTTTAAGATCACAACCCGATTATTTACAAAGTACCGGACTCCAGATCCGCTATTGTGCGAATTACGGGTGCCAATACCAATAAAGACAGCAAATAAGGTCCTCTGGGTCCGCTAAAGTTACCAAAAGGGTTGTTTTGGACAAAATAAGGTATTCTGTGTCCGTTAGGAAGTCTTCACGACGAATAAGAGGACTTTCGGACATATTAAATGATATGGCGATCATATTTTGGGCGTCCGGTTAAGGCGGATGTGGCAAATTACCTGGCCTGCTCCTGGTTATTGTGACCTTGCGCCACTCCTTGGGATTACTTAATGGGAAACTGCAGGTTTCTTTGCCAACCATGGGCGCTCAAGGTACTTGTGTCAGCTGTTAACGGACCCTAGATCCGTTATTTAAGTCCAAAACTACGTTTTTTTACAAAGTACCGGACTCCAGATCCGCTATTGTGCGAATTACGGGTGCCAATACCAATAAAGACAGCAAATAAGGTCCTCTGGGTCCGCTAAAGTTACCAAAAGGGCTGTTTTGGACAAAATAAGGTATTCTGTGTCCATTAGGAAGTCTTCACGACGAATAAGAGGACTTTCGGACATATTAAATGATATGGCGATCGTATTTTGGGCGTCCGGTTAAGGCGGATGTGGCAAATTACCTGGCCTGCTCCTGGTTATTGTGACCTTGCGCCACTTCTTGGGATTACTTAATGGGAAACTGCAGGTTTCATTGCCAACCATGGGCGCTCAAGGTACTTGTGTCAGCTTTTAACGGACTCTAGATCCGTTATTTAAGATCACAACCCGATTATTTACAAAGTACCGGACTCCAGATCCGCTATTGTGCGAATTACGGGTGCCAATACCAATAAAGACAGCAAATAAGGTCCTCTGGGTCCGCTAAAGTTACCAAAAGGGTCGTTTTGGACAAAATAAGGTATTCTGTGTCCGTTAGGAAGTCTTCACGACGAATAAGAGGACTTTCGGACATATTAAATGATATGGCGATCATATACCGTCCGGTTCACAGGTGAATTTCTACTCATTGCCCTATCAGTCTGAGCGGGGGACAGGTAAGGTGCGTGATCCGGGGCATGCTTGGATGGCTATCGACTGAAAAAAAGAGCGAGTATGGTGGGAATGAGTCCCACACACTCGCTCTTTTAGTCATGGCGATTATCCCGAACGGGTTATAGTTGTTCTATACAATCCCCCTCACACCACCTGCGACAACACCAATCCCCCGTAAGCAAACGCGGCCAGGATTACCAGCGCTGGGTGGATCTTGCGGATGTTCATGGCCCAGAAGGCGATGGCGGCGATGCCGAGGGATTGCAGAAGGCCGATGGAGATGACCGAGCTTTTGCCCATCTGCCAGGTCAGGGTCAGCATCATGATGGCGATGACCGGCTGAACTAACAGGGTCATGCCTTTGACGACTGGCGACGTACGGTATTTCTGCAGCAGATTCAAGAGCCAGATGAGAGCTACCGCCGAAGGAATAACCGTAGCCGCGAGGGCAAGGGTCATGCCCATCCAGCCGGATACGTCGTACCCGACAAAAGCGGCGATTTTGGTGGCGATCGGCCCGGGAAGCGCGTTGCCAAGGGCCAGCATGTTGGAGAACTCCGGATCGGTCAGCCATCCGTGATTCGTGACGATCTCCTTGTACATGAGCGGGATGGAAGCGGGACCGCCGCCATAACCGAGCACGTTGGAGACGAAAAAGCTGATCAGCAGCTGAAGCCATTCTTCCATTAGGCGGACCCCTCCTTATCCTGTCTTTGTTTTTTTAATTTGGCTACGGTTTTGAAATGTACGGTGCCGTAGGCAAGGAACAGTATAATGACAATGGCCGGATGAATCTGGAAACTCTCCAGCAGAAGAAACGATACTGCGAAAAATCCGATCCCGGCGTAGATGCCGAGCCCCTTTACAGCCTTCTCGCCGAATTCGTAAGCCATCGTTCCCAGCATCACGGCAATGACCGGCGTAACGCCGGCAATCATGCCTGCCACCACTTTGGAGCTGCTAAGGAACGTCACCGCCGACAACAGCGCGATCATCGCAATACAGGTCGGAAGGATATGCGCGAGAATGGCAACTATGGCGCCAAGCACCCCTTTTTCCCGGTAACCGAGATAGGCGGCCATCTTCGTGGCGATGGGACCCGGAAGCGCGTTGGCTAACGCGAGCACCTCCCCGAATTCATCGTCGCTGAGCCAGTTGTAACGAACGACGGCCTCGTGACGGATCAACGGAATAACTGAAGGACCGCCGCCGTAGCCGAGTATTCCGGTTCGGAACATTCCGAACGTTAATTCCATGTATGGGTTGCTAGTTTTATCAGGCAAGGTATGAGTCCTTTCTGTTGTAAGAGTTAAAGTCGGATGCCCATTCGGCTTTTATAACGCTTGATTAAGATCTGCGTATCCACACTTGTAATGCCCGGGAGCGGGTAAAGCTTCTCATTTAAAAACATTTCCATTTCCTTATGATCGGTAAATAGTCCGTGCATATGCAGCTTGCTGGGACCGGTCATATGATACAGACTTGTTACATACGGCTCGTTCTCCAATGTGTCCGCTACCTGCTGTAGATGTTTGGGTTCGACCTCCACATTGAAAAAAGCAGACACCGAAATCCCCACTTTCTCCGGATTAATGACCGCCGCGAACCGTTCAATGACGCCGTCATCGATTAGGGCGTTGACCCTAGCCTGTACGGCAACGCGGGACAACCCAATCTCCTTAGCCAAATCCGTGTACGAGATTCGCCCGTTCTTGCCGAGGATCGCAATGATTTTGCGGTCCGTATCATCAATCAGGGGAGGCCCGTTTTCACCGGAAGAATGAATATTCATGGGCTGCAGCTCCTTTGGTTTTACTTATATGTAAGAGTTAGCCGACATAATTATTACAAAACGTAATTAAAATGAAGGTTATACTTGCGATACGTTTAAATATATAAGCAATTTATAATATTTTCAATCTGATTTGCAAAGTTTGAAACTTTTTGTCCGCTTTTCAAGTCTAAGACTATGGATAGAAAAAGATAGATTTGATTTATTTGGATCTACAACCACTTTTAATCCGTTAAAAAAAATCTGGGGGCATTAGGGGATCGGAAGAATAATCCGCATGCGTAGTGCTGAAAGGGCTAACTGGTTAGAATCCATTATGTAATTCTATTAAATGGTTCATTTTATAGAATTACCCTTTTATATCAAATTATGATAGGATAAACGTGGTAAATAACTAGCTTCTTAGAAGTTCTTATTTGGAAAGGCGGCATCGATATGAAAAGATTATTTTGCCTCATTCTGGTTATCGTTATGATTCTCCCGGTCAGCATCGTTTCGGCAGCGGGCACGAATGAGAAAGAGACTCAGAGCAAGGTCAAGGAGACCAAGGATACAGCGGGCACAACCACTCAAGCCAAGTCGAAGAGCAAACCGATAGATCTTGTTTTTGCAGGTGACATTCTGTTGGACGGCTACGTGGGGAGTCAGATTGATAGATTCGGGAACCTATACCCATTTAAGAAGGTTGCCCCCATCTTGAAAAAAGCGGACATGGCGTTTGCCAATCTGGAGACACCGGTCTCCACTCGGGGTAAGGCTGCGGACAAAACCTTTGCTTTCCGTTCGAAGCCGGATACGCTCGAAGGCTTGGTCTATGCAGGAATCGACGGCGTAACGCTGGCTAACAACCACATTCTGGACTATGGGCAGCATGCGATGCTGGATACGATTACACATTTGAAGCGCCAGAAGATCGGGTACACGGGAGCCGGGCGCAATATTGACGAGGCCTTCCAGCCTTACGTTCAGAACATTGATGGGAAGAAAATTGCGGTGCTGGGCGTCAGCCGGGTCCTCTCGGGTAATTCTTGGATCGCGGGCAAGAACCATCCGGGCGCTGCTTCCGCGTACACAATGGAGCCGATGTTAACCCATATTAAGAAATCGGCAAAAACAAACGATTATACGATCGTGTATATCCACTGGAATGAGGAATTTTCCGACTATCCGGAAGAATATGCACGCACGATGGCGAAGAAGATGATCGATGCGGGTGCCGACATTATTATTGGTTCCCACAGCCATACGTTGATGGGCATTGAGTATTACAAGAACAAACCGATTTATTATTCGCTGGGCAACTTCGTGTTTAATCGCTCAACACGGGGCGGTGACAATACCTTGCTGTCGATGATGGTCCATTTTGAGATCCAGGGTTCCAAGATCACGAGCCGGATTACGCCGGTGAAAATTATTCAAGGTCAACCGAATCTGATGGACAAGAAGTACAACAAAGACATCATCGCGAAACTGAACAAACTCTCCTATAATGCAAAAATTGATGCCAACGGCAATGTCACCAAAAAATAAAAGGAAGTTTATAAACAACTGCGGCCATAACCATAGGACGCGGTTGTTTTTTTGTGCGCTGGGGAAGACCTTCGCAAAAAATGTCAGAAACGGTATGGATTTTTTCTCATTCTCAGCATTCGACAAAATCCGCACTTACTCCATCCAGCCAGAAATTCCTGCTCCGAAAAATAAAATAAAGTTTTACAAAACATATTGTAATTCGAAATAAAATTTCAATATGATAAGGGAAAGAAGACGGGTTAACTTCGGTCGTTGGTGGTAGCGGTGAATATGAAGCGGAAGCATACATTTTTGCAGCCCTTCCAGCTAATGACGGAATGTAACAGCGATAGCGGCAGAGTTAACTTCGTCTTAACACAGATCGGAGGTGGAATTAACAAGCTAACGTTATACTCCCGAGTAGGTCTTTCATTCACGGACAAACATCCGGGAGAAAACAAGAGTCCAAGCACAGAGAGGGAGGAATTAATGTACATGATAAAAAGCAAAAAGAGAATATCGTCGCTGCTCAGCGGAGTGATGTTTCTTTCGCTACTGCTTCCCGCAGGACAAGCTGCTGCCGACCCGGTCGCCGCTGCGTCATCGGTCATTGATATGCGGCAGATGGAGATTGGGCCAGGGGCTACATATACATGGGCGAATATGCAAAAGGGCAGTGGCGAGCAGAAGGTCCACATGGTGGAGTTTGATCCATCGCAAGGGAATCTGGAGCTTCAGCCCGGCCTCACCGATGGCAAGGTCTACGGCATGCAGGGAGTCAGCAAAATGGCATCCGATGCCGACAAGGCAGGCAACCGCGTCATCGCGGCAGTGAATGGGGATTTTTACGATATGTCCACCGGAATTCCGCTCGGATTGTTTATGGGGGGCGGGGAGTTATTAACGGATCCGCCCAGTGGCCGGAACGCCTTTGGCATTAAGCCGGACGGGACCAGCCTGTACGGCAGTCCGAAATTGACGAAAAACGTGACGATAGGCGGAGTGGTAAGCAGTCTATCATCCATCAACCGTCTCAGAGGGACGGACGCACTTGTTCTTTATACCGAAAAATTTAATGCCACCACGATGACCAATAACCTTGGAGACGAGGTGATTCTGGATATTGTGAGCGGCAGGGTCGCCAGTGGGGAGATCTTGACGATGAAGGTGGCCTCTGTTCTTAAAGATCAGGGGAATTCGCCGATTGGCCCAGGCCAGGTGGTACTATCCGCATCGGGATCACAGCGGAGCAAGCTTGCCGGACTCCAGGCAGGGGATGAAGTAAAGGCAAGTTTTGAGCTGGACAACGAGTGGAAGGATGTCACGATGGCGATTGGCGGTACGGTGATGCTGGTGCAGGATGGCGTAGTCCAGCAGCATACCGATCCGGCCGTGCATCCAAGAACGGTGGTGGGAACCAAAGCGGACGGAACCGTTGTGCTGTTCGAGGTCGATGGTCGTCAGCCCGGCTTCAGTGAAGGGCTTAACTACATCGAACTTGGCGAAATGCTGCAAGAGCTTGGTGCGGTAAACGCATTGAATCTGGATGGAGGCGGATCAGCTACCTTTGTTGCCCGCCTGCCGGGAGAAGCCACGCGCAAGGTGCTCAACTCGCCATCCGATGGCGGTGAACGCAAGACGGCCAACGGTATTTTGCTGGTGAACAAGGCGCCTGAAGGAGCACCGAATAAACTGGTCGTTGCACCTACACTGGAGAGAGTGCTGACGGGCTCCTCTACAACTTTCAAGGCGGCAGCCGTGGACCAGAACCTGCATCCGGCGAAAATGACGGAGGCTGCGGCATGGAGCGTTGACCCTGCTTATGGGAAGATCGACGCAAGCGGTACGTTTACGGCAGGGGATCAACCGGGTGTAACCGAAGTATCCGTACAATCCGGCAATCTGACCGGAACAGCCGCGTTGGAAGTCGTTAATGAGCTGACCGAGCTCAAGTTCTCGGACGCCGTGAAGACCTTCTCTTCCGGCTCGACCGAGACGCTTAAGGTGACCGCGCTTCGAAATGGACAGGTGATTCAGGCGGATAACAGTCGTTTTGAATGGCGAACCGAAGGCGACATCGGGACGATTGACGCAAATGGAACGTTTACCGCCACGGACAAGCAGGATGTCAGCGGCAAAATCCATGTGAAATACGGAAATGTTGAAACTTCCATTGATGTGAATGTCGGGCTTCCGCCGGTTATGCTCGAGGATTTTGAGAACGGCCTCAGCCGTTATAAACCAAGTGCCGGAGCGCAGTATAAGTCGACCAAGGTATCCATTGAAACCGATGAGACCTACATTCGCTCGGGGAATGGCGCATTGAAGCTGGAGTATGATTTTACCGGAATGACAGGCACCTCCGGCGCTTATCTGCAGACGAATGGCACAGCGGACAATATCGAAATTCCTGGTTATCCGGAGAAGATCAGCATGTGGGTCTACGGGGACGGCAATGCGCACTGGCTCCGTGCCCAGATTCGTGACAGCAAGGGCACGATCCCGCTCGATTTTACAGATCAGACGATTGGCGTTGATTTCAAGGGATGGAAGTATCTCGAAGCGTCCGTTCCCAAAGGAAGAACCCTTCCGCTGGTGATGGACATGCCTGTTCGTTATATGGAAACCCAAGCCGCGAAAAAAGACGCCGGTGCCATCTACGTGGACGAAATTCGGGCATTGTACAGCCCGGCTAATGACGATATCGAACCGCCGATTCTGAAGAAATTCTCGCCGGCTGAGGGTGCGGAAATCAAGGTGAATACGCCGACCATAACCGTGTATGCCGAGGATGCAGGTTATGATCCTGTCGCACACCCGGGAACCACCTTAATTGATCCGGACAAAATCCGATTCTATCTGGACGGCAGTCCGGTGCAGCACACCCTGTATCCGCCGGAAGGAAGAATCCATTACACGCCGAGCGTTCCGCTTGCCGATGGCGTTCATCAGGCGAAAGTAACCGTCCGCGATATGGCGGGCAACCAAACGACCAAGGAATGGAACTTCACCGTAAATACGGGCGCAGCCAAGGTGGTGTACGATACGCCGGATACGATCTATGTTGGCGGCAGTTATACGCTCGATATCGGCGGAGTGAAGACCTCCCAAATTCGCGGCGGGCATGTCGATTTCCAATTCGATCCCACCAAAGTGGAGAATCTGGAGCTCATACCGGGAGACAAGCTGGGTCCAACCCAGGTTAGCGGGAACATCGACGGTACAACTGGAAAGGTGAGAGTGACCTGGAAGGACATCCATACCGCATCCCTGCAGGATACGGATTGGATCGGCCAAATCCGGTATGACGTGAAAAAGAACGCCACTGGCAGCAGCATTCTATCACTCACGTCCGGGGCGGTATCCTTTGCCGATACGGGCAATACCGAATTTTCGTTCTACGGTCTTCCGATAGAATCGCAGATCGCAACGCATTATGCGCTGAACTGGAATGAGGAAGGAACCGTACAGGGATACGAAACCGTGTTTGAAGTGACCGATGCCCAAGATCAGCCTGTGGAAGGCGTTCAGATCATGGCTGACGCAGCGGCGGTGGGCAAAACAGATGCTGCGGGCATCCTGAAGACGGCGGCGCTAACATCCCAGGTGAAGACGTATACCGTGCAAGCCGTAAAGAATAATCAATATAGCCCGGCCTTGGAGTTTAAGGTTTCGCCGCTGGCTGGAAGTCCTACTCCATTCAACATCAGCGTGGGCATGGGCGAAGATCCGACCACGTCGCGGATGCTGAACTGGCACACGGACCCGGCGACGGATGGGACCGTCGTGGAACTGGCCAAGCGGTCCGAATTTACGGATTTCGATGCGCCGAACGTCCAGAAGTTCAATGGTGCTAGCGAGCTGTACCATACCTTGGATCTCGGCACCGTTCGTGTCCATAAAGCGACGGCAGCCGGACTTGAGCCAGGCACAGAGTATGTGTACCGTGTCGGTGATGGACAAGGCCATTACAGTGCCCAAGGCTCTTTTAGCACAACGGAGCTTACGGGAGATACAACGAAATTCCTGTATTTTGCCGATTCCCAGGCATCCACAGCGAAGGAGTTCGAGCTGTGGGGGAATACGATCGACAAGGCGGCAGCCGAGCATCCGGACGCCGAATTTATGGTCCATGCCGGCGATATGGTCGACAAGGGATTCCTGAAGGAGCAGTGGAACTACTGGTTCGCTGAAGCCCAGAAGCATTTCCTGAATACGACGTTAGTGTCTGCCATCGGCAACCATGAAGTGATGGGGAATAACGAGAACGGAGACTTCCTGGCTCACTTTAACCAGCCGGGCAATGGCTTGGACACCCTGAAGGGAACCAATTTCTCTTTTGACTACAAGAACATTCATTTTATTATGCTGAACAGCGAATATCAGTTGGAGGATCAGAAAAAGTGGCTCCAGCAGGATCTGGCTGGCAATGACAAGGAATGGACTATCGCGATGTTCCATCGCGGGCCTTACGGAAGCATCTATGATTCCGCTGAGGTACGCAGTCTGTGGGCGCCGGTGCTTGAGGAATCCGGTGTGGATCTCGTGTTAAACGGACATGATCATATTTATATTCGTTCCTATCCGATGATGAACAACCAGATTGCTGCGGACGGGAGGGGCACAACCTACGTCGTAGCGGGATCGTCAGGACCTAAATTCTACTCTCACACGGAGCGAGGCTGGCATGAGGTGGTCGACGATGAACCAACTCAGATGTATGCTTCCGTGGAAGTGGAGGGAGACGAGCTTTATTATGTAACCAAAACGGTTGACGGACGCGTCGTGGATGAGTTTACGCTGGCGAAATCGGATACGAAGCCGGAGCCGCAGCAGATTGAAGTAACGCCAAGCCAGCTGACACTAGCTGTAGGCGAGAGCCAGAAATTGCTGGCTCAAGTGAAGCCGCGCAGGGCTGAACGAACCGTTGTGTGGTCCGTATACAGTTCCGAACCGGCGAATGATGTCGTCACCGTATCTGCAGACGGCATCGTGACGGCTCAAGGTCTGGGCAGCGCGGTCGTAAGAGCGACCAGCACGGTAGCACCGGACGTCTATGCAGATGTGAAGATTACGGTGGACCGAATTCCGAACGGCAGCATAGAGTCGATCGCCCTAAGCGGCAAATCCGAGCTGAAGGTCGGGGACACCGATCAGACCGTCACGGAGGCGGTTTATACCGACGGCAGCCGTATCCGCTTAATCGAAGGTGTAACCTATGAGAGCAGTAAGCCAGAGATCGCCTCGATCGATGAGTTAGGCTCAGTCAGGGCATTGGCCGAAGGGGCGACCGTGATTTCGGCAACCTACGAAGGGTTCAAGTCGGAATATGATTTGAAGGTGACCACCCGGGGCGGGGGAAATCCTGATCCGGGACCGGAGCCACCGGTAGACCCTCCGGTACAGCCGCCAGTAACACCACCGGTAACGCCGCCTGTGACACCGCCAGTAACACCACCGGTCACCCCGCCTGTGACACCGCCGTCAGGCAGCGTCACCTTATCAGCGAGCGAGCTGGCAGCTCAGCTGTCGAACGGGCAGGTTGTAATCACGATGGATGGAAGCTTTACGGATATCACGCTGCCAGGGAATGCAGCAGACATACTTAAGGATGGTTCGATCCATATTGAAGCGAAGAATGTGGCCATAACGATCCCGGCCGAAGTGCTTCGCCAGTTGGGTGGTCTTGCATATCCTGGCCAGCTTGAGAAGAGCACGATGAAACTGAGTGCCGCCACGTTATCGGATGCGGAGATGAAGGAGCGAATCGCGCAAGCTGCCCGCGTCTCCGGGGCCAAGCTGACAGCAGTCGGAGCCATGCTGAAGTTCCGGCTTCAATTAACGACAGCGGATGGCAAAGCTTACAACTTGACTAAATTCGATCATCCGATCACGCTGGAACTGCCGTTATCTAATGACACTAACGGCAAAAGAATAGCGATGTACTATTTGTCCGAAAATGGTGAGTTGGAGTATATAGGCGGAGTGGAAAAAGATGGCCGCATGACTTCGGGGGAGATCCGACATTTCAGCGCCTATGGTTTACTTGATTATGAGAAAACCTTTGCCGATGTGCCATCTTCATTCTGGGCTGCAGAAGTGATTGCCGATTTGGCAGCGAAGCAGCTCATCGAAGGCGTCAGCACGGAACGCTTCGCACCGGCTCAGCAAGTGACCCGGGCTGAATTTGCGGCGATGCTGGTTCGTCTGCTCGATCTTCAGGCAGAGAGCTCTGCGCCGTTTGCCGATGTAGCTTCAGGCAAATGGTACGCAGAAGCTGTGGCCGCAGCTGCCGGGTCGGGCATCGTGAATGGAATAAGCAAAGACCGTTTTGATCCGGATGCCCCGATCAAGCGTCAGGAAATGGCGGCGATGCTGGTGCGTGCTTATGCCCACGCGATGAAACTACAGCAGGAGAACATCAGCGCGGGCAGCGATTTTGCCGATCTTGCTTCATCCCCGGACTGGGTTCGGGAAGCGGTAGAAACGGCGCATGCCCTCGGATTTGTTCAGGGCCGTACACCGAGCCGCTTTGAACCGGAAGGCCTGACCACGCGTGCGGA
Source organism: Paenibacillus sp. FSL K6-1330 (assembly GCF_037976825.1). Lineage (NCBI taxonomy): Bacteria > Bacillati > Bacillota > Bacilli > Caryophanales > Paenibacillaceae > Paenibacillus > Paenibacillus sp. FSL K6-1330. The sequence goes on from NZ_CP150269.1 coordinate 1,644,791, forward strand.
AAGCGCGCAGGTCATCTATAATCTGTTGCACAAACTGAAGTAAAGGCTAGAAGGCAGACTACCGCTTCTCTTCTCCTGTAGATGATCACAGAGGAGAGAGGCGGTTTCTTTTCTTAAGACTAACCGAGGGCTGTCTTTACGGCATAAACGTCAAAAGACATTTTTCTTACAGGTTAAAGAACGGTGGAAGTTCCGATATAATGATTACATGGTCAATGGACGAATGTGAATCGAATTAATGGCTAATCTGGAAACCGGAAAGGAGGAGAGAGAATAACGGAATACGCGAATACGCCGAAGCCACCTTACTATGCCTGCATTTTTGTGTCCAAACGAACAGAGGGTAACCGGGGTTATGGGGAGATGTCCGATAAAATGGCAGAGCTCGCCGCGCAGCAGCCCGGCTATTTGGGGGTGGAGTCTGCACGGGATGAGGGCCTTGGGATCACGGTATCGTACTGGGATTCCCTGGAGGCCATTTGTTTATGGAAGGAGAATGCTGCTCATCAGGTAGCCCAGGAACGGGGCAAGAACGAGTGGTATGAAAGCTTTGGTTTACGAATTTGCAAAGTGGAGAGGGACAGCTTCTACAAGCTTTAGGCAAGGCTAATCCAGGAAGATGATGAGGAGGAGTAAATGATGATACAGAATCCGGGCAAGATCAGATGGGGAATCATAGGGACAGGCTGGATTGCGGAGCAGTTTGCAGCCGATCTGGCGTATGTGGAGAACGCTCAGTTTGTGGCCGTGGGCTCTCGTACGGCAAGCAATGCAGGAGAGTTTGCGTCTAAATACGATATACCGCGGGCTTATGGCAGTTACGAGGAACTCGTGAAGGATCCCGATATTGACGTTGTTTACATAGCGACTCCGCATCCGCTGCACCGGGATCATGCCTTAATGTGTCTTCAGGCCGGCAAAGCCGTCCTGTGCGAGAAACCCTTTACGATTAACGGGGATGAATTGGAGGAATTAGTGGCAGCTGCACGGGAGCAAAAGCTGTTCCTGATGGAGGCCATGTGGACGCGTTTCCTTCCCCCGATTCGGAAGGTGCGCGAATGGTTGAACGACGGACTTATCGGCGATGTTCGGCTGCTGAAGGCCGATTTTGGTTTTCGCAGCGGCTGGAATCCGCAGGGCCGTTTGCTCAATTTGGAACTTGGCGGCGGCGCGCTGCTGGATGCGGGTATTTATCCGGTGTCGTTTGCATCCATGATTTTTGGAACCGAGCCGGAGAAGATATGGAGTACCGCGCATATCGGTGAGACGGGCGTAGATGAGCAGTTCTCGGTTATTCTATCTTATGAATCGGGCAAAACCGCTTCGTTAAACGGGGCGATCCGGCTTGGATTGACGAATGAAGCTTATATTTATGGCACCAACGGGTATATTCACATTCCGTCCTTCTTGAATGCAACATCCGCTGCGCTTTATGTAGATGGCGAGGAACCGGTGGTTGTTACAGATGACCGGCAGGAGAAAGGGTATAGCTTCGAGGCTTATGAAGTGGGGCGGTGTCTAATGGAAGGGCGGCTGGAGAGCGATGTGATGACGCTTGATGAGTCGCTTGCGATTATGAGGCTGCTGGATCAGATTCGGGGACAGTGGGGCCTGAAGTATCCTTCGGAAGGTTAAGCCGTCTGGCAAATAAGGGAGCAGTGCGAGAGAACATCTCGCCCTGCTTTTTTTGTTGCTGCTATAGTTAAGATGACGTGAACAGAATTATTACGCGTTCTCAATGTCATTATTTACATAAGTTTTACGTTGGGATGACAAGCCCTTTATACCCCCTTGTTATGCTGGAGCTGTTTGACAGTCTTGCTTCACACACATCCAACATCATAAAGGAGAGAATACATGATTACTCATCTGTACAAAAGGCTATTATCCATGCTGTTATCCATAGCGTTAGTGTTTGGATTATTTGCAGGAATCGGATCCTTATCCACTGTTGAAGCAGCAACGCAGGATCAGCCTGATATCTTACTTCAGCGCAATGCGGAGTGGAAGTATTTTGATCAGGGCCAAGATTTAACAACCGTATGGCGTTCCACCTATGATGATTCCTCATGGGAATCCGGATTCGCTCCTTTCGGTTATAAAGATAACGGAAGCAGCATAGCAACCACGGAGTTTGGTCCGCTGGGCACCATAGTAGACTATGGTACGGATAAAAAACTCAAGCACCGCACGACGTATTTCCGAACGAATCTTCAAGTCAACAAGGACCAAATTGACAGTTACGGCCAGATTCTCGGCACGTTCGGCATTGATGACGGCGCCGTGCTCTACGTCAATGGCCATGAAGTAAGACGCATGGGCATGCCGGAAGGCGAAATCACGTACGACATGAAGGCGACCTCGAGCAAGGACCTGCCCGTTATATATGGGGACGTGGACCTGACCGAGCCGCTGAAAACATATTTGCAGGACGGCAATAACGAAATTGCGGTCGAGATCCATCAGCAGAGCGACAGCAGCTCGGATCTATATTTCGATATGAAGCTTGCCGCGTTAGCGCAGGCACCGGCACTGGATATTTCCAAGGTAACGGTAACCTTCCATGGAGACGCGACCAGCGCGAAAGGCTTTACCTGGTATACGCCGCTGGGCTCTTCCCAAAGCGATGTCCAGGTTGTGGAGAATCGCGGGGCCGGGCCGGACTTCAGTCAGGCGCTAGCATTTAGCGGTCGTACTTCCGTCTCCTCGAATTCTCCGGGAGAGCATGTACATAAAGCGGAAGCGACAGGTTTAATGGCGGATACCTCCTATTATTTCAGAGTTGGGGACCAGAGCCTGAATGTGTGGAGCGAGGTGGGTACCTTTCAGACGGCACCTGTCAGCGGTGCCTTCACGTTTATCGATCTGACGGATACACAAGCGAAGGAAGAGGACGAGGCGATGCTGTCGGCAGCTACCTTGTCCAAAGCACTTGCCACTATTCCAGATGCTAAATTCGTTGTCCATAACGGAGATGTGGTGGAGAACGGCACATCGGAGCAGGAATGGAACTGGTTGCTGGGTCATTCGCAATCCAGCCTTTTGAATACAACGATTGCCCCTTCCGCAGGGAATCACGAGAATAAGAATTATGCCTTCTACGAGCATTTTAATGTGAAGCAGCCAGACAACGCTGCAACGATTACTGGCGCGTACTACTCTTATGATTACAGCAATGCGCATTTCATCGTGCTTAACTCCAATGAGAATTCGCCCGAGTACGCGAACTTCTCTGCAGAGCAAGTCGCGTGGGTGAAGCAGGATGTGGAGCAAGCGAAGGCTGCCGGTGCAGACTGGATTATCGTCAATATCCATAAAGGGCCGTATACAACTTCGAACCACGCAACCGACAGTGACATCATGGGTGCGAACGGAGTAAGGAACAAAATTGCTCCTCTGATGAACGAGCTGGGAATTGATATGGTGCTGCAGGGCCATGATCACATCTATGCGCGGACAAAGCCGATCAAGAGCGACGGAACCGCCGAGGATGCCACGAAAATTACCGAGATGTTTAATGGGCAGAACATCGAATATGCAGTTAAGCCGGATGGAACCATCTACATGATTCCTGCCACCGCAGGAGCCAAGGTTTATTTCAAGAACCAGAAGCCGGAGCTGGGTGATTCATATTTCAATTTGTTTGAGCGCGCCGAAGAGAACCACGCCCGCCAGTACGGAAATACAACCAGCCTTGCCAGAGGCCAGGTTCAGAACTTTGTCGGGTTTACGATCGACGGTGGCAGGCTGACAGCTGTGACGTATGAAATCGATCAGAATCAGATGAACGGGCAGCCGTTTATCGTGGATCAGTTTGGAATTATGAAGGAGACGAAGCCGGATCCTGTTCAGGAAAAAGTGAGCAAAGTGACGGTTACGTTCCACGGCGATGCCAAAACATCCAAGGGTTTCACCTGGTATACATCCCAGCAGGTGACAGGCAGTGACCTTCAGATCGTGGAGAAGTCTGCTGTCGCTCCTGACTTTACGAATGGGATCACGTTCCAAGGACGTTCGGCTGCTTCTACTAATTCAGCAGCAGAACTTGTGCATAAAGAGGAAGCAACGAAACTCAAGCCCAATACGTCCTACGATTTCCGCGTAGGAGATGCAGCGCTTGGGGTTTGGAGTGAGACGGGAACCTTCCGGACTGCGCCGGAGAAAGGAGCGTTCACGTTCATTGATTTGGCCGATACGCAGGCGAAGGCAGAAGATGAAGCGGTGCTTTCATCCGAGACACTTGCCAAGGCGCTGGCTACCGTGCCGGAAGCGCAATTCGTTGTCCATAACGGCGATATTGTAGACAAGGGCGTCAAGGAAGAACAGTGGAATTGGCTGTTAGGTCATTCACAGGAAAGCTTGCTCCATACGACGCTGGTGCCATCTGCGGGTAACCACGAGGATGAAAACTACGCCTTCATCGAACATTTCAATGTACAGCAGCCGGATAATTCGGCAACCGAGACCGGAGCGTACTACTCATACGATTACAGCAACGCGCATTTCGTTGTGTTGAATTCCAATGAGGACTCGGACGTGTACGATAATTTCTCTGTCGAGCAGGTGGAATGGCTCAAACAAGATGTGCAGAAGGCTAAAAAAGCCGGAGCGGAGTGGGTGATCGTCAATATTCACAAAGGTCCGTACACTACTTCGAATCATGCGACGGACTCCGATATTATGGGAGCTAACGGCGTGCGGTCCAAGATTGCTCCGTTAATGGCAGAGCTCGGCATTGATTTTGTATTGCAGGGTCATGATCATATTTATGCCCGCACCAAACCGATCAAGGCTGACGGCAAAGCGGCAGAGCCGGAGAAGATTACGGAGATGCTAAACGGCGAGAAGCTGGAATACTCGGTTAATCCGGACGGTACGATCTATTTGATTCCGGCAACCGCAGGACCGAAAGTTTATTATAAGAATCCGAGTGAAAAGCTTGGGGATGCATACTACGGACTGTTTGAACGCGCGGAAGAAAACCATGCGGCCAAATACGGACCGGATCCGAGCGATAACCGGCGTCCGAAACGCAGCCAGGTACAAAACTTCGTCGGTATTACGATCGATGGCGGCAAGCTGACCGCGGTCAGCTATGAAATTGACCAGAACCTCAATGGTGCACAGCCATTTATCATTGATCAATTCGGTATCGTGAAGAAGGATGTTCAAACGCCGAATCCCGATCCAGGAACTCCAGGTCCGGGACCAGGTCCAGGAACACCGAATCCGGGGCCTGGCACATCCAATCCAGGATCAGGAAGCAACTCTGGTTCAGGCAATAATCCAGGTTCCGGTTCAGGAAGTGGCTCAGGATCAGGCTCGGGGAACGGTTCAGGTGCCGGGAATGGAACGAACCCGGGTAACGGATCGGAAACAGGTTCTCAGCCTGGAAGCAACCCTGGTACGGATTCGGGTAATGGGAATCTACCGGCGCTGAGGGATACCGCGGGGCACTGGGCCAAATCAGCCATCGATAAGGCCGTGGCAGCAGGCTTTGTCAACGGGTATGGAGACGGAACCTTCAGGCCAAATCAACAGGTTACGCGGGCTGAATTCATGGCTATGCTGGGCCGCGCGCTGCATCTGACCGAAGGCGGGACTAAGCTTACGTTCACGGACGCAGGCAAGATTCCTTCGTGGGCCAAGGATGCTGTAGCGCAAGGCGTGGCAGCAGGCATCATCAGCGGTTACAAGGATGGCTCCTTCGGTCCGCACAAGCCGCTGAACCGGGCCGAGCTGGTAGCGATGATCGTTCGTGCCAGCGGAATAAATCCCGACTCGGTAGCGAAATTGACCTTTAAAGATACGAAGGAAATTCCGAAGTGGGCTGCGCGGTATATTGCGACTGCGGTTGATGCAGGACTTGTGGGCGGTGTGGGTAACAATCGCTTCGCTCCACAGCAATTCGCAACACGGGCGGAAGCCGTGACGCTGATTATCGGACTTCTTGAACACGTGAACTGAATGAATCAGGAAGCCAAAACGGGGGATTGTCCCGTATTGGCTTCTTTTTTGCGATTGCATACGCCATGGCAGCTTAAATTCCTGCTCGAAATATAAAATTATATTTTATAAAAACTATTGAAATTTGAAATAAAATTTCAATATGATAGAGGTAGAGATGAACGCGTGTGTTCGAATCCATGCCGATCATCTACTTTTAGCGACAGAGATAGGAGGTGGGGGGCGCCGATTCGAATCGTAATCGTATTTGGGTTCAACGAATAGTAAGCGCATTCATAAAAGTAGGGAGTGAATTAGTGAATGAAAACCAGAAGACATGTCTATCGAAGCAGCAGGTCGATCCTGTGCATGACGCTGGCGTTAGCGATGATGTTCAGTACAGCTGTTTCTGCATGGGGCAGCAGTTCCGTTAATGCAGACGCAAACGCCGGAGATCCACGCGCTGTTGTGATTGAAAATTTCGAATCGGTAACCAATTTGTCCGCAACCTCCGTAAGGGGAAAGGCTCAGCTGGATGTAGTGGGGAGGCCGGAACCAATCTATTATGGACATCACGCTGCAGCTCTAACGTATGATTTTGTGGGCAGCGAATCCGGTACCTCGGCGGCTTATCTCAACTTCAAAGATCCGGACGGTTCTACCGGCAGAAGCGTCCCCGGTTCACCGACTGCACTCGGTTTATGGGTTTACGGCGACGGCGGGAATCATTGGCTCCGTGCCCAGCTTCAGGACGCTTCCGGCGGCAAGCATGCCGTGGATTTAACCTCTACCTCCGGTTTTAGCTGGAAGGGCTGGAAATACGTCAAATTTAACGTCCCCTCTACCATCAAGGCTCCTCTCAAAGTGAATCAAATCTATATCACCGAATTAAAGGACACGAATAAAAACAAAGGTACCGTATACTTCGACAGGTTGTCCGCATTCTATACGGCTTCCCAGGTGTACGGGCTCGACATTGGCGGGCTGACGCCCATGGGCGTAGGAGAAACGGCGAAGCCCCAGGTATATGCAACCTATGAAGGACATACGGAACCTGCATTATTAACAACCGGCGTGAAACTCACCAGCAGTGACGATAACATCGCTACTGTCACGGGCGCTACATACGACACTATTGAAGCATTGGCGCCGGGAACGGTAACCATAACGGCAGAATACGGAGATGGACCAAAATCTCAGTATGAGCTTCATATTACGCAGGATGTGCCAGCCCCTGGAGAATTGCTGTTATCCGGGCCGCTTCATATGGAGACCAGTCTTACCGGCAACATGAGAACCAGTGTGGTTTACTCCGTATACGGAAACCAGACGGACCCTGTATGGCTGACTGAAGGAATTAGCTATGCAAGCCATCAACCGGGCGTTGTATCTGTAGATCAAGCCGGTCAATTGACAGCAGTTTCCGCAGGAACGGCAGACATTACGGCTTCGTACCGTGGAATAACCGCACAGCATGCCATTACGGTGACGGACCCGGTTCCTGTTCTGCAGAGCATCGAACTTCAAGGACTTACAGCGGTTACGGTTGGAGACTCCTTCGAGACGGCGGTGTCCGCAACCTACTCCTGGATGGAGGAGCCGGTGATCATAACGGAAGGCGTTACGTTTACCAGCAGTCATCCGGATGTAGCCGCTGTCGATGATAAAGGAGTGGTATCCGGCTTGAAGATAGGTTCCGCTAGAGTAACAGCGACATTCCAAGGAAAGACCAGTTCCCTCTACATCACGGTGAACAAAGCTTCTGAGCATCCGAAAGCCGAGATGAGAGCGGCCTGGATTGCAACCGTCGACAATATTGACTGGCCAGCCAAAGGAGTCACCGATCCGGATCAGCAGAAGCAGCAGTTTATCAGTCTGCTTGATCAGTTGGAGGATGCGGGAATGAATGCGGTCATTATGCAGATCAAGCCGACGGCGGACGCATTCTACCCGTCCAATTACGGGCCATGGTCAGAATGGCTGACGGGAGTTCAGGGCAAAGATCCGGGGTACGATCCGCTGGCATTCCTGCTGGAGGAAGTCCATAAGCGAAACATGGAGTTTCATGCCTGGTTTAATCCATACCGCATCAGTCTTCAAGGAGACGTTAACAAACTTGTAGCAGACCACCCGGCCAGGCAGCATCCGGAGTGGGTTGAAGAATATGGCGGCAAGCTGTATTTCAACCCAGGAATACCGGAAGCGCAACAGTTTATTATCGACGGCATCATGGAGGTCGTTCGGAATTACGACATCGACGCCGTGCATTTTGACGATTACTTCTACCCGTATCCCGTAACCGGCGTGGATTTCCCGGATACGGACACCTTTAACCAATACAAAGGCTCCTTTACGAATAAGGGAGACTGGAGAAGAAATAACGTCAATCAATTCATTCAGAACGTGAACGAAGCCATCAAGGCAGAGAAGAGTTACGTGAAATTCGGCATCAGTCCGTTTGGTATCTGGAAAAATAAATCCAGCGATCCGACCGGCTCTGAAACCAATGGTCTTGAGAGTTACAATGCCATCTATGCCGACTCGAAGAAATGGGTTGAAGAAGAGTGGATCGATTATATCACACCTCAGATTTATTGGAATATCGGTTATTCCGCTGCCGCTTACGATAAGCTGATCGATTGGTGGAGCGGGATCGTGTCCGGCAAGAACGTTCATCTATACAGCGGACAAGCCGTATATAAAATCGGGTCGAATGCCGATTGGTCCAACCCCGAAGAGATGCCGAACCAGATCCATTACAACCGCAACTTTGAGGAAGTCCGGGGCAGCATATACTTCAGCTCCAAATGGTTTAAGGATAATGCGCTCGGATTTACGGATAGACTGAAGAACGATCTGTATCGATATCCGGCATTGATCCCGGCGATGCCTTGGATCGATTCGGAGGTGCCGACTTCGCCCAAGAAGCCAAAGGCTGATCAAAAGCAAGAAGGCGTGAAGCTAAGCTGGAGGTCGACAGGTGACGAGACGTATTATGCGGTCTATCGTTATGATGGCCGAGACGCCGGCAGTGTTCAAGATCCGTCGCATTTGTTAGGGACTCTCCGAAAAACAGCCGATAAGATGCAATTCTTTGTCGATCATACCGTAGCGGAGGGACAAACCTATACGTATGTCGTGACGGCAGTTGATCGTCTGCATAATGAGAGTGCCCCAAGCAAACCGGTCACGGTGAAAGTGAAGCATAGTGGTAAGCCTGGAAAGCCCCCGGTGAATCCACCAGGGAAACCGAGCAGACCGTGAGTTGACATGAGCGCGATAGGATCTAATCCATACCGGTTAACGGCTGTTCCACTTCCCTAGCAACATGTAGCTTCAGGGAACGACCAGCCCATTTCAAGCAAAAGGGACATCCCGGCTTATAGCCTTGGGATGTCCCTTTTGCGCTTGTTCCAATGGATATGCGTGATACAATAGGTGCATTACGACCTGGAGTGTGGTGCATGTTCAAGAAATTAGGAATGGCATTGGTTTACGCCGCCGTAGGTGGTCTTGTTTACTTTTATGGCGATGCCATATTGGTATGGATTCGATCGACAGACAGTATCATGCTGATGATGTTCATGGCCGTCATCATGGCCTTGTTTCCGGTGATCCCTTATCCGGTGGTAGGAGGCGTTATCGGTGCCGCCCTGGGGCCGGTCATCGGCGGAATTGTCACTTGGGTCGGCTCCACCGTCGCTTCCATCCTTATGTTTATGTTCATCCGATACGGCTATCAGGAATGGGGCGACCGGGTGCTTTACCGTTATAACAGGCTGGGAAAAGTGACAACGATGTTCGAACGGAACGCCTTTTTGACCATCCTGTTTACCCGGTTGATCCCGTTTATTCCTTCCATTGTCATCAATGTGTACGCGGCTCTCAGCAAGGTAACGTTCGCATCATACAGCATCGCGTCCGCGTTAGGCAAAATCCCAGCCATGCTGCTGTTCTCGATGGTGGGGGATCATCTCATGACAGACCCTTCCCACATCATCATCACCATCGGCGTATATGGCGTATTTCTTGTGATAACCCTTATGGTTTACCGATTGTCGGGCTTTGGTCGTTCAGGAAGAACGGAGACCGAACGTTTATAAGTGTTCAATTGATGAGGCGGGACCACTCCGTTCAGCAGATGCGGAGTTCTCGCCCTTTTTCTTTTGGAACCAAGCCCGAACAGCCTCGATCTCTCGCTGATCCATTCCGCTTAAACTTTCGTTGATCTCGCTGAATATCATCTTCACTTGAAGGGATAGAAGCCCCCTTCTTCGCTGTCTGCGGGTACCGCTAACCTCCATGGCGATAATCTGCGGCCTGCGTATATACCTGGTGGACATAGCAATGAAACGGCTGCGGATCGTTAGCTGTTTATCCGTTACATTAAGTCCGGAATCCCGGTGCGAGAGGAGTCCCCAAGCTAACGAGAGCGGAAGCAGCAGAAGTGATAACAAACCGAGCTTGTCAAAATACCAAATGCATGGGGCACTAACTACCGCGGCAAAAGCCAGCTTCCACCGCAAGTACATCCATTTTGCGCGGGGCGGCGGCGAAGCGGTAATGGTCTGAGCGCTGAATTGAGGCGTAACCCGATTCAGCAGTGCCGGAATATCTCCAGTCTTCAGTAGAGGGTGAAGCATGAAATGCTTGTCAGACTCAGACGTAAGCACATGAACCTTCACTTCAGCGTAACCGAACCAGCGCCGGAATACGCCTTCTTTAACGGTGATGGCCAGCACTCGTTCGGGAGAGAAGAGCAGTCTCTTTCTCTCCAGCAGACCGCAACTGACTGAGATTTGTTTCCCGATCCGCTCGACGGTAAATCCCGCATATTTGATCGTGTAGAGCACGGCGGAGAGCAGCCAGGATACGATGAGCGCCACAGCAGCAATGCTGATCCAACTGCCGGGCAGCAGCTTCCCTGCCGATTGAAACAGCAATTGGTACATCCGATCCGGGAGCAGGTCATCGGCAAAAGATAAAATACCGCCCACAAAGGCTAAAGCCAGCGACAGGTTGGGTGAGGAAAGTGCGGCAATGAGCAGGCGTCCGGAGGATAGTTGCAGCAGCGTGCTGCGTTCTTCCTGTACGGTGATTGGATCGTTTGCATTCTTTCTGCCAACGACGCCCGAATCGGAATCCTCCAAAAGATCGCTTCCGTATCCCATGTTCTGATTCGACGGTTGAATGGATTCGTAATTCTCTCGGGTTTCCGGCGGTTGAACAGATGGCCCCTCCGTCTGAACGGGAAGGCTCTGATCGGATGGGTCGGGGCTTTCATGGGCTTGGTGAACCTCACGCTGCGTCTGCCTTGTTCGGGTTTGCTCGCGTAGCCAGCGCTGCAGCCGTTCGCCTTCGCTATTGGTAATGGCAGGCAGTATGCCCCCGCCTTCCGTTTTGCCCGGCGTTTCGATTCGGACCTGGGTAAGCCCCAATATACGCTGCAGCAAGGGCTGCTCCATATTCATGGAATGAATGCGGCCCGTATAGATGGACAATTCCTCACGGAACAGAACGCCGCGACGGATGAGGATTTTGTCTTCTTCTAACGTATAGACGAAGCGTTTCCACTTCAGATACCCGTACAGAAGCAGAAGCGAGACCAGGATGACGATGGCGGCGGACAGCCAGTACCAGGGGATGTCGCGCAGCGATTTTCCGTTAAGGAATTTGATGGATACCAGAGCGGCGATCGGAATGAGTGATTTAACGCTGCTTACGAGCGGGAACAGGATGAACAGCCGGTGAAGTCTTGTCGGTTCATTCATCGTGATCCACCACTTTGGCCAGCTCGCCGATCTGTTTTTTCAATTCCTCTGCTTCTTCCAGCTTGAGCGCCTGAATGACATGAGTCGTAGCGGCGGTAACGACCTTTACCTTGGCTAAGCCATATTTACGAAGGAGCGGTCCCCGTTCCAGCTCGACATGCTGTACCCGCGTCATCGGGACAAGGGTGTCACTGAGCCAGATCCAGCCGGAGCGAAGCTCCAATTCTTCCTCGCTTACCTTGAAGCCGAATTGTTTGTAGGTGAAAGAGGGCACGGCCCAAGTAAACCAGGCTCCGAGAACCAAAAGTCCGATGGTGATCCAGCCCGGTATCAGGGTCCACCCGAATATAGCAGCCATAATCAGATAGGCTGCTGCAGCGAGTAGAATAACCCCATCCGTAATGAAACCCGTTATGCGGGAGATCGTTACGGAGTCCGGGTGACACCTGCGCATGGCGTCAAGTCGATTGTCCATATGTATGTTCCTCCTTGATGTTACAGATTCGTACATTTTGCATCTTTTATGTATGTCTACGTTCTTGGGGATGGATCGTTTCATCCCGTCCTTTGACTTGATTGCCGTGCCTATCATTGTAGCATAACAGGCTAACGAGCATCTGAACCTGACCTAACGGTTACATGAACACATGCCAAATCTGTTAAGCTTGAGTTAAGGAAGAACATGAATGATCGAGAGGCGAAAGGATCGCATGCAATGAAAATAGACCGGCTATTAGCCATAACCGTCCTGCTTCTGAACCGGGGGAGACTGAGCGCCAAGGAGTTGGCCGATCGGTTTGAAGTATCGAGCAAAACCATATATCGCGATATGGATACGCTATGCCAAGCCGGGATCCCGATTGTTGCCCACCAGGGAATATCCGGCGGGTTTGAAATTATGGAGCATTATATGATTGACAAGTACTGGCTGTCCGCTGAGGAGATGAGTGCGCTGGTTACAGCCGTCAAAGGGATGAGCAGTGCACTGGATGATCAGCAGATGGGCATCCTGCTTGAGAAGGTAAAAGCGCTGCTGCATAGGGTAGAGCAGGGGCTTGGCGATGAATATCGGAGGGAACCTGTGGTCATGGACTTTCAGCCTTGGGGACAGCGTCAAGGACTGAAACCCACCGTGGGCTTGCTCAAAAAGGCTATTCAAGAAAAGCGCAGGGTCGAGATGGAGTATATTGATACGCAGGGCAACGCGGAGCGAAGAACCATTGAACCGGCATCCTTGATACTGAAGGGCAATATTTGGTATGTACAAGCCTTTTGTCTGGAGCGGGAAGACGATCGAATCTTTCGATTATCGCGCATGCAGCATATCGAGATGCTGGATGAGACTTCGGAGACAAGAATGATACCGAGCATGGAACGATTAGAATGGGATGCTTCTTGGTCGAGCGCACAGGAGCAGGAGACTGTGCTGTTATTCGAAGCAGCCGCGCGTCAGCGGGTGGCGGATATTTTTCCGCCGGAACAAGTAACCGTCAACCCGGACGGCTCTTTACGCGTTCACGTGTTATACAAATTGGATGATTGGTTTTACGGCATGATTCTAAGCTTTGGTGATCAGGTGCTGGTTGAGCAGCCGGGCGAAGCAGCCGAGGAAGTGAAGCGAAGAGCACAATTGATTATGCAGCGCTACGATAACTAGGACAGATAGATGTCCACGTTACCTCTTTAGAATAGAGATATATTCATTTTAAGGAGGATACACATGAGTGATAGCAATCAGAATCAGAGTGAACGATTTATAGAAGTTAGACCCGCCATGTCCATTCAGGGTGTCGGCGTTCGAACGACGAATGAAGCGGAGGCAGGACCGCAAGGCAAGATACCACAGTTATGGGACCGGTATTTCCAAAGCGGTTTGCAGGCACAGATATCTGATAAGGATCAAGCCATATATGCTTTGTATACCGATTACGAAAGCGACGCATCCGGGGAATACACCTTGATTATCGGTAACAGGATAGAGGAAGACGTGGCTGCTGCAGCTTCTTCGGAGGAATTGGAGCAAGCGTCCGTCCCAGCAGCCAAGTACATGGTATTCCGGACAAGACGTGGCCCTTTGATGGAAATTGTCCCTGAGGTGTGGTATGAAATTTGGAGTTACTTCCAGCAATCAGCCGAAAAAAGGACGTATACCGGCGATTACGAACGCTATGATATGCAGCAGTTTGATCCTGCCCATACCATGGTGGACGTTTACATCGCTATTGAATAGCGGTTAAGAATCGGCTACTGCTCCATTGCTTGGAGTGGAAACGACTAATCCGGGTGATATAACCCAATCCGGAAGTTAGCTATATTTGCCAATAACGAACTAGAGGGTGATCCCGCAGCGGGGTCACCCTCTTTATTTCACTATCCAGAGACCGGCATCTTAATCATCGTTATGAAAGTAGTGCCGCCATAATCAAACGATGTTACTTCCGAGAAACCCAGCTGGGTATACAAGCGAATGGCTCGTTCGTTGAATTTGGCAACGGTCAGCCGATACGATGTGTAATTGTGAATTTCAGCGATGGATGACAGCACGAACGAGAGGAACTCTTTTCCCCGGCCTTGTCCGGTCGATTCCGGTTTCATGCCAAGTCCGAAATCCAGCAAATCCTCGTCATATGCACCTAACGGGATCGCAATCGGAATTTGGGCAGATGAGCCTGTGCAGCAAAAGCCGAACAGCTGCCCTTCTTCGTCCAGTATGGCGTAATAGGAATACTCAAGGAGTTCTTTCCGAAACTCCTCATCCGGCTCGCTGTTGTAGAAGTCATAGGGAGGTTCATAGTTCCATTCCATAATTTGCTCGGCGAACGTTTCGGTCATGGCCGCGATACGAAGAGGCATGATTCTCATCCTTTGGGTTTGTTGATATTGGTTTCTTCCACATCCCTTTATTTCGATTTGGAAACGTAAATAACCTTCTCTTCCGTGTTCATAGCCGGTCGGTCAGCAGGACCGAACCACTATGGAAGAGAAGGCATGTATTCCGAAGGTCCAGCTTATTTAAACCCAGTCAACGCCGATCCCGATTTCATGAAATACTTCTGTCCGAAGAAATAGATCAGGATCATGGGAATCGCCATGATGGTGGAAGCCGCCATCAGTTTCTCCCACTGCGCCCCGTGATCCTGCTGAAAGCTTTGCAGGCCGACGGTGATGGTCCATTTTGCCGAATCGTTCAAATAAATGAGCGGTCCCATGAAATCCACGTAAGACCACACAAAAGAAAATAAAGCGACGGTAGCCAGAGCCGGTTTCAGGATCGGCATGATGATCTGGACATAAATTCGCAGCTCCGAAGCCCCGTCAATTTTGGCAGCCTCTGACAACTCGGTCGGTACGCCAAGCAGGAACTGCCGAAGCAAAAAGATGAAGAACGGTGCTCCGAAGAATGCGCCGATGGTCAGCGGCATGATCGTATTCACCCAGCCGAGCTTGGTGAAGATGATGTACTGCGGGATCATCTGCACTTGAGCCGGCAGAATCATGGTCGCCACCACGATGGTAAAGATAATGTTTCTGCCCCTCCAAGGAATGCGGGAAATCGAGTAGGCTACCAGCGGCGCCGAGAACAGCTGACCGATGATATTCACCATACAAATCAGAAACGTGTTCATCATATAGCGTGTAAAAGGAATGGCTTGAAGGGCTTCTTTATAATTCGACCATTGGAACGTTTCAGGCAGGATACTCGGCGGAAACTTGAGTATTTCTTCCGGCGTCTTCAACGAGGTCATCACCAGCCATACAAATGGGAACAGGAAGATAACAGCGAATAGAAGAAGGACTACATGCGGTAAGATCACTCGCAACTTGACAGCCATGTTACTCACCTCCGTAATAGACCCAGCGGCCTGACGTTTTTAACAGGATGAACGTAATCAGCAATACGATAATAAACAGAATCCAGGCAAGCGCCGAGGCATATCCCATTTTCAGAAAAACAAAGGCTTCCTGATACAGATTGACCGCATAGAACAGTAGAGACTGTTCCGGACCGCCCAAAGAGCCGCTTCCATCCACCTTGCCTCCTGCCAGAATATAAGACTCCGTAAAAATTTGAAAGGCTCCGATTAAACCCATAATGAGCTGAAAAAGAATGATCGGGGACAGGGCAGGGACCGTAATCTTCCAGAACCGGTACCACCAGTTCGCTCCGTCCACCTGAGCCGCTTCATAATATTGCCTCGGCACGCCCTGGAGGGCTGCGAGAAAAATTAATGCGCCCGAACCCGAGCCCCACAGGCTCATCAGGATAAGAGACGGTTTTGTGTACCGGGGATCAAGCAGCCACGCCGGGTCCGTTAAACCGAGAGTGCGAAGTGCCATGTTAACTAAACCGAAGTCGGGGTTCAGCATCCATGTCCACAATAGAGCGCTTGCAACGATCGGTATGACGGATGGAAGGTAGAAGATGGTGCGGTAATAATTGATCCCCTTTACTTTGAAATTGAGCATCACGGCAATCAGCAGAGAGACGGTCAGCGTGATCGGCACGGATATGAACGCCATAAAAAAGGTGTTACCGAGCGACTTATAGAAGCGGTCATCCGCAAAAATTTGCTCGTAATTCTGAAGCCCTACCCACTTGGGAGGGCTGAATAAATCGTATTCGGTCAGACTCAGATAGAGCGAACCGAAGAACGGATAGACCGTAAAAGCCAGAAAGCCGATAATCCAAGGAGAGGCGAACGCCAGGCCAAGGTATACATAATGACGTTCCTTCCTGGACCAGCCTGATACGTGTTTTCGTTGATTCGCTGCTGTGGAGACTCTCATCTTCGCGATTCTCCTTCCGCTTTAAGAGGTTGTTCAAAAAGTCCGCTTTTGATCACGAAGCGAATCAGGAAGCAGCTCGGCATCGAATCTTGAATTCAGCCGGGCCCTCCGGTGCTCACGTACCCAAAACGTACGCTCCGCTCCTGACGTCCCTAGCTTCATCCAACCTTCTCGGTGCTGAAAATCGACCTTTTTGAACACGCACTTTAAGTATTTAGTATGCAGCCCCGCCCAATGCATCGCTGCATTGGACAGAGCCTGCTTAGCTCATCATTTCACCAGTGGCTGAATCTTTGCCTTTACCTTGTCCAAGCCTTCCTCCATGCTGACGGTACCACGGAGGATAGCATCATATTGCGCGCTGAACTCCGTCATGTATTCGTTCGCGTAGGAGGAAGCCGGGAAGGACCTCAGGTTTTCGCTTCCCGAATAGTCGAGGAATTCCTTGAATCCGGGCACATCTTCATAGAGTGGATTAGAGAAAGCAGAGTTTCTCGTTGGGAGATTCCCAAGGGCGGCCGTAAATTCGGCCATTTGCTCCGGTTCGGTCATCCATTTAATGAATTTCCAGGAAGCGTCCGGGTTTTTGACGCCTTTTGGGATATAGAATACGCTGGTAGTCACATTTCCGGAGTTTTGAAGTTCCGGTTTGTTCTCATCATAAGGAATCGGGGCAATTCCGTAATTCAGATCAGGCGAGTATTGTTTGATGAAGGTGGGCAGCCACTCTCCATCGATCGTCATCGCATACTTGCCCGAGAAGAACGGATTCTGTGCTGACATGTATTGGCCAAGCCCGGAAGAGAATCGATCCAGATTATCGGAACCGTATTGATCCCAGATCTCCTTCGAGAGCTTAATCGCTGATTGGATCCCGGGATGGTCCGGCGTCACCTGCTGCGCCGATTCATTATAAAACGATCCGTTAAAGGCATAGCTGAACGTATACGCATCCATTCCGGGCCACAATCCGAGTCGCTGGAGGCGCCCGCCATCCTCGACGATGCTCAGCTTTTTGATATATTCTTTAAGCTCGCTTATCGTTTCCGGTGGACCGTCATAACCGGCTTCCTGCAAAATATCCTTGTTGTAGAACAGCATGGATACATGCATGGCCGTCGGAATCGCATACGTCCTGCCCTCATGCTGGGAAGTGCTTAGGGCAGCCGGCACGAAGTCTTTAAGATCCAAGCCGTCCTTCGTTATATAATCATCCAGCGGCATCATGGCGCCGCGCAGACCCCATGGCACGACATTCTGTCCGAATTGGGATGCGATGTCCGGAGGATTGCCCCCGGTAATCGCGGTAAGCTGTTTCTGATAGTCGCTTTGGGATAGGCCTTTTACTTGAATGTCGGGATTGGCCGAGTTCCACTTGGCAATCAATCGTTCCAGCGCTTCCGCTTCCGGTCCGGTCCATCCGTACCAGAAGTCGAGCGTTACGGCATCCTGGGCAGGCGGATTATCGGATGGCTTGTCACCAGCATCACTGCCCGATTGCGACGGATTACCGCCAGAGCATCCTGTTGCGATAGAGAACAATAGAATAAGACTCCATATCAAATGTTTCTTCTTCATTCCTCTTCCTCCCCTTGAGCAATCGTGTACAATCGTGTAATCGTAATCGAAGTTCTATCAATTCCCTCCCCAAAACAGTTGACTAAACAACCGGCCCTGATCCAGTTATTTGTAAGAATTATGGATATCGTAGCATGTAAAAAAATCATTTCATTTCACTATCGTGTTCAAAAATAGGATTATCGTATGGCATTGAACGTTCTATTTGATCGCTTGTTTACGAAAGTCGGTGGGGGAGATGCCCGTGTATTTTTTGAAGATTCTGCAAAAATAGGAGAGTTCATTAAATCCGGTGGAGTAGCAAACATCCGTAACGGTTAACTCCGGCTGCTTCAGCATCATCATGGCTTGCAGAATCCTCAGGTCGGTGAGATACCGGTTGAATGTTTTGCCTGTCCATTCTTTGAAGAGGATGCAGAACGTGGACCTTGATAAATTTGATAGGGTGCATAGATCATTCAGATTCATATCTTCCTGGTAGTGGTTATGGATATGATCAACGACTCTTGTCATGATTCCCCGGTATTTCTCTGATTTCTCGAACCCTTCTCTGAGCAGTTCACCGTTGACCTGCCGTACCAGAATCGAGAGGAGGACAAGCAGTTTCGCTTTGAGCGAGATTTGAAAAAAAGGGGTTCGTCTCTCGTATTCAATCAGCATGTCCTTCAAGACATTTTGGACCGTTACGTCGGTAACGCTGTCCAGCGTTATTTTGGATTGGGCGTTCATTTCCTTGCGCAGAAAGTATTCCAGAAACCCCACATCGAAAAAAGTATGATCTGTTGGCATTTCCTGAAATCTCTCGTTCACGAAGGCTGGCATAAATTCGCATCCGTAAATCTCGATGTCCTCATCGGGTGAAATGCTGACGCTGTGCAGGGTAAACGGAGGTATAACAAAAATATCGCCCTTGGAGATCTTGTACGCCTGTTGATTAACGGTGTGTTGGAATGCTCCTTTCGCCACATACCAAATCTGAAAATAATCATGACAATGCGTCCACAAGCTCTGTTGATAGGTCAATTTATACATTTTGCACGGAAGACCTTCCAACATTTCCATCTTTGAGTTAAAATAAACGACACCTGATCCCGTTAGTTCTTCAATATCAACCTGACTCCAATAAATACTCAATGTTTTACCCTCCCCTATTGATTTCCTTTGATTTAAGAAAACGCTTTCAGTTTATGAGTCAGCCATTTTCTTAAAGATGATTATCCCTGAAAAACGAATCGTGTACAGCATTCCTCTTCCTGCCCTTTGAAATATGTTTCGCATTCGCAAACATCCTATTTCTAGGGGAACGTGGGGTTATTATGAAAATTGTATATTTGGATGGTTTGAGAGGTTTAGCTGCCTTGATTGTGGTTGTGTCTCATTTTTTTCAGGTGTTTGCACCGTCTGTTTTTGAGGGGAGGAAGGAGATCGAGCATTTCGCTTTCGAGGGGATTGCCGCGCGAACACCGTTCAATCTGTTGTTTAACGGAAACTTTTCCGTCTGTCTGTTTTTTGTGTTGAGCGGATATGTGCTCAGCTATCGTTTTTTTCAAACCGGGGACAGGCTGATCATTTATTCGTCTGCCATTCGCCGCTATTTTCGTTTGGCCGCACCCGCCTTGGTATCCGTCTTCCTTGCTTATCTGATCATCGTGTTGGATCTCGGAGCATACGACAAAATACGCGGAATGACGTTATCTTCGATGCCCGATCCGTTTATGGCTAGCGACAATCTGCTGGTCATGCTGAAGGAAGGCTTGTTTCATATCTTTTTCACGTATGGATCGCAGTATAATCCTGTACTCTGGACCATGACATATGAGCTGTTCGGATCGTTTCTGATTTTTGGGTTTCTTGTCCTGTGTGGGAGACGGGTGATCCGTTATGCTGCATATGTTCTCCTGATCTACGTCTTCAACGATTCTTACTACCTGGGATTTGTGCTGGGGATGCTGCTCGCAGACTTGAAGCATAGTGATCGGGATTGGCTGTCTTACTTCAATGCACCATGGATGACCTTCATATGGATCACGGTTGGCATTTATCTTGGCTCCTATCCATACTTGGATCCGGAGGGAACAATCTATTCTATTCTCGTGTGGGAATCGGATGGATTCGAATTTTTTGCATTTTATCATGTGATCGGGTCGTTTCTGATTCTGATAGCCCTGCTGAATTCGAGATGGCTGCAAGCGTTGTTTCATCATAAGTTATTTGCCTATCTGGGAAAGATATCGTTCTCGCTCTATCTATTGCACTTCACGATCATCTGTACACTGGGATGCCATCTATTTCTTCTGTTCAGCACATTTCTCTCCTATGGGTGGAATGTAATCGTGACGAGTCTAATCACGGTTCCGGTGATCTTTGGCGCTGCCCATGTATTCTACCGGCTGGTGGACGTTAACGTCTTATCTTTGCTGTCGCGCTGGAGTAAGAAATGGCTTGCCAGCCGGAAGAGGAGAGCGCTCAACGCCCATGTCCCTCATGAGAAATCCGTAAAGGCAGACTAAAGACTAAGGATATCAAATAAGCCCATTTATGCATGAGAAAAAACCTTCTGGACCGCGGCCGATAGAGTTTGGGCATTTCCTAATCCCAGGCTCGGCAGGCTGCGGTAACCGAAGGTTTTTGCTATTCCTCCTTACATGAAATGAATATGTCTTACATACCCTGCTTCGATTTTTTACAGTTCAAGGGATAGTAGCGCCCGTACGCTTTTCCATAGGACACGATTCTTTTAATGGTGTCCTTCTGTTTAAGTTTGGTGAATGGGCATGGATCAGGGAGCGTGTTCACTTCCAGTATCCAGAGCGTAAGGTCGCGATCTACTGCGAGGTCGAGTCCCAATTCGTTCAATGCAGGATAAGTATGGCTCATGGCAGCAGCCACTGCCAAGGCAATACGGTCAATCTCTTGAAGGAGTTCGTCTGTCTTCGCATCATCCGCACTTGCGCGAATAAGTCGGTCTGCGGCATAAATCGTACCGCCTTGGCTGCCGTTGGTAACCGCTTTTCTCGGATGGGCGACACGTCCAACCGTTCCGGTAGCCTCCCATTCCCCCTCCGGGTTTCTTTGAATCATGACACGAAGGTCGAAAGGGCGGTGATCATATGTCAGCAAATGTATTCCTCTCTGGATCAGATAGCGCTTGCTGTCTATTTGTTTACTCAATGATCGGCACAGTTCTCGATAAGAACGACAAGTCAATGTTCTTATGCCGTTTTGATACTGATATGCCGACCCCTTCTTCTCCACGCGCATGACCCCTTTACCTTGTGAACCAGCATCGGGTTTCACATATACCATGTCGTAGCGCTCCAGCATGTCAAACAGATGTTTCCGTGAAAACAGCTGGGTGGGTGGAACGAGCTTCGCCAACTCTTGTTGGCTTTGCAGAAGTTTTGTTTTGGTCCACTTGCTCTTCACCGTGAATCGGGAGGTTTTCATAAGATGTGCCTCATTTCAGGAAGATATGGTGTTATTGTACGAAGCTGGCGGTCAAAGTGTAACCGTGCAGCTTTTTTTTCTATAGGGGGAATCGAACGAAATGAAGGAAGCGACATAGACTATAGTCAGGGGGAGTGGACTCTAATCTGTCGAAGGGGGAAGCGAAGTGCGGGATTCCAACATTCTGCAGCAAGCCTTGGTCCGATCGCGTCGTTATATGCCATGGTATGAGGGCTGGGTACGGGGGAGCATCGGAAGAGCGCTCGATGGGATGGCTCAGGAGCCGAGGTTAGAACTGGAGCATCTACCGCTGATGACGCACACCGTGCTGGAGGAGTTATACTATACGGACGACAATCCGTTGGCAGCTCGAAGTGATGTTCATTATTATCGTACTTCCGGCACGAGTTCGGGTCGGCGCAAAGCGATCTATTACTCTGAAGCCGATGAAGAGGATTATATTCGGTTTAAGCTCCAGGTGTACCGGCAGATTCTTGGATCCGGCCAATATCGATCGGCTATTGCGGATATGGGTACCGGGCACGCGGAGGCAACGTCGATCGAGGTGTTCCGCCGCTTAGGTATGAACGCCGAATCGATCCCCTTTCAGGCGCCGATTGAGCAGCATCTTGAGCGGCTCGCACTGTGCAATCCGGAGGTGCTATATACGATGCCGTCGATACTGGATCGCATCCTGAACGCTTCGATTGACGCGACCGTATATGGCATCCGTCACGTCATACTGGTTGGCGAAATGGCTTCCCCCGCCTGGATTCAGCTTACCGCCAAACGGCTCGGAATCGGTGCAGACCATATTACGGATACGTACGGTTCCATCGAGATTGGCACGATTGCTTATTACTCCCATGAACACGGGCGATATCTTCTGACGGACGGACTGCTTGCCGAGGGAGTACGCCCGGAGCAACTGGACGCTGATCTCGAACCGCTTGCCAATCCGGAGGAATCCGTGCTCGTCCTGACATCGGGGTATCGGGAAGCGTTTCCCGCCATTCGCTATGTCACCTACGACGTAGTGCGCGATTTGCGTCCAATGATGGTGGATGGAAGACTCCGTCAAAGCTTTAGCAGCATCGTTAAGCGAATCGGACCAGATCTGAAGCATGGAGAGAAGATCAGCATCTATGATATTGAAAATGTCGCCTTGCGCCATCTGCATGGGGGCAGCGTTCAGGTGAAGGTGGCTCATAACGCCTTGATCGTGTATATATTCCATTCCACGGCAGAGCAAGCGATATTACAGAGGATCAAGCATGATATCGAGCAGCAGATTCCCGAGATCGGTACGATGATACAGTCCGGAATCCTTGGCGAAATCCAGGTGATTCGCGGAGATGGTGAGCCAGGAGCAGGTAAGACATCGGTTAAACATAAAAAAATATGGTACGAGTAAATAAGGAGAATGACCTTGGAACTTCAAGACGGGATTGCAGGCGTGATCGGTGTCACTCCATTAATCCGCCTTAGTCGATTGTTTAACAACCGTTCGTTTGATGTATACGGAAAACTGGAGTGGATGAATCCCGGAGGAAGCACCAAGGATCGACCGGCGCTTCATATGCTTCGGGAGGCCATGCGCCGCGGCGAGATCACGCCGAGCACGGTCGTCATTGAATCCAGCTCAGGCAATCTAGGCATCAGCCTGGCACAACTCTGCAACTACTTGGGGCTGCGTTTCATCTGTGTCATTGATCCGCGCACAACCGATCAGCATCGCCGCATCATTCGCAGCTTTGGCGGGGAGCTTGAACTGGTCACGGAGCCCGACAAGGAAACCGGTGAATTTCTGCCTGCACGAATAAGAAGGGTTAATGAACTGGTTCACCGTATGCCTAATGCTTACTGGACCAATCAATACGGTAATCCGGACAACTATTTGGCCCATAAAGAAACCACCATGCAGGAAATCGCTGAGCGGTTGGGCGAGATTGATTATTTGTTTTGCGGGGCTAGCTCCTGCGGCACGATCCGGGGATGCAGAGAGTATATTGCGGATCGGCAGTGGTCTACCCAAGTTGTGGCTGTGGATGCAAAGGGAAGCGTTATTTTTGGAGGAGAGAAAGGTCCGCGGAAATTGCCTGGACTGGGTGCCGGCATAACGCCGACTTTATACCACGAGGATATAGCGGACCGCGTAGAGTACGTGTCGGACCTAGATTGCATACGGGGCTGCCGGGATCTGGTTCGGTACGAGTCGATTCTCGCCGGCGCTTCATCTGGCGGGGTTATCTCAGCAGTCCAGCGGATGTCGGGCAGCATCCCTGAAGGAGCGTTATGTGCGGTAATTTTACCTGATCGCGGTGAAAGGTATTTGGACACGGTGTATAACGATATATGGGTACAGCAGGAGTTTGGTGTGGACCCGGTTACTTTCTCGTTTGGAGGATAGATCATGATTTATTTACATGACGGACACATACGTGAAATCGGGATGGATTGGTCAACGCTGATTCAAAGGATAGATGAAATCATCAGGATCAAAGAGAACGGGGACTGCGTTCATCCGCTAAAGCCGTATTTACGCTTTCGCGCCCCCGAGAATCGAATCATTGCCATGCCAGCTTTTGTTGGGGGAAATGTAAATATGTCCGGCATCAAGTGGATCGCAAGCTTCCCGGGCAATAGCCTGCATGGTCTGCCGAGAGCGCATAACACGATAATCCTTAATCATCCGTTGACCGGTGAGCCCGTGGCTGTCATATATAGCGGATTGCTGAATGGTTTGAGGACAGCTGCGGTAAGCGGGTTAATGCTGAAAGCCTTCATTGAAGCCAGGCGGCTCGAGAGCGTACGGATTGGTATCATTGGCTGGGGGCCAGTGGGGCAGATGCACCTCGCGATGTGCAGGGCGCTGTTGGGGGATCGCTTGGAACGTGTGCATCTATACGATCTCAAAGGCATCGATCCGGCAACCGTTCCTGAGGAGGTTCGGAACATCACAGATATTGCGGATACTTGGCAGCCTGTCTACCGAAACGCTGATGTTCTTGCCACATGCACCGTCTCGGAAGAGCGATATATCAATGAGAAGCCATCGAAGGGGATGCTGCTTCTCAATGTGTCGCTGCGGGATTATACAACAGACAGCGTAGCCGGGGTCAAGGCCATTGTTGTCGATGAATGGATGGAGGTTTGCCGTGAGAACACGGATGTGGAACAACTGCATCTGATGACGGGATTGCAGGAATCCGACGTCCTGACGCTTTCAGATATTCTATGTCGTGACGGCCTGGCGGCTTACGACGATCATGAAACGGTTTTCTTCAACCCTATGGGGTTAGCGGTATTCGATATTGGCATAGCCAGTTACTATTATCACGAAGCAAAGCGATTTGGGAAAGGCATCGGGTTGGATAAAGGATAGCGATCCATATTAGAATAACAGGGCCCTTCGTTCCGCTGTATAGCGGAACGAAGGGCCCTGTTGTTAAGATAGACCTTTAACCGCTCGCATGGGTCTGCACCACATGCTGCCGGCGGTAAGCGCCCGGCGTTATGCCGGTGGCCTTCTTGAACGTCCGGTTGAAGGAAGTAATGTTGAGATAGCCGACACGCTGGCTGATCTCATTAACGGTCAAGTCTGTGCACGCCAGCAGTTCCTTCGCTTTGTTCATGCGGATGCCAAGCAGATGATCACTGAAGTTAAGACCGGTCTTCTCCTTGATATAGACGGAGAGGTAGGCGCTCGACAAGTTCAGCTTGGCTGACAAATAGTCGAGAGACAGATCATCGGCATACTGGTTATGGATGATGTTCATGAACATGGCGATGAGCGGCTCGTCGCCGGTATCCTTTTTCTTGCGAATGAGGGCGCAGGAGGCTTCGACGAGCTGACGGAATACCCCCTGGTAATCAGATAAACAATGACATTCTGCCAGCCTTGCGCTCCACCGCTTCAAGGATTGGACAGAAGTTTTATCTATCTGGGCCATCTCCATATAGCTTAGAATCTTGGAAGCGACCGAATCGGCGAAGAAACGAAATTGCGCGATGCCCGCCTCCTTACGCTGCATTGCTTCGAGCGCCTGGTCGATGATCTGCAAGGAGCGGCTGTCGCTGCCGGATTGCAGGGCGTCCAGCAGTCCTTTTTCCTGTGACGGGCTCAGATTGACGGTGGTTGGAAGAACCCGCTGCTTGGTTACCATCTGGGATTCTTCCAGGAGCTGTGCCTGCGCGGCCAGTCCTTTGACCTGATGGTAGGCTTGATTGAATTCGGACGAATGGCTCACCTGGGAACTGACGGCGATGGTGACCAGGAACAATTCCTTTTCCTCGTTTAACATGTCCTTGATTTCCAGCAGAAGATCCTCCAGGCGGGCGGCTTCCTCCCGTTTAAAGATAGATACAATCTCGTTCTTTTCGATCTGGAACGTATGAGACCCCGGATAGCGCTCAGCCGTGATCAGATGAATATGCTCCAGGATATGGCGGACAGCCTGATCGGTCTGGAGGGGGAGCTCATAAACCGGATTCATCCGGAAACGGATGTGATACAGAACCACGATAAAGCTTCCGTCATCCGACAGGAAGTCCTCCCACTCGCTGATATCGGTATTGATGCTCTTCAACTGACTGATATAAGAGTAACTGGTTAGAACCGATTTATGCTTGTTCATGCGCTCCCGTATTTCTTCCTTCTCCCGGAACAGCTCTTGAATACGGTTCTGGATCAGATCGTATTCCGTGATGCTGCCGGATTCTGGCATGGATGTACTGTTGGCTCTGTTCAGCACGGTGGTTAGAATCTGCTTCACGGGCTTGTGCAATCTGCGGCTGAGGAAATAGGAAGCGGCAAGGGCCACGCCAAGCGACAGGCAGAAGATGAGCAGCAAACCGCCGGTTAACCGGCTTAACTGAGAAGAGACATGGCTGTAAGGTACGGCCGAGACATAGGTCAGTCCGTCGAATCCGGCTTCGGCAAAATAGTAGGTTCCATCCTTCAGCACGGCTTTCTGTCCGGCTTCAAACGACGGAAGCTGATCTTGGTTCATGGAGCCTAGCGTATACAGCACTTGGCCTTCGGCATTCAGAATGGCGAGTGCACGATCAACCGCCTCGCCGAAGAAGGACTGGGCAGCCTTGTCGATATCGATGAGGGCAATGACCTCATAAGGACTATCCGGCTGTTTATAGACAAAGGGCATCAGTTTTTTCTCGGACAAATCGTTGTTGATTCGATAGGTTGATGCAGGGAGGAGTTTGAAGGACTCCTGATGGCCTTCGTAGCTGCTCCAGAATGAATAAGGATACATCGAACTTGCATAGGAACGATTGAACATATAGGAAGCATCGCCGCTTCCGGATTTGCTCAGTACAAAATCAAACTCCCGGAGATAAATCAGGGTATCCTCCAGAAAGAATAACGGGTTATAGATATCGCTCCGCATCTGCATCATCACATCTCGGGCTTTCAAGTAATTCACTTCGTTTCCCGCCTGGTTGCGAAGCTGATTATTGAAGCCGATTAATTCGGATTGATTGTATATATCAAACATCAGCACCTGAAGCCTGCTGAATTGATTGGTGAACCGTTCCGCCGTATCGTGAACGGCCTGCTGGCTGGTGTCGATGATTTCTTTTTGCAGGCTGGTCTTAAAAAGCTGGAAGATGACCATATAGAACAATCCGAATAACACGATGATGGCCAGAAAGCTCAGAAAAATCTTAAAGAATACACTGCGGCTTTTATGTCTGATCCAATTCACACCCTTCCCCCCTTTGTATTTTTCTGACGTCCAAGGTTTCACAACATTATATAGGACAAGTGTTAAGGATTGTGCCCGATTCGTGTTAATCGTTCGTAAAAAATGGATAGTCAATATTTTAGATTTTAAGCAATGCTTTAGGAAAACGGCGCTTCTGCCCGGTCATCCAATGAAAGGCGAGACATCATTAAAATGGTCAATACCCTTTATGCGTTCTGGTCGTTTATGATGCAGACGTGGACCTTTGGGACACACGAAGACGCATAGACGAAAGAGGGGGGATTGCCGATTTTACAACGTCATCTTAACACCGTGGAAGCGCATTCAAACATTCGCAAGAAAAGTGCTTGGCGAAGCTGGATGATGCAGGTTCGCAGAAACTGGCAGCTTTACGCTTTATTTGCACCAGTTCTGTTATACTTCATTGTATTTCATTATGTACCCATGTATGGCGTCCAGATTGCATTTAAGGATTTTATTGCGAACAAAGGGATCATGGATAGTCCATGGGTGGGCTTCAAGCATTTTGAACGCTTTTTTGACAGCTTTTACTTTTGGCGGATTATTAAAAATACGATGGGTATCGGGTTATATGAGTTGGCGGTCGGATTTCCGATTCCAATTATCCTGGCCTTGATGATTAATGAAGCCAGATCGGGCCGGTTCCGCCGATTTGTACAAACCGTAACTTATGCACCCCATTTCTTATCTACGGTGGTCGTCGTTGGCATGATCATGATGTTCCTGTCGCCGGTCAGCGGCCTAGTCAATTCGATTATCACCTCCTTCGGCGGAGAGCCGATCGCATTCATGACGGAGCCCTCCTGGTTCAAGAGCATCTACGTGTGGTCTGGCGTGTGGCAGGGCATGGGCTGGAGCTCAATTATCTACTTGGCAGCACTTGCCGGGATTGATCCGCAGCTGCATGAGGCGGCCAAGGTGGATGGCGCGGGCTGGCTCCGGCGAATCTGGCATATTAATCTGCCGGGGATCGCGCCAACGATGACCATTCTGCTCATTTTGAACATCGGTTCCGTTCTTGGCGTCGGCTTTGAGAAGATCTTCCTGATGCAAAATTCGCTCAATATGGAAGCGTCCGACGTCATCGCCACGAACGTATACCGGAGCGGTATACTGGGTGCCCAGTACAGCTTCTCGGCTGCGGTCGGCCTGTTTAACTCCATCGTCAACTTTATTATGCTGATTACCGTAAACCGGATTGCCCGGAAAGTCAGCGAGAACAGCCTATGGTAAGGAGGAATGATGGCATATGCCGCAAAGCCGCAGTGAACGAATAGCCGGTGTATTTATTTACATTATACTATCTTTTATTACACTCCTTGTACTGTATCCTTTATTTTTTGTTCTGATTGCTTCCATCAGCGCTCCGGAAACGGTGATGCGGGGGGAAGTATGGTTATGGCCGAAGGAACTGTCGTTTGTAGGCTACGAACGGTTATTTGCCAATTCGGAGCTCATGCGGGGATTTCTAAACACGCTGCTCTATACCACGACGGGCACAGCGCTGAATGTACTGATGACGATCGCAGCGGCTTATCCATTATCGAGAGCCGATTTTAACGGCCGCGGCATTTTTACGGCGATCATCGTATTCACCATGTTCTTCAGCGGGGGGATGATCCCCAATTACTTGCTGGTGAAGGAACTGGGGATGCTGGATACGATTTGGGCCATCATTATCCCTTCGGCCGTATCGGTGTGGAACATTATCATCATGCGGACCTTCTTCCAAAGCTCCATTCCGAAGGAAATGCAGGAGGCGGCGTTTATCGATGGGGCCTCTAACATGCGGGTGCTGCTGCGGATTGTGCTTCCATTATCCGGACCGATATTAGCTGTCATGGTTTTGTTCTACGCAGTGGGCCACTGGAATTCGTATTTTAGTGCGCTGATCTATTTGTCGGACCGTGCGAATTATCCGATGCAGCTGTTCCTGCGTGAAATTCTGGTTCAGGGACAAATGCAGGAGATGGTTGATATCAGTGATGATTCACTGGCACGAAGTCTAATGGATGCGGAAGCGATCAAATATGCGGCGGTCATTGTGACAAATCTGCCGATGCTGCTGCTGTATCCGTTCCTGCAAAAGTATTTTGTGAAGGGTGTTATGATTGGCGCAATTAAAGGTTGATTACGGATATTTCATGAGGAGGAATTGAATTTTATGGTGATGAGAAAATGGACTTCACTTATATTGGCAGCTGTACTGGCAGCCGGATTGCTGGCAGGCTGCGGTAGTAAAAGCGGCGAAGGTGCAGCGGATAAGGGGGAGACGCCGCAAACCAATGTTAACGAGACCGGCATGCCGATTGTGAACGAGCCCCTTAACTTGACGTTCTTCACGGGCAAGTCGCCATCAAACGGGAGCAAATTCGAGGAAACGCTTGTATGGAAAACCTATCAAGAGATGTCGAATGTAAATGTGACCTGGAACCTCATTCCATTTGATACCCTTACAGAGAAGCGGAACCTAGCGCTGGCAGGTGGAGATTATCCGGATGTATTCTACTCCGCAAGGGTCAGCTCCGCAGAATTAACCCGTTATGGGGAGCAGGGAGTATTTATACCGCTGAATGATCTGATCGATCAATATGCACCGAATTTCAAAAAGCTGATGGAACAGTACCCTGATATTCGAAAAGGGCTGACGATGCCGGACGGCAATATTTATTCCCTGCCTTCTTTCTACGATCCTGCGCTGCTCTCCATGTTGATTGGTACACCGATATGGATTAATCAGGAGTGGCTGGATCAGCTCGGGATGAAGGAGCCGCAGACGACCGAAGAATTCTATGCGTATTTGAAGGCGGTCCAGAAAACCGATCTGAACGGTAACGGTAAGCATGATGAGATTCCATTCGCTTCAACAGGCATTACCGGAATCATCGATCACTTGAAAGGCTCTTGGGGACTTGGTACAAGTGGACTTGGCCATAAATTGGTAGACATAGATCCGGATACAGGGAAACTGCGCTTCACCAAAGCCTTGCCGGAGTATAAGGAAATGCTGCAGTTCGTAAACAAGCTGCACCAAGAGGGACTGCTCGATAAAGAGATCTTCACGATTGAGGGCGGCGCATTGAATGCGAAAGGGCAGGAGGGCCTGCTCGGTGCCACGATTGTGCCGAATCCGGAGATGGTGATGGGACGAAAAGAATACATCGGGCTCGGGGCGCTTAAGGGACCGCATGGAGATCAACTCTATTCTCATGTCAAAGTTCCGATGGTTCACGTAGGTGCATTTGCGATTACTGATAAGAACCCGAATCCGGAAGCAACGATCCGCTGGATGGATTATTTCTACGGGGATGAGGGAGCCCAGTTCTATTTCATGGGTAAAGAAGGCGAGACTTACACGAAGAACGCTGAGGGTCAACTGGAGTATGTGAAGGAGATTACGGAAAATCCAAATGGATTAACGCAGGATCAGGCGTTGGCCAAGTATTTCACTTGGCTCGGGGGCAGCTATCCGGGATTTGTGCGGGAGAGATGGTTCAAAGCCTCGGAGACACGACCTAACGCAATGGCCGCTGCTGAAAAAGCAGAGCCGTATGCCGTGAAGGAGATCCTGTACAATTTTAACTTTACATTGGAGGAAATGGACGTCATGACCTCGATCGGTAAAGATATCGAGGATTACGTGAAGGAAATGGAAGCGAAATTCGTGAATGGTTCGGCCTCGTTCAGCCAATGGGAAGAGTATGTAAATACACTCAACAAGATGGGGATGGACCGATATATGGAGGTTTACCAGGCTGCATTTGAACGCTACCAGGCGGAGTAATCGGAAGATATGACAATCGAAAGACGCGGTGCGGGGGGTTCCGTATCGCGTCTTTTGCTAATCCAAATAATTGGTGAAACAGGTTACATGATGAAGCGGCCCGTTCAAGGAAACATCCTTGCTTACGGACCGCTTCTGTTATGGTTTAATCGGATGAGGAACAGAGTTCTTCTACATGGATGGTACAGAACAGCAAGGCGGTTCTGCCGGGCTCCAGCACCTGCATGCCGGTGATTTCCGGATCCAGTTCCAGGTTGAAGGCATTGGTAGCACATGTGTAAGGCTCGGGGCATAGATAACCGCTCGCTCCATCGCCATTGTGCAGCACCCATTGCTTGAATGCGTCATCCGCACGGTATGTAACCCGGAGGCCTGCCGCCGAATCGGTTAATACGGTTTCATTCCGGTCTTCCGGCATGGCAAGGAACAGATCATCGAGCGGAAACTGACTGACGGAGATGCCATCCCGTAAGCCTCTGCTGCGGAAATCATGGGCGAGCTCGCCGGTCGGCAGCACGCGGTCATTAAGGACCCATCGTTTCCCGACAGGGGCCTGCAGCGTGCAGCGTTCCTGACCGTATTCATTTCCGAAGGGAAAGCGGAAGGTGGTATGATATCCCAGTCCCCATGGAAAAGAGCTTGTGCTTTTATTGCGAATTTCCGCGGTCTGCCTGAACGAGGCCCCATCAATGCTCATACGCAGAAGGATGGTGAACTCGTGGGGAAATTGCGACAGGATCGTTGGACGGCCTCTTGAAGAGAACACGGTTTCGATCACGGCCCGATTCCCTTTTGTCCAGCAGCGTCCGACTTCCCATGCCTGGTCATGAACAAGCCCGTGCGCATGATTATGATGCTGCGGCTCGTTGATCCGGAATTGATAGGGCCGGCCTTCAAAAGTAAACCTCCCGTTTTCGATCCGGTTGGGCGGAAATAAAACAGGAATGCCATATAACAAGGGTGTCCGCTCATATTCCGTCATGGAAGGCGGCATACGCAGCAATTCCGTGTCGGATGGTTTCCACCGCAGCGAGATGACGCTGCTCCCCCAGCCCGGAACCACCGTCATGGATAAGCGATCATTCTCGGCCCTAACTGCAGGCATGTCAAGAAATGTACATCGTTCAACTGCTGGGCATGTCTCCATGTCACACCTGCTCTACTTGTCCGCTTAAGACGGAGCGATGGATGGCATGCACCAGCTTGGTATTCAACAAACCGGCAGCTGCGCCGGATTCCGGCATCGTATCCAGGCGGATATGATCGACGAAGGAATGGAGCATATAATTGGGTGCTGCAGTATATTGGCCGTTGATCGGTGTACCGAGCGTATGGACATGACTGTACACGCTGCCGCCTTTACGGACCATTTGATCGGATAAATCGACATACAATGCCCCGTCTTCGCCGATGATCTCGACCTTGAAGTCGTAGATAAGCGGCATCGATTCGGGCAGCACCCAGCTGGTCGTAAATGTAGCGTGCGTGCCATCATCGAAGGACACGATCGTTTGCATGGAATCGTAGGTGTCGATCCCCATCGCGACTAATTTCTTCTTCGTGCCTACCGCGTAAACGCTCACCGGCAGAACCCCGCTTTTCAGCCATAAGGCAATATCCGTGGCATGAGGGAAAAGGAACCAGCCGGGTGTTGATTCCCCGGCCCATTTCAGCATTTTGGTGGGCACGTAGATGGTGTCATTTAAGCGGGTATTGATGGTCAGAATGTTGCCTATCTCACCATTTTGGACCGCTTCCTTAACTGCAACGAATGGAGAATTCCAGCGATTCTCGAATGCGACGAGGCACTTAATGCCCGCCTTCTCGACCTCGGCGTACATGTCCTCGGCTTCCTCGACGGAGGTGGAGAAGGGTTTTTCAACCATGATATGAATGCCTTGCCGTGCTGCAAGCATAACGGGCTCTTTATGCAGGAAATCCGGCGTGGCAATAACGATGGCGTCCAAAGCCTCGCTTGCCAGCATATCTTCAACCTGCAGATAACCGGGAACCCCGTATTTATCCATGCTGGCGTTTCGTGTTGTTTCATAAGCATCGCTGACCGCGGCCAACTCCGCATAGGGATTTTGGCTAAGGGTATCGGCGAACATATTCCCGCGAATCCCCATGCCTACGATTCCGATTTTTATCATTGTGAACCCTCCTCGAATGGTTAAATTATTTAACTGCTCCGGCTGTCATTCCACTGACCAGATGTTTCTGCAGCAGCCAGAACGCAATCACGATCGGAAGTGTGGTTATGACGGAGCCCGCCATGAGGTAATCCCAGTTGACGACATACTGTCCTTGAAAGCTGGCGATGCCGACCGACAGCGTCCATTTGTCGTAATCGCTGATGAACGTCTGTGCAAACATAAACTCGTTCCAGCTGGTTAAGAAGGAGAAGACGCCGGTTACCACGAGCCCGGGAAGCGTGAGCGGAAGCAGGATCCGGATAAAGGTTGTCCACCGGTTGGCCCCGTCTACGCTCGCAGCTTCGTCGATGGACTGGGATACGCTGTCAAAGTAGCCTTTTAGCATCCATGTACAGAACGGTACTGCAAACGTGGTATATGCGATGACGAGACCCAGATGGGAATTCAGCAGATTGTAATCCTTCATGATAAGGTACAGCGGAATAATGAGCAGTGAGCCGGGGAGCATCTGCGTCAACAAGATGATATATCCGAGCGACATCCGTCCCCGGAAGCCGAACCGGGACATCGCATAGCCGCCAAAAGCGGAGATGACAAGGGAGAACACCGTTGTTAGCAGCGAGACTAGCGCTGTATTACCGAACCATTTCATAAAGTTGGCGCTGTCATCCGCATTGAGATTCAGCATTCCCTTGTAACCATTCCAATTAAGTTCATGTGGCAGGTACGTCAGCGGCGTGCTGTAGATTTCGGCCTGAGGCTTCAACGAAGTCAAGATCATCCATAGAAAAGGAGACACGGCAAACAACGAAATAAAAACAGCGCATACATATACTAGAATCTTGTTTGGGCCTTTGCTCATGACATTTCACCAGCCTTCGTCGCTTTCATGTACATGACGGTGAACACAATGGAGATCGCCAGCAGGATCATCCCTGCAGCGGAGGCCAGACCGAAGTCAAACGATTTGAAGCCTGCCCTATAGATGAAGATGGTCAGTATTTCGGTTACCCGGCTCGGTCCGCCCCCGGTGAGGACGTATACGATGCCGAAATCCTTAATGGTCCAGATGATAAGCAGCAGGAACACGATGACGGATACGGGCTTCAACATCGGGAAGGTGATGCTGAGAAACTGGCGCCATTTCGAGGCACCGTCGATTTCCGCTGCTTCGTACAAGCTTTTGGATATGCTTTGCAAACCGGCCAGCAGCATGATGGCCGCGAACGGGAAGCCCTTCCATACATTGACGAACATGGCTGCCCAGAGCGCGGTGTCGGCTTCGCCGAGGAAAGCGACCGGATTGGCTAACAGGTTGAGCTTCAGCAGCAGATCATTGATCACGCCGAATTGGTAATCATACATCAGAATAAATACGAGACATGCAACGACTTCAGGTACGGCCCATGGGATGATCACCAGTGCTCTTACAAGCCCTCGGCCCTTGAAGGGAATATTCAGTAGGACGGCCGTACCGATTCCGAGCAGGAAACGCAGAGCCACCGTCACGATAATATATAGAAAGGTAATGCCTAACGATTTCAGGAAGTTCCCCGACTGGATCGCGGCTGTATAGTTGTCCAATCCTACAAAGGGATTACCTTCGGCAATCGGTTTGGCAACCTTCCAGTACTGCACGCTCATCAGCGCTGATTTCAGAATCGGATAGAGGAGCACGAGAGCAACGGTAATGACCAGCGGTGCAATAAATAAATATGCGGCTATATTTTTTTTGAAATGTCGTTTTTCCTCTAGCCATAAACGCTTTGCCCTCGATGGTCTTTTCAATGGCAAGGGAGTTTGCCTGCTTGTCACATCCGTTCGCGTTGGATTCATTCCCCTACCTCCTTATGATGTAAGTGCCGCCCGGCCATGAAGCCAGGCGGCTTCAAACGTTTGATCATCCGAATGTTTTTTAATGCATCGTGTCCTTCATTTGCTCAGCTGCACTGTCCAGCGCTGTCTTGGCGTCTTTCATGCCAACAAACATTTCCTGCGCGGCATTGATCAGGATTTGGGAGAGGGAGCCGAGTTCGGGAATTGGCGGGTCCATAACGGCCGGCGCATATACATTCTCCTGGAAATCGAAGAATTGGGCAGCCAGCGGATTCTCCGATTTGTATTCTTCGGATTCGGCATATTCCTTGCTGCTCGGAATCATGCCAGAGCCGGCGATAATCTGCTGCGCCTCTTGGGATGTCATCCATTCAAGGAACTCCCAAGCTTCATCAGGATGCTTGCTGTCTTTGGAAATCATCGATACGATCGGGTAATTGTGCGGGTTCGGTTTATAGGTTTGGCCTTCGTATACGACGGAAGGCTGCGGAATGAGCCCAAGGTCGTCCATTAAAGCTTCATCGCGTTCTTTGGTCATGCCGATAAACCAAGGGCCATCCATCATCATGCCGGCTTGCCCATTCCAGAACATCTCGCGGCTGACCTTCTTGTCGCGGGTTCCTGGAGGCGTTGCCTGCGGGTTCTTGATTAGATCCTGCCACCACTCCGCTGCCCAAACGTTCGGTGCCGAGTTGACATTAATCCGGTCGGCTTCGTAAGGGCCTGCCTCGCCGTCTGGGAAGTAAATTCCTCCTGATACCGGACGAGCGAGCAGCCTGTACCATTCCGAGGCGATAAAGGGATGCGTGCCGATGACGCTGGAGAACCCGTATTGCCCGTCTTTAACACCGCCAAGTTGAATGGCGGCTTCTTTGAAGTCGTCCATCGTTTGAATGGAGGCAGGATCAATTCCGGCCGCTTCGAACATCGATTTGCTGTAGAAAATGCCGGTTGATCCCCATGCGTAATTGGACAGCGCATAATAGGAGCCGTCGACCTTGCTCAGTTCCTGTCCGACAAGTTTGTCCTCAAGTCCGCTCGCTTGAATCTTTTTGTCGAGATTCACGAAAGTGCCGCCGCTCTGCAGCGCATTATAGGTGGCAATATTCTCAGGGTATACCTGAACGATGTCCCCCTGTGTACCTGCCAGAATCTCCGTGGTCAGTTTATCCCAGTAATTCTCGTAGTCTGTGCCGTGAACTTTGATGGTGACATTAGGGTGGGATTCATTGTATTTGGCAATGAGCGCATCGATTGCCTTCTTATGAGGTTCTTCCGCATACACCGACGTCTCGAACGAGATCGTAATTTGATCACCTTCGGACGGGTCGTTGCTTGCCGATGCCGGGTCTTTACCACCCGAGCATGCGCTTAATACGGTTGATAACGTAAGGGCTGCAGCGATAAGAGCCGTCCATCCCTTTTTCTTTCTGTTCTTGTCTACCATGCTAGTTCATCCCCTTCTGGCTTTTTAGTATTGTGGAAAGCGCGGTGAGGCGCCGTTCCTATGCCCTTAATAAAAACACCTGCTGCCAAGTCAGGACAACAAACACTTTTCGTAAAACAAACCGAAAGGTGAATACAGTGTTAGTGTAAACGTTACCGCGATGGCAATTTAAATAACACTGGAAATTGTATGTAATATTAATCACAAAAAACTTTTCTCTACGAGAAACTATTTTCTACTTTGCGGTGAAGGGCATCACTGCGCGGGTAGGAGCAACCGAGGCATAGACGGGAGAAGGCCGAGGGAGACTTTTATGTCCTCCTCGGCCTTCGTTTGATATCGGGGTCTGCGCCGTTTTATTTGCCTTTACGATAATCCATTGGGGGTATGCCGGTAATTTTTTTGAAAGTCCTGGCGAATGATATCGGGCTGCTGTAACCGACCCGTTCCGTAATTTCTTGTACAGACAATGCGCTTTCCGTAAGGAGTCGTTTCGCTTCCTGAATTCGCAAATCGATCAAAAAGTCCACAAATTTCAAGCCATACTCTTCCTTGAATAATCTGCTCAGATATTTGCCGCTGATCCCGAATTTGTCTTGCAAGTAGTCAAGGGATAGTTCCGCTTTCGTATAATGCTTTTCAATATAAGCCTTAACCTCTTGTACGAGGTTTCCCTGGCTTCGCAGATTCCGCTGCTTATCCAGCCGTTGGGCAAATTGCTCCAGAAGTTGGAGCACCATCTGCGTCCAATCTTCCGGCAGGTCGATTTCTTTCTGAACCCGGTCGAGTGCCGGCATCGTTTCCGTTTTCCAGAGCAGGTAATATTCGTCATTCATACTGGAAGCCGTCTTGTTCAAATGGTACGTCAGGTAATGCAGTACGCTGCTTGCGCCCCGTCGGGATATGCCTTCTTCCAGCATATTCTGAAAGAGCGCCTGCATCTGTGTCTTCCACTTGACTTCTTGCAGTTGGAAGGCGTCAACGATCCGGTCGACCTGTTGAAAATAATGAAAGCTGTGATCCTTCGACAAGGCATCGGACGAATAAGGAATGATCATGGCACTTCGGTTTACGGGCTTCGTTTGCAGCGCATCCAATGCCTCGTGATAGGAATCATGCAGATTATCCGGATGCTCAACCGGCTCCCCGATGCCGATGGATACGGTGAACGATAAGGCATCGGCAAATCGGCGCTGGCATTCTTCGGTGAAGGAGAGTGCCTCGAATCCCTGTTTCTCCGCTTGTGGCGATATGACCAAAATGCAAGCAAGCTGGTGCAAGGACACCCACAGAAGCTTTACCTCGCAGGCGTGATCCGACGCCGCTTCCAGGATGATCGTTTCAATGGCTTTTTGCTGGGAGCCATGCTGCTTCTGACCGTAGTTGGCGCTCCACTCTGAACGATGATCAATTTCCAAGACAAAAACCAATGGCTTGCCAAACAGCACAGGCAGGCCGTGCTTGGCTGCTTCCTTCTCCCATTCCTTCAGATCGAAAGAGCGCGTCCCTTCCAGCAGCTCGTACATGAAAAAATTTTGTTTAGCCTTCAAGTCCTCCTCGAACTGAAACTGGAACCTTTTATTCTGATCAATCATATTTTGCAATTTGGAATTGATGAACGTAAATTCGTTTTTATGGATTTCCTCCGGGACGTCATCCTTGGAGGATAGCTGCTGCAGCTGGTTGACCAGGCGCTGAATGGGTCTGTAATTTTGCAGCGTCACGTAGACGATCCAGGCAACCGAAACGGCACATAGAAGCAAACCGGCAATAAACCATATATTTGATAAGCTAATGATGAAATTGAAGGTATCCGCCCTTTGAACGCTGCTAACGATGCGCCAGCCCGTATACTCGGAATTCGCTTCTGACTGAAGGGCGCCGTTGTTGGTTACAGGCTTGCTTACAGAAGTCTTCGATTTTGCCATATCAAATAAGCTGTTCCCTTGGGAATCATACAGGCTTAGTATGCGGGATGACGGATCGTGCATTTGAAGAAGCATTCCCTGCAAGGCGTCAGCGCTTACATTAACGACGATTAGCCCATGATGCTTCGAGAAGATGGAAACGCTGCGCGTCAGTGAAACGACCGGCACTCCTTTGTCGGAGGGCAGCTCCTTGTATGATCTGATATCCGACCAATGGCTGTTGGGTGTTTCCAGCTTGGAGCGAATGAAGGCGTTATCGGCATATTGATCCAAGGGATAGCTCGTGCTTTCATTGAGGACTTGATTATGATCCGCTTGAACCATATAGATGGAATGAATCAGGGGGTTGGTCATTTTTAAATCGCGCAAAAGATTCATCACGTCCACCTGAAGGGGCAGATCCTTTTCCGTGCTTCTGGAGAAAAAGGATATGACCTTTCGATTACGCAGCATCTCGAGCGAAATTTTCTGATCCAGCGAAGACAACGACGTATCAATCATCAGCATCGCTTGTTGGGTTACGAAAGCATTGGAGCGCTCGGCATCCTTTCGGTTGCTCTCGCTCAATGATTGGGAAAAGACAAAAAATAAAAAGGCGGGGACGATCAGAAAGACAGGGATATACAGCATGAGCATCCGCGTAAACCAGTTACGATTCATGTTGGTTCCTCTTTCCTAGGCAAACATAAACGATTCACACGTTATGGCCTCGAATAGTCATGAATTGATCTTCGGCTGTTATTCTTGTGAAGTGTTTGTTACAAATAGCAATTCTTTATGTTAGTTTATCAGACATCATGTCGATTTGACTACAATATTGTCGGAAATGTGACAAAGAGGAAGACGCAGCAGATGGAGCCGAAGACGACATTCAGAGATATTCCCAAGGTCTTCGCGGTATGGCTTTTTAAGCAAGAGGCGGAGATATACTTCGAACAAGAAGATTGAATGGATGGTTGAGCGGTTGATTCAGGGCTTTCTGCTCATGTGGGCCATCTTGTTCCTACGTTGGTGTATATTGATAACCATAGCCACGATGAGGCATTTTGGAATCATTGATTAAAGGCGATGAGAAAGCGGGTAATTCTTCTGATAAGTGGAGTATCACAAAGCATATATGAAGGTAATTTCAAGGCGGCAGGTAGCTCGGACACAGCTGCCGCTTACAGAAGCCCGGCATGGCTGTCGCGGCTTTTTTTGCTGTGTAGCGTCCATTTTACACAAACCGTGACCTTTATTGAGGATGCGTTAACACTTCTTCCTTACACTTGAAATTAAATAAGGATAGAAGAGGGGATATGGAGTTGAAGCATAAAAGCATGAAAGTAGTCTCGCTGTTAATGGCGGCGGAAATCACGATGGCCTCTCTATTTTCGGCGGGCACCGTGATGGCTGAAGAGGGACAGGAGATACTCCGGACGGCAAGCATGGAGACAGCATCACAAGATGCAGCTGTCGCTGCCGTTCATTTCGGCATTACCGATAAAATTTTTCCGGATGCACATGCAGAAGAAGCATATACGGTAACCGTTGATGTGTATGGCGGACAAGCACCGTATACGTTCTCAGCGACGGGTCTACCGGTAGGTTTGGACATTAAGTCCGATACAGGATTCATTACAGGTACGCCTGCTGCTGGACAAGAGGGCGAATATACGGTTGAGGTAATGGTACAAGATAGTGCAGCCGTACCTGCAAAGGCTCAATCGACTGTGAAATTGCAAGTATTGGGGAAACGGCCTGATCCGGTGGCTGACAAGCTAGCCATGAAGATGATCGGGCATTATTCTGTAGGGACCTCCAATAAGGATGGCGGCGTTGCGGAAATTGTAAAATACAACAAGGATAACGGGAAGCTCTATCTGGTCAATGGTTCAACTCAGCCGGCTAGTCTCGAAATCGTGTCGCTTGGCGCTGATGGCAGCTTGCAAAAGGACAAGCAGATCAATGTGGAAGACTTGGCAAGCACGGGCGGTTTTCTGTATGGGGACCTGACCAGCGTGGATATCAACACCAAGACGAAGCAGGTGGTGGTCGTTGTTCAGGAGCAGGATCATGCAAAAGCCGGCAAGGTTCTGGTACTCGACTATGACGGCGGTTTGATCGGATCTTATGAAACCGGCATCCAGCCGGACATGGTTAAGTATACTTCCGATGGCCGTTATATCCTGACAGCGGATGAAGGCGAGCCTCGTACAGAGATTGCTTCTGATCCGGAAGGAAGCATTACGATTATCGATACCCTATCGGGCGAAGTAAGTTATCTGAAGTTTGATGACCCGTCCATCATTGACGATCAGGTACATATTCGCGGACCTGTGGAAGCGGACGGGCAAATTCGCAGCACCGGAAACAAGGACGATGCTGTTCATGATCTTGAGCCCGAGTACATCTCGTTGTCCGAAGATGAGGAGACGGCATACGTCGCCTTGCAGGAGAATAATGCGATCGCCGTGGTCGATATCGCCGCGAAGCGTGTTCAAGCGGTTAAGGGACTCGGGTATAAGGACTTCAATCAACCAGAGAATCAGCTTGACCTTCTGAAGGATGGACAAATCAAGTTTGAGAACGTTCCTTTTTACGGAATGTATATGCCTGACGGAATCGCGACCTACAGCGTGAATGGACAGCAGTACATTCTGTCCG
This sequence comes from Paenibacillus sp. FSL K6-1330, assembly GCF_037976825.1. Lineage (NCBI taxonomy): Bacteria > Bacillati > Bacillota > Bacilli > Caryophanales > Paenibacillaceae > Paenibacillus > Paenibacillus sp. FSL K6-1330. The sequence goes on from NZ_CP150269.1 coordinate 1,685,865, forward strand.
CGAATGAAGGGGACGCAACAGGCTGGGATGAGCGAAGCAATGAAAGTAACATTGGCAAAATGAAACCTAATTTGGATCCGTTGTCTCCGGCAGCACAATTTCTGGCAGACAAAGGAACCACCTACGATAAGGTTGAAGTTGCCAGCGATATGGGCAATGAGGGACTGTACCTGTACGGAGGTCGTTCATTCTCCATATGGAATGCAGCCGATATGTCCCAGGTGTATGACAGCGGCAGTGATTTTGAGAAGATTACAGCCGAGCGTTTACCGAATCATTTCAATGCCAGCAATGACAAAACCGATCTGGACAGCCGCAGCTCCAAGAAAGGACCAGAGCCCGAATATGTAACGGTGGGTAAGGTAGGACAGAAGACGTTGGCTTTTGTCGGCTTGGAGCGCATTGGCGGGGTAATGACGTATGATGTGACGAACCCATCCGATCCGGCGTTTCTGAACTACATCAATACACGGGATTTTAACGGAGGGATTGCATCGGATTCCGGCCCGGAGGGACTGGACTTTATTCCGGCCGCAGACAGCAAGACAGGACGCCCGCTGCTGCTAGTTGCGAATGAGGTCAGCGGAACGGTGGCACTGCTGGAGCTTCAGGTGACCAAAATTACGTTGGATCACTCTTCGCTCACGCTGAATCCGGGCGGTTCCCCGGTACAATTGCAAGCGAGCGTTGATCCCGCTCAGGGCGGATCCAGCGAGCTGGCCTGGAGTTCCTCTGATGAAACGGTAGTTACCGTAGATCCGAACGGTCTGGTTGCACCGGTATCCGTAGGTGAAGCCGTGATCACCGTTCTGAGCAAGGACGGCTATGGATCAGCGGATGTACCGGTTAAGGTAACGGATGGTTCGCCGGAAGGAGAGCCATGGAAATTAACGGTTATGCATACGAACGATACGCATGCGCATCTGTCCGAAGTGGCCAGAAGGGCTGCACTGGTTAAGCAGGTCCGCAGCGAGGGCGGAAACAGCCTGCTGCTGGATGCAGGGGATGTATTCTCCGGCGATCTGTATTTTACCAAATGGTTTGGATTGGCCGATCTGGCCTTCATGAACTATATGGGTTATGACGCGATGACGTTCGGTAACCATGAATTCGATCAAGGCACCAAGACGCTAGCAGATTTCGTAAGCAAGGCACAATTCCCGCTCGTCAGCGCGAATGTGGATCTTAGTCAGGATGCTAACATTTCGCACCTGATCCGTAAGCCGGCGGTGATCGATACCGATCAGCCTAAGACGACGGCAAATAGCGGGGTATATCCATATGTGACATTGCTAGTTGACGGCCAGAAGGTCGGGGTATTCGGCTTAACCACTGAAGATACAGCCGAGACGTCCAGCCCGGGCAAAGATGTGGTATTCAACGAGGCGGTAACCTCAGCTCGTGCAACGGTGGAGGCGATGGAGCAGGAAGGACTCAACATCATCATCGGTCTGTCGCATCTGGGCTACGCCAAAGATCAGGCGCTTGCCGAAGCGGTTGAAGGCATCGACCTCATTGTTGGAGGCCATACCCACACGACGCTCAATGCACCGGAAGTGGTGACGGACAATGAACACGGTACACCAACCGTCATCGTGCAAGCGAATGAATGGGGGAAATACCTCGGCCGGGTCGACTTGCAATTTGACAAGGAAGGCAAGGTCCTCGTCGGAGAAGGCGAGCTCGGCGGCAAACTGATTCCGGTGGATAGCAATGTGGCAGAAGACAAGCAGGCCAAGGATATGCTGGCCCCTTATAATGCCGAATTAGAAGAGCTCATGAAGCAGGTAGTCGGTATAGCCGATGTTCTGCTGGACGGTAAGCGCGAGAATGTCCGCTCCAAGGAAACGAATCTCGGTAATCTAATTGCGGATGGCATGCTGGCAAAAGCCAAGGAGCTTAAGAACGCCGATATTGCCCTCACCAATGGAGGAGGTATTCGCGCCGCTATTGATGAAGGTGAAATCACGATGGGCGAGCTGCGCACGGTGATGCCTTTCGGAAACACGCTGTTTGTCATGGACGTCACAGGACAGCAGCTGAAGGACGGATTGGAAAACGGAATTAGCGGTGCGAAATTGGCCGATCTGCCGGGGAAATTCCCGCAAATCGCCGGGATGAAATTCAAATGGGATCCTAGCGCTCCGGCAGGAAATAAAGTGTACGATGTACAGATTATGAAGGGCGGAAGCTATAAACCCCTGGTATTGACCGAAACGTACCGGATGGCAACGAACAGTTTTGTGGCCAAAGGCGGGGACGGATATAAATCCTTTGCCGAAGCGATTGCCGAAGGGAAATATAACGAGGATCTGGGTTATCCGGATTATGAAATCTTCATGGAATACGTGACCAAGCTTGGCGGAAAGGTCTCGCCGAAGGTCGAGGGACGAATTACCGAGCAGAAGAAACCGGTGAATCCAGGTGACGGCTCCTCTCCGGGATCAGGTTCGGGATCAGGCGGTTCGGGAGGCGGTTCTGTAACACCGCCGACAACGCAGCCTAACCCTCCTTCCACGGGTGGAAATACATCATTGCCCAGCGTAATGACAGGTAAGGATCTGAATATAAGCGCTGCAGGTGGAGCAGTGGACCACATTACGGTGAAGGAAGAGGCGTGGAAGAAGGCAGTTGCCGGATTATCTGCGAACGGGCACCAGGAACTCATTATTCGGGCCCCTGAGTTGAACCGTGCCGCTGATCTATCTCTTTCGGCAGCTGGTCTGAAGCAGGCCATGGAACGGAATTCGAATACGACCCTGGTGCTGGAGACCGCACTTGGTGCGTTCCGTCTTCCGGTAACGGCTCTGCATTTGGATGAAGCTTTGAAGTCTGTACAAGGCTCCGGCAGCATCCAAGTGAAAATATCCATGACCCCGGTTGGTAGCAGCGTGGTGGATGCTATGACAAGCAAGGCAACTTCCATGGGCGCCGTGATGGCTGCGAATGGAGCACTTCAGTTTGGCGTAGCGGTTGGCGTGCCGGGCGCAGAGAAAGAAGTAAAGGATTTCGGGAAGCGTGTGGTCAGTCGCATCCTGCCGCTGCCGGCAGGAACAGCTCCGAATTCGGTCACTGCTGTAATCTATGACGCCGATGCAGGAACCTTCCGATTTGTACCGGCTGCAGCGACGACATGGAACGGTAAACCGGCCATCGAAGTGAAGCATGCCGGAAACGGCATTTATGCACTGCTGCAGTACAAGAAAACCTTTGCGGATCTAAACGGACACTGGGCGAAAGAGGAAATCGAATCTATGGCTTCCAAGCTTCTCGTGAACGGAGTTAACGCTAACTCGTACGCACCGGGCAAGGTAATCACGCGAGCAGAGTTTACGGCTATGCTGGTCCGTGCGATGGGACTTAGTCCAGTTATCGAGAGCGGAGCATTCAAGGATGTCCAGGATGCCTCCGCGTATGCTGGCGAGATCGGCGCAGCGTTGCGTTACGGCTTGATCGAAGGCGGCACAGATGGTGTTTTCTCACCAAATGCCGGCATGACCCGGGCAGAAATGGCTGTGATGATTACCCGGGCTATGGAAGCGGTAAGTCCGACAAGCCTGCCGAACCAGGGCGCGAATGCTGGTAATGAATTCAAAGATCAGGCATCCATCCCTGTCTGGGCGGCTGCCCATGTAGCCAGTATTACTGAGCAAGGCATCGTGCAGGGTGATAATCAGGGTAATTTCGGAGCGCTCGATTTGGTTACCCGTGCACAAGCAGCACTTGTTCTGAAGCGGACTTTGGCAGCATTGAAGTTCATGAACTAAGCGAAGCGGGAATACATTAGAAATTATAAGACCGTCCTTAAGGTTGATCAGAAACCTTTCGGGCGGTTTTTTATATCTAAGTCATTTGTGAGCGATTAAAGAGAAGTGTCCAGGCATCCGATAATTGAAGTAAGCGTTAAAATAACAATTGGATAAGGATGTGAGTTCATGCGCGTTGAGTCAGCATATACATACTGGAGTCCTGTGAAATCGAAGAAAGCCGAACCAGCCCAAGAAGGGTTTGAACAGCTGCTCCAGAAGAACAAGAAGGAAGAAGAGGCCAAGGGAAAGATGGTAACCGTTAGAGAAGGCGGCTATTTGCGTCAGTATATGGTTCGGCCGGATGGGAGCAAAATGCTATTAAGCGAGACGAAGCAGTTCGAGAGTGAAACCGCCGCCAGTTCAACAGATCTATCGATGTCGTTGCCTCGAGCAGGCGGAATGAGCCTCAATGCCAAGGAAGCTCTTGATCTGTTATGCCTTCAGGCTGGGGCAGTCGGTACCCGGTCCATCTTCAAGGTATTCGATATAACATAAAAGGGAAATGGCAAAAAATCATACTGGTAACAAATCGATACTTGCTGTATAATTCTCAGTAAGTCTTGGTTGAATGTGAGATTTTTCATTGTATTTAAGCCTAATTTCATTTATTTTGAAAATAGATGTATTTACATGAAAGGATTCATGTTATAATTCAATTCATCAACTAAGCTTATAGGGATTATCGGTTAATTAGTATGGATGCATGACAAAAATAAAACATGAATATGGATCTTCGGGGTAAGGTGAAATTCCTAACCGGCGGTGATGGTTCGTTCCGGCGTGAACGAAACTTTAGCCCGCGACTCGCTGCGTTCTGGCACGAACATGAATGCAGCGACTGACTTGGTGCAATTCCAAGGCCGACGGTAAAGTCCGGATGGGAGAAGATCAAAGATGAGTTTGCCGTAGATGGGAAATTTTCCATTCGACGCAGGCTTATTTGATCAGCCCCCGTATGCGTCGACACATGTCGATGGCGGGGGTTTTCTGCTAGTAAGACCTCCGTATTCAAGACAGGAGAGGGCAAGATGAGTAATATTAATACCGGGGTTAAAATGAAACCCTATGGTTCCGACGCACAGGCAAGTCGACGTTTTAAGGGAGGGTTCTGGCTTGTCGTTTTGGGAGCCGCTCTGTGGGGCGTAGACCCGTTATTCCGGGTCATTCTGCTCAAGAATCTGACTTCGGCTCAGATCGTTTTGCTTGAACACATCATTATATCCTTGATTGCAATCCCTGTATTGTGGAAGAACCGCGAGGAACTAAAAGGCCTTGGCTGGAATCATGTCGGCGCGCTGCTGTTTATATCCTGGGGCGGCTCGGCATTGGCTACCGTATTGTTTACGATGGGGCTGTCGAGCGGCAATCTGAATGCCGTCCTGCTGCTTCAGAAGCTTCAGCCGCTGTTTGCCATCATTTTGGCCAGCTTACTTCTGAAAGAGAAGCTTCCGCGCCATTTCGGGATACTGCTCATTATCGCTTTGGCGGGCACGTATTTACTGACCTTTGGCCTAACCCTTCCGATTGGCCATTGGAACGAGTTTATTCAAGTTGGCAGCCTCTTGTCCTTAGGTGCGGCAGCCCTGTGGGGCGGTTCAACGGTCATGGGGCGCCTGATGGTAGGCAAACTGAAATACGAGACGGTAACCTCGCTGCGTTTCGTGCTGGCACTGCCGCTCCTGACCGTCATTACATGGAGTGAGGGGGCAGCATGGAATATGCCGGCCTGGAATACCGGGGCCTTTGCCTTGGTATCGCTGAACCTGATCGGTCAGGCATTGCTGCCGGGTCTCCTGAGTTTGCTGGTTTATTATAAAGGGTTAACCACGACCAAAGCCTCCGTGGCAACACTTGCGGAATTGAGTTTTCCTATGGTGGGCGTGCTCATCAACTGGATCGTATTCCAGCAGATCGTGACAGGTCCTCAGCTTCTGGGATTCCTGCTGATCTGGATCGTACTGTTTATCATTTCCAGACAGCAATCCGAAGCTTCTCCACAATTACAATAATTTCATAAAAGTTTGCAAAAAAGCCGGTCCGAAATGGATCGGCTTTTTTGTCGTTACAAAGCTGTCCAATGGACCTGTCGCCCTTGCAAAGGGATCATTTTTTCGAAAGATGTGTAGGGTTTTTGGAATTATAGGTGTCTTATATAGTAACACCGGATCTATGGCTTGGTTCAACAAAACAGAAGGTTATAAAAGGGGGAGGGTCCATGGAGGATCGGACATTGCTGGATGGGCTTGCGAGGAAAGATCCGTTATGTTTTGAAACTTTGGTTGACCGCTATTCACGCTACATAGCCGCGGTGGTCGCTAAGGTGGCTGGTGGACGGTTTAATTCCTACGATGTGGAGGAAATCACCGGTGACGTGCTGGTCAAGCTGTGGACAGACGGGTCCACAATCATGCTGCGCGGAGATAGTCTCAAGCCTTATCTGGCCATCACCGCGCGTAATCATACCTTGAATGTTTTACGAAAAAGACAGCGGGTCATTGAATCCGAGTTGGAAGATGATGCCGTTTCTTGCCCCTCAGCGGAGGCATTGGCTATTCTCCGGCAGGAGAAGGAAACGATAAGCGGCATGGTACAGGGGATGGGCGAACCGGATCGCGAAATATTCATCCGCAGGTACTTTTATTTAGAGAAAGTCCGCGATATTGCAAGCCGGCTGAATATGCAGGAGAAAGCCGTCACCGCCCGGATCCGCCGGGCAAGGGACAAACTGCGCATACATTATGAAACCGAGAATCCGTAGGATTTCTATAAAGACCGTGTCTATAGGAGTGAAGCTTCAAATCGATTGCGAAAGGGGATGGATGCAAGTGAAGCGGCGAATTGTAGATATCATGGCCAATATCGACAATCAGGAGCTGGACAACCTCCTCCTTACGGAGGAAGAGGAACGCGAGTTGACGCAGCAGATCAGTATGGAACGGATTAAGAACCGGGCGATGAACCGTATTCAAGAGGAGGAAACGATGGTGTTTAAAAGCAGGAAAGTGAAAAAATATAAAGCCAGTATCGTTATCGCTGCCGCGATGATTATGATACTTAGCACGACCGCTTTTGCGAGCCAATACATGGATAGCTTGAAGCAGTTCTTCGGTCAATCCGCGTCGATTGCGGAAGACGAACTGTCACCTATACAAGGGACGGATACAGCATCCGGGGTAACCATGAATGTTGAAGAAGGGGTTTATGTCGGCAACAGCGGTTATTTGGTGGTCAGTTTCATGAAAGAGGACGGCATGCCATTCCCCGAGGGTGTTTCGATCCCCCTACTTGAACTGAAAACGGAGCAGAGTGTGAATTATATGGTGGGGCAGCAGCTTCTTGATGATAACAAAAAGCTTGTCGGCGTATTTGAGATGGATGCGATTAGTGACCTCGACGGGTTAAAGGCACGGATTACAGCCGATCGAATCACGGCAGCGGACGACACCCATACCGTCGAAGGGCCATGGGATGTTAAATTCACCATTTCTCCCGGCAAGCAAAGAGAGCAGAGCCTGAATCTGGCGATTGATGAGGGTAAGGAAGCACTGTCTCTCCAAACCATTAGTGTTTCATCCATCGGTGTAGCCATCGAAGGCAAGCGTACCGACGGTGAGCTGGATAAACTGCCGGACTATACGCCGGAGGTTAAGGTCATCGCCGCGGACGGATCGGAATTGAAGCTTCACGCCAGCTCGACAAGCACCACAAAGAGCGGATTTCAGTGGCTGTATAATCTGGACAGCAAGAATAACCTCGTATTTCTGGGGGATATGGACATCAAAAGCGTCAGCATTGACGGCAACGTGACGGAGCTGAAATAAATATAAAGTCGGCATGGGGAAACCTCAAGGGGCAGAAGCGAAGGCTTCTGCCCTTTATGCATGATGAATACCTAAGCAGGTATCGAGTTCGAAAACCGTGACGCAGCAGGCCGTAGCCTGAATGCTCACGTTTTTTTTTGCAGCTTGGGATCCGAATTTTACACATGAGAAAAAAATGTATTGAAATTGTAGAAAACGTCCATTAAAATGAAACTGACTACCATACTAGTTATACTAGTATGGTAAAAGTAACTCTCTACATAGGTGGGAGAAGCAGCAGGTTCACTTTGTCAGTCAAACGTTCAAGATACGGGAGTCTATTTTTTGAACATAATTGTAAGCGTTTAACATTGGAGGGGGGATCAATAGAGGTCGGATATTACCCATTATTCTGCCGTAACAGTAGCAGCTTGTTTATAACCGCAATAAATGAAAGCGATTTCATCACGAGTGTTGAATGGAGATGGATCATGAAATACGGCCGTATTCCATGAATGAAGAGGTATGAGAAGAGGCCATACGGAATGGAGTGAATAACGTCGATGGAGCCAAAAGTTGTAAATCATTCTTTGCCAGCAGTGAAAACAGCAAAGAAAACACCCAAACTTAAAACCGTCGCTGCCCTGGTCCGGAAGGATTGGCAGCTGTATTCCCTGTTGATTTTGCCGGTTATGTACCTGCTCATTTTTAAATACGGACCGATGATTGGCAACGTGATCGCTTTCAGGCGATTTATGCCCGGAGGCAGCATCTACGGGGAGAAATGGGTAGGACTCCACTATTTCAACATGTTTGTCCATGACCCTGCGTTCTGGAACGTGTTCAAGAACACCCTGCTTCTTGGTGCGTTGTCCCTGCTCTTTACGTTCCCGGTTCCCATCATCTTTGCACTGCTGCTGAATGAGGTGAAGAGCAAGCGATTCAAGAAATTCGTCCAGACGGCTTCTTATCTCCCGCACTTTTTGTCCATCGTCATCGTTGCCGGGATGATCCTGCAATTGACGTCGGTTAATGGCTCTGTTAACTCGCTTGTTGAGTTCTTTAATGGAGAACGAATCAATTTCATGCAGCGCGCCGAGTGGTTCCGGACGATCTATATCTCTTCGGAAATATGGCAGGGCATGGGCTGGGGCGCGATTCTGTATCTGGCCGCATTAACGACGATTGATGAATCCCTGTACGAGGCGGCGAGGATCGACGGGGCTAACCGCTGGAAGCAAACGCTGTTTGTCACGATTCCGGGTATCCTCCCGACAATTGTGACGCTGCTGATCCTGAATATGGGAGCGTTCCTCGCGGTAGGGTTCGAGAAAATATTGCTGCTGTACAATCCGGTCATCTATGAGACGGCCGACGTCATCTCGACTTACTTGTACCGGGTCGGTCTCGTATCAAACAACTTCAGTTATGCTACAGCCATCGGATTGTTCGAGTCCGTGATCGGACTTATATTGGTCTTCTCCGTGAATGCGATCTCGCGAAGACTGACGGATCGAAGCTTATGGTAAGGAGGGAGCGCCTATATGAAGGAATCAAGATCCTATAAGGCATTCAAAGTGTGCAATGCCATTATTCTGCTGTTCGTTGTCTTCATCACGCTCTACCCCTTCCTGAACGTGGTTGCTCAATCCTTCAGCAGCGAGTCGTACATCAACTCAGGGAAGGTGAACTTAATTCCCAGGGGCTTCAATATCGATACCTACAAAACCGTGACCAAAGACGCCATGTTCTGGACGAATTACAAAAACACCGTCGTTTACAGCGTGGTTGGCACTGCGATATCCATGTTCTTAACAACGATCTTTGCTTACGCCTTATCCAAGAAAAGGTTAGTAGGCCGCAAGTTTCTGACGATGTTTGCCGTGTTCACGATGTTCTTCAACGGAGGGCTGATCCCGAACTATGTGCTCATTAACAGCCTCGGCTTCAGCAACTCGATCTGGGCCATTGTAATCCCGGGAGCCATCAGCATCTACAACATGCTCATCATGAAATCCTTTTTTGAAAATATGCCGGAAGAGCTGGAGGAAGCCGCGGCCATTGACGGCCTGAACACCTATGGCATGCTGCTTCGGATCGTGCTGCCCTTAAGCAAAGCGGTGATCGCGACCATGGTCCTCTTCTATGCAGTCGGGCACTGGAACTCCTGGTTTCCGGCCTTTCTGTACCTGGATCAGAAGGAACTCTTCCCGGTCACGATTTATTTGCGGAACATGATAGCGGGCGCGACAGGCGTGACTTCCGCAGGCGCCACTTCTGCCGATAACTTGACGCAGATATCTGCCAATATCAAATCGGTGACCATGGTGCTGACCATTTTGCCGATATTGACGATTTACCCGTTCGTGCAGCGATATTTCGTAACCGGCATCATGCTTGGGTCCGTAAAGCAATAGGATTATCCATCCGATTGGCCATTATTGATATTTTGGGGGGAATAGGAAAATGAAAAAAAGTCCTCGTTCGTTTGCTGGCAAAGCTTTATTAATATCGTTGATTGTTGCGGTATTGGCGGCGTGTACCGATAAAACAGGCGGCAAAGAGGCCGAGAATCAAGATAAGGGCGCCATGGAAACTTACTCGGTAGGCGATACGTTTAAGGCGACGGAGCCCTTCGATTTGTCCATCCTTTACAGCGACCAGCCAGCTTATCCTTACAAGCAGGACTGGATGCTTTTTGCTAAACTAAAAGAAATGACAAACGTGACCTTGAAGCCGACGATCGTGCCGATGAGTGATTACAGTCAAAAGCGCAGTCTGCTGATCAGCTCCGGTGACGCTCCGTTGGTCATTCCGAAGACTTACCCCGGGGAGGAATCCGCGTTTGTGGCTTCCGGTGCAATTCTGCCGATTAGCGATTACATTGATCTGATGCCGAATTTCAAGGACAAGATCGAGAAATGGGATATGGAGAGCGAACTGGAGGGACTTCGCCAAGAGGACAAGAAATATTATGTGCTTCCGGGCTTGCATGAGGCGGTGTGGCCGGACTATACGCTGATCGTGCGTACGGATATTTTCGAAAAGCATAACATCGCGATTCCGACCACCTGGGATGAGCTGTATACGGCCATGAAGCAGCTGAAGCAGGATTACCCGGACGTTACGCCGTTCTCCGACCGCTTCAAATTCAACAGTACGCTGAACATCGCGGCTACGGGCTTTGGCACCAAAGGCGGATGGGGTTACGGCAGCGGACTTACGTATGAGGAAGACACGGATGAATTTGTGTATACGGCAGTAACGGATGAATATAAGGATATGCTGGCCTACTTCCACAAGCTGGTGGATGAAGGATTGCTGGACAAAGAGAGCTTTACCCAGGATGACGATCAGGCTGTGCAAAAGTTCGTGACCGGCAAATCCTTCATCATTAACGGCAACTCCCAGACCGTGGTCCAGCACCGTAATGATATGGACAAAACGCTGGGCGAAGGCAAGTATGCAATCAGCAAAATCACGGTTCCCGGCGGCCCGGCAGGCCAGCTGATGTCCGGCAGCCGACTCGAGAACGGAGTGATGATCTCTTCCAAGGTGAAAGAGAGTGAGCACTTTAAAGCCATCCTGCAGTTTATCGACTGGCTCTATTACAGCGATGAGGGACAGGAATTTACGAAGTGGGGCGTAGAAGGCGTGACGTATACCAAGGAAGGCGGCGTACGCAAGCTGATGGACGACATTAACTACAACGGACTGAATCCGAAGGGAACGAAGGATCTGCGGATCGAGCATGGCTTCTCGGGCGGGGTGTTTGCATACGGCGGTACAACCGAGCTGCTTCAATCCATGTTCAGCGAGGAAGAGCAGCAGTTCCAGAAGAGCATGAGCGAAACGAAAACCGTCGTGAAGCCGGAGCCGCCGATTCCGTACTCGGTCGAAGAACGCGAGCGAGTGACGCTTTTGAGCACGCCGCTGAAGGACTACACGGATCAGAACACACTGAAGTTCATTCTGGGGGACCGCGATCTCGCCGAGTACGACAAGTTCGTGAAGGAGCTGGATAGCC